>CAYWHP010000056.1:2379-12492 GCA_964457845.1 uncultured Porphyromonadaceae bacterium | reverse complement strand
GTCACGCGTCACGTGTCACGATTATCTTACTGTTCCGATCAATATAGCCGCCGCCCCAACCACCGTGCAGTAAACGGCAAACCAGATCAGCTTACCCTTCTTCACCATGTTGATCATCCAGGAACAGGCTGCCAGACCGGTAAGAAAGGCCGCAACGAAACCGATGATGAGTTCAACGGCCCCTACGCCGCCCACTGCGGCGGTCCCGGCATCGGCGGCCTCCTTCATGTCCTTGAGCTCCATCAGGTTGGCCCCGATAATCGGAACAATGACCATCAGGAAGGAGAATTCGGCAAGCTTCTTTTTGTCAATACCAAGCATAAGGCCGGTGGCAATGGTGGTCCCCGACCGGCTCAACCCCGGCATTACAGCCGCTGCCTGCGCCACACCAATGATAAATGCGGCAACATACGAAACCGGTTTCCCTTCCGTGCGTTTCCCGAGGTAATGTCCCAGGTAAAGAAATGCAGCAGTCACCAGCAGCCACATGCCCACGATGGCCAGGTTGCCGTTGAAAAAACTCTCTACCCAGTCCTTCAGGAAAAGCCCCACGATACCCACCGGGATCATGGAAACGATCAGTTTGAGAACATAGTCGGTTTCCTCGTTCATGCTGAACTTCAGCGTTCCGCGGAGAAGCCGCATGATCTCGCGCCAGAAGATGACCAGGGTGGAAAGAACAGTAGCACCATGAACAACAACGGTGAAGAGGAGGTTGTCGGCACCTTCAACCTTAAGCAAGGCTTTGCCCAGCTCCAGGTGGCCGTCGCTGCTGATGGGAAGAAACTCGGCCACCCCCTGAAGGATACCGAGCAGCAAGGCTTGCAGCCAGTCCATCCGTTACTCTTCCTTTTTGGATTTCGGCCGGTACATGATGGCCACTCCTTCGATGATAAAACCGATCAGAACAACAACCGGACCGAGCGTCACTCGCCGGAAACTGAATATCGACGGATCGAACTTGTTCGGGTCGTCTGATCCGCCGCCCGCCATCATCAGGAAGCCTATCAGCAATACCACCAAACCGGCAATCAGAAGCTGGTAATTGAGTTTGCTGAAAACGAAACCTTCCTGCCTCTTGGGAGCTGATTCCTCCCTGGGTTTGGCAACCACCTTTTTATCTGCCATCTGAATAGGTATAATTGATTTCTTAAACGTATAGCTTGTCGCGTTCGATGCCCAGATATTTGTTTACCGCGAGTATCGTGGTGATGCCCGAAAGCACCATCCCGACGGCGAATATCAGGGCAATGAGCATGGCAATGGTCATGGAATCGGTAAACTGCAGCACCTCCGGCATCTGCTCCTGGGCAATATAAATCACTCCTAGGAAAAGAAGCGAGGCCAGTATCGACCCGAACAGCCCGTTCAGGAGCCCGCGGGCGATAAAAGGCCGCAGGATATACCCGCGTGTGGCCCCTACCAGCTGCATTGTTTTGATGATGAACCGCTTGCTGTACACCATCAGCCGGATCGTATTATTGAAAAGCGCCACGGAGATAAGGAGAAGCAGTGCGCTGAACGCCAAAATAACGATACTGATCTTTCTGAGGTTTTCATTCACCAGGTTAACCATCGACTCCTGATAGTACACCTCATAAACCTGCGGATAGGCACTGAACTCCCGCTCGAACTTCGCGATGCTGTCAGGGTTGGCGTATGCCGCATGAAACTTGATGTCGATCGACGGTTTGAGCGGGTTTGTTCCGAGAAACTCAAGGAAATTCTCACCAAGCTCCTTCTGCAGGTCGGCGGCGGCCTCCTCGGCCGACACGAAGGTGGTGCCCTTTACGGCCGGGTTGGCATCAAATGACTTCTGCAGCTGGATGATATCGGCCTCACGAACATCATCCTTCAGGATCACCGAAAAGCCGATGTTCTCCTTCACAAAGTCCCCTATCCGCCTGGCATTGAGGATAAGAAGCCCGAGCAGGCTCAGCAGGAACAGCACCATGGCAATGGAAACCACCGTGGTGAAGTAGGAATTGCGTAACCTGACTGTCTGGCCCGTTTGTTGTTTGCTCGTCATAAAGGGTTCTAAATGCAGGGGCTAAATTAATAACATTTGAGTAACCTCCCGAAGGTGCGGGCAAATTGCTATTTTTAGCCAAAATACTTCAGCCTTTGGGCATCATTGAAAAACAGGGCATTAAGGGGTCCTTCTATTCCTACATAGGCGTTGCGATCGGATTTGTGACCGCCGGTATCCTGTTGCCCAAAATTTTCACCCTGGAACAGAACGGTGTCCTCGACCTGCTCACTTCCTGGTCGCTGGTGTTCGCCACACTCGCCACGCTCGGGCTCAACAACGTCACTATCCGGCTGTTTCCCTGGTTCCGCAACCCCGAAAAGGGGCACAACGGTTTCTTCGGCATCCTTTTCTGGGTGAACCTGGCCGGCTTCCTGCTCGCACTCCTTCTCTATTTCGCATTACGCCCCTGGATCATCGCCGACAGTCTGTCGAAGAGCGAGGGCACCGCGAACCTTTTCGTGCAGTACATGGATTACATCGTTCCGCTAACCGCCTTCACCACCATTTACCTGGTGATCGACATATACTATTCAGTCCTGATGAATGCCGTGCGGGGCATATTCCTCAAGGAGTTTGTCCAGCGCGTGCTGATCCTCGCCGTTATCCTCGCATTCATGTGGGGCGCCTTCCGTTTCGACGGTTTCGTGCTTTTTTATACGGTTGCCCTTTCCCTTCCCGGCATAATCATCGCCATCTTGCTCATGCGCGACGGGGAATTCCGCGTCGGACTGCAACCCGCCTTTCTTACTCCCGATCTCCGGAAATCGCTGGTGAGCGTGGCATTCTTCGGTATTACCATCGCTTTCAGCAATATTCTGATCCTCTACATCGACCGGCTGATGATCAATTCCATGCTGGGCCTGGCCGAAACCGGCATTTACGGCCGTGTCGCATTCTATGGCACCCTCGTATCGATCCCGATCCGGGCGGTTTCGAAAATATCAGCGGTAGTGATCGGCCAGCACTGGAAAGACAGCGACCACGAGGCGATCAGCCGCATCTACCGCAACACAAGTCTCCATCAGGTAGTATTCGGCCTGCTGATCTTCATCGGGATCTGGGGAAATGTCGACAATATCTTCCACTGGCTCGGCAGCGATTATGAACCGGGGCGGTATGTGATCTTCTTCATGGGGATTTCCAACCTCTTTATCATGGCTTCGGGGATCAGCGGCATCATCATGGCCACCAGCCTCCATTACCGGTTGCTGGCAATTTTCGTGTTCCTGTTCGGGGTGATTGTCTTCCTCTCGAACCTGATTTTCATTCCCCTCTTCGGGATTGCAGGAGCCGCACTGGCTGCCGCGCTTTCTTCATTATGTTACGGGCTGATGCGGTACATTTTCCTGTTAAAAAAATACGGTATGCAGCCTTACACGTGGAAACATGCACTGGCCGTGGCAATTGCAGCTGTTTCCTACCTGCCGGCCATTCTTATTCCCAATCTGTACAATCCGGCGTATCATGTGCTTAGTATTGTTCTCGATATTGCGGTGAGGAGTACGGCCATCTCGATCATCTTCATCAGTTTAACACTGCTCCTCAGGATATCCCCGGAACTCAACCGGCGGTGGAACGAGCTCATGGTCAGGCTCAGGATCAAATAATTATCTTTGTAAAAACCCAACAACCGTGAGAGAAAAACTGTTACTGATCGGCGGCGGCGGGCACTGCAAGTCGTGCATCGATGTTATCCAGGCGGAGGGCCGGTTCGATATCATCGGGATCGTAGAGAAACCTGGGTATCAGGTTTCGGGTACCGGGTATCAGGTTATCGGAACGGATGATGACCTGCCCGAATTGATTGAGAGATATAAGAATGCGCTGATCACCGTTGGCCAGATCCATCACACGTTTGTGAGGATCAGAATGTTCAGCATGGTTCGTGAGCTGGGCGGCAATCTGCCGGTCATCGTGTCGCCGAACGCCTGGGTTTCGAAAACCGCCGTCATCGGCGCCGGAACGATTGTCATGCACAATGCCCTCGTCAATGCCTGGGCCGTGGTCGGCGAAAACTGCATCCTCAACACCGGCTCGCTGGTGGAGCACGAGGCTACCGTGGGCGATCACTGCCATATCTCCACGGGTGCCATCCTCAACGGCCAGTGCCATGTGGGCAGCCGCACCTTCATCGGCAGCCGCACCGTGCTGGCCAACAACACCGACATTCCGGAAGACACCCTCGTATCGGCCGGATCCGTCGTACTCAAAACCATCGAAAAACCGGGCACCTATATCGGGAACCCACTGCGCAAAATCAGATGAGCAGCCACGTTACCATCATCGCCGAGGCCGGCGTCAACCACAACGGCGATATCGCCCTGGCCTGCCGCATGGTAGAAGTGGCCGCCGCTGCCGGGGCCGACTTCATCAAGTTCCAGACGTTCAAAACGGAAAAACTGGTCACAGCCAGCGCCCCCAAAGCCGCCTACCAGGAGGTGCAAACCGGCGCCGAAGGCACCCAGTTCGGCATGCTCAAAAGCCTTGAACTCAACGAAGATGCACACCGCCTGCTGATGGTTCACGCCCGCCTGCATGGTATTCAACTGATATCCACACCATTCGACGAGGAGAGCGCCGACCTGCTCAACCGCCTCAACGTGGCCCTCTTCAAGCTGGGCTCGGGCGATATGACGAATATTTTAATGCTGAGAAAGCTGGCTTCGTTCGGTAAGCCGCTCATCCTCTCAACCGGAATGGCCGATATGCACGAAATCGGTCAGGCCCTGGAGATCCTCCACAAAGCCGGCCTCCACCGTTCGAAAGTCACGCTGCTGCACGCAAACACCGATTACCCGACACCCTTCCGCGATGTGAACCTGCGGGCCATGCAGACCATGGCCCATGAGTTCGGCGTGGCGGTGGGTTACTCCGACCACACCCCCGGCATCGAGGTGCCGGTGGCCGCCGTGGCCCTCGGGGCGCAGGTCATTGAAAAGCACTTCACCCTCGATCGCAGCATGCCGGGCCCCGATCACAAGGCGAGCCTGGAACCGGCTGAACTGAAAGCCATGGTGCAGTCGATCCGTAATATCGAAAAAGCATTGGGCTCCGCCGACAAAAAGCCCAGTCCGGGTGAATCGCTCAATATGGCGGCCGCCCGGAAGAGCATCGTGGCCGCCCGTAACATACGGAAAGGGGAGCCCTTCACCCCGGAAAACCTCACGGTGAAGCGGCCAGGCACCGGCATCAGCCCGTTGCGGTGGGACGATATTATCGGTACCTTTGCCGGCCGGGATTACCACACCGACGAACTCATCTGATGCGAAAAATCTGCGTGATCACTACCAACCGGGCCGAGTACGGCCTGCTCTACTGGCTTATGAAGGGCATACAGGACGATCCCTTCTTCCAGCTGCAGGTTGTCGTTACCGGCGCCCACCTATCCCCCGAATTCGGATCCACCATCGACCGCATCCGGGAGGACGGGTTCAAGGTTGACCGCAGCTTCGACCTCGAACTGTTCGGCGACAAGGCGCTGGATATCACACACTCCCTGTCGCTTGCCCTCGAAGGTTTCGCAGCCGCCTTTCAAACCCTTCGGCCCGACCTGATCGTGCTGCTCGGCGACCGCTTCGAGATCCTCGGCGCCGCCACGGCAGCCCTCATCGCCAACATCCCCGTGGCCCACCTGCACGGAGGGGAACTCAGCGAAGGGGCCATCGACGACGCCATCCGCCATGCCGTTACCAAAATGTCGCACCTCCACTTCGCCGCCACCGAAACCTACCGGAAACGCATCATCCAGATGGGTGAACAGCCCGACCGGGTATTCATGGTGGGCGGAATGGGCATCGACAACATCAACCGCATCGAGCTGCTTCCCCGTACAGAGCTGGAAAAGGCCATCAGCTTCACGTTCAACGAGCGGAACCTGCTCATCACCTACCATCCCGAAACACTGGAGCCCGAAAAGGCAGGCGAACAGATCGGAGAACTGCTTGCCGCACTCGACAAGCTGCCCGATACCGGCCTGATATTCACCATGCCCAATACCGATACCGGCCACCGGGTGATCGTAAACAAGCTCCAGGCCTTCGTTCAGGCCCGCGGCAGCCGCGCCATCCTGATCCCGTCGATGGGCCAGCTGAACTACCTCTCCACCATGAAACTGGTGGATGCCGTGGTGGGCAACTCCTCCAGCGGCATCATCGAGGCGCCCAGCTTCCGCATCGGCACCGTCAACATCGGCAAGCGCCAGGACGGACGCATCCGCGCCGGCTCGGTCATCGACTGCGGCACTTCGGAAGCCGAAATCTCAGAAGCCTTCGAAAAGCTCTGGTCACCGGCATTCCGGAAGAAACTTAAAACCGTATCCAACCCCTACGGCACCGGCGGAGCGGCCGACAGAATCATCTCTGTGCTGAAGGAGGTGGAAGTGGAGAATTTGATCATTAAGCGATTTTATGATAAGTAAATATGCGCTGCGCGCTAAATATGTTCGCTGCGCTCACTAATTGTGCGCCCTGCGGGCGCTAATTGGGTAGGGCTAACCTTAACCAATTAGCGAGCGCAGCGAGCACAATTAGCGACTTCAGTCGCACAATTAGCGAGCGCAGCGAGCACAATTAGCGACTTCAGTCGCACAATTAGCGACCGCAGCGAGCACAATTAGCGACCGCAGCGAGCACAGTTATCGAAGCACAGCGAGCAAAATTATGTACCAGATAACCGAAATAAAGACCACCCCTTCCGCAACCATAAGGGAAGCGCTCCGCATCATCGACAACGGTGCCATGCGGATCGCCATCGTGGTGGATGAGGAGGGCCGGCTCATCGGAACCCTCACCGACGGCGACATCCGGCGCGGACTGCTGAAGGGGATGGAGCTCGACAGCCCCATCCGCGATATCTACAACAGCCATCCCATATCGGTGCGGATATCCGATCCGAAGGAGAAGATTCTTGCACTGGCCGTGGAGCGCAGGGTGTACCAGATCCCGGTGCTGGATGACGACGGCCGGGTGATCCGGATGGCCGAGATCGACCAGCTGGTGAAGCAGGAGCGGCATTCCAACACCGTTGTGCTGATGGCCGGCGGCCTGGGTCAGCGGCTGCGCCCCCTCACCGAAAACACCCCCAAACCGATGCTCTCCGTGGGCGGCAAGCCCATCCTGGAAACAGTGATCAGCCGGTTCCGGAAACAGGGTTTCACCAAATTTGTTATTGCGCTCAATTACAAGGGCGAACAGATCCGCAACTATTTCGGCAACGGCCTCACCATGGGGGTCGATATCACCTATATCGAAGAGAAGCAGCGCATGGGAACAGCCGGTGCCCTCGGACTGCTGGAAAGCGCCCCCGACGAACCCTTCTTTGTGATGAACGCCGACATCCTCACCCTCGTCGACTTCGAGGCCCTGCTGGATTTCCACGTCCGCAACGGCTCCGATGCCACCATGTGCATCCGCGAATACGGCATGGAAGTCCCCTACGGCGTAGTCCGCCTCAACAAGGACAACATCGTTTCGATCGAGGAAAAGCCCATTCAACAGTTTTACGTAAACGCCGGCATCTACCTCCTGACACCCGATACCTTAAACCTGATACCCTCCGGCGAAGCCATGGACATGACCACCCTCTTCGAGAAGGCCGTGGAAAAGGGCCTCACCACCCTCTCCTTCCCGATCCGGGAGTTCTGGATGGATATCGGCAAACCCGAGGATTACGAGCGTGCCAATTTCGATTACAAAAGACTTTTCAATGAATAGCAGCAGTCCCTATGTGGCCGTCATCCCTGCCCGCGGCGGCAGCAAGCGGCTGCCCGGCAAAAACCTCATGATGCTGGCCGGCAAGCCGCTCATCGGCTGGACCATCGAGGCGGCCCTCGCATCGGGTGTCTTCAGCCGCGTGGTGGTAAGCACCGACAGCTGGGAAATCGCCGTTGTGGCCGCCCAGTTTGGCGCCGAAGTGCCCTTTATGCGGCCCGAGGAGCTCGCGGAGGACGGTACCACCACCATCGATGTGCTGATCCATGCCGTGGGCGAGCTCAGGAAGGGAACCGGCGCGCCTTTTACACACATCGCCTGCCTGCAGCCCACTTCACCCCTCCGTACCGCCTTGAACATCACGGATTCGGTAAAACTGCTCGAGAGCAAACAGGCCGAAGCAATCATATCGGTTTGTAAAACAGAACATTCACCCCTCTGGAGCAACCAGCTTCCGGAGAGCCTGTCGCTCGACGGGTTCATTCCGGAGCACATCCAGAAAACCCCGTCGCAGCAGCTGCCGGCCTATTACCGGCTCAACGGCGCCATTTACCTGTGCAGTGTGGAGCGGATGCTGGCCGAGCGCACGCTGTTCCTGAAAACAGGTGCGTTTGCCTGTGTGATGAGCCGGAAAGATTCGATTGACATCGACGATCAGGTGGATTTCGACCTGGCAGGCATCTACCTCGGTCAGCGCACCCAGGGATAGCTGGCCGGGCTGCGCCTTTCGAAGGCATCGATGAAGGTGACCGAGCTGGCGTTGATGATCCGCACCCCGCGCGACAGCGCAAATTCCCGTATCAGGTGGTAACTCCGGAACGTGCGGTACAAATTGTGAAAATAGTCGTGAATGGTAGCACGCTCCAGCGTTTCGGGGTGCTCAACGGCCACTTTCCAGGGTTTGGCATCGTAGAAATGGTGCTCGGCGGAGACCAGTTTTCCATCGGCGCCAATCTCCAGCCCCTGGTGCCAGGAGTGGTCGGCCCCCAGGATGATTATCTCCTTAAACCCTATTGCCAGTCCCGCCATAAGCGCCCCGATCAGCACGTTCTGCGGCGGCGGCATGGCCATCTGGCGGCGGTAGAGCCAGTGTCGGATGCACTGGGTGCCGTCGGCCACCGTGCGGTTGAAGAAGGCGAAGGTGATGGGCGCATCGGAGGCAACGATATCGCGGTGGAAGCGGCTGTTACGGGCCTCTACCGGGCACAGCAGGGTGACCGGCCACTTGGTTTTCGCGATGAGCGCCGCCTTCACCTGCTCGCGCACTTCGGCCACGCGGGGGATAGTCTTCTCCACGAAGAACCCGATATCAAGCAATATATAGTACTGTGGCTTAAGGCGTTGGTAGTCATCGCTCAGCACGAACTGGTTCACGCACAGCAGTTGTTTACCTACAAAGAACCCGGGGAAATTATCGAGGTCGTTGCGCAGCGACGGGCCGTTGGCGAGTATCGCCAGCTCTTGCGCCGGCGCCTTGAGCCGCAGCAGATCCGACCGGAAGCGGAAGCGGAAAAGCACCCGAACCAGGCTGATGAGACCCTGGTAGAGCGATTCGAAAAACCGTTGTATCCGCAGGAGGCTGTAAAACATGACGCGCTTTTGTGCGAAATTAACTAATTTCCCATCCAATCTGATCTTTATGGAAGCGACACGGCAAGGCGGCACACGGTTCAGCGGACTATCACCCCTAAAGGTGCCCGGCCTGCCCGTGGTTTCCATCATCACCGTGGTGTACAACGGCGCCGCGCTGCTCCCGAAAACCATGCAGAGCGTGTTGGGCCAGTCCTGGCCCAACATCGAGTACATCCTCATCGACGGCGGCTCTGGCGACGGCACCACGGAGATCATCAGCTCGCATGAAAGCCGCGTGGCCTACTGGGTGAGCGAGCCCGACAAAGGCCTTTACCACGCGATGAACAAGGGACTGGCCGCCGCCACCGGCGATTATGTATGGTTCATGAACTGTGGCGATCTGATTTATTCCGACACCACCCTGTCCCAAATCTTCGCCCCCTTCCAGCTGAACGAAAACGCCCCTGTAAACAGGCCCTCCCTGCCGGATATCCTTTACGGCGACGCGATGATTGTCGACGAAAGCTACCGCGAGGTGGGTCTCCGCAGGCTCCGCCCGCCGGAAACCCTCACCTGGAAAAGCTTCCAAAAGGGCATGGTGGTGTGCCACCAGGCGATCTTAGTAAAGCGTGAGATCGCGGATCCGTTTGATGTGGAGCGGTATGGCCATTCGGCCGACTATGATTGGGTGCTGAGGGCGCTTATTAAGGCAGACAGAAGACAGAAGGCAGGAGACAGGAGACAGGAGACGGAAGACATTAGACAGGAGACGGAAGACGGGAGGGCAGGGGATTGGAGGCC
>CAYWHP010000056.1:0-2279 GCA_964457845.1 uncultured Porphyromonadaceae bacterium | reverse complement strand
CGGGAAACCCCTGCAGGCCGATCAGGTTGGAGGGGCCCGACATCCCGGCCCTTCACCAGATGGACCTATGACTAACCCCAGGCTTCAGCCTGGGGCCTCCACCCCTACCTACAACACCCACCTCATCCTCTGCGCCTTCCTCGACGGCGGCCACTCCAAAAGGAACATCGGCATCAGCCTGCGGGAGAGGTTCGATTCGATGAGAAGGCACTATGGCATGGTTCCAACGTTACTTCGTCATATACCCATAGTGATGAGGTTTGGATGGTACGTTCTTTTAAACCGGCGGTTCTAAATACATTGGATTTTTATAGAGCTGTCAGCTTTATAAAGCTGTCAGGTTCCAGAAGTTTTCTTAAGTCCTTAACCATCAACAAGTAAAAAAATTAAAATACCCGCCATGAAATCCCACTACCCTTCCCAGAAGCGATCCCTTATTTCTTTATTATTTAAAGCATTAAGACTTTCCCTCCTGCCCTCCTGCCTTTTTGCCCTCCTGCCTTTGCAGACCATTGCACAACGGCCCCTCTCAACCGCATCCTGGCCCGAATCCGACAAGGACACCCTCCGCTACACCGTAAAAGGCTACCGCCACGGCACCAGCGTGTTCCCGCAGGTGGTACATCCGAAGGTGGAATACGTTGCAGGCGAAACCCTCGCCTGGGACCGGTACCATTCGGCGGATGTGGTTTACACGTGGATGAAGCGGTGGGCTGACAAGTACCCCGACCTGGTCGACCTGTACGAGGTGGGAACGAGCTTCGAGGGGCGGCCGATCCTGCAGGTGACGATCACCAACAAGAAGACCGGGAAGGATACCGACAAGCCGGCTGCGTTCTTCGAAGGCGGCAGGCACTCTGGTGAGGTGACGGCTACGGAATCGGCGCTCTGGCTGCTGAACCACCTGCTTACGAAATACGGCAATGACCCTGCCATAACAAAACTGCTCGATACCAAGGCGATATACATCCGGCCGGAAAACAACCCCGACGGATCGAACATGTACCTGAACACCGCCCAGGCCAACCGCAGCACCGTGCGGCCCGCCGACAACGACGGCGACGGCCTTTTTGATGAAGATGCACCCGAGGACATGGACAGCAATGGCGTAGTCTATACCATGCGCTGGCCCGACCTTAAGGACGGCAGCCTCATCCCCGATCCGCGTGACCCCTCTGGGCGCCTGATGAAACGGGTGGATAAAGGCAAGGGCCTCTGGTCATCCTCCTCGGAAGGGTGGGACAACGACGGCGACGGCAAAACCAACGAGGACGGCATCGGCGGGCTCGACCTGCATCGGAATTATCCCGAAAACTGGCGGCCCGAGGATGGTCTCGAGGCCACCGGCCGCGGCTGGACCCAGGGCGGGGCCGGCGAATATCCGCTGAGCGAGCCCGAAACGAGGGCCGTGTTCAGTTTCCTCATCACCCACCCGAACGTGTCGGTGGTAAATTCCATGGATACCCGCGTGCCCATGCACCTGCGGGGCCCCTCCACCGAGTTTTCGGCCAAAGGAATGTACGAAAAGGACCGCCGCCTGCTTGAATACTACGATACACTGGGGATGAAGATCACCGGATACCCGTGGGCCGGCGACGTGTACGACGAATACAACACGAAGGAGCCGGTTAACGACTATACCGGCGACAGCGCAAAACCGGAACCGCTCTTCGGTCACGGTCCCGATTTCGGATACAGCTACTATGGCGCCATCTGGTACGGCGACGAGCTCTGGAACGGGGGCCTGTACGGCGACCTCAACAAGGACGGCAAAAAGGACGAACTCGATATCCTGATGTGGGATGACACCGAAAACGGTGGCCGCGGCTTCCGGGAGTGGACCACCTTCATGCACCCGTTCCTGGGGCCGGTCGAGATCGGCGGGTACCATCCGAAGTTTTTCGCACAGAACCCGCCGCCGGAACATCTGGAGCCGTGGATACGGAAACAGGCGCTTTTTAACCTTGCCATGTGCCTTGACCTTCCCAGCCTCGATTGGGTTTCAGTAAAAGTCAAGAGGGCAGGAGGGCAGGAAGGCAGGAAGGAAAGTTCTAAAGAAATAAGTAATAAGGACTCCACCGATTATACGGTTACGGTCAGGTGGAAGAATACGGCACGCATTCCCACTGCGCTGGATGTGGCGCAACGGGTGAAGATCGTGCAGGAGGACCAGGCGGTGCTGGATTTCGACAAGAAACTGCTCGAGGGCGATCAGCCCAAAATAAAGATCGTGGATCCGAAAACATCCGACAAAACACGGTATGCAGGCCACCTGTGGC
>CAYWHP010000055.1:0-28095 GCA_964457845.1 uncultured Porphyromonadaceae bacterium | reverse complement strand
GGTCTTAGGGCGCGCGGGAGGGGGGCCGGGGGTGAGGTCTTGTGGATCGCGTGAGAGGGGCCGGGGCATAGCCGTCAACCGAAGGACTGATTCAACTTCATGTTAACTTGAATCTCCAACTCGGCATTCAGAATTCTCAATTCGAATCTCAACTTTCAAAATTCCTTCCTTCAACCTTCACTAATGAACCCATGAGTCCTTCATCACCATAAAGTCAGCGGATTGTTCCTTCCCGTTAACGATAACGGTAACGGTATACTCACCTGGTCCGGTTTGCGTGTTCAGGTAATTGGGATCCGGTCCGCCCTGGCCACGGCCGAAACGGCCGCCTCCCATGCCGCCGGTGCGGCCGCCGCGTGCGCCGGCGCCGCGCATGCGTTCGGCCTGTTTCTTCATCTCTTCCTTCTCTTCGGCCGTTAATTCGCGCACCCGTTCGGTATAATTCCAGACTGCCTGGTTAAGGCCCGGCTTGCCCTGAAGTTTGGTTTCGTGAAGAAGACGGCTGCCTTCATATACCTTCATTACAATGTCCTTGACGGAATCCTTGAGGAAGAAGTTCACCTGTACGCCCGACTGCTCGCTTTCTCCCTGTGCATTGGAGGAGGCACTGTTATTCTCTCCGGTCTGCTTCCAGAGGATTTCGTTTTCGGGTTTGAACAGGGTGAAGTCGGAGGCGAGAACGCCGGCCGAAAGCTTTTCAATCCAGGAGATGTCGGTGATATAGATACTGCGGCCATGCGTGCCGACAATCAGGTCGTTTTCCCGGGGATGGATCTTGATGTCCTCGCAGGCTACGAAGGGCATGTTGCCGCGCATCGGTGACCAGGTTTTGCCCCCGTCGATGGTAACATGAACCTGTTTTGTGGTTCCCGCGAAGAGCAGATCCGGATTGCGGTGATGTTCCCGTATCACGCACACCGGCTCATCCGGCAGATTTGCCGAGATGGAGCTCCAGGTCTGGCCATAGTCGGTTGTTTTGAATACGAAAGGCCGGAAGTCGTCATGCCTGTAGCCGGTTATGGTAACATAAGCGGTACCGGCCGAGAAGTGGGAGGGCTCAACGCGGCTCACCCAGTAGCCCGGATGACCCTTGATATTGGCCGTCAGATCGTTCCATTTCTTTCCGCCATCGCGGGTAACCCATACTTTGCCGTCGTCGGTACCTACCCACAGCACACCGGCCTCGAGATAGGATTCCTCCATGGTGACTATGGTAAAATAGGGGACATTGCCCGTACTGTGCGTGTTCAGGGTATCATTGGTGGTGAGGTCGGGACTGATCTCGACCCAGTTATCGCCCCTGTTTGTGGATTTAACCACTTTGTTGCCAGCATGATAGATGGTCCTTGAATTGTGAGGGGAGACCACAATTGGGGCGTTCCACGCCCAACGGTCCATTTTTGCGTACTGGATGTCGGACGATTCGCCGGCTGCCATGTCGTTACGGCTGATCGAGCCATTCTGGGATTCATTGTACAGCCACCGGCTGTCGTCCCAGTCGACTACATTGTACATGCCGTCACCGCCACCGGTGGTTTTCCAGTCTTCGAGCCGGATAGGGCCACCGCTGCGCTTTGTCGACGGGCCCTTTACGGATCCGTTGTCCTGCAGTCCGCCGTAAACGTTGTATGGATAATCAAAATCATAACCGATCGCTACGAACTGACCAACAGCCAGGAAGTCGGGGTGGTACCAGTTTATTCCGGAGTCATACGTGATCCCCATTCCATGGTCGTAACCCAGCATAAAGTGTTTCGAATCCTTTGGATTGATCCACATGGCATGGTTGTCGCCGCCGAAACGGAAAGCGGTTTTCCAGTCGGCACCCCCGTTGGATGTTTCCCAAACGCTGATGCCGATGATGTACACATGCTCCGGGTTGTTCGGGTCGATCCTCACCTGCTGGTAATAGTAGGCCGGACCGCCGCCAATGCTTTGCCCGTTTGGGCTCACCTTTTTCCAGGTCTTGCCGCCATCGCCGGAGCGATATACCTCATCGCCCACCTCGCTCTGGCCTTTCTTCGGGCCGATACCGTTTTTCATCATCTCCCAGCGCTGTTCGGTGGTGATGCTGTCGATATTGCAGTTTTCGATATTCGCGTAAACCACCTTCGGATTGCTGGCGGAGATATCCACCCCGATCCTGCCGAGTATGCCCACCGGCAGTCCGCCGGTAAGTTTGGTCCAGGAGGCGCCTCCGTTGGTCGATTTATAGAGTCCGCTTCCCGGGCCGCCGGCGTTGAATGTCCAGGGTTTGCGCTCCTTGTCGTATGCCGCAGCGATGAGCACATCGGGGTTTTTGGGATCGGCCACCAGGTCGACAATGCCTATTTCCCGGCCGTTTTCGGTTACCTTGAGTACCTGCTTCCAGCTCGTACCGCCGTCAGTCGATTTAAAAACACCCTTATCCCCTTTCGTGGAATAGAGCGGTCCCTCGGCTGCCACCCAAACGATGTCCGGGTTTTTAGGGTGGAGAATGATCCGGCCCACATGCTGGGAGTTCTTCAGACCCATGTTGGCCCAGGTTTTACCGCCATCTGTTGATTTGTAAACACCATCGCCGTAGTAGGCTGTGCGGCTGTTGTTTGCTTCACCAGTGCCAACCCAAACCAGGTCGGGGTTTTTCTGATCGATGGTGATGTCACCAATGCTGATGGCGCCGGCGTCATCAAAAACGGGCGTGAAGGTGATGCCGTTGTTGACGGTTTTCCATAGCCCGCCGGAAGCCAGCGCGGCATAAAAAGTTGCCGGGTTTTTTTCGTAAACGGCCAGATCAACGAAACGTCCGCTGTGCCTTGTGGATCCGATGGAGCGGTATTTCACGCCGGAGAGCACATCTTTGGGCAGTTCCTGTGCCGGAAGGAGGGATCCTGCCATCAGCAGGGTTACCCATAACAGGGCAATGGGAGTCTTTTTCATAGGTAAGTGTTGTTGTGGCGGATCCGTTCATCCGGCCGGTTTCATCAGCCAAATTAATCCAATCCCGTGAGGAACAAAAGCAGCAATCTTGTTGTATCTGGGTTTTAACATGTTTTAACGAATGGCCGAGATAAAAAACCCGAAAGCCGGTTTGATTGTCCCGGTTCATGCCGGCAGCTATCTCTGCACTCGTCACTTTTTTCCGGACACTGGTCAATAAAAAACTTCTACCAACCGTTATTTATGCAATTTTGTATTGAAAATCAACAGAATGAGAAGGATAGCCCTGTTTCTGATACTACTTGTTGCCGGAACTTTGCTGTTTCAGGATCTCCTGGCCCAGCCCGGTTCAAAGCCGGCCTTTGGTGCAGCTATCAAGGTATCGACCAATGGTCCCGGAGGGGATCTTGTTTACCGGTACAATGAGAAGGTGGGGTTCCGGCTCGGTTTCGACAGGCTTGGGTTTAAGCGGGCTTTCACCTTCGAGGAGAACGCCGTTGATTATGCCGCAGATCTTCAGCTCAGGACAGGCGGACTGGCCTTGCTGGCAGATTATTACCTGGCATCAAAGGTGTTCATCAGCGCCGGAGCCGCATGGAATCTCTTTTCGGCCAAAATCAGCGGACATGCTGCCGGACCGCTTCAGTTCGGCGATATCCAGATACCTGCCGACAAGATCGGATCGTTTGATTTCGTGATCAAACCTTCGTGGAAAGTATCTCCTTACCTCGGCATCGGATTCGGCCGTACGCTCAATTTCGGGAAACGGGTAGGCTTTGCCTTTGAACTGGGTGCTTTCTATCAGGGCCCTCCCGACATAGCCATCGCTTCCGACAAGCTTCTTTCCCCTACATCCAATCCCGACCACCGGCAGTCGGAGAAACTCGAGCGGCAAATCAGCCAGTATTCCGTTTACCCGGTGATGAAATTTTCGCTTTCCTACAGGATCACCTCAAAGTTTTAATGAAATAATAGATTAGATAGTCATGAAAAACCTCATAATCAGAACATCAGGGAAGTTAATGCTCCTGGGATTACTTGCCGGTCTGGCATCCTGCTCCGGCCTTTTCCGAGACCCGATGATCGATAAGGATACCGGCGGGAAACTCACGGTGCTCCTTATGGACCGGAATTTTATCCGTACAACGATTGTTGTACGGCTCGAGGATTATGCAACCGGCGTTTCGCTGGAGGGTGAAGCGGCAGAGGTTCGGTTTTCGGGCGGGGGTGCCTCCGGCCTGATCACATTTGCCGGAAATAAAACAACCACTTTCAACACGTCGAGCGGGTTCGTCGAAGCCGGCTATGATCCAAATGTTCCGCTCGATGCGACCCATCCGCTGGCCGTAACTGTTTTCGCCATCAGCGAACACTACATTTCTGCGCCACAATTCGTCAGTTTTACACAAGAGGGAATAAAGAACCTGGTAATCAGGCTGATTCGCAAGGCCGACCTAAAATCGGCCGCTACCGGAGCCTTCAGCGAGCCCTTTGATCTGGTCTATAACGGATCAAAGGAATCGACAGAACTTAGTTTCATAAGTGATATTTCCGGCCTTCCTACCGGAACCGACTGGAGTTACCTCAATCTCTATGAAACAAAGGCTGCCGGCACCATGGTCTGCAACAACCTCAGAGATGCTGTATTCTACAATGATTACGGAGCTTATCTTGTGCTCCTGTCGGGAGGAGGCCTGATGCCGCCTTCAGCAGCCACCAAAGGTGCGGTACTGCGGGCGGGTGATTTCATCTATACCGCTATTCTGAAGTCCGGCATCGAAAAATGCGGCAGCGGCATCACCATTCATGTAGACCGCCCCGATGGATTGCCCGGCACGGGTGTATTTGATTACGTTATTTCGTTTTCAAACGGGGATGTTCAGTCGGGCAGTGTAACGTGCACGTTCCCTTCGGACAACCTGATCGAGCAGGTTTACTATCCGGTTTCAGACCCTGATGCTACGGTTGCGCTTTCGGGTGATCTTCAGTATGATATGTCGGATCCGGTTTATTTGCTCAATTCATGCGGCGGAACGGCCAGCTTTTCGGCCTCGCCAAAAAGCTCACTCAAGGCATATAAGTTCATCACTCGCTATACCTGCCCCGATTCCCCGGTGGGGATGGGCCTTTCGGTTGCCGGTGAATTTCGCCGGACAGGGTCGGCTGATGCCTGGACCTCATTCGAATTTACGGAAGGGATCTGCCAGCTGCTGCTCGAGCCCAATGCCGATTATGATTTCCGGGTGAATATTGACGGTGAATACTATAACTACATGCTGCCCACCGATATCACCCGCGTTGAAAGCTATTTGCGCGAGCACCAGGGTGAGGATTATACCCTTAACACGCTCACGATCGAATCCACCGAATCGCTGGTTACCATATCCGCCGACGTTCAGTTCAGTCAGGGCATCTGCGACAAGCTGCGGTAGCGGCTAAAGGTTATGGCAGCCGGTTACCATCATCCGGCTTATTACCTCATCAAAGGAGGTGGTAAGGGCATTTCCGTATGATTTATCGCAGAAGGGGCAGGGCTTGAATTCGCCCCTTGCATCGATATACAGATAGCGCTCACCGGCGCCCATGCATCCCACCCGGCGCTGGTTATAGCCCGGATAGATGACTACGGGAAAATTTTTCCAGCGTTTGTCGGTCAGGCTGGAAAGGTAAAAATCCTCCAGTACGGCGATCTGGTCAGTCGTCAGCACCAGGTCGGAGTTGCTCAGGCGGCCCACCGTGCGGGGCTCCAGTATACGCACAAAGCTGGCTCCCCAGGATTGGCAGAGTTCATAATAGCGACGGAGGTTTTCCGGGGTGATGAATTCCTTCATGGGGCAAACACCGAAACTGACCACGATTCCCTGTTCCAGGCATGCTTTTGCCGCTTCATGTGCCCAGTGGAAACTCATCGGGTTGTTGCGTACTGCATTATGCCCGGCCTCATCCCAGTGGTCGAGGCTGATGGCCACGCCTGTCAGACCGGCTTCTTTAAGCTGGCGGGCCTTCTCGCTGTCGAGCCCGTATCCCGATGTCAGGATCCAGAAATCGGTCGGATAGCGTGCCGATTTCATCAGGGCGAGAAGGTCGTCAAACCGGGCCAGCGGCTCACCGCCGCTGATCTGCATATGGCGTATACCCTGGTCTTCGATCTTCCGGAATATTACCAGCAGCTGCTCGAAGGTGAGGGTCTCCTCATTACACAGGTTGTTCCATTCATAGCAGTGCGAGCAGGCGAGGGGGCACCGGCTGGTGATGGCAAAGAAGATGGTCTGGTTAGCTATCGGCAGCCCCTTCTCCAGATTGGTCCGGATCATGTTCGCCGTAACCGCATCGAAGGTTTTGGATGGCCAGGCAGGTACATGGATGCTGTAAAACCAGCGACCGCCCGACCTTGCTATTTTGGTGAGCTTGAAATTGCTGTACAGATTCTTTCTCAGCCTCAGGAGATAACGGCAGGCCCGGTAGAACAGGACCGGCGATTCTGATGTCCGCAGGGCTACCATCAGGATGGACCAGAGATAGCCGATCCGGAGAAGCGACTGGCGCCATCCGGTTATGATGACCGGCATCCCGCCGAGGTTTGTCTTCTTCGTCATTGGGCGGCTGATGCTGTCAGCTTTTGCATCAGCTTGGCCGCAAACCGGGGAAGTTCATCAGGCTCCAGGGCTGACCGTGCGCTTGCCAGATCAGGCATGCCGTTATTTCTCTTTACCGGCTCGTACCAACCTTTCGTATGAAGAATCACCGTTCTGGCCCCGCTGGAGAAGCCGGGCACCGTAAACGCCAGCTCGGCCTCGTCACCAATCCCGGGCTGCACATAATAGCGGTCGTCATCGCCGAGGAGATCGGGCAGCAGATCCTTACTGCCGGTGCTCATCGCCGAGGCAAGCGATACCCGGTGAACCGAAAGGGGAGCATCCGCCGACTGGTCGAGGGCTACATAATCGATCTCCCAGAACCGGTTCCCGGTGACCAGTTTAATCCGGACCGGGCCTTCGCCCGTTCCCTCAAGGTTTACCTCGAGAACGTCATCCTTAAATGCCACCGGGCCGATGACGTTGAAGTAATCGACCAACTCCCAGGATCCGTTCCGGTCGATGAATACGGAAAGCGGGATGTTCTGCGCGAGGGTCCATTTCCGCAATTCTTCCCCGCCGCGGTTCCGAAGTTTCCTTGATAAGTCGGAGTCCAGCATTCCCATCTTCTGCTGAAATTCCGAGATGACGTATTCCATCCAGAGTGTGTTCCTTGCCCGTAACAGCAGCTTGCCGCGGCTGCCGGCGCCGGCGCGTTGAAAAGTGATAACGGCCTCCTGATGGATGGCGCTTGTTTCCGGGTTGATGTCACCCTCAAATACCCGACCGTCCCTCGCAGACACCTCATCGAGAATACTCCCGCCTTTAGCGGAAATGGCTGATAATGGCGCCCGCGGATCTGCAACCGCATGGCATTTCCCGTTTTTATCCGCCAGGATGCCTACAGATGAAGGGCCATCCACCACCAGGATCTCCGCCAGGTTGGTGTGCTGAATTTCCCTGAGTTCATTCCGGATCCGGATACGGTAAGTCCCGTCGGATGGCGAGATACCATCCAGCCGCAGATAGTCATCCCGCTCAAGCTGCCGCGTGATGGCCCCGGCATAAACCTCTCCTGAAAACCGGAAGTCGGTACCGTCGTATGAATAAATGAAAGGACAGGAAGCGATGGCAATAAAGAGCAGGGCGCCGCCGGCCAGCACCAGCGGCGCTGCGCATGCCATCGAAGTGCAGGTTGATGTCTGCGGATCATGGGAGTAGTATTCGGCAATCCGGATGGAGGTAAGGGGCAGTGAACCCGTTCCGCTAACGGAAAGGGCAGGTTGCATGGCATAGAGATGCACTTCGTTCATATTATAGCGATCATCGCCCTTTAGCCTGGTATTAACGGGTTTCCGCTCACCACCGGGGTCCCTGATGGTATCGGAACTGGCATAGCCCCGGGTAGCTGATTTCCCCAAAGGCTGCTGCCGGTAACTGTATGTTTTGATGAACTCGCCGAAAAGCGTGTCGTTCTTTAGCGTAACGCCCTTGATATACCATGTCTGCACGGAGTCATGGAGAAAGAAGATTTTGGAACCTACCGCTTCGGCAACCGTGGCGGTATCGGGCTGACTGGTTGAAACAATATTGTAAAATCTGCAGCCTGACATAGCCAGGCCGGCAGCGGCAAGGAAAAGGAGAGCCACAACGCGCGTCGGGATCCGGATTCCCAAAAGGGGATTGGCTGTTGATTTCATAAGGTTGGTTATAACCCGGGGTTAGTGAAGGTTACAAGCGTTAAAATAGAAAATCCAATTGAAGCAGCCAAACAAAGCCGGTATTATTTGAACCCCAGCATCACGGGCACCGGCCGGTGGGAGCCGCCTGAAGGGTTGTTTGCCGTTATTATCCGTCCATGTGAATCGCGCACCATCATGATGCTGCTGCCCCCGCCGTCGAGGTTGATGGCTTGTGTGCAACCTTTTGAGCGGAAGAGAACCGCCATTTCATAAAGTGACATTCCTTCGCTGAACCCGGATTGCCTCCCGTCGGCCACGAGGATCAGCAGCCAGCGCCCGGTATCGTCGAAGCCCAGCGCGGTGCGCGGATGGAGGGTGCCGACGGTTGAGTCGGCCATCATCCTTCCGTTAACCAGGAGTTGTCCCGACCAGTCGGCCACACCTGCCAGAGCGGGCACCCCTGCAGGCGGATCGCCGAGGTGCGGCCTGCCCTTTTTATCTACCCAGAAAGCGGTCCGGCCGGTTTCGGGCGGGCTGATGACCTTGCCATCGCTGACGACCAGCCCGTGCATTTCGACCGGCCTGTCTTTATACCAGCCGCGGATGTCAAGACCGGTACCGGGAAGTCCTTCGAAGGCATTGGCATTGACTGCTGCCAGGGCGCCATAGCGTTTAAAAAGGTCTTCCGGCGGCGTGAGGCTGCTTTCGGCGGGGCCCTTGCCGTCAGGATCTTCGCCGGTAAGGACGATCGGCCTGATATCCCGGCAGGTCATGTCGGCCTTAATAAACCGCAGCTTGAGCGGCCTTGGTGAGGTGCGGGTTTCGGTCCAGCAGGTGAGACTGCCGGGCCGCAGCGGAAAAAGATCAAGGGTGTCCTGGGTGCGGCCCTGAAGGCACGCCCCGAACACCCCTGAAAGGAGGATGAAAATTATTTTGGCGGACAGGCAGCTGCCGGTCGTTTTATTGCAGTACGTTTTTTTACAATCCTTTAGCGAGGTGGTAATAGAGGTCGTTCCAGCGAAGTTCATTCCGAAAGGTATCGATTTTTGTATCCTTATCGATGATTACGAACTCCACACCGGCTATGTCGGCAAAATCGCGGATATATTCGGCGGTGAGGTTCTGGCTGTAACAGGTGTGATGGGCACCGCCGGCATAGATCCATGCCGTGGCCGCCTCGGCGAGGCTGGGCTTGGCATCCCACAGCACGCGGGCCACGGGAAGTTTGGGCATGTCATGCTCGGGCTTGACGGCTTCCACCTCGTTAACAAGGATGCGGAAACGGCTGCCCATGTCGAGTACCGACACGTTGATGGCCGGGCCGGCAGGCACGTTGAAGCAGAGGCGCACCGGATCGGCTTTGCCGCCGATACCGAGCGGGTGAATTTCGCAGGAGGGTTTTCCGTCGGCGATCGATTCGCAGATCTCGAGCATGTGGGCGCCCAGCACCAGCATCCGCGAAGGATTGAGGTGGTAGGTGTAATCTTCCATGAAGGTGTTGCCCCCCTTCAATCCGCTGGCCATCACCTTCATCGCGCGAAGCATGGCAGCCATCTTCCAGTCGCCTTCGGCGCCGAAACCGTAGCCGTCGTTCATCAGGCGCTGCACGGCAATGCCCGGAAGCTGAATGAGCCCGCGGAGGTTTTCAAAGGTGTCGGTGAACCCTTTAAAGCCGCCTTCGGTAAGGAAGGCCCGCAAGCCGCTTTCGATCCGGGCAGCTTCAAGCAGGGAGGCATGGCTGGCACCGCCCTTGCGGAGTGCGGCATCCATCGTGTAGCGGGCCTGATATTCATCAGCCAGTTCACGTATGTCGGCATCGCTTACCGCATCAATGAATTTGACCACATCGCCCATGGCATAGCCGTTTACACTCCATCCGAATTTAAGCTGGGCTTCCACCTTGTCGCCCTCGGTAACGGCTACCTCGCGCATGTTGTCGCCAAGCCGGGCAAACCGGGCACCCTGTGCATCATGCCAGGCGGCAGCAACACGGGTCCAAACGGCAATGCGCGCCTGAACGGCCGGATCCTGCCAGTGGCCAACGACTACTTTACGCTCTATGCGCATGCGTGAAAGCATGAAGCCATATTCCCGGTCGCCATGGGCCGACTGGTTCAGGTTCATGAAATCCATGTCGATCTCGCCCCAGGGGATGTCGCGGTTAAACTGGGTGTGAAGGTGCATGAGCGGCTTATTCAGCACTTTGAGGCCGCCGATCCACATTTTGGCCGGCGAAAAGGTGTGCATCCAGGTGATCAGGCCGATGCATCTGGCCGATGAGTTGGCTTCGATGCACATCTGGTAAATCTCCTCGGGCGTCTTTACTACCGTCTTGAATACGATCTCAACCGGGATATCAGCAGACTGGTTAAAGGCACGGACCATTTCCTGTGCGTGTTCGGCAACTGTGTTAAGAACCTCAGGTCCATACAGATGCTGGCTTCCGGTGATGAACCAAGCTTCAAACGCCTTCAGATTTTCCATAATTAGTGTTCGGTTTACATTTAATCGACTAAGGTAACCGTTTTGTCCTTTTGGGAACCTTCTCCGGATATTATTTTTCAGGACTTATCCGAATCATCTCCACCCCGTGCCGGCCAACCACGGTTGTATATTGTATGTCGAAATGCCCCAGATCTTTCTGGCGCCAGAGGTCACGCACCGGAAGTTTGCCCTTCAGGCCGAGATCGGCCCAGTAGGCCGATACGGAGACCGGTTCTTCACCGCGGTTGAAGAGTCCGACGGCAATGGAACCATCCTCGAGCTCACGCTTCCAGACTTCTGTGTCACCATTTTTGAATACACGGTAACCCGGCTTGCCGAGCGGATCCTGGTTCACCTCTATGATCTCGTCGTTGGTGAGTACATTCAGGGTGAACTCATCCACGCGGGTGATATCGCCGCTGAAAATGAGCGGGGCGGCCACCAGGGCCCAAAGCGACATTTGCGTATAATGCTCGTTCGGGCTCAGCGGGGTGGGGACCGTTTCCCCCGACCAGTTGCTCAGGTAGCCAAACAGCAGGTAGTCGGGGTCGTTCCAGCCGCCGGGTCCGCCGTAAAGGTGCAGGCTGTCCTGGCTGTATACATCAAACCCGTCGCGAAAGAGCGCCGTGCCGATGCCCTCGAACGATCCGCCCAGGTCGCCGGCTGTGCGCCAGCTGTGACCGCCAACCTGTTTGCCCCATTTCCACACATCGCCCATGCCGTATTGGCAAAGGTTGAGGATGATATCCCGTGGCTGCTGATTCAACAAGTCGCAGATCAGTTTATACGGCTTCTGGTATGCTGCCAGGTCCGGATCCTTGACCAGGTTGCCGTAGGAGCACCAGTCATATTTTAGAAAATCGAAACCCCAGCTCACATATTGTTTCACATCTTTTTCCTCGAAGCCATAAGCTGCCGCATGCCCGGCGCAGGTGGTGGGCCCGGGGCCGGTGTAGGTACCGGCTTTCAACCCTTTCGAATGGATATAGTCGACCATGCCTTTCATGTCGGGGAAGCGTTTGTTAACCTGGATGTTGCCGTTTTTATCCCGTGCCTTGCCGGCAAGCTCGGGGTTATCGGATCCCTCCTTCACCGACCAGCAGTCGTCGATGTTTACATACATGTACCCATGGTCGATCATGCCGTTTGCCACCATGGCATCGGCAGCGTCGCGCATGATTTTCTCGGTAACATGGTTTTCCCATACGTACCAGCTGTTCCAGCCCATCTGCGGGGTAAGTCCGAGCGTGTTTCCGCAAATTATCCTGAAAGGCCTTTCAGCGCTGCCAATACTGTTCGTCACTTTTACCGTAACCGTGTATTCACCGGCCGTTGACAGGGATCCGGAGATTTCACCCGTGGCGGGGTTTACGCTGAGGCCCGAAGGAAGGTTTTCAATCGAATAGGTAAGCGGTTTATCCCCGGTTGCCGCAATTTTAAAGAGCAAGGGGCTCCCCGGGCGAACACTGAAAATCTTTGTTCCGTTGATCCGGGGTGCCGGACCCGGTTTTGGTGTCAGGATTACTGCCTGCTCGATCACCGGCTTCCATACCGTGATGTCAGCCACATTGCCTGTGAAACGGGCATCCGCCCAGTCGGCATGGTCGTAGTTCATCCCGTCGCCGGCATCCGTTGCCTCGAGCAGTAGTGACTTAACTCCCCGGATTTTCACATCGACAGGCACAGCGGCGGCGCCTGCTTTCATGACCGGTGATTCCCAAAGCTTTTTGCCGTCGCCGGTGATGCGGAATACCACCGATCCGACGGTTCCTTCCGCCTGGTCATCCACACCGGCCTCGGCCTGAAACCGGAGGCTCTTTCCGTTGAGGATCAAACGAATCGTGCTATTGGCATGGGTGCCGACACCATTCGTGTATTTTTTTCCGGCAATGGAGAGCTCCTTGCCCGTCACGGATTTGTCAATCTGAGCTTTGCCCCAGCCCTGCCGCGTGCCGGAGAGGTCGAGGGATGATAATTTGATTGTTTCGGACGGTTGGGAGCAGGCCGCCAGAACCGCGATAATCAGGATACTCAGGAAGGATTTCATAGGGATAGTGTTGTGTTAGAAATTACACGCTGAATTTACGATTTCTTGTCCACTGTCTTCCGTCTCATGTCTCCTGTCTAAAAAAAAAAGCCGCCCCGAGGGGCGGCTTTTTACATGAAAAGACACTCTATTATTCAACAATCACCATTTGCTTGGTTTGTACGAAGTTGCCTGCCTTCAGGGTGTAGAAATAGATACCCGGCTCCAGGCTTCCGCCCGAAAGGGTAAACAGGTTCTTTCCCGACGGCTTCATGCCTTCGCTGATGTCGAGCACCTTGCGGCCCGTCATATCCATTACCTCGAAGGTCACGTTGGCTCCTTCGGTAAGTTCATAGGCAATCTCCGTGCTGCCGCTGAACGGGTTCGGATAGTTCTGACCAAGGGATGCCAGTGCGGTGCCGGTATTAATACCGTCGATGAGGTTGCCCTGATCGTTGAGGTTCAGATGAACCATCAGGTTGCGCTTGCCCACATAGTCTCCGGTGCCGTTACCCTGACGGAAGGTTCCGTCATAGATGGCAACGGTGGGGGTGTCGTCGAGCACCACGCTGTTGTCGGTTCCGATCATCAGGCCCTTGTTTCGGCGGAGCAGGTAATCTGTATTCAGGTTGTCCTGCGAAATTCCTACATATACCAGATCGCCCTTCTTAAGAAATTCCGATTCGCCGTCCTTGCTGAGCGGCAATGTGATCCACTTGTTAAAATCGGCCGAATCCAGTTGCTTGTAATCCGTTGTCAGGAGCTCAAAGGCCGTGGTGCCGTCTTCGCCCGGAGGCTGGAAGAAGACCACAAAGCGGTAGCTCAGGAATTCGTCGGCCTTGCCACCAGTGATGAAAACCGAAATGGAATTGGCTTCGCAGTCACCGAAAATCGGGAAAATCGATCCGGCAAAATGGTTCATGTTTTCGGTAGCGGCATTGTTGTAGGTCTCCTTGGTAAGCGACCAGCTGAGTTTGTTCTCGTTGCCCGAACGTGAGTAAACGCTGTCGCTTACGTTGAACAGCATGCTTTGCATGTTGTTGGCCGGATTGTCATCGGCTTCCTTGGCCTTGAATTCATAGCTCACCTTATAGTGACCGTAATCTACAGGAGAATAGGTGTCGGCTACCATGGCGGTATCGGGGCTCAGAACGCTTACATCAACAGGGTTTGAGGTTTTGTGAAAAACACTCGTGCCATTTTTGGTGATGTCGATATCCATATAAACCGATTCCTGATCGTATTCGCCGAAGTTGGTGGCGGTTGACCAGAAATTCTGGAAACCGTTTGTCCCGGTCAGCTGCGACTTGGGAACAGTGGCAACTACCGACATATTTGTGTTGTCGTCGTTGTCATCCCAGTTCAGCTTGATCTTATCCAGCTTCATGTCGTTGTTGTAGGCTTCCGACAGCTTGAAATCATCGAATGCCCAATAATAAAGGCGGGTATCAAGCCAGTGCAGACGCATCTGGACATTGTTCATCCCGGCGGCAACATCAGAAATATTGGCCTGGAAGAGAGCCGGTTCACCCGGAGCCTTGTCGCCTGGACGGTCTTTATGACCGGCGCCGAAAGCCGTGGTATAAGCGGCGGAATGCACCCAGTTGTCGACAGTAACTTCCAGCCACATATGTGCCACACTGTAGGCCATGAAATGAGTTTCGAAACTGACCACAACTGAAGAGTGCGCGCTGCAGTCGAATGCGGGGAAGCCCACCGAGTTGTCGACCGCCTGTTCCAGCATCACCCCTGTCTGAAAATTGAATGCCTCAATGAAGTTGGCAATACATCCGTCTGCCTTGGATGAGGAGTTCAACGGAGGGTCTTGTGTAAGTTGACTTACAAAGCCAGTATTTGGCGGCCACCATTCAAAGTTGGTACCAACATCCTGAGGATCAAGAAAATAGAAACCGGTAGGAGCTGTCCAGCCTTTATCGTCGGCCGGATTTTCCCATCCAAAAGTGGTGGAGTAAAACACCTGTCCGTTTCCCTTGACAGACTGGGCATCTGCCGATGCTGCCCCAAGCAACACGGCTACCGCCAGAACGAGTAGAAATTTATTCATAGGTAGGTTTTAGGTTTAGATTAAAAAATACCGGCCGAAATATAAAAGTTTTTTGGTGCATAAATATTCAAAAACACGAATATTGAAAAAAATAACTCACTTAATCGTAGAATCCACCCATTTATCGCGCAGCGGCCTGTTTTAATGATGGAAATTCATCAATCGTTGTTGTAGAGACGCATGATCATGCGTCTCTACCACCCCATGACGCGACACCCCATGACGCGACACCCCATGACGCGATGTTACGCGGAGACGCATGATCATGCGTCTCTACATAAACACGATTTTAACCGTTTTGCCCAATGCTGATTTTTTTCCGTTGGTGAAGAAGGCCCTTACCTGGTACTCATAGGATTTATCTTTTCTCACTTCCTTGTCGGTATAGGCCGGCGTTTTTTGGTCTATCGTGGCAACGGTCTGAAAATCACCTCCGTCAACTGCGCGGTACACCACAAACCTGTATTTGCCGTTTACGGGATAGTTCCAGCTTACGAGGATACCTTTTTTATCCTGTGTGACAGCGGCAAACAGGTTGTTAACCGATTCGGCCATCATGCTGCCCGCAAAGCGGAGCGACATTTCCTGCGAGAGTTTCGAAGAGTTGCCTGAATCATCAATTGAAACCATCCGGTAGGAATACTGCGAACCGGCGGTGAGTTCCTTATCGGTGAAAGTCCGGGTGTCGGGTTTCACCGGGAACTTCCGGTACTCGGTCCAGTCGCCCTTGTTCACTTTCCTGTACAGGATGTGCCGGATGACATCGTCGCTCTGGCTGGGTATCCATTCAATCCGTATGCCGTCGTCGGCGACCTTGTAGGTGGCAAAAACCGGTGCCGTGGGCGGGACCCTGTCGGGTTTGTTCAGTACCAGCATGGTCGAGAAGGGGGAGTAGTTGTAGTTGACATCCACCGATTTGATCTTGTAATAGATCTTCTTCGTAAGGTTGCGAAGAGGTATCGTATCGGTGAATACCGTGTCGCGCAGCGGAGCCTTGGTGGTGCTCGAGAAAACGTGCGTTGAATCGTTTGAAAAATAGACCATGTAGCCGGCCAGATCGGGCTCCTTTCCGAAGTTCCATGAGATTTTCACGATTCCGAGGCTGTCGATGCTCCCCTTGATGCCTGCCGGTGGTTTCGGCGGCATCGAGTCGATGATCATTCCGTAGGAGATCATCGAAACGTTTCCGTTCCCGGCGGTATCTATGGCCGCAACGATGTAGTAGTTGGTCGTGGTGACATCGGCGTTATCATCGGTCCATGTGTGCACCGAAGGAGCCAGCGGCTGCTCGAAAAGAGGCAGGAATCCGTCTGTTGACCGGTTGCTGCGGCCAATGATGTATCCTTTCAGGTCGGGTTCGTTTGTTGTTTTCTCCCACGTAAGCCTGATTTTGGATCCGCCGATGGATTCAGCCTTAACCTTTTCGGGCGGAGCCGGCGGGGTCTTGTCGCGCCCCATGGCGGATATCGCCTGCGATGGCTCACTGAGTTCACCGAACGCTGTGATGCCGGTGATGCGGTAATTGAAAACCCGGTAATTTACAGTCACTGAATCGGTGTAGGTAAACAGGCCGGTATCCTTGTTTTTCTCATTTTGCGGGTTCAGGTAGGGGACATCGGTAAGCTTTTTCCAGCTGGCGCCGCCGTCTTCGGATTTCTCCACCCAGTAAGCTGTAAAGGCCTTTTCATGGTATGCCTTGTCCCATTCGATCCGGATGGCGAACTCCATTTCGTTTGCCCTGTTGATAAGCGGCTGGGGGATTTTCGTGATATCGTTCATATTGACCACGAAATAGGCCGGCTCGATGACATATTTAAGGGTGTCGGTCAGTGCGGTGACCCGGTAAACATACACGCGTCCGGCTGATACCGATTTGTCGGCGTATCGAAGTCCGAGCGCCGTTGCTGCGGCTGGATTCATATCGGCAGCGAGCAGGGCAAACGACCAGCGGTTGGCAAATTCATCAGCCATCTGTACAAACCCGGCGCCGGTTCCGTTGAAGGTTTTGCCATAAAGTGCCTGGGCAGCCACGGCGGCCATGCTGTTGCCGCTTTTTTCATCCGCGATGGTCGCCCACTGATCGAGCGGCCATGGTTTAACCGGGCTGGCATTGAGCCGCCTGTAGGTAGCCGGGTCGAAGGTGCCTCCGGCCGGGATCTCTGTGCGTTCGATGGCATACCCGGACTGATTGGCCGCACTCCAGGCGCCCGGAGCATCGGGCGCCCAACGCAGTACGACGCTGTCGGCATACGCCCGGGCCGATAGCTGGAGGGTGGCCGTAAAGGGCTGTGCCTTCTTTTCCTGGGCGCCCGCCGCAAACGGAGCAACCACTGCTAGTACGGTGATGAGAACCCGGATTATTATCTTTTTCATATTCAGAACTGGATATATGACTAATGTATTCATTTTCATCTGATTTACCATCCCCTGCGCCGGATTAGCCCGCTTGGTACAATCGGGATGAACCCATACCGGAATGTCCGTGTAGTGGCTACGCCCTTCGAATTGGTATTTCCGGCGGCAGTGGGAGCCCGGTAAAACATATCGATTCCATAATCACCTGCCGAAAGCAGGAACTCAGATGCCGATTTGCTCAGCAGGTTGTTGCATTCGGCCAAAAGCGCCGGATTGTTCTGTTCCATGGCGTTACGGTAAGCCATTATGCCCATGATATTGGACGACAGGATCCGGGAGACATTGCTTTTAGCAGCGTTGAAGTCCATAATTACATAGTTGCTGGTTTCATAGAACAGCCTGAAGTTCGTGGGATCGGCCGGCGGCAGGGAGGCAAACGATGATACGCTGTAACCGCCTGCCGCTCCGGTGGTAAGGGTGCCGTGGCTCATGAGCCTCGTCACGGCCAGCATGGCCGACGAAACAGCATAATTCACGCCGGTCTGGCGCACAATACCGGCTGCCCGCTCAATTTCCGTGATGTCGAGCGGTGATTCAACACGTCCGGGTCCGAAACTCACCGAATTTGAGGGGGGGGTGCCTTTGCCGTGATTGTTGAGGCTCGTTACCGTTGGCGCCAGGAAGGAGAATGACCCCGACATGAAAGTGCGCAGCCTGGGCACGAAGTCATAGATATACGGGTTGGCCGTGGAAGTGTGGTAGTTGTACGTGAACGGGGCCGTTACGCCGACCAGCGGCTTGAGCACCTGGACGCCGTTCTTGTATACCCCGTTGATATCGAATTCGTCGAACAATTCCGGAAGAACTGTTTTCAGATCCAGCAACTCGGCAATGAAAATGTTTACATAGGTGGCCGTAAATTCCGATGTGGCAAGCTTTTCGGCGAGTGTGCTGAAACGGCTCGTCCTGAAATAGAAGCTGTACAGGAGATTCTCGCCTGCGTTAACATACGCTCCGGGCAACAACTGGCCCTGCCGGTTGATGTTAACGGTAATGCCCGACTCGTTGAACCGCAGTGGCACAAGGGCAGTAGCCAGGGTGCGTGACGTGAACCCGGCAAAACGGCCTGTAATCGTCGGCCCGCTTCCGCCGGTGCGCTTCCTGACCACCTGCACGGCATACATCTTGTCATTCTCCAGCGGAGGGATGGAGTATTCCAGGTAAAGCCCCCTGTTTACGACCGGTACATCAACAGGATCGCCTGATCCGATGGGCTTGAAACGAACCAGGTAACCATAGGTGTATCCGTCTTTCGTTGCATAGAACAGGTAGCTCTGGCCGGTGAAGAATTTCACCAGTCCAACCGGCCCCTTGGGCCGCTCCCCTTTTAGGAAGTATCGCTGGTTCTCAACCGGATAGGTGAAAACAACATTTTCCGGAGCCACATTGTCGGGGCGCTCTCCGGTCCGGTAGGTGATCTCCCGGCGCTCTTCCCAGTTGGTTCCTTCGATGGCAACCCTGCGAACGGTTCCGTCGCGGAAATATTCATCAGCCTGCACCACAACAATTACCTTGTATTCGGTTGTTGGTTCCAGCGCTTCGATAAACTTGTAGGTGGCAATCGTGTTGCGCTCGGTAAGCTCAAAGGTGCCCGGCACCACCGCGTTCGTCCCGTTGTTGAGCACCAGCTGGAAGCTGGCGATGAACGGACGGAAGCGGCGGGTGAGCGTGGGATCGATATCGGTGGGCGAGGGGAATTCCACGATCCTGTCGACGGGCAGGTTGAAGGATACGGTGGGATGCTGGAACACGTTGGCCGGATTGTCCTCCGCCTGCGGCCTGATGTCGGCAATGAATTCGACACCGGAGAACGGATCCGCATCAACAATGGAACATCGTTGCCCCGCATTCACCTCGAAACTGCACGAACCTTCCACCAATCCGTTTAAAACGCTGTAATGCAAAGCCGCCCTGCCGGTGAACCAATCGGGGTTAGGCAAGCCGCCCCGCATCATCATTGCAGCAGCCAGACTGATGAAGGAGAACCGGCCGCTGATGAACCGGAGGTCGACCTCCACACCCATGTCTCCCCACATGCCGGCGTATATCTGCCCCATGGCATACCAGTTGTTGATCCCCGGGGCAAGCCCCGTCTCGGCGCAAACCCTGCCTTCGGCCTGCGTGACATTTATGTCGAATCCAAGCGTGAGCTGCAGATCGGCATAGAAGATGGCAAAATTCATGTGCGCCTGTAGGTTGAAGTAAACGCCCATGGCAAAGCCCCGTCCCGACTGGTACTTCGCCTGGTCGGCGTCGCGGTTGCGCGAGGAGAGCTGCGAGGCAACTGCTCCTTCCGAACCAAGCCTGCCTTCGCCCCCGCCATAGAGCAGGGCGAGAATATTGTCAGGTGGCGGCGGGAGGGTAGTGGGTATGCCGTAACCCACCATGAGGTACGTGAGCAGCTCGGCATTCAGGATTCCACCGAGGTTGAGCCGCAGTCCGCCCCTGTCGTTGAGGGTTCCTACATAGAAATACCAGAGGTCGTTCTCCACATGGAACGAGGAGTTTACGAACCGGTATCCCGATGCCGCACCCACGAGGATGTCATTAACATTTACATAAACGTTGAAGTCCCCGTGGAGGTTGGCATTGCCGTCGGCCGGGATGCTGTACCGGATGTTGACATCGGCCCAGATTTTTGCCGAGGAGCGTTCGGAGATGGAAGCCATGACATACCCGCTGGCACTGATGCCGATGAAGTTTAGCCCTCCGGAACTGTTGAATTCCGCTGCAATCGTGGCATCCATATTAAAGGTGTCGCTCGATGGGTGTGTGCCCAGAACGGCCGTGAGTTTCATCCCGAGGAAGGTTCCGAAATCCGGGATGTACCTCACCGATGTGCCTGACCCTTCGCCACCGGATGAGCCTGCCAGGGTGGCGGCTGCTGATGGCAGCGACGACTCGTCGATGCGCATGTGATGGTAAGCCCCGCCGCCGAAACCGTAAATGCCGAATCCGGAAAAGATGGGCACCCCGCCGGGGAAGGTCACCAGGCCGTCGACGAACCAGTAGCTGTAGTTGTCGGCCGTGTTGGGCAGTGCGGTGGGTGATGTTTTCTTTGTGCCGAACTGGGCGGTGAGCCGGGCGCGCAGCTGCATGGGCAGCGTCACATCCAGGAACCCTTTCACCCCGTCGCCGAACACCGGATCGCGGTTGTAGAATGTCAGGCTGCCAATAAGCTGTATCCCGCTTATGGTTTGATTGATGGTGATCGACCGCAGGTCGATGCCGCCAAATCCCACATCGAATCGCCCTCCTTCAAAACTTAGCCGGCCGAAAACGCCGAAACCGAATTCGGCGCCAAAATCACCGAGCACGATCTGGAGATCGAAATTGATCCCCGGCCGCGACATATCGCTGATATTTAAGCTGATGTCGTTGATGTTAACGGGGAATCCGGCAACCTGCTTCTGCGGGCTGGCGTGGGAGAAGTACACGCTGTCGATGGCGAAGTGCGGTTCCGATGTCGACAGTTTGAATCCTTCGAACACCATACCCGAGAAGTTCAGTCCCGGAATGGAACTCCCGCCGGAAACCAGGTCGCCGTTGATGCCGATATCCCCGCTGAGGTTGGTGGACGCAAAGGTGGAATCGCCCACCTGGATCCTGATTTCGGAATCGGGCCGCAGGCGCATGCGCGCGGCCCACATCGGTACGGTGAGCGTATCGCGGGCAAACACCCGGCACAGGTAATTCAGCTTGCTGTCGCTGTAGGTGAGCGCCATGTGGTAGTCCAGGGCCTGACCGTCCTCGAAAATTGGAACGGCGAGCTTGCCGCCGATGCCGCCTTCGCGGAAGGTATTGGATACGAAATCGATGTTGATCGTATCAAGCGAGATGCCCCAGCCTTCGAACGAACCCTGTTCCAGTGGCAGGACATTGGTCACGCGGATGGAGGTGGTGAGGCCGGTGGCATCGATGATGGTATTGTGAATGCCGAAACCGATCCTGCCCGCCGTTGAAGTGTTCTGGAACTGGGACGGTGCCCTTACCTGCAGGGTTTCCATGTAGAATCCCTGCCAGGTGTTGATCATCCTGGAGCCGCCGCTGAGGAGTGTTGTATCTCCGTAACCTTCCGGCAGGGTGAAGCCCGGCGGGTTTTCGAGGTCGCTGAGGTCGAGCCAGGCATTGCTGGCCGACCATCCCCAGCCGTCGACACCGGTGATCTGGAACGGGTCGATGTTGAGCCGGGCCATGAAGTTGCCCCCGCGGCAGGCCGAGAGCGAAAAGGTTGCCGCTACGGTGCCCGCACCTGCAGTGCCGTCTTCCTGATCGGGTACCAGCATGGTGCGGGGGAAGGTAACTTCGGCTTCAACCCTGGCACACAGGAACCCGCGGCAATCCCAGCTGATATAGCAGGAAGCTGTGGTATCGGCCGATGCGGCCCCCTTGAAGGCAAAGCGGGTGTCGCCGTCCTGGAATATCTCGAGATCGCGGGCAAGGTAAAGCCGCCCGGCATCGCCGAGGCCGGCCGGCGTGATGCACAGGTCCTTCACGCCGAAAGCGATCAGCTGATCGCCGAGCTGGGGTATGTCGAGGCTCATCACCGCATTGATAGAGGCCTTGAGCGGGGTAAAGTCCATGGCAATGATCCCTATGGTATACCGGTTCCCGTCGATCTCCCGGTCGATGCCGATGGGCATGCCGATCTCCCGCGCGCCGCTGAAGAAGCTAACCAGCCGCTCGCCGTCGGTGAGGAAACCATTCAGGGCAGCCAGCTCCGGACCGGCCATCGAGATCACATCACCGATCGTGGTGCGCACCTCCTCACTGGCAAATCCGCGGTCTTCGGCCGCCCGCACCGTGCCTGAGAATATCTGGCGCTCGGCGTTGTACTGGATGTTGGTGAAATCCACCTGGATCTTTACATTATTCAGGAACGAGATCTGAACAATGCCGGTTCCCGTATACTGGTTGCCTGCCGATGAAGTGATCGTTCGGATTTCCAGCGCAAATTTGCCTATACGCAGACTTTCGCCCACGGCCAGGCCCGATGTGGCTGTACGGCTGGTGATTGCGGGCGCCTCGCAAACGCTGCGGCAACCGCCGGTGGTGTCCGCTTCGGCCGTACGTCCGCCGGAAGAGCCGCCGCCCGATGTGCCGGTGCCTATGACAAACGAGAAGTCATCGCTGACGGCGTAAAACCCACGGTCGGCAACGTCATCAGGCGATTTCATCCATTTAACGTGCCAGTAATACCTTCCCGGTTCGGTTATATTGAAGGTTTCGTCTTCTTCTTTGTACAATTCGGCTATGACGGCCGCCTCGGTGCTTGTAAGATCGATGGTGGCTCCCAGCCGGCCGCCGATCGTATGGGCTATGCTGTCGAAACGTTCCGATTTGCTGATCTCGATCACCCAGCGCTCGTCGACGATCCCGTTGAAAAAGGTCGACCCGCCGGACGAACGGGTGGCCGATACAATGGCGAAATCGGGCAGTATCTTGCGCGGCTCATCGGCCGTTTTCCATCTGAAATTAACCGTCCCCGGCGCCACCGTGTCGTCATCGGCCGGCTCACTGAGTTTCGGTTTTCCCATACCAACCGAAAACCGCGAGGTAACCCTGGGGATAGGTATCGCTGTCGACCGAAGGGTCATCTCAACATCCGTATTCCACGTGTATTCTTCCCCTTTGGCGAATGCCGGCGGAGATTCCGTGAGTGTTTTATATATGGGAAGGTATTGCGACTGTTCCTGAGTGATGTCGGCAAAACCCGTTACGGCCCGCTGAGCCGTCAGCGGATTGCTTGGCCAGCTGAGGTCTTTGTGTGAGGTATCGAAAACGCCGCTGCGGGTAAGCAGGGTGAGGTCGGAAACGAAACGGTGGAAATCGTTGTCGTACGGATCAAATTTAACGATCAGCGGAAAATGGCTGAAAGGGATGATATCGCCGTCAAGCGGGTATTCCGCGGTGATCAGCGGATGGCTGGCGGTTCCCGAAGGTGTGCCATAGATGAATGAACAGGGCTCGCTCCAGCCGTTGTTGCGGAATTGCACCTGTCCGTCGGTGTCATAAGCCTGTATGCGGAAGCCATATCTCCTCCCGTCCTGGAGCGTGACATCGTCGCCTGTCATTAAATTATATACCGTGGTGGGGATCTCCTCTTTCTCGAAAATCACGTCACCGCTGGCAAAGGCTTCGTTGAGGTTCCGGTCGGCCGGAATAACCTCGATGAGTATCAGCCTGAACTGGATGTTCCCCATACCGCCGGCGGGGGGGATGAATGTCCATACAAACGGGATGCTCGGGGTGCTGATCTCGTCAACAGAACCGCATTCCGGCATGGCGATTTCGGGTGGGTCGATAAAGTTTATGTCGAAGGAGGCGCAGCCGTTCATTTCACTGGGGACCGCGGAGAGGAATTTCACGGGGTCGCTGCAGTCATTGGCCCTGAGGCACAAACTGTACCTGCCTTCCGGCAGGGCGCGGTTGCCTCGGATCGTTTCCAGATTGGTCCCGGTGTAGATCAGCCGGTTGGCATCGAAAAGATTAACAAGATCAATTCCGGTGATCGACCTTCCACCCGGCATAACATCGAAACAGTCGCCGGCCCCGCTGTTGGGATCCGTCGATATGGTGAGCCCGCTGTCCTCATTCCGGAGCGTGCCGGTAAGAAAAATGCTGTACGTGGTTTGCGTGGGATTATCGATCCTTACAAAAATGTTGTTTTCGGCCGAGGTGAAGTCCGCCAGCCGCACCGGGAACGGAGGGGAAACGGTCACCTCTATGTTGAGCGGAAACTGGGCCGCAAGGGGCTGGGCCAGACAGGCGGCAAGCAGGAGTAACCAGACTGAAGCTTTACGTATAGTTCGTGACATGCCTTCAGGAATTAAAAGTTAAAGGTGTAACCGAAATAACCCAGAACGTCGAATGATCCCTCGCGGGAGGCATCGTTGAACGACCTGTTGACGAAATTTATGCCCAGGTTGAAGGAGTGGGCCTTGTGAGGCTGAAAGATCAGGCTGCCGCCGGCAGCTGCGGTGCTGCTGTAGCCGGCACCGTTGACCAGCGTGGAATAGAAACTCCCGTTGAGGCCGAGTTTGAGCTTGTCTTTGGCTATGGCTTTTGACAGGCCCGCCGAGCCGCCAACGCGCAGGGTTTCGTTAATCTCCGTATTGAACAGGCTGGCATTGGCATTTATGTTGAAGGAGAATTTCTTTTCGGTATTGCTGAAACGGTAGGAGGCGGCGGGATTAAGCGAGGTGGTGGCGCTGGAGATTTCGGCCATCGAGCTGTTGTCGGCCAGATCCATGTAGTTTACACCGAAATTGAGGCTCTTCCGCTTGACCTTGGTGCCGAAATTGAAGAAAAGGTTGCCGTTGATGTTGTTGGAAAACTGCTCGAGCTGGAGCGTATCACGAACAAGCCCGTAATTGCGGGTCTGGCTCATGTTGTAGTTGCTGTAGTTCAGATTAATACCCCATTTCGAACTCGGGGTAAAGGCAACCGAAAGGGAGTTGGCCTTCTTCAATGAATTATTTGCCCTGTCGCTCAGCAGGTTATTCCGTTGAACCCCGATGCTGCCGCTGAACCGCAGCTTGCTTTTCAGCATGCTCCAGCTGGGTGCCAGCGTGAGGTTCTCAACATCCGTATTCAGGTAGTAGGCGCCCATGCTCTGGTAATCAGGTTCTACGCGCCGGTAGTTCAGCCGCAGTGAGAACTTCTTGAGCTGCATGCCCAGGCTGGCCTTGCCGGCCAGACGGAATTCCGAAGCTTCACGGGGGTCGTATAAACTGCTGAAGGCTTTGATTTCCGCGATGTCCAGCGAAGGAGACCGCAGATCGGGCGTATATCCGCTCAAACCGAAATCGGCATCAACAGAGAAGATTTTTGCAATCCGCTGGTGGGTCTTGGCACCGATTACCAGGTTCTCCGCGCCGGGTAACCCCGTTCTTACGGTTCCTTCTCCCACCGAGGTTGTGTCGTCGCTGATCTTCAGCAGGATCAGATCAACAAAGTTGTTGTAGGTGCCCATCCCGAATTTGGCCGCAAACCCTTTACGGGCAAAAGAAGGGGAGGAGTAGGGGGTTGCGATGGTATCGGTAACCGCTTCGATGGCTTTCATGAAGCGCCCGTAAACAAAGCCCAGCCTGAAGATGGAGGGCTCAGCCTCCACACCGCCGCCGAGAAATACATGGTCTGACAGGGTGTAATCGGAAAAATAGACACTCCTGTAACCGGCGTGGAAGCGTATCTTTTTATAATACGGACTAACCCCGAACATGTTGAACGGCTGCCTGAAGTCGCGCTGCTTGTCGCTGACTACAAATGAAAAGGGTAGTGTGATGCCATAAACGGAAAGGGTGGGGTTGCCGCTGATCGTCCAGTAGAAGGGATCCCGCGTGGATCCGGGTGCCGTTGTGCTGAATGTATTGAGACGAAGGGCCAGGGACCCCGACAGGTCGAGTGGTTTTTGTTTCCCGAGATTGGCAAGATCCTGTGATCGTGCAATTTGCGGCTGCACAAGCATCAGGATCATCATCAATGCCGGCCATGCAAGTCTCTTTGTCATAGCTGACGGATAAGGATTATTTACGTACAAATAGCCGGATCAGCCGGCATCAAAGGTTAGATTCGGTCGAAATATATGTATTATACAATGGTGATTTGTATTTGTTGAAAGTTAATCGATTAACAGTCAACTAAAAGGCAGAGGGAAGAAGGAAGAAGAGGCTATACAGAGTTTGGCGAAAACCCCCACACTGAAGTGTGGGGTTAATGAACTCTCCGAATCAACATTATAAGATGTTGAATTACTGTGGACTGACCTCGAAGACATCATTAACCCCGCACTTCAGTGTGGGGGTTTTGTCCCTGCTATAGGGTATCCGGGAGACCTCCTGCCCTATTTCCTCTCAATATACCCGCTATCCTTATGATCCCTCACCATCGTCCGGAGGGCATGGATCATCTCCTTCAGGTTTTTGATGCCGCCGATGGTGAACCAGATGGTTACAATGACGGAAGTGACCAGGTAAATCCAGGTATAGATCTTCCAGAAGGTCATCCAGGTTTCATTCTTAACATCGGTGGTGAGGTTATAAATGGTGCCGATAATGAAGACAATAGTCCAGACCGCGGTCCATGTGTAGGTGGCCAATACAATCCCCTTGTCGCTTCGGGTGAATTCGGGTGTGGTGCCGAATACTTTCCACCCCTTGACAACCTCGGTGGCCACAACGTTTTTCTCACCCTTGATGGCATATTCGCCCCGATGCAGCATCTTATCCATATTGTACGGCTGACGGCAGGTGATCAGTGAAACGACGATATACACCGCACCCGCCAGAATCATGGCAATGAACCAGAACCACTGGCCGTTTATCGGGAAATCGGTGATAACTGAATTCAAAACAATTCCGGTTGTTGCAGTAAGGGCCCCGGTGATCATGGCAGCCCAGGCAGCAGCGGTGGTTCCCCTTTTCCAGTAAAGCCCGCCGATGATGGCCGAACCCGATCCGCCAACATAGATGGCCCCCGAAATGGCCAGGAAGAGAAACACCTTTTCCGTCTGCTGGAACAGGATGCTTAGAATAAAGATAGTGATGCCCACACCCAGGATGGAGAGTTTCAGGTACTTCATGTGTTCCTTCGGTTCAAAGGCCTTCCTGCGGAATGGCTGGATGCAGTCCTGGATAAAGATAGTCCCCCATGAATGAATATAGGTATTGTGAACCGTAATGGATGCTGCGAGCATGATGGCGGCGAATGCTCCCTTGAGGCCGATCGGCAACAGGTAATTGAGCACCATCGGTGTACGGAGCTGACTCTGCATGGCTTCGTTGCCGGCCCCGGCCAGGGTGCCGTTAATGCTTTCGGCAACCGCTTTATAATCAACGTGATGATAGATCGTGTAGGCAACTACCGGGATGAAAACCAGAAAAAGCCCCCACTGCGGGATGAGGCGCCAGTTGGTGAGCAGGTCGGCCATCTTTGCCTCATGGGCATTCTTCGCAGCCACATTGAACGATGAATTTCCCTGCCACGAAAGCTTGGTATACACCAGCCCGAACATTCCGATGAAGAAGAACCAGATGTTGAAGTCCTGCACGTTGCCCGATTTGAACGGGTTGATCAGGGAGGCATCGGCAGGTGCCGATTCCATCGCCTGGGAGATGTGCGTCCAGTCGATCTTGATAATCATGAAGATGACAATGGCCACAAACACGATGTTAACGAATACCCCCTGAACGAAGTCGGTAAACATCACCGCGATATGCCCGCCGGTGAGCGTGAAAAAGAGGGGTATTGCCACAATCAGGGCCGTGATGATGATGAAGGTGAGCGAGTAGGGGCCCACCTGACCGATCTCCGGTATGCCGCAAAAATAGATGAAGAACCGGGCGGTTACCGAAGGGAAGATCACCATGTTCACCAGGCCCGAAAAGAAGGCCAGGAACCCGGAAAAAATCCGGAATCCCCTGCTGTACCTCACCTCGAAGAACTGGGCCATGGTCATTACCCGGGTTTGCCGGTAGCGGTAAACCACCCATCCGGTGATGGATATGCCCACCAGGATGATCGTGGTGAGCATCTCCCACCAGCGGGCGTTGAACCCTGCCGAAAAGTTCTGCTCCATTACACCGACTATGGTGATGGCACCCAGTGCGGCGGTCCCGTGAAACATTGAAATGATGTAACGTCCGCCGGTCCGGCCGGTGGCCAGAAAGTCGGTTACGCTCTTCATCAGTGACTTGCTCAGGAAGACAAGCCCGAGCATCAGAGCCAGCAGCGCGGCTACGATCGACCAGTCGAGGAAGGTTAGGTTCATGGGGTTGGTTTTTCTGCTGGAAATTTAATTAAAAAAGTGACGAGTGACAAGTGACCTCCCCCTGCCCCCCTCCACCTCCCCCTGCCCCCTTGACCTCCCCCTGCCCCCTCCACCTCCCCCTGCCCCCTCCTTGTGAAGGAGGGGGTACGCAACTGCTT
>CAYWHP010000054.1:0-28239 GCA_964457845.1 uncultured Porphyromonadaceae bacterium | reverse complement strand
TATCAAACCTATTTCATTTGCGGCATCGAGCTGTCCTGCGTGGTTGAAAACCGTTGGGCCGGAAAGAGCTTCCAATGCTGCGAAATCATCGGGTCCGCCAAACAGATGAACCTCAGCTTTTAGGTCACCCACCAGTTGCGTAATCAGGCTCCCGGCCTTGCCCAGGCCCCAGTTTTTTGGGGTATGCCTGGACAAGGGTGCAATTCCTATACGGATCGGCGCGGTGGATGAATTCCCGAGCCTGTGCGACAGCGCAGGTCCACCGAATCCGGCAGTGATTGTTGACAAACGATAGCCAGCCTTGGTAAAAACAGCAGCATACCGATCGGTGGCAGAAGGAACAGTTATACCTGGGTGGAGACCCTTTAAAACCCTGCGTCGGAGACGGCGGTGTTTACATACCCGGAAAACGGGTGTACCGCGGAATTGAAAAAGAATATCAAGTATCCGTGTGCGTAAGCTGCCGTGAAGGTCGGCTATGCAATGCGGCCTGTATGAGAGGAGATCCGTGAAAAGCCGGAGAAGGCCAGCCACTCCGTGATGCCTTTCGTCAGGATAAAAGCGGATGATTTCCAATCGCTCGATTCCTGAAAAATAGCCGGAGTAGCGCGTATTGGTGACCAAAAGCACCTTGATGCCCTCGTTTTCCTGAAGAAGCGCCCGCAAAACCGGAACGGTCAGCAGGACATCTCCCATGGAAGAGAGCCTGAAAACAAGAATGGTTTTTTTATCAGGAACCGGCATATGACTTTTCCTCGATAAGCCCCGACCCGGTTCGAAGGTTTATCTCCTTCTTCAGCCGTGAACGCTCATCGTTCAGACGGTAAACCTTGCGGGCACTGCTGATGAAATCCGGACCGAAATCCTGATCAGCCTCAAAAACCCGAATTCGGTCCTCAATATCCCAAAGATCCCGGTTCACGTCGCGCAAATTGTCATAAAGCCTCATGGCCATGGGTATCAGCACATCCGCAAGGGGTTTGATGGCATCATACTCGTGCCGGATGTTGGTGAGCTTATGCAAATCGCCGACCCTTTCCAGCTTGATTTCCAGGATCGACAGTTTGTCGAGCAATTCGCCGTTGGATACCTCTATTTTCATGATCAAAAGATAAGTTTTTAATCTGAACGAAAATCTGGCGCTTTTAACATGCATGACAAAGATTATTAACAATAAATTGTATAGCCCCTGATGAAAAAGTAAGTTAATTTGCAACGTTATGGTGCGAAAAATTCTTTCCATACTGGTCGCAGTCAACATTGTATACTGTTCCATCGGGGTTCAGGTTATGCATCATCACTGCGTGTGGTGCGGCGGAGACAGGCTTGAGGTCGTTGAAGTCAAGCCATTTGACGATGCCGATGGGGCATGCTGTACCAGCCATGAGGATACGCATCAGGATTGCCGTACAGGTGGATGCTGCGAGCCTCAGCTTTTAAAGCTTTCAGGCGGACTGACGGGAGAGGATGGGGTAGTGCTGAAAAGAACAGAAATCATTCTGCCGCTCGATTTAGCCTTTCTTCAACAGGATAATTTCGAAATATTTGCAGTCAGGGAGATTATTACCCTCTGGGACTGCAGGAGAGGCCCTCCCGGGCTACAAAAATCCGCCTTCCGGGTTCCTATGCGATGCTGAATAATAGGTGATTTTGATTTTTCAGTTCAAAATTCACTCATTATTAAGCATTTAGTATGATTAAAAAATTCAATTTTCTGATATTCCTGATACTTATGCCGGCTTGTCTTTCGGCTCAAACCGTATCGGGTGTTGTTAGCGAGAAAGTAAATGGCGCACTTTCCCCGCTTCCGGCGGTGAATATCCGCTGGGCAGGCTCCCAGATAGGTACCACAAGTGATGCGGAGGGTAAGTATGAATTGCTGAAGCCTGCGTATTACAGTAAACTTGTTTTTAGTTTTGTCGGATACCGGACCGATACAATTGAGATCTCCGAACCGCGTACGGGGATGGATGTAACGATGGTTCCCGGGCAGAACATCGAAGAGGTGCGAATCGTTCAGCGGAATACAGGGGCGCACATCGACAGGCTGGATCCAATTCTGACGGAGAAGATTACCTATGCTGAACTTTGCAAGGCTGCCTGCTGCAATCTTGCGGAAAGCTTCACCACCAATGCTTCTGTGGATGCCTACTATTCAAATGCTGTTACAGGCGCCAAACAGATCAGGCTCCTGGGGCTGGATGGTATCTATGTGCAGCTGCTGACGGAGAATATCCCCACCATGAGAGGGATTGCCAGTGCATATGGTCTTACTTATGTGCCGGGACCCTGGATGGAAGGTATCATGATATCCAAGGGTACCTCATCGGTTAGAAACGGATATGAGTCCATCGCGGGCCAGATTAATGTGGAATACCTGAAGCCCGTCAATTCCGACAAACTTCTACTGAACCTCTTTTTAAGCGATGCCGGACGAACCGAAGCGAATTTCACCACTTCCGTAAAGCTCAACAAAAACCTGAGCACGCTGGTTATGGGCCATTTCAGCAACGACCAGAAAAAGGAAGACCATAACATGGACGGATTTCTGGATGAACCGCTTTACCGCCAGTATAATCTGCTTAACAGGTGGTACTATTCAAATGAGAACATCCGCATGCATGTCGGTTTCAGGCTGCTTACCGAAGACCGGTATTCCGGGCAAACAACATTCAGCAAAGACAGTGTCAGGGATATAGATCATCCTTACGGCATTGGTGTCATGACGAAGAGGGCGGAGGGATTCCTGAAGCTTGGCTATGTGTTCAACAACAAAATGAACTCCAGTTTCGGCAGTATAAATTCGGTCTCATGGCACGAACAAGGATCATTTTACGGCATAAGGGATTACACCGGCAGCCAGTTTAATTATTATCTGAACCTGATGTATGAGACCAATGTTGTTAATGAAAAGCATAAACTGGTTTCAGGACTAAGTTTCAATCTCGATAATTATACGGAGACCACCGATGCCATTGGTTCACAGCGGGAAGAGCGCGTGCCCGGAGTTTACACCGAATACTCCTATAAGCCCACTGAACACTTCAACCTGCTGGCCGGAGTTCGTGCGGATTACCATAATCTTTACGGGTTGATGTTTACCCCCCGGTTACACAGCCGGTTTGATATTGACGGGCATACCCATTTCCGGTTTTCAGTTGGCAAGGGATACCGTTCGCCGATGATCCTTGCCGAAAACAATCACTTCCTTGCCAATTCACGGAATATTATCATCGAGGATGGATTGAAACAGGAAGAAGCCTGGAATTATGGTGTTAATGTTACCCATTATGTCCCTGTTGGCAGGCAACCGATGTCGATATCGCTTGAGGCTTACCGGACTGATTTTCTTGAGCAGGTGATCGTTGACCTGGATACGGAAACCGACGCCGTCCGCTTTTCCAACCTCCGTGGCCGTTCTTTCTCAAACAATGTTCAGCTGGAGATTGGGTCACAATTTTTGAGAGGGCTTGAAACCAAGTTTGCTTTCCGCCTTACCGATGTCCGTTACGATCTCAACCAGCAATTGGTGACTAAACCACTTGTGAGCCGCTACAAGGGGCTGATTGTTGCCTCGTATCAGACTCCACTTAAAAAGTGGCAGTTTGATGTCACCTGGCAACTGAACGGACCCGGGAGGATTCCTTCAACCGCTTCGAACCCGGAACCATTCAGGATGGAAGAGACTTTCGATGCCTATCAGGTTATCAACCTTCAGATAACCAAATATTTCAAGACATGGGAGGTATACGTGGGAGCAGAAAACCTTACCGATTTCCGTCAGATGCATGCCGTGATCGGCGGAGACCAGCCCTTTGATGAGTATTTTGATTCATCATTGATATGGGGCCCGCTGCATGGCAGAAAACTTTATCTCGGCTTCCGTTACCGGATAGCTCGCGAGGAGGAATAACTTTGTATAACCTAATAATTCTTTCAATGAAAAAACTAATGAAATCCATGGCTGTCCTGATGCTGGTCATCATGGCTGCTTCGCTTCCTTTGCACCTGGAAGCACAGACGAAGAAGGAGAAAGCTGCTCAGACCGAAACCATGAAGTGTTGGGCTTCCATGCACTGTGGGAGCTGCGCAGCCAAAATCGAGAAGAATATTGCCTTTGAAAAGGGCGTAACCGATCTGTCCATTGATCTTCCTACCAAAACGGTTACGATTACCTACAAGCCATCCAAAACAACTCCCAAAAAATTGGAGAAAGCTGTTCAGAACCTGGGCTTTACCACCGAAGTTTTGACGGATAAAAAGTAGATCCATTCCCTTTCTGAGAAAAGCTGCCCCAAAAGGGCAGCTTTTTTTATTGAATAAATTTGCAGTTTGTATAATTATGCATAAATTTGCATCGAATTCGTAAAAATATACAAATGGACCGATTAACACGACAGGAGACCATAATGCTCATTCTGAGGGACCAGTGGATACGCAACCAGGAGGAACTTCAGAAGGCTTTGGAAGGGAAGGGATTTGATGTGACGCAGGCAACGCTTTCGCGGGATCTGCGCCAGATTCATGTGATGAAGATCATGGACCCGGTGAGGGGCTCAAGGTATGTTTTACCCGAGGACAAGGATATGCGGGAAGCGATAACGCGACTGCCGGACCATCTCGACGGCGTGCTCTCGATTGAGTTTTCGGGCCAGTTCGGTGTAGTACGGACGCTGCCCGGTTTTGCCAACGGTGTTGCCTTTACACTCGACTATCAGCAGATTCCTGAACTTATGGGAACCATTGCCGGTGACGATACAATTTTGATTATCATGAAAGACGGGGTATCCAAGAACCTGATGGCGGGCATACTTAGCAGCCGGTTTCCGGGTATTTCCCAGAAAATCATGTTCTGATCGAACGCATAATTATTCAATTAAAATATTTTGTCATGAAGAAAAAGGTGGTTTTGGCTTACAGCGGAGGACTTGATACTTCCGTAATTCTTAAATGGTTGATCAATAAGGGATATCAGGTTATCTGTTATGTGGCAGATGTAGGTCAGACCGACAATTACAAGGAAGTTGAAACAAAAGCGCTGGCACTCGGAGCCTCCAAGGTTTTTGTGGAAGACCTCAAGCATGAGCTGGTTGTTGATTACATTTTTCCGGCATTGCGGGGCAACGCATTGTATGAGGGCCGATATCTTTTGGGAACGGCGTTAGCCCGTCCGCTGATTGCAAAAAGGCAGGTTGAGATTGCTAAAAAGGAAGGTTGCACATATCTGGCGCATGGAGCGACAGGTAAGGGAAACGATCAGGTGCGTTTTGAATTTGCTTATTATGCGCTTTATCCGGAAGCTAAAATTATCGCCCCCTGGAAAGACCCGGAGTTCCTCAGTGAATTTAAAGGCCGCACGGATATGATCCGATATGCCGAGCTGTACAATATTCCGATCAAGCAGACGATTGCCAAGAGTTACAGCGAAGATGAGAACCTGATGCATATCAGTCATGAGGCTGGTATTCTGGAAAGTCCGGCCGAGCGTTGCCCGGAGCATGTTTATTCCAAAACCCTGTCGCCTATGCTGGCGCCGGATTCGGAAACAATGGTCGAAATCGAATTTCAGAACGGAACGCCTGTCAGGATTAAAAACATGACAGATGGAACTGAGAAGACCGATCCGCTTGATCTTTTCAACTATGCGAACCATATTGCAGGGGTAAACGGGATTGGACGGATAGATATAGTTGAGAACCGGTTTATTGGCATAAAATCGAGAGGTGTGTATGAAACACCGGGAGGTCACCTGCTTTGGGCTGCCCATCGCGATCTGGAAGGGGTTGCCATGGACAAGGAGGTTATGCACCTGAGGGATATGCTGATACCTAAGTTCTCGGAGCTCATTTATAATGGATTGTGGTTCTCTCCGGAAATGGATTTCCTTATGGCCGCTTTCAATAAGAGTCAGGAGCAGATTACCGGTACCGTTATGGTTTCACTCTATAAGGGGAATGCGCTGCCTGTTTACCGTGAATCTCCGGTGAGTCTTTATGACCAGGATCTGTCATCGATGGACATTGAGGGCGGATTTGATGCGACCGACAGCCGTGGATTCATTAACATCAATGCAATACGTCTGAAGGCCCATTACCTGGTTCTGCGCAAAAAGCAGCCTTACCAGTGGCGTCCCGGAATTCTTAAATAATAAGGAATGAAACTCTGGCAAACTGCCGATTCCCTTGATTCAAGGATCGAGGCATTTACAACGGGAAATGACCCGGTACTCGATCAGGAGCTAATTCCTTTTGATTGCATGGCTTCCATTGCACATGTAAGTATGCTGGGAGAGATCGGAATCCTTACTTCGGCCGAATCTGAAAGTCTAGGTGCGGCGCTGAATGATCTGATTATCCTTCACGGAAACGGGCAATTTCAGATTCGGCCCGACCAGGAGGACGGACACACGGCTATCGAGGATTTTCTAACGGGCAAACTGGGTGAAACCGGTAAAAAGGTTCATACGGGAAGGTCCCGGAATGATCAGGTTCTTACTGCACTCAGGCTATTTGAGAAGTTTGCCGTTGATGAACTTATCCAGCTGGCTGAAAACATGGCAGAGTCGCTTAAACAGTTTGGCCTTGCCAACCAGGGATTGCCGCTTCCGGGATACACCCATACACGAAAGGCAATGCCTTTCACGGTGCGCGATTGGGCAATGGCGTTTCATGATGCCTTGCAGGACGATATGAAAATGCTTGCAGGAACGCTTGCACTTATCGATCAGAATCCTTTGGGAACAGGCGCCGGTTACGGGGTTCCTCTTCCTGTAAACCGCAAAACCACTACGGAACTGATGGGTTTTGCTTCGGTACTCGAAAATCCGATGTATGCTCAAAACAGCCGCGGCAAGTTCGAGTCGAGGATTCTCAATGATTGCCTGATGATCCTGTATGACCTTAACAAGTGGGCATCCGACCTGATATTTTTCACATTGCCGGATCTTGGGTACTTTACCCTGGATGCCTCCATGGTGACAGGATCCTCCATCATGCCGCACAAGAAGAACCCCGACGTTCTTGAACTTGTAAGAGCCTCTTATCATCAGGTATCGGGTTATGAATTGCAGCTTCGCATGATACCGGTGAACCTGATTTCCGGTTACCACCGCGACTTGCAGTATACGAAGGAACCTCTTCTGAAGGGCCTGCGTGTGACGAGGGATGTTCTCGGGGCTTCACAGGTAGTGATGATCGGACTGAAGGCAGATCCGGAAAACCTGAACAGGGCGATGACGCCTGAACTGCTGTCGGTACAAAAGGTGATGGATCTGGTGAATTCCGGGATGCCATTCCGCGATGCTTACCGGAAAATCTCTCAGCTCTACAAACCGGATGCTGCAGAAGCGGATTCCTGATAATACCGGCAATAGACGCTGATACCGCATTCGCTGCACTTTGGCTTTCTGGCCTGACAAATATATCGTCCGTGCAGGATCAGCCAGTGATGTGCAATTGCGTGAAGGTCCGGGGAAATGTAGCGGGTGAGCTGCTTCTCGGTCTCAAGCGGGTTTTTTGCTCCGGTTGTCAGCCCGATTCGTGCAGAAACCCTGTATACATGCGTGTCGACGGCGAGAGCCTGTTTATTAAAAGCAACCGATGCTATTACGTTGGCGGTTTTACGGCCGATGCCGGGTATTGTCATCAGCACATCAACCTCATGTGGCAGGCTCCCATTAAAATCATCCACGATTTTGCGAGATGCATTTATCAGGTGCCCGGCCTTGTTATTGGGATATGAGCATGTTGCTATCAGAGGGAATACATCTTCGCGGCTTGCTGACGCCAGGCTTTGAACATCAGGGAACTGAACGAAAAAAGCGGGTGTGATGATGTTCACCCGCTTGTCCGTGCATTGTGCTGAAAGAATCACCGCCACCATCAGCTGGTAAGGATTCCGGTACCGGAGCTCAGATACGGCAACCGGCACGTTTTCCTGAAACCAGCCAATTACCCGGCTGAATCTTTCATCGGTGGTCATTTCGTTTTTTGAGATCCGAAGAAGGCACTTTTCCGCTGGAAGACCTTGTAGAAGAGCTGTCCCGGGTCACCGGAGAAACAGGTTGAACTGTTTTCCGACGAAAGCAGGATGGTGCCTCTGGAATCTGTATACCCCTTAATTTCAACCGGTTTCATATTCAATCCGCTAATCTCCACCTTCCATGTTTCCACAGGTGCTGAGGCAACAATGAAATCATCACGGAATTCGGAGCCGATCAGGTAGGAAACCGCATTCAGATATCCCGCCATACTGGCTGAATCAACAGGCAGGCCATCGGCGAGCCATTTGTTGTCCTGTTTGGTGAGTGTGAAGGAACTGTCAGCAGGATAGGTGAATCGGATCTGCGTAAGATCGTTCTGGTTTCCCCGGAACAGGTTTTTGTCGCGCAGATTGTTGATCTCCCGGTTGAAGGTCATGCCAAGGTAACCTTCAACGGCATAGATCTCCTTTTCATTGTTAACACGCACAAAGGTGCTGGGTTTCCGGGTAGCCTGGTTGTATGAAAACCTTCCCAGCGTAAGTCTGACTTCGTCCTTGCCTTTACCGAAAACGGACAGTCTTACCCCAAGCGAGTCGGTGATATCATATTCTGCCCATGCCTCGCGCTTGTTTGCAACGAGCCTTTCGGGAGTCATTGCGGCCAGTTCATCGATGATGCCTTTAATCATCTCCTGGTCGGCGGCGAAAAGTTTATCTTCAACCTTCAGCTTCCATAAGGTATCCTGCTGGAAAACCTCCACATTCCGATTTCCGGCATTCTTGGGAATGATAACCAGCTTCCGGATGTCGTTGGCATCCATTTCAACGATATCCTTGCGAAAGGAGCGTTCACCGCGTGAAGCCTTGATGAGCTCATTAGCCCCCACAGCTGCCAGCAGGACGACAAAGATGATGAGTATGATCCGGTTGTTCTTTTTTTTAGACATGGCCTTCCTCCATTCTTCTGTTTCTGAGATTGCGGTTGTATTGCGTTCTGAAAATGCCGTACAGGATAACCAGAAGCAGCGGAAGCAGGAAATTGAAGTATTTCAGGAACGCTTTTTTTCCGTCCTCAAGTTGCTTGAGTGGCCGGTTGGTAACGCCTTTTGTACGCAGTTCGATCAGGCCAGTGTCATCTGACAGGTAGTCGATCGAGTTGACCATCAGGCTTATATTGTCGCCAGATTGCTGGCGTGCTCCTTCGCCTTCACCGTTGACTGCAAAGTCTCCATCACCGATAAGGACGATCGTTGACAAGGCGGCTCCGCTGATTTTTCCGGTAAGAACACCTGCCACGGTGATCGATTTCATTGGAAAATCAGGCTGCGACCATTGTTTGGCTACATCAAAATACACCGGTGCCGGCTGAGTGGCCGACTGGTCGGAAGTCTGGGCAATGGGAACAAAGGTTTTCGTTGTATCGCCGGTGTAGCTTACCGAACTTGCGAAGGGAAGCAGAACAGCTTCCAGTCCTTTGGTGATGGGGTGGTCGGCAAACTTGGATATGAGCGGCAGGTAGGGGAATTTGATGGCCGTGTTATAGGTAAAATTTCCCTGCTGCTGGCGAACATTGATATTTGCACACCTGCTGTCGACAACGAAGTTCGGTTCAACAACCAGGCCTTTGCTCATGAGCCAGGTTTCGAGACCGGTATTGACTGCCAGACCTCGCTGAACTTCAAGTTTGCCTTCCACACGGTTCATTGCGATGTATAATTTACCCCCTCCTGCAAGAAAATCATCAAGCTGGGCGATATGCGACGGCGGAATGGTATCGGTTGGTGCAATGAGGGCCACCGTCTGGAATTTGGTAAGGTTTCTGGCGGTATCGGTAATGAATACCGGTTCAACCTCATAAAGAACGTTAAGGGCGGTATATGCCTGTGACATAGCAGCAATTCCCGGTTCGCCATGGCCCTGTATAATTCCTATCACCGGCTTGTTTTTAACGGAGATCTTCTTGATTGCCGAAGAGAGTGCGTATTCCATGGCCGAACCGGGCTGCATAAACGGAATATTCTCGGATTCCTCGCCCATGGAAACAACTGCGCCCAGGTAAACTTTCTGCTGCTTAACCTGGTCCTTCTCACGGATGTTTGCTATAACGGGCTGGATACCAGCTGACATCGCCTTTTGCTCCATTTCTGGATTGGCGCTCGGGTCGATGAATTCATATACCACCTGGCCTTTGGAAATGTTCGTGTATTCAATGAGCATTTCCTTGAAGTCGCGTTTGGTGCCGGCCAGTTCGGCAGGGATATTCTTGCTGAAGTAAGCCGTGACGGTTACCGGCTCCTTCAGGTTTCTGAGGATATTCTTTGTAGCCTTGCTCAGGGTGAACCGGTTATCTGAGGTAAGGTCCATCCTGATGAAAAAATTATCGGATAGTATGTTTACCAGGACAAGAATCCCGATTGCTGCCAGTATGAATGTGGTTGTCTTTTTCATAATTTTCCGGATTTAGAGTTAGAACCTGCGGCTGGTGAGCCTCGATTCAGCCAGGATTAGTGAAAGTGCAATCAGACTGAAAAAATAGATCAGGTCCTTGGTGTCGATCACGCCACGGCTGACGGACTCGAAATGGGTGAACAGGTTCAGGTAACTGAACAGGCCACCGAGGAATCCGCTCATTCCAGCGGCCAGCTGGCCGAAAATAACATGGAAGAATATCCCGATCAGGAGGGCGATGAGGAAAGCAACGATCTGGTTGCGCGAGAGACTGCTTGCAAAAAGCCCGATCCCGACATAGGTGGCGGACATAAGGATGAGGCCGAGGTAGCCCGACCAAACGGTCCCGTGGTCAAGGGGCCCCAGTGTAGCAACCGTAATATAGAAAGGCAGGGTGAAGGCAAGGGCAATACAGATAAGAACCAGCGCCGCCATGAATTTTCCGAGGATGACCTGCCAGTCGCTGATGGGTTTGGTCAGCAGCAATTCAATGGTGCCCGACCGCGTCTCTTCCGACAGAAGGCCCATGGTTAGGGCAGGAATGAAGAAAAACAGCGTCCAGTAGGCGATTCCGAAAAAGGTTTGGAGGTTGGCCTGTCCAACAATGAAGATGTCGGCACCGGAAATCCAGGTAAAGAATCCGCTGAATCCCAGAAAGGCTATCAGCAGGATATATGCCATCAAGGAATTGAAAAAGCTGCTCAATTCGCGGCGGGTGATAATCCAGATCTCTTTCATTTTAGCGGATAATTATTGATTTTAAGATAAGTTCATGGTTAATTCGTGGAAGATGTCCTCAAGCTTGGTCTCAACAATCACCATTTCTGTGAGAGCCCATGAATTTTTGACACACAGTTCATAAATGGCCCTTCGTGAACTCAGTGTTCCCTTGCTTTGAACTTCAAACCTGTTTTCGGAACCGGAAACGGGATTAACCCAGTCGATGGTCCCAATCTTCTGCAAGGCTGCAATTATCTCATTTTTGCCGCCATCTTCTATGGTAAGCTTCAGCATTTCCTGGCCCTGGGCCTTTTTGCGCAGGTTTTCGGGGGTGCCGTCGGCAACGATCCTGCCCTTGCTGATGATGAGTATCCTGTCGCAGGTAGCTTCAACTTCGGCCAGAATGTGTGAACTCAGGATAACTGTTTTTTCTCTTCCGATGGTACGGATCAGGTCCCTGATTTCGATGATCTGGTTTGGATCGAGTCCCGAGGTCGGCTCGTCAAGGATAAGGACATCCGGGTCGTGGATGAGAGCCTGGGCAAGGCCTACACGTTGCTTATACCCTTTGGAAAGCTCGCCGATCCTTTTGTGCTTTTCGCCTTCGAGGCCGCATGTTTTTACCATTTCAAGAATCCTCGATTTGATCCGTGATTTGTCAATGCCCTGTATTTCTGCAACAAACCACAGATAGTCGATCACCGGCATATCATTGTATAGCGGATTGTTTTCGGGAAGGTAACCGATTCGCTTTTTCACCTCTTCGGGCTGATCAATCACACTGAATTCACCCACACGGATATCGCCCTTGTTCGGGACCAGGTAGGAGGTAATCGCCTTCATCGTTGTTGTTTTCCCAGCCCCGTTGGGGCCCAGGAATCCAAGCACTTCACCGGTATGGACCTTGAAAGAGATATTGTCCACAGCGCGCTGTGTTCCATAAATCTTGGTCAGGTTCTCAACAATGATGTCCATGATTGTTATAAATTATTAGGTTTTTCAGATCGGCTACAAATGAAGTAAAACAGCGCCTGATTTGAAACAGGTTGTTAATGGTTATTAATAATCCTTAAGGAAAATTAACAAACCCTGATCTCAAGAATTTCCGTGGTTTCCTTTGTAATCCGGAAACGGTGGTCGATCCGGTGCCCCACAACCCAGACGATCTGTTCGCCGCTGGTCAGAATCCAAACTTCGGATTTATCTAATCGATTGATTTTCTTGTCGATGAAGAAGTCGCTGATTTTTTTTGACTGGTTCATCCCCAGCGGCTGAAAAAAGTCGCCCTTTTCCCATTTGCGCAGGATCAGCGGCTGATCAATCTTCGCCGCATCCAGACTGGCGGTACCGGGATCGTTGGGAATTGCGTATCCTTCAGCCTTCTTCAGACTGAATGCGATATCGATTGGCAGGCCCTCCGGAGGGGAAACAGGATCGATGTAATAACGATCTGCCAACGCTCTCTTAAAGGGGGCAACAATCAGAAAATCCCGGTCGATGAGCAGCGTATGGCCTCCGGCGGAGAAGATTTTGCCTGGACCGGAGCCGATGGATTCCAGTATGCTGCTCACCTGGTGGCTATTATACCCGAAAGGCCGAAGGGTTTCGAAAAGGACGAAGGAAGTGAACTCTTGTGCAAGAAGTTGTCCGATACTGATCTTTATCCGGTCCTCTTCGCGAATGATCATGGTTTCATTTATCATCTCAAGATATCTGCCTGCGACCTTGAGGGCTTCATCGAAATGGACCTGTTCCTCAAGCAGAACCTTTTTTACACCCGGATTGATCATTTCCATGTCGACGAGAATCTCGTGCCGGATCCGGTTTCTGGCAAAACGGATATCACGGTTGCTGGAGTCGGTCCGGTATTCCAGCTGCCTGTAGTTCAAATATTCCAGAATTTCCTGACGGTTAGCGAAGAGCATGGGGCGCACGATTTTGCCTTGTCGAGGCTTTATGCCGGTGAGGCCGCGAAGCCCTGTGCCCCGCACAAGGTTTATGATCATTGTTTCCACGGAATCGTCGGCATGATGGGCAACCGCTACGGCGGCGGAGCCGGTATCCTTCAGAAGAGTGTCGAACCACCGGTATCGAAGTTCTCGTGCTGCCATCTCAAGCGACAGACCGTTTTCGCGGGCATAACTCCGGGTATTGAATGTCTCTACATAAAGTGGATAATCATAAATCACCGCAAGCTTTCTTACAAACTGTTCATCGGCATCTGATTCTTCATGCCTTAGTTGAAAGTTGCAGTGGGCAAGGATTAACTGCTGACCGGTCCTTGACAGCAGGTCGAGCATGGCGAGTGAATCCCCGCCACCGCTAACTGCGACGATAATCTGGTCGCCGGGATTGAACAGGCGCTTTGTCTCCGCATTTTTCGTGAACCGTTCGAGCAGATCTGCTTTCATGCTATAATCCGAGAACCTTTACTCCCTGCTCGAATACAATATCTTTGGGAATGCTCTTGCCATTAACCCTGTCGAGGTCCGACTGAAGCTGGGGTGTGATAATCCCCTTTTCGCCAAGAAGGGCTTTAACCTCGTCATAATTTCCATCTCCCTGCAGGGTGATGATTTTGGCTGCCAGGCTATTGACGGCCTCTTTCATTTGTGAGGCATTCACCGTGTAAGAGCCGGTTTCCGGGTTACGGGTAAAGGCTCCGGCCTCAAGAAAGAAATTGAATTGGAGCATATTGGCCTTGCCGTGGGCATTCGATGCACCGAAACGCACCGAGCGGAACAAGCCGGCGATGTAAGTTACGTAGTTGTCCATAAGGTCCTTGTCGCCCAACTCACCCATAGCTGCGAGCTGAGATACCAGGTAGAGACCGAGCACATCTGCTTTCCCTTCTTCTATGGCACTGTATTGGTCGCTGAGCACCTGCCTCACAGCTCCTTTACCATTGATTGTGTTCTTGATTCCCAGGCCATGCGCAACCTCATGAAACATGACATTTTCGAAGAATGCGTCAAATACTACATGTTTGCGCTGGTCGGGGCTAATTACCTCCCCTGCAATGGGCACGAGGATCTTATCGAATTTTGCCTGCATGGCATTTTTAAGCTGGAGCTTTCTGCTTCCCTTTTCCAGTTGAACGCGTTCGTCATTCGGCAGATTGATTGCTATTGTCTTGCTTCCGGAGTTACAGTCGCCTGCATAATAAACTGCATCATAAACACCCAGATCAGATGAACTGCCCGGTGTTTCCTGCTTATATTCATCCGGAACGGGAAGGGATTTCTGAAGATCAGGCAGCAGTCTGGCAAAACGGTCGAGTTTGCTGCTCCATGCCAGATCCTTTACCAAAACAAATGATTCATGAGCTGCCTTGTACCCGTAAAGGGCATCTTCATAATTCTCAATCGGGCCTGCGACAAAATCCACAGTGCTGGATTTCATGTCCATCCATGCGATGTCACTGGCATAGTAATCATCTGATAATAAGGCGGCTGCCCGAAGTTCGAGGTATTTTTTCAGTCCTTCATTTTCAGCCAGACCTGCGGCTTGCAAAATCAAGGCTGATGCCCTGGTAACCTGATCGGCAAAATAGACATGGTAGGGAATGCTGGTGAGCTTGCCGGCAGCATCCCGGCTGATCATGGTATACAGGCTTTTCTTGTCGGGTGCCCCGAATGCATCAAACTCCTGTTTACTCATATCGGCTGGATAGAAACGGGCTCCGGCCGGCTTCGCACCGATTCCTTCGAGAAAAGGCTTGTCTTCATTGAGCCGTTCCCACGGCCCGTAATTGATGTTCAGAAACTTTCTGACAGACTCTTCGGGATGCTGGGCCAGCAACTGTTCCTTGCTGCCATACGTCTCCTGCCAGAAAATATCGTCCATAATGGCGGCGACCTCGATCAGCAACGGCAGGATCTGCTTTTCTGCCGGACTGAGTACACTAAGGTCGGTAGTGAGCGGAAATACTGCGTACTCCTTTACTTTTTCTGAAATCGGGTCGATGGCTTGTACAGGTTTTTTCGGCTGGCACGAGGAGGTCATGACGGTAACTGCAATGATGGGAATCAATGAAAAATAGGTTGCTTTCATGATGAAAGGGTTAAATGTCAACATCATCCACCTTGAATTTGAATCCAAGGCGCTTACCCGTCTGCATGCGGGCTTCGGTTATATTTTGATGAATCTGCCCGACGGTGGCGAGTTTAACGGCCTCGTACGGCGGAACCAACAGATCAAAATCCAGGCAATACTGAATGGATGCCTTAATGATTTCACGTACGTATTCCTGATCCAGAATATTGGCGCCGAGGGTGGTGTAGTTGAACCCCGACTGGCGCTTCCCCTGCACGAAGAAATGGTTATTCTTGTTCACGAAAATCCGGGCAACAAGGTAGCCCAGGTCCTCTTCCCGGCGGTACTTAAAGGAGTCGGCCAGAAAGTTGTAGATTGTGATGACTCCTGAATAACCTGCGGTTATGTCCTCCTTTATGTATTCCGTTTTCCAGATTTCATGATCTCTGTCGAACTGGAAGATATTCGAGTGCATGCTGAAAATGAGCAGGTCGCCCGCAACCTTAAGTTCCGCCGTAAAATCCCCATGATCGGTGAAAGCAAGGAATACCCGGGGATCGCTGCCCGACAGTTTTGAGTTTATCTCCCCGGCAGTCCTTTTAAGCTCATCCTTCAGCAATCGGAATCCTGCGCTGGTATTATCATAGATCTGTTGCTTAAGGGTCGATTTGCTTGTCAGCGTATCGACGATCTTGTGATAGGAGTTACGCTTGTTCATGGCAATTAGTTAATATGACCTGGCAAAGAGAACACGGCGTTCTGATGGTTTTCCGGTCCTGATGCATAATCCGGCTTCAGGTTCGGCATCCAAAGGTATGCAGCGAATTGTTGCCTTTGTCTCCTCCTGGATCATTTTTTCAGTTGCTGAATCGCCATCCCAATGGGCGGAAATGAATCCTCCCTTCTCGATCTGAGCGAGGAATTCATCCCATGTATCAACCTTGAACGTATTGCTTGTCCTGTACGTAAGCGCCCGGGCATAAATGTCTTTCTGCATCTGGGCGAGCAGCTCCGGAATAATGGTTGTAAGCTGATCCTGCGGATAGAATTGCTTGGTGAGGGTATCACGCCGTGCTACTTCAGCGGTGCCATTCTCAAGGTCGCGCGGACCGATGGCGATGCGGAGGGGAACACCCTTTAATTCATATTCGGCGAATTTCCATCCGGGTTTCTGTGTATCACGATCGTCAACCTTAACGGTTATGCCAAGATTCTTCAGGCTTTCCTTGATAGCATGGGCACGCTCAACAGTAGCGGCATACTCTTCAGGTGTTTTGTATATTGGAATAATGACTACCTGCTGCGGTGCAAGGGTAGGGGGAAGGACCAGGCCGTTGTCGTCAGAATGTGCCATGACCAGGGCACCCATCAGTCGGGTTGAAACGCCCCAGGATGTAGCCCATACATATTCTTCCCTGCCTGCTCTTGACGCATATTTAACATCGAATGCTTTTGCAAAATTCTGCCCCAGAAAGTGTGAAGTGCCGGCCTGAAGGGCTTTGCCATCCTGCATCAGGGCCTCAATACAATAGGTGTCGAGGGCGCCTGCAAACCGTTCGCTTTCGGTTTTGTAACCCTTTATAACCGGAATAGCCAGAAACCGTTCGGCAAAATCAGCATAGACCTTGAGAATCTTAATGGTTTCCTCAACGGCTTCTTCGCGGGTTTCATGGGCAGTGTGGCCCTCCTGCCACAGAAATTCCGCCGTTCTGAGGAAAAGGCGGGTCCTCATCTCCCAGCGGACCACATTGGCCCATTGATTGATCAGGATAGGGAGATCGCGGTATGACTGGATCCAGTTCTTATAGGTATTCCAGATGATGGTTTCCGAAGTTGGGCGAACAATCAGTTCTTCCTCAAGCTTGGCCGACGGATCCACCTTGAGTCCGCCGTTAACTTCGTCCTTCATCAGGCGGTAGTGGGTGACAACCGCGCATTCCTTGGCGAAGCCCTCAACGTGCTGAGCTTCTTTGCTGAAAAAGGATTTCGGAATGAACAACGGAAAATAGGCATTAACATGTCCCGTCTCCTTAAACATGCGGTCAAGCTCCTGCTGCATCCGTTCCCAGATTGCATATCCGTATGGTTTGATCACCATGCAGCCCCGCACGGCCGAGTTTTCAGCAAGGTCAGCCTTGATTACCAGATCGTTATACCACTGTGCGTAATTCTCACTTCGAGATGTTAATACCTTGGCCATTTTGTTGTGTTTGGTACAATATTTGCTTCTGATGGATTATGAGAATACAAATTAAGGAAATAATCTCCTATATTTAAAACCTCAGAGGAGGGTGAAACCATGAAAGCAACATTTGTAAAATTACTTCCCTTGTTACTGCTGACAACTTCATGCGGAACAGGGGTGTTTCTTACATCCGGTACATCGGATGATGTGTATTACAACCCGGCCGACAGGCAGGTAGTTGTTAACAAAAGGATAGATGCGGCCGTTGTTCCGCCTGTTCAGGTTGGTCAGGATGAGGCTCGTCTGAAACAGGACAGCATCGTCGTTGCTCAGGGTGAATATGCCCTCATCGACTCAACCCCGCAGGAATACGTAACCGATGAGGTGCAGCAGGCGCGTGATGAGGAGTATTATTACAATCCGGAAGACGACTACTATTACTCCGGCAGAATTAATCGCTTTTACCGTCCATCCATGGGCTTCGGTTTTTACGATCCGTGGTTCAGCAGCGGTTACGGCTATTATGATCCGTTCTATTCTGATTTCTATTCCCCTTTCGGTTATAATTCATGGTACGGCGGAATGCGCTCGCCATGGTACGGTTCCTATTATGGTGGATATTACGGGTACGGTTATTCGTCATGGCTCTGGAACGATATGTATTACAACAACTGGTACGGCCATGATTCATGGAACAACGAAAAGAACTACCATTATGGCCCACGGAACACCTCAAGGACCGACGGTATCAATGGCAGCGGGTCGGTTGGAATGATGAAGGACGGCCGTGTTTATGCACGCGGCGGTGCAGGCAGCCTTGGCGCTTCCTCCTCCGGCCCGGGTGCCAAATCTGGCGCTACCTCAGTTGCTGCCGCTCCCCGTTCAGCTTCCGATCTTAAAACCGCATCGCAGCCTTCCGGTTACAGGAGTTCCATTTCCTCAGGCCAGACTCAGCAATCAAGAACAAGCTCCGTGTCAACCGACAGGAACAGCTCCAGCAGCTATATCCGCTCACGAACCGGAAGTTCATACGTACAGCAGCCAACCCAGGGATCTTCTTCCCTGCGTTCTTCGGGTTATCCTTCATCCGATAACCGTTCGTCATACGTGAGGCCGAAATCTTCCACAGGAACAACAACTGCTCCATCTTCCGGCACCGGCACATACAGAAGCTCACAGTCGGCAGGAAGCAGTTCTTCAGGAAGTACCTATTCAGGCAGCTCAGCTCCCCGAAGCAGCTATAATGCGGGTAGTTCCGGTTCCTCCTACCGCAGCAGCGGCAGCAGCTCAAGTTCTTCCGGTCGCAGCAGCGGCAGCTCCTCAAGCAGCGGATCATCCGTCCGCAGCAGCGGTAGCAGCAGCAGCAGCAGCAGTTCGTACAGCAGTGGTTCATCGTCATCCGGCAGGTCCTCATCCGGGTCTTCCGGCGGCGGGTCCAGCTCTTCACGTTCCGGCAGCAGTGGCGGTGGCGGCGGAAGAAGATAAGACCGTATATCTACGACTGTATTACTTCAAACGATTTATCCCGACACACGAGCTATATCATTTTACAAACGATTTTATCCAACGTCATGAAAAGAAATATATTCACAATCAGTCTGTTAGTCTTTATGACCATCGGACTAGCCGCCCAGAATGAACAGGATGTTCTCCGGTATTCATTCGTCCAGACAGGTGGAAGCACACGGTTACTGAGCATGGGGGGAGCCCTGGGGGCAGTAGGAGGCGATTTCTCTTCGCTCAGCATCAACCCCGCAGGACTCGGCATCTACCGAACAGGGGAGTTTTCCCTTACGGCCGACTACAATTCCTATAAGGCCGATGCCGGTTATCTGGGTAATACTATGACCGACAACGGATTCAAGATGGGGTTCAGCCATTTTGGTGCGGTGATTCCATTGAAAATCAATAACGAAGGAACCGGGATTAAGGGAATCTCCTTTGCAATTGGATATAACAAGCTGAAGGATTACGGACAGAATATAACCATGAAGGGTGTCAATAACAGCAATTCGCTGGTTGACGGCTTCGTTAACTCAGCCAACGATACCGGCGGCAGCTGGGATCCGTTCTCTGACGGCCTTGCCTGGGAGACCTACCTGATTGATTATGATTCCATAGCCGGTGAGTATTTTTCCGATTTCAGCGGTAACCATTACGGACAGACGCAGCGCAGGACCGTTACTTCACGCGGCTCACTGGGCGAGTATGATTTCAGTCTTGGTGCAAATCTTTCCGACCGTCTCTATTTTGGCGCTACTTTAGGAATTCAGCATGTTAACTATACCGAAGTCTGGGAACATTCGGAATCAGATCCCGACAATATGATCGACTTCTTCGAACAGTTTAGTTACCGTAACACCCTGTCTACCCGTGGGAACGGTGTAAACCTGAAGGTTGGTATTCTGGCGAGGCCGCTTGATTTCCTTCGAATCGGAGCTTCCGTGCAAACACCTACCGTACTTAAATTAAGTGATGATTTCCGGAGCTTTATGGCCACCGACCTGGCTGACGGTCAGGCAACGCATGAGTCGGAGGCGAATGGAGATTTCGACTATTCGGTTACCACTCCGTTTAAGGCAACCGCCAGCGCGGCGATAATATTTAAGCAATTCGGCCTGATTTCAGTTGACTATGAGTATGTTGACTATTCGAGCGGCAGGCTGAGGGCATCCGATTATGATTATTTTTCTGAAAATGAAGCTGTTGCCATGCGCTATAAAGCGTGCTCCAACCTTCGTGTAGGCGGTGAACTCAGGCTCATGGGATCCTACTACATCCGTGGCGGCTACTCCTTTTACGGCAGTCCGTATGTGAGTGATGAACCGAACGCAGGTAAAAACCTGAACTATTATACCGGTGGGGTGGGTTACCGCGACAATACCTACTTTATTGATTTGGGATTTGGACGCGCCGTGACAGATCAGACCTACTTCCTCTATGGCGATAACGCCGCTGAGGTGACAAATACCCAGTTCCGTGTTTCAGCAACCCTTGGTTTTAAATTCTGAAATCGTTAAAGATCCAATCGAGGATACTCAGATCAGAAACAAAGCCAAACCGGTCTGAAAAGACCTGATGATAAGGCACAGGCATGAACCCTGTGCCTTTTTCTTTTAATTTCGGATGGAGGAGATACCGGTAATCCGCCTCTCCGTAAAAACCCGGAATGCGGTATTCTTCGGTGAATTTCAATACCGCTGCGGATTTCATCAGATTAAGAATGACCCTGGTGCCGGCCATCGTAAAGTCGAAGAGGAATTCCGGTTTAATTGTCCAAAGAAACCGAAGGTCGTCGATGAAATATTCGTAGTAAGGGGCGTGGCGATATGCCGACTCAACCGACCGGTAGTGGTTTTTTTGCCAATCCTGACGGTAATCAATCCTGACTTCCCTGATGGAGTGCCCCGGTGAGGCACCGTCGATCACCGGAATGCTGAGGTTCAGCGGGCCGTTGGCTGTAAGGATACGGAACCTGTTTCTCCACGACTGCTTTTGATAATGCTCACAGGCTTCAATCCAAACCGTTTCAGCAGCAGCAGCCAGCCGAAAATACTCAACAGGGCCTAAATAAGAAGCGGTCAGCCATACTTCCACCATACTATGCAGTTACCTGATTTTATCCAGCGTACGATCAGCATGCGCTTTCCGGAGGTAATCGTATGTGTTTTGTCTCGACCAGACTATCCTCGTGGCTACTCCCAGAACGTGATCGGCCGGGATGAACCCGAACTTGCGGCTATCGTTGGGATTATCCCGGTTGTCGCTCATAACAAAGTAATAATCCTTTTCGAAGGTATAACTCGTAACCAAAACGTCGTCAATGTGGACACCGGAAAAATCAACGAGCACATTGTGCTTTTCCTGGATTTCGATCATATCTCTGTAGAAATCGATGCTTTTAATGTCTACAGTAACCGTCATGCCCTTGGCGGGAACACGAAACGGTCCGAACTGGTCACGGTTGAAAAAGAAGAAATTGGATTGCGGGTAGTAGTCAATCGAAGCATCACCAAGGCTTTGCAGGGTTTCCCTGACAGTTTTAACGCCTTCTTCTTTCGTGAGCAGGCTATCGGTCCCTGGAGGCAGATCGATGTCGAAAATGCCGATGTCGGCAACGGTCCTAGGTTTTTCAAGATCATTTTGCCGGAGAAAGGCATCAGGGATTTTAGATCCGGCAGTAATGACACGGAATTCATTTCTGGCCTTTACCGGTGGAGCCACAACCTTGTTGTTAACCATCACCACTTTATCCTTGATATAAACCGTATCGGTAGGCAGACCAACGATACGGCCTGCAATCAGTTTTTTCCGGTCGATCGGTTTATCGGCCCCGGCAGGGGAATTGAATACGATTACGTCCTGCCTTTTCAATTTTTTTAATGCCGGCAACCGAAGATAGGGCAGACGGAAAGCATCGATATACGGGGCACCTGCACCGGGCAGTCCGAGGATGCTGACAGGCAGCCGTACACCGGCCCTGTATTTGTTTACCAGAACCCGGTCACCCGGTAAAAAGGTCGATGCCATGTGGAAATCACCGGCCCGATAGCTCTGATAAAGGAATACCCGGGTAAGCAAAATGGCAAGCAGGCCCAGCAGCGACCACTTAAGGTACTTTCGAAGATTAGTCATTGATGTGGTCTGATTGGAGCAGTTACTTGATTTTCATGGCTATCCGGTTCCATCGGATGTTGCCAGGGAATTTTTTATCCTTATTCAGTGAGAGATATACAAATTTTGGTTTGCCCACGATATGATCTTCGGGTACAAATCCCCAGAAACGGGAGTCGGCCGAGTTGTGCCTGTTGTCGCCCATCATCCAGTAGTAATCCATTTTGAAGGTGTAGCTGGTGGCCGGTTTTCCGTTGATCAGAATCTGGTCACCTGAAACCGTAAGCTCGTTGCCTTCATATGCATGAATAGCCCGCTCATACAGAGGCAGATTGGCCAAAGTAAGCGATATGGTTGCTCCTTTTTTTGGCACCCAGATCGGACCATAGTTGTCGCGGTTCCACTTAAACTCCCCGCTAAAGGGGAAGGTCATGCTATCTCCCTGACCGGCAGGGCTCTCCATGCGCTCAATGAACTTGACATTGGAGAACTGCTTGATCTCACGCACCTTTTTTGCCGAAAGTGGCAGGATGTACTCCCCATTAGAAAACTGAACATCCGCCCTGGCAATGCCAAGCAGTTCAAGTTTTTTTTGGTTTATCGGAGTTCCATCTGTTATGATGTGGTAGTCGAACTGCATGTTTTCGATTGAATCCTGCGGTTTTCCATTGACATACACCCAGTTGTGGCGAACCTCCACTGAGTCGCCGGGCAAACCGATGCACCGTTTTATGAAATTTTCCCGTTTATCGACGGGGCGAACGACGATCGACCCAAACACATCGGGGTTGTTCATCACATTACTTCTGCCGTTCCTTCTTACAAGGCTGTAAAAACTCTCGTTGCTCTGATAAGCTGTGCAAACGGTATCCCCTTCAGGGTAATTGAAAACGATCGGATCGTTATGGCGTATTTTGGTTGTTCCGGCCATGCGGCGATACGGGCTGTTTATCCACGTAAGGAAGGAATTCTTGTCCTTGGTAAGCGGCAGTGTGTGTTGTACCAGCGGAAAGGAGAGGGGAGTGTTGGGAACCCTTGGTCCATAGCTCACCTTGCTTACAAAAAGATAATCACCAATCAGGAGGGATTTCTCCATCGAGGAGGTAGGTATATTGAAATTCTGGAACAGAAAGATGTTGATAAAGGAAACTGCAATAAGTGCAAATATCAGTGCATCAATCCATTCTATTATTGATGAGTTTTTTTGTCCCCGCTTTTTCCAGAAGGTCCAGTTGACAAACCGGGTAATGTACATGTCGAAAATTACCGGTAACCCGAGGAGCCAGATGAAATTGCCGAGCCATATAACCCACAGGAGGTAAATAAATGCTACGATTCCGAACTTGATGTACTGTTTGCGTGGGATTTGCTTAAAATCTGTTTTCATAAGTGATTTAATATTCTGTTCCAATAAATCCTGGGTGGCTGGCCGGTAATCCTTCCTGCAGAAAACCAGATAAGGACAGGTTTTCCGATGATATGGCTTTCGGGGAGAAATCCCCAGTGCCGTGAGTCTCTGGAATGGTGCCGGTTATCGCCCAGGACGAAGTAATAATCCTGTTTGACGGTATATTGGGTTGCCGGGGTGCCGTTAATATATATTGTGGTATTGCTGACTTCCAGGCGATTTTGCTCATACGTTTCAATAATTCTCCGGTATATATTGATATTCAATAGTGTAAGACTGATGGTATCCCCTTTTCCGGGCACAATTACCGGGCCAAAGTTATCACGGTTCCACGGAAACCGAGCATCATGCGGGAAAATATTATAATCGCCATTTCCTGGATCCTGTATATAGCGGGTAATACCTGAAACTTCGGGACGGATCCTGACCCCTTCAACCTGGTCCGCTGCAAGTGGAACAATGTAACCAAGTCCCGGGAGAATCCTGACTTCTCCGGGTGAGATACCCAGACTGCCGATGAGTTCCGGGTGCAGCTGGCTGTTATTTACTTCGGTGAGATAGTCGAAAAGAAGCGGTAACCCGTTTTCGATTTCCAATGCAGGTGCTTCAACGGAATCCGATAATGAACCTTTGGAGGGCAAGGCTACAGCACTGCCGGCCCGTATCGCCAGTGTATCTCCCGGCAGCCCGATGCAGCGGCTGACCTCAGGATCCCGTCTGCTTACGGGAACGAATACAAGCTGCCCCTGAGGCATTGTGTCACCTGCTGATTCGGATATTCGCCGGAGGGAATGATAACTGGAATTTGGCAAGGCAGCGTAGGCCGTATCACCTTCCGGGAAATTGTAAGCAATCCAGTCGCCCTGCCGGATGCAGGAAATACCACTCAGCCGGACGTGGGCCGGTGACAGAGGAAACCGGGGCAATCGGGGGCCGAAATGGATTTTGGATACCAGGATGTTGTCACCTGGCTGGAGTGTTGGCCGGTTGGCCGGACTCGAAATGACGATACTGTCGAAGGCAAATATCCTGATAAACCAGGTGGTTAAAGAGAGCCAAAGGATTAGGTTAAGCCAGAAAGGGATTTTTATAGGTTTATGAAGCCAGAACAGCCATTTTACCTTTCGGGTGATAAAAAAGTCAATCAGAATAATCTCTCCGATAAGAATCAGGGGTTGCCTGAAAAAGACCGATAGCAGGCTGCAGATTAGCGTAAATGATGCAAACCAGAGCCACCTCATCTATTTGGATTTTCTGATAGTTAGGAGATCCTTCATGGAGTATATTCCGGTGCGGCCAACCATGAATTCAGCTGCTGTTACAGCCCCTGCCGCGAAGCTTTTCCGGCTGAAAGCCTCATGACGTATGCTTATCTTATCCTCATCGGATATGTAGCTTACCGAATGTATGCCGGTAACGTTCCCTTCCCGGATACTGGTCATAGCAATCTTATCCGGCAAGGGAATCAAATCACCCGACCAACCGGTTATTCTTTCGATGCCGGCTTCGATCTGATTTGCGAGGGTAAGTGCAGTCCCGCTGGGAGCATCTTTTTTCCGGTTGTGATGAATCTCCTCCATGTGGGCCGAATACCCGGCATATCCGTTCATCAAACTGGCAAGCTGGTTGTTCAGTTCGAAGAAGAGGTTCACACCGATGGAGAAGTTGGAAGCATAAAATAAACCGCCTCCCAGCGTATTGCATAAACTGCATATTTCCTCAAATCTGGCGAGCCAGCCTGTTGTGCCCGATACTACCGGAACACCTGCCTTTAAGCAGGCCTCTATATTAATATACGCTGCCTCCGGATGGGTAAATTCTATCACCACATCGGCACGTGAGATGACCGCAGTGTTCCGGTCGCTCAGGTTGTTTTCATCAATAATGAAGGCTATTTCGTGGCCACGCGACAAAAGGATGCTTTCTACCTCTCTGCCCATGTGGCCGTAACCGATAAGTCCTGTTTTCATAACCCTAAACGTACAAAAAAAAAGGGAAGTTCGCTTAGGAACTTCCCTTTATCTGAAGATCTGACATTCAATTATTTGGCAGCCATAACCTCTTTAGCGATGGCGGCAAATGCCTGCGGCTCATTCATGGCGAGGTCGGCCAGTACCTTACGGTTCAGCTGATAACCACCACCATTGATCTTACCCATGAATACGGAATACGATACCCCGTTTTCACGGCATGCGGCATTGATCCTGGCAATCCACAATGTGCGGAAATGCCTCTTTTTGGTCCGCCTGTCACGGTACGCGTAGCCGAGACCCTTTTCATAGGTATTCTTGGCTACTGTCCAGACATTACCGGCCGGGCCAAAGTTACCGCGCGTCTGCGACAATAACTTTTTCCGTTTTTTCCTTGATGCAACTGCATTAACACTTCTTGGCATAATTTTTCTTTTTTTGAAGGCAGGCGGTGAACTAGGTCAACTCTTTTTGGTGCTCTGCATTCGGGTTAAACACTCAGATTAAACCATCAGGTTTCTGACGGAAATCACTTCATAGCCAGCTGCAGTCTGACATTGTTGGTGTCAGCCTTGCTGATCGTGCCGAAATAGCCAAGGTTGCGTTTCCGCTTGTTCGACTTTTTCGTCAGGATGTGGCTCTTGTAAGCGTGTTTCCGTTTGATTTTTCCTGTTCCGGTCAGTGTGAAGCGTTTTTTCGCGCCACACTTCGTTTTCATTTTAGGCATGTTACTATTTCTCCTTAAATAAATCTATTTTTTCTTCTTCGATGTCAAAATGATTGTCATCCTTTTCCCTTCAAGAACGGGCATCTGGTCCATTTTGCCCCAATCGTCGAGTTCCTGAGCAAAACGGAGTAGAAGCTCTTCGCCGTACTCCTTGAAGAGGATGGATCTTCCTTTAAAGAACACATAAGCCTTTACTTTGGCGCCCTCTTCGAGGAACTTCTTGGCATGATTGAGCTTGAAGTTGAAATCGTGTGCATCGGTTTGTGGTCCGAAACGGATTTCTTTCACCACGATCTTGGTTTGCTTGGCCTTGAGCTCCTTCTGCTTTTTGCGTTGCTGGTAAAGAAACTTGCTATAATCAGTAACCTTGCAAACCGGCGGATCGGCATTGGGCGAAATCTCCACCAGGTCCATCTCCATTGATTCAGCAATTCTTAATGCTTCATCCAGGCTGACAATACCGGCGCTTTCGACATTTTCACCAACTACACGAACAACACGGGCACGGATCTCTTCATTGATCTTGAATTTTTCCCGAAGCTCATCCTTCTTGCGGGGTGCCCATTTAGGTTTCGTCTGATTAATGGTTGTATCCTCCTTAAATTAATATCATTTGTTTTGGCAGAGACAGATAATTATCAGTCTCTGCGTAATGCTTCATCTACCTCTTTTGCGACCAGATCGATGAATTCTTCCGGTTTCATACTGCCCAGATCGCCGTGTCCCTGCTTCCTGACAGATATTGTTCCTTCCGATTCCTCTTTTTCGCCGACGATCAGCAGGTAGGGAATTCGTCTTAACTCGTTATCCCTGATTTTCTTACCGATCTTTTCGTTCCGGTCGTCAATAAGGGTGCGAATATCGGAATTATTTAGGGATTTCAAAACACCTTCTGCGTAATTCTGATACTTTTCACTGATAGGCAGAACGATAGCCTGATCAGGTGTAAGCCAGATAGGGAATTTTCCTGCCGTATGTTCGATCAGAACGGCCACAAAACGCTCCATTGATCCGAAAGGAGCACGGTGAATCATGACAGGCCGATGTCGTTGGTTGTCCTGTCCAATATACTCAAGTTCAAATCGTTCCGGAAGGTTGTAGTCAACCTGAATTGTTCCGAGTTGCCATTTGCGGCCGATGGCATCCTTTACCATGAAGTCGAGTTTTGGGCCATAGAAGGCAGCCTCGCCAGGAACGACCACGCCGGTAAGGCCTTTTTCCGCAGTTACTTCAATTATGGCCTGTTCAGCTTTGTTCCAGTTTTCATCTGAGCCAATGTACTTTTCGGGATTGTTTTTATCACGCAGGGATATCTGCGTGGTAAATTCCTTAAAATCCAATGTTTTAAAGATGTACAGAACGATGTCGATCACTTTGGCAAACTCATCCTTAATCTGATCGGGACGGCAGAAAATGTGGGCATCGTCCTGGGTAAACCCTCTGACACGCGTTAGTCCATGCAGTTCACCGCTCTGTTCGTAACGGTATACGGTTCCGAATTCGGCAAGCCTGACAGGAAGATCTTTATATGAACGCGGTTTATGCCGGTAGATTTCGCAGTGATGAGGGCAGTTCATCGGTTTCAGTAGAAACTCCTCATTTTCAACAGGGGTGTGAATGGGCTGGAAAGAGTCTTTTCCGTATTTGGCATAATGGCCGGAAGTAACATAAAGTTCCTTTTGCCCGATATGTGGAGTAATAACCCCTTCATATCCATACTCTTTCTGGATCTTTTTCAGAAAATTCTCGAGCCGTTCACGCAGTGCAGCACCTTTGGGAAGCCAGAGGGGGAGGCCGCTGCCAACGCGCTGACTGAACGTAAATAGTTCAAGTTCGCGCCCTATTTTGCGATGGTCGCGCTTCTTTGCCTCTTCGAGCAGCACCAGGTATTCATCAAGCATGCTTTTCTTGGGAAAGGTGATGCCGTAGATCCGGGTAAGCTGTTTGCGTTTCTCATCACCGCGCCAGTACGCACCGGCAAGGCTGACAACCTTGATGGCCTTAATGGGTGAAGTGTCCGGTAAATGGGGCCCGCGACAAAGGTCCGTGAACGAACCATGCTTGTAGAGCGTGATAGTTCCATCCTGGAGGTCGCTGATCAGTTCCTGCTTGTATTCATCCCCTTTTTTTGCGAAAAGATCAAGTGCTTCCT
>CAYWHP010000053.1:0-28781 GCA_964457845.1 uncultured Porphyromonadaceae bacterium | reverse complement strand
TCATCTCCAGCGGATCGCCGCCGCCCAGCCAGAGGTTGCCGGTATCGAGGTTGATGGCCAGGGCCCGCGAATTGCACCGTTCGAGCAGCCGGCCCAGGTGTTCCACCGAGTCGGAAATGTGGCCGTGGGGCTCGATGAGGATCTTTACGCCGTAATCCTCGGCAAACCGCAGCGGCTCATACAATTTCTCGGCGATGGAGAAAATGGCCTCGTCGATGGTCAGTCCCTTCCCGAAAGGCGTCCGGGGATCCCCTTCGGCGGTTATCACATGCTTCACCCCGATGGCACCGGCCAGCTTTACCGCCTTGATGATCTGGGCGGTTCCGTAGCGTGAGGGCGCCGCCGGATCGAGCAGGTTTGCGTGGGCGCAAACACTCGAGAGCTCAAGGCCCCGGCTCTCGAAAAGGCGCTTGATATCGAACGGATTCGCATCCAGGCTCGCCAGGGCGGTGAAACCGTATTCAACGCCCAGGCAGGCGCCATCCGAGTTGTCGGTGAGGTCACCGCAGCTGAAGCCCCATTGTTTAATCTGGTCGAGCTGTGCCTCGAGCAGGCTGAACGGGTTAACCAAAGCAAAACATCCTACTTTAATTGACATGGTTCTGAGTTTAGTATTTATGGCTAAAAATTAGTCTAAAAACACCATTTAATCAGCACAATGTTATCAGGATTGTAAACCTTTTTGAGGCGCATGATTCCCATCACCCCCGTTCGTTTTTCAGGCTGCCGGTAAAGCATTGAATTCAGGGCACAGGTAAATAGCTGTCTGTAAAAGTACGTAACGCGCAAACCCTTAAATTTTCGCGCATCAGGTGATCGTCGGAACCCGGGGTTATCACAAAATTAAACAATCCCGAAGGAACAATACAAGCTTGAAGAGAATCGTCCCTCCGCATTATCCGCCCTATCCTTGCATCGTTAACCCATAAAATACGATGAAGTAAAAAACAGACGCACCCATTACCAGCTGATCCTCGACAAAAGCAGATCGATGACCAGCTGCATCGATCAGACTATCAGCGGGATAAAACGGCAGATCCTGCGGATCCGGGAACTCGCCGCCCGGCTTCCCGATCAGGAGATCTTCACTTCGCTCACCCTGTTCAACGAAAGCGTGACCCCGGCAGGGCTATGCCTCGGTGATGACGGTGCCCCCCAACGTGAAATACGCCGACCAGTTCGTGAAATGGCAGCGCGAGGCCAGGGAGAAGAACCTTGGTTTATGGAAGAAGTGACGAATGCAGCCCTTTGTCATTCATTAGTCAAATAGTTGCTTTCATCCTGTTTATATTGCTTTTCGGCCTGAGATACCGGGTCGACAGGTTCTACCTTTACGCATCAACAACTCAACATGAAAAAGACAGCTCTCCTCCTGGCCATCGGCCTCGCGTTAACCGCCGCCGGTTTTGGCCAGTCGGGCACTTCGGCGCAGTGGAGCCGGAAGTCACTCACAACCACTGTTAAAGACTCGATTGCAACCGGTTATGACATCAGCAAAAGGACTTACCATCCCGCACCGGGCCTGAAAACACCGCGCGTATACACGCACAAAATGGACTCCATGCTGGTGAGGCGGTACAACGCCGATACAGCAGGCCTTCGCACGCTCAACCAGAGTTGGTGCAAATACGATTCAAAGGGCCGGGCGGTGCTGATCGAGATGTACACCTGCAATACCATGGACGGCGAATACCGCTGGATGAAGGATACGCTTTCCTATCTTGCTGATTATAAGCCCTTGCTGGAGGAACACTACGAGCGCGTAAACGTAACCGATCCCTGGGAACTGCAGTACCGCAGTACAACCGCATACGATTCCCATAACCGGGATACGGCAACAACCTATTATGGAAGGAACTGGCAAACAGGCGAATGGGTAGCACGGAAGAACACATATGTCTACGATGCGGAAAGCCTTGTGACCAGCTCGCTGTACCAGGAACTGGATACCGTAACCGGCGCATGGGTGACACTGTCGAGAACCGAAAATACCTGGGATTCCGGCCGCAACCTCATCTCGGCCGACGAATACAGCTGGCTGGTAGTAAAGGGCGACTGGGTTCATTCAGGACACCGGGAATATATGTACGATGCCGGTGGCCGCCAAACCTCCTCAGTCAGTTACTTTTATGCCGAGGATGATTCGATGTGGAAAGGCATCTGGCGTCAGGAGACAGCCTACAACAGCCTCGGCCTTCCGACACTGGTCACCGATTTTACCTGGGAATGGACCGCAAACAGCTGGGTGCCCGTATCCAAAATTGCCATGGCGTATAGTCCCGAAGGGAAGGAAACGGAGTCGGCCTACTACAATTGGGACCCGGAAACCAGCGGCTTCCTGCCTGTTATGAAATCCACCTGGACGTACAACGCCGGCGGGCTGGTTACGGAAACCGTTAATTACCAATGGGATATTGTAAAATCAGAATGGAGTGCCGAATTCAGGGATCTCGATTCGTATGATCCGAACGGATGCAATATCCTGTCAACATCGGAGCGGTATAACGCGGAAACCTCAACATGGCTGGAGAACTCCCGCACCGAGCGGACATTCGACTCCTTCGGCGACCTGATGACCAACCTGGATATGGGGGCAAAGGATGATGCCGGCAACTGGACCCGGAAATTCGATGCCACCTACACCTACGATTATTCGGTGGGGTTCCGTGATGCCGCCTCCCCCTACGAATGGTCGGGCACCGAGCCTGCCTGGGCAATGGTAAAAGGCGTGGGCCGGCGGTGGGCCTCCGATACCGGCCAGTGGATCGATTTCATGTCGTCGGAATACTGGTATTCCGATTTTGAGGGAGCGAGCGGAATTCCCGCTGTCAGCTTGCAGGCGGTTCGTGTTTTCCCCAACCCTGCCACCGATGTCATTACAGTTGAAATGGACCCGGCACCCGAACCCGCTCAGTTCAAGCTAATGGATCCCTCTGGCAAATTTGTGGCAGCCAGAATAGTTACCGGGGGCCAGGCCAGGATATCCCTCGCCGGCCTGCAGAGCGGCATCTACCTGTATACGGTAACGCGGAACGGAGAAACGGTGAGCGGCAAGATCCTGAAGCAGTAAACGGTCAGATCCGGCCAAAACGAAAATGCCGGTTACACAGTACCGGCATTTCATAAAAGCACCCGGGTTTCAATCCCGGGTGCTGCTTTTCCATACATTTCCTCAGGTTTTACCTGAAATAGGCCGCTATTACCTCATCCGCCGGACCGTCCATCTTTATCGCTCCGTGCTCCAGCCAGACAAGGCGGTTGCAGTTCCTTCTGAGCAGATCGCGGGAATGGCTTGCAATGACCAGTATCTCCGTGGAGTTGACAACCTTGTTGAGGCGCGCTTCGGCCCGCTCCTTAAAATCCTGGTCACCCATCGACAGCCATTCATCCATAACCAGGATCTGCGGATTGATTGAGGTTGACACCGCAAATGCCAGCCTTAACTGCATCCCCGATGAGTAGGTGCGAAAGGGCATCTCAATAAAGTCGCCCAACCCCGAAAAGCTGATGATCTCGTCGATCCGCTCCCTGGATTGCGCCGGGGTTAACCCCATCATGGCCGAGCGCAGGCGGATGTTTTCCCGTCCGGTGGCTTCGGGATCAATCCCCAGACTGATATTGATGAGCGATGTACATTCGCCGGTCAGTATGGCTTTACCGCGGGTGGGATGATATATACCGGAAATCACGCGAAGGAGGGTAGTTTTACCCGAGCCGTTGTGGCCCACAACGCCGACCCGTTCACCCTGCGCAATTTTAAGGTTGATGTTTTGCAAGCTCCTTACGATGACAACCCCGTCGTTCTTCTTGTCAAGTATCCCGCCGGTAGCTGTATGGATCATGCGGTGCTTGATCGACCGGCTCAGCGCGTTAAACACCGGAAAGTCGACAAATACTTCGCTTAGCGCTATCGATGCTGTTATACTCATAACCAGTAGGCAATTCTGTTTCGAAAATACCCGAAAATCCACAGTGCCAGGGCCCATCCGGCAAATATCATGCTGATAGAGAATATCCAGTTCAGCTGGCTTGGCGCTTCACCCAGCAGCGGTGCACGAACGATCACAATAAGGTGGTAACACGGATTGTAATTAAGCAGGGCCGCACCGATACGTGCCGTTAACAGCTTCTCGTTCCACATGATGGGGGTGATGAAATACAGGATGTGAATGATGTTCAGAACCAGCGGTGCAAGGTCGCGGAAACGCGCACAGATCACCGCAAGGATGAGCATCATCCAGCCGATATTCAGGATAAAAACCAGAAAACCCGGAATGGCCAGCAGGGTCAAAAACGATACCTGCTTTTTGAAAAGGATGAATATTATCGGCAGGATCAGTATGTTATGACCGAGAATAATCATGCTGCGCCAAAACACCCGCATGATGTGGACAAACAGGGGCATCCTCACCTGCAGGATGACCCCGGCGTCGGTGATGAAGCTATTGCTGCCTTCATTCAGCGCCATGGAAAAGAATCCCCACAAAATGGTTCCAATGGTGAAAAAAGGGATAAAATCCGCCATCGTCTGCCGAAAAAGATGGCCGAATACCAATCCCAGGGCACCAATCGTTACCGCCATGCCGATGGTGATCCAAAATGCACCTATCCGCGAGCGCCGGTATTTATGCGCAATATCCTGCCACCCCAGCGTCAAAACCAGGTGATAGTTCCGAATGGTAGCCCTGATATCTGAAAATGCTGCTGAAAATGCTTCTATACGCATGATGACGTTTTCGCCAGTTTGGTTAACCAATCCTCGCACCGGATAAAGTTAGCGTTTAAAAAATCAACATACCTTTTTGCAAGGATTAACCGGTTCCTGTCGAATGCAGCCCCGTCAAAATCAAATAGCTCCTGCAATTGATGCTTTTCAATCCCGTTAAGCACATCTTTGGCCAGAACATGAGGGACCATCATGGTTTTGCATAGCTCCAAGGTTCTGGAATCATGGACAATGCAGAGAGCAGGCAATCCGGCCTGCAGCGCCAGCATAATTCCATGAATCCGCATGCCCACCACAAAGTCGTACCTGCGATAATACTCCATCCATGCAGGGATATCGAAAAATACATTGCCGTAAACGCGAATCCATTCAGCGAATTGCGGCAATTCCATCTGCGGTGCGGAATAATCGCGGCAAAGCTTAAGGTTTTCCGACAACAAGCTTGCCTGATCGCCCCTGAGCAGTTCGAGCATTTCTACGGATCCCTGCCCGATGTATCCTCCTTTGCTGTCCATCGCCAGTTTCACCAGTGACCGTTCAATCTCAGAATACTCATTCCACCAGATATTTCCGGCCACCACGGCAATCCTGCCGGGATTATCCAACCGTTTTTCTATCTTTTTCCCAAGCTCCGGATCCGGATTTAAAAAAAAGGTTGGACACCCCAGTACGGTTGCCTTTTCATCCAATCCGTAATGATGCAGTACCTCCAGGCTGAATTCACCGCGCAGTGCGATATTGGGAGCGCTGCCCGGCGCATGGTCGGCAATCATCCTCACCCAGTTGAGTGTTCCCGGGGACAATTCGGGTATGGTGTTGTTGATATCACTCTGGGCCCCAAGCCCAATGGCAACAATAGGCAGGTTTATTTTTTGCCATGTCAGGGCAAGGCTATTCATATCCACATGGGAGCCCAGCTGGTTTGAACAGGGAAGTATCGCGATCTCTCCTGCCTGATTTATCTCCGTCAGCGATGCATGCCAGTAGAGCGACTTCAGGTTGCCGCCCAGCTGTATGTCGATGGCATGGTGATAAGCCAGGTTGCCGGTATTTCTTCCAATCAGCTCATTAATCGTTTCGATTTCGAGAAATGCACTGTTGCTGACACCCGGTTTTAATCCCAGGATAAATGGCTTCTTACTGTTCATGTAATTCCGATTTTCATTCTATCCGCAATGAATGCTGATCAGGTCAGCCAGGTGGCCCACCGGGTTTTCCGGCATAAATTCAGCAACCCTGACTCTGGCCCGGCGCCCGATAATTTCCCATTCCGGCAGCCGCTCCCATGCCCGTTCCATGGCTTCATCAACCGCCATCATGGTCGGTTCCGTTGCAATAAACCCATTATCATTGTCGTCGATGATTTCACTGTGACCGCCGACATCCGTAACAACTGCAACACGTTCATAAAACATGGCACTAACCAGCACAAGCGGCATGCCTTCCATGAAGGAGGTCATCAGCAATGCATGATTGTCGCGCCAGATGCTTTCAAGATCAGGCTTGGGCAATTGCCAGCTCGGATCATGAAAGAACACATTCTTCAGGTTATGTCTGTCCACGGTTTCCCGCAAACTGACCTCATCGGGACCGTTACCGTAAAAATGAAGTTCGGCATGCCGCCGGATCCACTTCTCCTGCCTGAATACTTCGATGGCGATCTCCTGCCCCTTATGCATATTGAGCAATCTTGAAGGCATTGCGAACCGGATAGTCCGTTTGCCGGAAGGAAAGGGCAGACGGGTTTCCGCTTTTGCAAAAAACGGATTGTAAAATTGCCCCGCATTGGGTATTTCACAACTGAGCCTCTTTTCCATTAATGCCCGATTATTCCGTGATGTGAAAAGTACCTGACCGGCGCGCAGATATCCCTCCTTTACCAAAGGCTGCAACCCCACCCGGATTGGCCAGTATTTGGGTTCCTTCGTCAGGTGGTTGATGATGATGTAGTGGAAATTTAGTTCCTGACACAATGAATACCATTCTGTTCCCTCGTCCTGATCACCGATGTTGACAATCACCAGATCCGGGGCAAAGGACTTCAGGGATTTCGTGTTGCCGACACCCTTGAACTGGATATCAATTCCGTGTTCACGGAATCGCTCAATAAAATAGGGCTCAGGAATCCATTTCTTTATGATAACCATCACCCGGTTACCCTGCCGGCCCATTTCAAGAGCAGTCTGAATCCACAATTGCTCACTGCCCCCGTCATGCGAATAATCATTGGTGGTGACAAAAACCAGCCGTCTTTTCAGAGACGATGATTTCGCGATAACCTCTTTAATTTCTGCTAATTGACTGCTATATGGATAGTAATTGTTGAAATCTGATACAGGGGTATTCGGGTAAAATGCCCCGACCTGTTCTTCAAGATACCTCTCCCATCTTTTTAAAAAGGATGGCACCAGCAGGTAGTTATTCAGGATGAACCGGTGAATCCTGGAGGCTTCATCAAGCACGACCTGCCGGTCTGCCCTGTTCTCGTTAAACCGGTGCGTCAGCGTTTCACCATGTTTGCGGTGGAAATTCAGCTTGCGGCTTCTGAATGCAATTTTCCGGCCTTTGATCAGCTGTACATAAAAAAACCAGTCACCCGAAAAACGAAAGTCATTCAGGCTGTCCAGCATGCCATCCGTTACAGCGGACTTGCGAAACACGGCAGCGCTTATGTTTGGTATCGTATTTTTCGCACCCAGTCCATAATTAATCTCCATCACCCCCGGAATCGCATAATCCATTTTCCAGTGGTTGAAATCCAACTGCTCATAATAAGCCTGATAATCCCCCAAAGAAATCCCCTTCCCATCCACCCGAATTGAATCGGCAAACGCCAACGCTACTGCGGGATCATTGAAGAAGGGTAACAGTTCATGCAAAAAATCCGGTTCGCAATAATCGTCCCCTTCCGCAATCCAGACGAACTCGCCCCGTGCAGCCGCCAGCCCCTTCTTCCATTGCCTGAATGCCGAACCGCTATTTTCGGGGTTCCTGATGATGCGCACCTGCGGGTACTTTTCAAACCTGCGCGCAAGCTGGCAGGTAGCATCGCCGGAGGCATCATCCAGGATAATGATCTCAAAATCGCGGAATGTCTGGTTCAGAATACTTTCGATCCGGATCTCCACGAATTTCTCCTGGTTAAAAACCGGCACAAGAACACTGACCATTGGTTTTACGTTCAATACAGACTGGCAGATGCCAAGTATCGCAGGAACCGCAATGTCATCGAGATGACGGTCATCCAGTTTAAGTCTCGCCGTACGTCCGTATTGCAAACAGCGATCCGGCTGGTCCCTGAGCAGCAGAATGGCATCTGCAACCGCATCCGTATCGAGATAGCCAATCACAAACCCCGCATCAGCCTCAACAAATTCAGGCATTCCACCTGCCTGGTCGAAGCAGATCACCGGAATGCCATTCTGGGCAGCTTCGAGACATACCAGCGGAAAGGGATCCTCGCGCGACGGCAGGTAAAACAGATCACTGGCCTGCAAGTATGGCCCGACATTGGGTTTCGTTCCAAGGAAAATAACCGGAAGCTGCAACCGGTTAATCGTTTCTTCCAATTCCGTCCATGAAACGATGTCACCGGATGGCTGGTCAAAATTCCAGTAATTGTCACCTATCCAATAAAAAGTAATGCCTTCCGAATGCCTTTCCTTCAGCTTTTTGGCCGTTTCAATAAACAGATCAACCCCTTTTCGCCAGTAAATCGTTCCGCAGCCGATCACGATAAAATGATCCTCAATCAACCCGAGCTTTTTACGCAGTTGAGTTTTATCGGTTACCAAATCAATACTCCTGGATTCAATAAACGCATTTATGGTAGCAATCGATTGTGGTTCAATCTTATGGTTTTTAACCAGGTTGTCAGCCACAGGAGCAGAACAGGCAACAAAATGGTCGGTAATCTTTTCGAGCGACCGGATGGTATTCTTATCGATATAGAGCAGGATAGATTTTTCAAGTTCATGAATATGACTTATATACGGAACATTCAGGAACCGGAACTCATCGTATATTCCGGCGGCCAGAACCGTATTCCCATAAATTAATCGGATATCGGAATACTGACCGGCAATGAATTCCTGTCGTTTTTGCTGTTGCGGGTATTTTATCCTGATACTCTCCCATATGATAACGGGTGCATATTTCTCGTATTCGCTTAACAGGGCGCCTTCCCTGAGCAGAATAACCCGGATATCGAGGGCTGTATGAAGCCGGATCCACTTCACCATGTTAAGCAGCACCACCTGTGCGCCGGCAAGCAGCGCGTCATGACCGATGAAAAGGATTGTTTGGGATCCGGGAATACTTTGCCTTAGCCTTTTGCCCGACCTGCCGGCATCCTCCCCATCATGGCCGGGCTGCCGGCTTCCGTTTCCGGTGTCGAACCAGCTGCGTGTATAGGCTACTTTTTGGGTATATTCATTATATACCGCCACGGGCCCGGCCTGTACCAACTTCCTGAACAGCTTCCCGATGGTGGGCCGGAAACCGCCATATCGTGATACCGTCAGCGAGTAAACCGAACGGTAGAAATCTGTCCTCCGGCGGGCCTGGTAAAACGGGTTAAACATCCGGACTGACGAGTTCCCCTGCCCCTTGGCTGCACTCTCCTTTTCAGCGAATCCGGCCTTTGCCGCTTCCGAAGCAAAACAGCCCCGGGCCCTGCCTGTAAGGATGTAATGAACCAGTGGATTTTGACTCTCCGGATCATGATAGAGGCAGGTATTCTGATAGAATCGCGTATCAAAATCAGCGGAAGGATTTCTTCCCTCCATCCAGCCATGATAACAATAATGCACAACGGGATCCATGCCATCAAGCCTGACATCGTCATACACGGATAGATAATACGCACGGCTAAACAGGCCGCTTTCCTCAATGATCCGAATTTCATCCTCACACGAGAGTCCCGCAAGGATCGCCCCTGCATCGCCGGCGATGTCGGGTGAAGGATTTCCCCCTGCCTGGCGGTCAGTGGCCGATCCCGATTCCGGAAACAAAATCCGGCCTTCAGATTCACCATATCGTATAAAATGCCAGAGGGGGTTGATTCCGGAATGGCGCACGTCGGGATACCGCTCAACGTATTGCGCACTGCTGAAGTTTGCAGAGGGGTCCCGAAGCTCAGATCCACCGTAAAAGAAGTAGTGCCTGATTGCCGGTATCCCGGCCATCCTGACATCCGCTTGATGGCTCAGGTAGTACGCTTCATCAAACAAACCTTTTTCCAACGCAATCCGCCTGAACCGGAAAAAGAGCCGCCGCTGCCTGAGATGCCTGAGGATATTCAATGGATTGATGATCAGCATAATGATCTTTGATAATTTAAAAGCGAAACTGCTGGCAATACTGCTGTTAACAGCACTTGCCCGGCTCAACTGCTCCTGCAAGCCCTGATTCAATTTCTGCCAGGCCACCCTTTCATCAATAGCCCGGGCCTCGAGGCTATGTATTGAACTCTGGTGACGAACCTCCCCGGCCAGCAGCTGATCCGTTAACCGGGTATGGAGATCCGCCATGGCATCCTTCACCTGGATAAGTTGTTCGCCAAGTTGGCTGACGGCATTTTGATTTGACCATTTCTCCTGCGCTAAAGCCATCTGCAATTCTTTGGCTTCCCCTTCATATTGCTCAAGTGCTGAGCGGGTTTGCGTTAAAGATGTCCGCAGTTCCGCATTGTCGGCTATTCCGGCTGTGAGTCGCTGTTCCAGACCCAAAATAGCCTGGTCCTTCAACGATACCTTAGCTGCGAGCCCGACAATGGCGTCCGCTTTTTCGCCGGAAACAAGAGGCAGCACCTCAAACCCCCGTTTTATGAATGTCAGGGAAACACGAACTTCGTTTATCTCAACAAGTTCATTATCGGGCAAGTGAATCAGTATCTGCGGATCGGGTATATCGAAAAGGTATGTGCCGTTATCCTCCTTAAATGCATTGGATGTCAGATGTATAAGTGCCTGTACAGGCATACCCTCGCGTAAAAGATCGACCGAATGGATCTTAACAAACACATAATCATTCAGCGGATCAAAACGGAGCAAATTTACCTTCCTAATCCCGGGCAGCGTAAATGAAATGATTTCCGGCATACTGTCCAAAACCTCAAATACCCGATTCTCCTCATTAAAATCATGCGTGGAATCGCTGTAAAATAATCGGGTAAATTTCTTTTGCAACGCGCTGTCAGCAAATTCGGTGAAAAGCAAAAAGAGTTTTCTGAGTTGAGATAACCTGCCTTCATCCGCTTCAATGTTCAGGGGTATTGCCGCAGAGCCTGCGGCTGCCCATAACTTCTCCTGCTCAATACTCAGGATTTCCTTTTTTGCCTTTCCGGAATGATTAAGATGTGCTTTCACCACCTGCCGGGCACGCTGATGTCTGGCCGGATCTGCACGCACGGATAATTGCGGTTCGGTCCATTGCAGCAGTTGTTCCGCCAGAAGAGCAGGGTTATCCAGCACCTGCTCATAATTGACCAGCACATACGATTGGACCGCCCGTAAAGATGAAAACAGGTTCATCATGGTGTATTCCCACAGGCTGAGTCCAATTACAACCGGCAAATTATCGCGGACATACAAGGAATTGGCAATTGCAGAAGGGTGCCGGAGCGTTATGATAAAATGGATTTCCCTTCCCTTTAATATTTCCTTCCAGAATTCAAGAAAAACGGGCATTCTGGGGTCTTTCCAGAACCAGTCTTTCCCGCTGGCATCCATTCGGGCAATCAGCAGGCGAGCCTCATCGGCATACCGAACAAGTAAATCGTGATTATTAATTGATTGCGATGGTGCATACCAGGTATTACCGGTATAGCTCAGCAATTTTTCATGAAAATCAACCAAGGGCTGGTACTCCAGATAGCCCTCGGTATTATACTCATTGGCGGGAACAAAATCATCACCGGCGTAAAGTCCTACCCGATAAAGGTATTGGGCCAACAGTGAGGTGCCGGAACGATGCATCCCCAATACAATAACTATTTTGGGCAGGTTCACTTTTGGTATCATTGGAAGAAGCTCATAGGGGTATAAAATGCCGGCGTTACAGCGGGTATTTACTTCCTGCTCGGAAAATGATCCGTTATCCAGCGATCCAATTCATCAGATTGGGCAAGCGGGATAATATTTTGCCAGGGCAGCGGAACAAAATCAAACGTATGGTCGGCTTCTTCAGCCTCACCAAAAATCCGAGGACCGGAAACATTTGTAAAACGGTTGTAGTGCTGGTCGGCCAGCAAAACACCAAGATCATGAAAATCGGGCAAATCAACCCTTTTAACGCCGGTCTTCTCCAGCAGCAATGCCAGATCACCGTGTATCGCGGGCGGGAGGGAGCGCGTAATCCGGATCAGATCAAAGAACCTGCCGCATTCACGGTGTTCGGAATAGGCAAGGAATAATTCGTCCTGTTCAAGTCCAAGGGTATTCGCAATAATCCCATTCAGGATTCTGCACAGTTCCACGTTCATCAGACCAGAAGTTACATTGAGCCTTTCGGATCCGGATGTTATTTGTTGAATGATGCTATCATCCAGTGCGGCAGCCCTCAGGACTTCGGGTATGGAAGAATTGTCCTTTGCCATGGCCAGATCCCATGAAACTGCGTGGACCTTTTCAGCTCCGCTCGCCACGGCTCTCGACAGGATCAGGTCAAACCGGGTATCAATATGTTCAGTTGCCGGATCCAGGGAACGGCCCAGATAATCCCCGAAGGTTTGTGAGTCCCTGCGAACGCAATTCTGCGCCCACCTGGAGGGCAAATAGGTTGACCAGTGCCGGATGCAGAAAATATACTCAACCGGCCACCCTTCGAAGCAGGCGGTGAGCCGGTTAAATTGAGACTGGGAAAGGGTGGTGGCAGATTCTCCTGACAGAAACAATACCGATGCTTTGGTGGAATCGGAAACAAGGGCGAGGTTGCGAAGCTTTTCGGGGCTCCATCGGGGATCCCTTACATTCAGGAGGACAGAATGCTGCCTGCTTTCCGTTTCCGGATAAACGATTCCCTTCCTCTCAAGTGAGATCCGGTTGTTATACATGGATTGCTGTAAGGAGGTGGTGCCTGTTTTAAACATGCCACCATGAATGATCACTCGCATAAGGGAATCAGAATTTTGGAATAGACGCCCCGTGTTTGCGCAATACATGCTTCCGGTCCGAACCTTGCCATCGTATGGATACGGCAGCTGTTACCCATCCTTGTCAGAAGTCCGGGATTCTCAAGCAGGGTGTTCAGCGAATTAATCCACTCTTCGGTGTTGCTGGCCAGAAACCCGCTCTTTCCATCAACAATAAAACGCTGCAGAGGCAAAGAGGGACTGGCAACCGTTGGTACGCTTACTGCACCGGCAAAAACGCATCGCAATTCGCTTTTCGACTCGCAAAACGGGTTGCCGGTCTGAAGTGGGGCCAGATTGATGTCGAAACGGTTTATCTCACTGAATACTTCAGACAATGGTACCCTTGGCCGCAGTTCAATGCGACCGGAGAATTGCTGCAGCCCGGTGAAGGATGTGATTAGTAACGGACCCACAATGGTTAATACGGCTTCGGGATGGTCGTTAAGAATTCTGATCAGTGCAGGCACTATCACGCGGAAATTTTCCTGATGTGTCGGGTTTCCGCCTGCAAACCCCAGCCGGAGTTTGCCATCTGAATCCGAAGGCTTCGGGTTTGCCCGGGCCGACTCTGCAAGAGCGGCCATGGAGGCATCAAGCATATTCGGCAGCACATACGTCTGATGGCAATAGGTCGACGCCATTCTGGCAAGCGGATCCGTTGTCAGAATCGCTGCATCACAATTTTCAAGAGCCTTTTTATTAGCTTCTGCCTTACTGATCCACTCCTGCTTCTTTGTTTCAGCCAACAGATCCAGGAAATCAAAATAATCGGGGGTCATGATTTCCGGTACAAAAATCGGATCGTCGATGTCGTAAACAAGGGGAATTCGCCTGCTGCTGCAAACCTTTCTCACCTCGGCCAGATTTGAATCCCATTTTGTGCGAAAAACAACCACCAGGTCAGATGCATCCAAACAACCTAACACTGAAGGATCATCAATCTGGTGCTGTTCCGTTCTCCAGCCCAGGCTTTCCAGTGCCCATGCAACATGCTGAATCCGGAATACCCGGCCCACATTGGCCGGAGAAACACCGGTGAGGAAAAGTATTTTCGGCATCCTTCTGCTGACGCGGGATTCCAGGCCGTTCCGGCTATTTACTTGTATTAACCCATTCAGCACCTCTCGTGTCCAGGTATTCTGATCCCCCTCACCGGCATCCTGATTCCGCAGCGGTGCATAATGAGTCCTGATGCGTTCGAATTCGTGTGCCCACAAATCACAATGCCGGATCGTGAACCGATCGTGCTTCTTAATGATCCCGATCAGTTTCCTTAATGGATCAGTCATTGCCGCAGCAGGCATTTCAGATGCCTGCACAGATGGGGTTTCCTTTTTTCGAAGCAAATGGCTATGAAAGAGTTCATCTATGGCGTCATATGGGATTGCGTAGTTTTCCGGGGAAAAAGGTTCGGTCATTTCCAGAACGGGCTTAAAGGCTGTCCGCCAGTCATGAACAAGATCTGAATACTCCACCACGAAGCGGGGCAAATCCCTTGAATACCGCTCAGCATCGAGCACATACCTCAGCCATAAAAGCAGGGCATGCTCGGGCAGTGTAATGGCAGCCGGCCGGCTGGCCGGTGAAATTGCCCGGGTCGACAGTGACCGGGCTACCTCTGCCGGATCCCGCACAACCAGAACTGCATAAGGTTTTATGCCGGATTCAAGCAGAACCTGCTTCCAGAAGGGAAGCAGTAAACAAATTCTCGGGCACTTCAGCACAAACGTTTGTGCCTCTCCAAACTCATCTTCTAAAATTGATCGCGCTTCGAGCCGGTCAGCGATTCTGGCATCATCCCGAAACCACTGATCCGGAACAGGCGAATCATTTTTCCAGCTGGTTTGTGCGGATTCGAGCAATCGGTTGTTAAAGTGCGCTATACGAACCGACTCCCAGTAACCGGAAGGATTTTCGGAGGTTGCCGGCATCAGTGTTTTTGGTACAGCTGCCCCAAGCAGGTTGAAGATCCGCGTAACAACCGAAGTGCCGGAACGGTGCATGCCCAGGACAAGAACAGCTCGCCTATTGTTCACGTGATGCAGCGGGATTAAGGATTGCCTCCAGAGCCTCCTGCGAATGAATCAGAAAGGGCCAGGCCTGTTTTGGAAAAGATCCAAGAAACTGAAATTCACGGCAAGGCCGCTCGTAGCAGCTGCCCCGGAGGTCAAAATACTCCTGCTGAAAGGCTAAGGAAAGATTGTTGCTTTTTGATGCATTTGTTGCTACCCCTCCATGGAACTGATGAAATGATCCTTCTCCAAGAAGAAGAATCAATTCATCCGCTGAGGCACAAGCCCTCTTGTAAAAATCCAGGTTAACAAATCCCCCGCCGGGCAATCTGAACCGTTCATCAAAGCCTCCAAGTTTTTCGTAGGATGTCCGGTTCAATGTCAGGCAATTGCTCTCCCCTATCGGAAGAAACCACCCATCGGCACTGGAACCGGCTAAGGCTGAGATTCGGAACAGCTCGTAGCCATTACCTTGCCAATCGATCGAATTCAGCAAAAGATCCTCGGATTGCTGATCGTATCCCTCCTCCACCGAAAGCATCTGCATTTTCGGGCCAAGATGAAACCCCAGCGTGGCTACAAGGGGAGCTCTGTACATGGCAAATGCCTTCAATGTATGATGAACGATACCGGGGCTGAGCATTCGGGCCCCGTCGATGCATATCATCAACAACTTCCCGCGTGCTTCTGTCACTGCTGCATTAATCGCAGCAGCCGGGGAAGGATCCGGATCACGCCGGATTAATCGGAAATTGGGGCCAAACGACTGGACCATTTTAGCGTCCAAAGGCACGGAGGAACCGTTATCCACTACAATAACCTCGTATTGCCGGGAATTTGTATTGCGCTGATACTCTGCACGCAGCGTATGCAGCGTTCGGGGGGCCTCGCGCTTCATGTTATAGAAAATAACAATGATTGACAATTCCGGCCGACTCATTCTTTGTGCAAACTTGAACAGCATCTGACTTGTTTTACTTAATTTCCCACCAATCTGCCGGGGCCTCAAGGATTTTAAAGGGACCTTGCCTGCTGTTTGCGAGAAGGATTTCAGGTTTTTCCGCTATTGATTTGAAATGGGCATGGCCCTTGAAATCAGGTTCTTTCACCAATGTGAAAAAAAGTCCCCATTCAATAATAATATTAAACAAATGCTTGATGGCAAACCAGGGCGGAATGGCCAATTCCCGGATCATCTCTTCAATTCCCGGTTTCAGTACATAAACGATACGATTGAGTCTCATGGCTCCTTCTGTTCCCGGAAACCAAAAATCTGTTTTGGTGGCTGATATCCTGGAGATGATCAATTCATTGTAGTACATCCGGTGATCAAAAACGAAGGCCTCATTGCTCCTGAGGTGGGGGAGCCATAATTCGCATGCTGAACCATTCCTGCCAACACGCAATAATTCACTAAGTAACAAATGAGGATCGGGTATGTGTTCAAGGCAATGAGAGGAGAAAATGGCATCAACGGAATCATTCGGGAATGGAAGCTTTTCATGTTCGAAATCAACAATATTATCCACCCCCGGCAAATTGGTTTTATCAACACCGGTAAAACCGGGTTTCTTATTTTTTCCGCATCCGATATCGAGGCAAAGCGGTTGTTTTTGATCCGTCATTCTGTGTGTATTACCATCATTTATCCCAGGTGAATTTATCCCCGATTATCGACTTCAGCAATTTGGCGTCCTCAGCGAACAGGGGATTAAGGTCATTAACCGTTTCCTGCGATAAGCCGGGATAGCTGCCCTGCTTTTGAGGGGTATAATCGGTTGGAAGAATTTCCCGGATGTTAAGAAACTTATAAACCTTATTCAGCTCATTTTGGGGGTTTTCGAAAAACTCATCACTCCTGATGATATGGAACTGCCTTATAGGAAAGTATTTTAGCCATCTTTCAAACTGCCTTCCATACATTCCCCTCGCGGCATAGGTAAAAGTGCGATGGGCCCAGCTTTGTGTTATCGTTCCCGCAATAAGTTTTTCCTCCTCGCCGGCGATTCTTGCCGATTCCAACCGGATTGCTTCAGGGAAGGATTCAACAGGTTCATTATTCCTGTTACGTTCCATCGCATAGTGGGAATATGCCCGGTTTACCGGATTGCGGAGCAGCACGATCAGTTTTACATTTGGAAGATGAAGGGCCACCCGCTCCGGCACACAGGGATGAAAAAAATAATACGGTGTTGCCTCGCCGGTAAGCCTGGTCCCCAACTGTTGCCTGTCAGGGAAGAACCTTGCATACCATGTCATCCCCTTCTCGTATTTCAAATCAAAGAAATGTACTTCCTTTCCTTTTGGAAGAAGCAAATCGGGATGCTGCGAAAGGAGGTGAAATAGTGATGAGGTACCACTTTTTTGGGCACCGATTATCAGAAAGTCGGGATACCTGTCAGTCAATACGTCTTTTTGTCTCAAAAATGGCATTATTATGCACTTTGCCTGTCATATCGTAACCCATTGACAATATATTTTCTGCGAACCAAACCGTATCTGCCGCCCCGGAATTATCCTCCAGTATGAGGATGGGTTTGCATCGTGCAATCAATTTCAGGGCACCCGCCAGGGCATTTTTTTCATACCCCTCCACATCAAGCTGGATGATGGAAATCTTCCTGTCCTCCGGAATGACCTCATCGATACTCACTATACGTATTTCTTCCAGTTTTCCCTCATCATCAGGATTTCCGATCCTGCTTGCACCTCCCAGACTGGTTCCATCAATCCCCTGAATCAGCAATTTACCGGAAGCAGAAGATACACCCAGTCCGGCATTGCGGAGAATGACATTCTCCAGTTTATTTAAGCGGATAGTTCGTTCAGCACAATGGTAATTCTCGGTATTGGGCTCGAAAGCCCAAACCCGGGCGCCTTCTGACATCCCGGAGGAAATTCCGGGGAGGAAGTCGCCGAAGTATGTTCCGGCATGGACAACATCACCCTTCGCACAGTTATTTCGGATGAATTCAAGGGTGTCCGGTTCATGCACATCGCCGGCAAGGATTTTCCTCACCACAGGCCGGTGCCGGGAGGATTCCGGTATGGCATAAATTCCAAATCTGTTGCGTGCCGTGTTTTCAATATCATTAAGCCAGTTATTCATCAATGATTCCACCTCCGCACGGGAATAGAAATTCCAGTAATTACCCCGGGAAGACAACAGCCGTTCGCCTGTTGCGATGAAATCGCGGTGATAAAGCGGATTACTGTTTCTGGAAAGGAGCCCTTCTTTCAGGTGCGATGCTGCGGGAGTGATCACCTCCAGGCATCGCCCGCCTGTTTCAATAATATCCTCGTACCGGATAATACTCGCTGAAGGCAATTCCTTGCCCAGCCTTCCAAACCACCAGTCAAGTATATGCAGCTGCCGGTCAAGCCTGTCATCCAAAAGGGCGAGTGACTGACGGAGGCCGGCATCCAGAGATTCGGCCACAGGGATATGGCTTTCATTGATATGCATATCGACAGTTTGCCATGAGGCCAGAATTGCCAGTGGATTCCGAATGATTCCGAAGCAGGAATAACCGGAAACCAGATGATTAAGTAAAGCAGTAAAAGCCGCATTGTGCTTTATTACCAGCAGAAAATCATCCCTTAATGGTTTCTCGATTCCTATTTCTCCAAACTCTTCGCGCGGGCTTCTTAATCCGTTATCTGAGAATAAGTTGTAATGATGGTTGTCCGTCAATTTCCCGTCTACATGCTTCGAAAAAGCTTTACCTTCCGTGACCAGGGATATCCGGGTTTTTTGGATGAAATCATCGAGAAATGTGTCTACCCCGCCAAGAGGAATGCCTTTGAACCGTATAACCTGCATGGGTTCATCAAGAGCCACCACATCCGGCAAGGCGGAAAGCAACTGACACGCCAAAGTTGTTCCGGAACGATGTATCCCGGTAAGGATAACGGTTCTTTTTCTATCAGAATCTATTCCCACAAACTATTCGATTGGTTAAGGATTTCAAGAAATGCTTCTCTTTCCGTTTCCAGATCGTGCTGCCAGACTGTTGACTCAGCCTCTGTAAGAATATTGTTCCGGGAAGACTCATTCAAAGACAAAGCAATGGTAACGGCATCCGTAATTCCTCCCAGCGTATAAGGCGGCGTCAGGCAATTGAGCCTGTTATGGCAGAATGACCGGTTGCCGATGCAATCCGGGCAAATCACCAGGGTGGCGGAGGCCATCCCTTCCAAAGCCGGGAGGTAAAAGCCTTCAGCTTCCAGCGGTAAAAAAACAGTTATGCGTGAATTGCCCATTTGTTCAATAAACTGAGCCCGGGGCATTAACCGGGTCACACAGTTGATCCGCAAACCGGATCCCTGGAAATGGCCTTCGATGGCGTGTGCGAGTTCCCTGTGTTTTTGTCCTGCTATCATCAGATCAATCAGACGATCACAATGCGGCCGCTTCCTGGAGGTAAACAGGGAACGATCAATTCCGTTGGGAATGGTAAAAACGGGCCCGTTTACCATTCCGGTGTCTATTATAGCCTGTGAAACTTCCGGGCTGACACCTATCCGAATGGCCCTGTTACGTAAGAAACCCCACAGCTGCGTGTCAGGAATTGAATGCCGGATGCCTTGTATCAGGTTTACAACAGGTTTTGGCCATCGGGACCTTTGATCTTCCGGCAGGTACTGCCAATCGTTACCCGCCAGAAACAAAACATCGGCTTCAAACGGATTCCAGCTTTCCAAATGGCTTCGGGGCTGATTCGACCACGGATTGGATTCATCATTTAAACTGCTCTTATCCAGGTATATGAATGGAATATACTCATTCGATAGCGCGACATGATTAAAGTAATCGTGTACTTTAAGGTGCCCGCCTGAGAATTGGTGAAAGTTGCGGTAAAAGAATACCTTTTTCAATTAATTCTGCGGTTTAATAGGCCGGGCTGATGCAGCTTCGCCATCTCAGTCACATGTAATGAATGCGCCGGTAAAGCCTTAAAGTTAATTTTTTTGATCGTGTTTTTATTGCAGGGGAGCTTGATTGCAGACCGGCTTTCTTTATCTTAACACGATATTAAAAAGTATCCATGGGCAAGAATAAACCTCGGGCAACTCAAGCTGCTTCAGGAAAACAATTGGTTGAACCGATAAGGATCCCGGTTCTGGTCCTGCTTTTCGCCTACGGATTCGTTACGGTCCTTACTCCACGACTGATGGCATTCGATTCCAATGCACCTAAATTTTTCACCTTTTCGCTGCTCAACCTGTTTGCGTTCCTTTATTTGTTTACCCGGAAGGATTTGATAACCAGGCCCGAATGGTACTACGCCTTTTTTAGGAGCGGTATCGGTTTAGCCTGGCTCGGACTGATCCTGCTATCACTCCTTTCCTTTGTGAAGGCCATCAATGTTCTCGAATCGGTTCTTCATTTTTCCAAATTCATCACCACCATTACCGCAGCGTACCTCATCTCGGTGCTGATCCTGCAGGACAAACGTAATGTTCTGTACCTGTCGGCGGGAATGACCCTGCTCCTGCTATTCGACAGCCTGACCGTTTTTTCGGAGATTTATAAATTCATCCGCGGGGATGTGGTTTCGATCAGTGATATCAAATCGGTATACTCGAATAAAAACATACTGGCTTCCACTATATTCGTAAAGATGCCCTTTGCGCTGTGGCTGATGGTTTATCACAATAAATGGTTGAAGCGGGCCGGCATAATTGCTCTTTTCGTGGCCATAACCGCCGTGCTGTTCATGAGCGCAAGGGCTTTCTACCTGGGGCTTCTTACGGTAAGCGGGCTTCTCCTGCTTTTCCTGGTCGTACGGTTCAGGCAAATGAAGGACAAGATGCAGCTGAGGCACGCCGGGGTATTCGGGGTCCTCCTGATCTGTGGATTTCTTGCCTTCTCCGTTACCAGGCAGTTTTATCCCAAAACCGCCGATGGCTATACCAAGAGCTTTACGGAAAGGCTGGCAACCATGGCTGATGGAACAGGGGGCGGCAGGTATGATGGCTGGAAACGCTCATGGAATGCTTTCAAAGAAGCTCCGGTACTCGGGGTGGGTCTTGGCAACTGGAAAGTTGTAACCGTTAGGGAAGAGACCCGGGAGAGGTCTGATTACACCACTTTGTTAAAAGCACACAACGATTTCATAGAGATCACCACCGAAACAGGGATTTTTGGCGGTCTGCTTTATTTATCGATTTTCGTTCTGGCGGTGGGGGCATTTATAAAGGTTTTAATCAAAACCCCGCGGTCGGAATATTTGCCCCTCCTGTTTCTGTCGGCGTTCGGGCTGATCTGTTACAGTTTTGATGCCTTTTTCAATTTCCCGCAGGATCGTGCAGATCTTCAAGTGATTTTCGCCCTGTATATCGGCTTATCAATTGCCGTTGAATCCTTATCCAAGCCGGCGGGGAGCGTAATGCCACAATCCGGTGAAAGGGCCATCCAGGCTGGAAGCAATATCCGTATCCCGGCTATTGTGCTATACAGCATGGTACTCATTTCGGTTTCCTATATTCTATACCTGAACTTTAAATCCCAGCAGATTCAGCGGATCGTCCAGGGAGAATTAACCGTTGGCAAGCTGAACCACCCCGCATCCCTGTTACTTGATGGATTCCCTTTCATACCGGATATCAACGCAGTGGGAGAGCCGATCGCCGTTCAGAAGGCACGTTATCTGCTTCATGAAAAACGCTATGATGAGGTGATTGCCATCCTGAAAAATGATAAATCCAGCCCCTACGATCCCCGCCGGGAATTTCACATCGGGATCGCCTATTACGAACAGAAAAATTACGACAGCAGCTTCGTCTATCTGGAGAAAGCCTATCAGATGAAACCCAACTTTTTCGAACACATTGCCGGATACAGTGAACTCCTGCAGAAGAATGGAAGAGAGCCGGAAGGCGAAGCGATGATTACGGCCTATCTGAAAAATTCTAATAAAAATAAGGATGCATGGCGCTATGCATCAACCTTTTATGAACGTGCAGGGGATTTGAAGCAAGCTGCTGCCATGATGGACTCCGCTACCTTCCACTTTCCAAAGGACACCCTGGTGGCGAAACAAAAAGCAGAACTGAACCGGACGATCCTCATGGAGGTAGGCCAATCCCTGCTCGACTCGGCAATCGCGGCCTATAAAATCAAAAACTATGAAGAATCGGCCCGGTTATATTCAGAGCTGTTAGCGAGGGCGCCCGACCTTGTCGAGGCCCGTATTAACAGAGCGTTCTGCTACTATTTCACAAAAGAGTTCGCCAAAAGCAACCAGGACCTGGATATGCTTATTTCCGGCGGCTTAAACCGCCCTAATCTCTTTAACCTTCGGGGGGTGAATTATTTCAATCTCGGGAACAAGGAGGAAGCGTGCAAAAACTATAAGATCGCGGCTGATATGGACGACAAGGAAGGGAAAATCAATTATTCCAACTCCTGCCAGCCGGTAAAGTAACCCCAATCTAACTCCTCATGACCACCGACTTTTCGAACTCCGTGATCCTTCCCGAAAGCCTGCCGGCCATCGAACTGGCGGCGTTTAACCCGATCGATCCAAAATATCTTAAGGTACTTTATTTCAATTATTTAATCTTTACCCTCGCGGCGGGCCTCTTCCTGGCGGTGTTCATCATCATGCCAAAAGAGCCACCGCTGGGCATCATCGTCTGGTGCATCACCGGACTGCTGGCGGCATTTGTCACCGTGTCGCTGGTGATCATCAAAATCGCATTCCCCACCCGGGGGTACCTCATCCGCGAAAGGGATATCGCCTACCAGCGGGGGCTGATCCGTTACAAGCTCACCTCCATCCCGTTTAACCGGATCCAGCATGTGGAGCTGATTCAATCCGCTATCGCCAGGCGGATGGGGCTGGCCACCATCAAGGTATATACCGCGGGGAGCTCGTCGGACGACCTGGTCATTCCGGGGTTGCCCCTCGAAACAGCCACGCAGGTGAGGGAATTCCTTACCGGAAAAATCAGCCCGGATGAGCAGGATTGATTTCAGCCAGCCCAGGCGGCAATCAGCTAAAGGATTGATCCTGATATTTCTGCAGGAAGGAAAGAACGCCTTTAAGGCCTTCTGGCCTATTCTGGTTCCCCTGGTCCTCTCGAAGCATTCGGATAAAAAAATGCTGCTGGCCGGCATCACCCTGGGCGCGGGCCTGGTTCTCCTGCTGATCCACACCCTGTTGTACTACCGGAAGTTTCAGTTCCACATCGAAAACGGGCAGTTCATCCTGCGCAAAGGGTACATCAACCGGAAAACCCTTACCGTACCCCTCGACAGGATCCAGAACGTGAACACCAACCAGTCGATCCTGCAGCAATTCCTGGATGTGATGAGCGTGGAGATCGATACGGCGGGTTCTGACAAAAAAGAGCTGAAAATCAATGCCCTGTCGAAGCCGGTGGCCGCCAGCCTGGCCATGCAGCTGAGCCGCTACCTCGAGGAGGCAAAACCAGCCGGTGAGGAAAGTGAAGTCAAACCCGCGGCAAAGGAGGAGCTGATCATGCAGCTCACCAACCGCGATCTGCTCCGGATCGGGATCAGTGAAAACCACATCCGCGCCGCACTGCTGATTATTGTATTCGGCAGCCAGTTTTACAGTCAGGTGAAGGACTTTTTTAAGGAGAAGGCCGAAGAATATGCTGATGCAGCCTTCGAGTTTATCGGTCATTCGGGTTGGGCCCTCATCACCGTGATGATCATCTTTTTCATTTTACTCTCCTTTCTGTTCTCCATGATCCGCACGCTGGTGCTCTTTTACGACCTGCGGCTGCTCCGGATGAACCAGTCGTACCGGATTGTTTCGGGGCTGCTGAACCGGAAAAACCTCCTGATCCCGTTCCGCAAGATCCAGCAGCTCAACTGGGAAACCGGTCCGGTTAAAAAGCTGTTCGGCATTTACAAGGTGAACCTGCTGCAGGCCACCAGCGGGGTAACCGTTACCCCCACGCAGATTGAGATGCCCGGGTGCCTCCACCGGCACATCGAGCTGATGAAATCCGACCTTTTTGGCAGCGACGGACTGACGGAGCAACCCGTGATCCGTTCCACGAAAATCTACTTCACCCGCACCTGGCTCTATCTGGGCTGGGTCCCGGCCGGGTTGTTCACTCCCCTGCTCTTTCTCGACTGGCGCTACCTGTTCCTGCTGATCGCATGGGTCATCTTCATGCTGTTCTACAGCCGCCAGACGTTGAAAAAGAGCTATTTCCAGGTAAACCGCGATCAGATCCGGGTATCATCGGGGGCCATCTCGCATAAATTCAGCCAGATGGAATTCCACAAGGTGCAGCACGTGGGATTCACGCAGAGCTGGTTTAACCGGAAGCGGGGCGTGGCAAGCCTGGAAATCGGCAATGCATCCGGCAAGATCTCCATCCCGTTTATTGAAGTGAAGGTGGCCCGGGAGCTTTACGACTACCTGCTCTGGTACGCGGAAACATCGGGCAGGAAGTGGATGTAGTGTCACTCGCCCCTCATCATCTGACCGGCCCGAGATACTGATCAAACCACAACAAGGTCTCCTTAACGAAATCAGTCCGTGGCACCAGGTGGCCCGATTCGAAAACAATCCGTTTCTTATCCTTGCCGGGGGTTCCCAACAGGTCGAACATGGGCTTCTGGGAGGTTTCAATGGGGAAATACATGTCGTGTTTACCATTCAGCATCAGTATGGGCTGGGTAACCCTTGGCAGGAAATTGATCTGGTCGGCTTCGGGCAATGACCGGTTCATGGCCATACCCCCGACATTTAATACGATCGCCTTGATTCTTTTCTCCACCGCCGGGATGATGCCTCCCATAAATCCGCCCCAACTCCAGCCGAGGTAGCCGATTTTATCTGACTGTATGTCGGGACGCGTTTCCAGGTAATCGATCGTCCGGCTGAATTCCTTCACCCACATAACGACATGGTCCTTGTAGAATACGGTCTCATCAGGCAGGTCGGATTTCATGTCATCATGCCGTTCATGGGTCCCCTTATACATAGGATAAACAAATGCGCGGCCGCTTTTTAAAATAAAATCGACCATGCCGGAAATCCGGTCCGGATTAAATGTTTTGGAAAAGATATCGTTTGACCCCGGGAAAAATATCACGGTCTGGAATGGCGGTCTGGCCTTTTCAGGCAGGTAGAGCCAGACCTGCATCCTTTCCTTATTATACCCGGCATCAAAAGTGATTTTTTCCGCCCGCCAGATTTCCCGGTCGATGGTTTGTTCCACCTTTGGCTCAACAGGGTTCTTATCATAAACGTATTGGTTGAGATAGAGCGAGAAGGTTTTGTCATCCACCGGTTTCTCTTTCGAATAATCCCTGAACAATGATGACACCTTAACCGTGAGCCGCGCCAGGGTGGTATCGCCCGGAAGTGCCTTGATGCAGCGGAAACCGTTGGCTATGCTCCGGTCCAGGGCCGATTGCGTGTAGCTGTCGTTGAAAGAATAGGATGGGTCGTTCCAGCCACCGCCCAGTATATATCGCTGACCGGCATTGCTGCTTTCATTGAAACACCACTCCCTCGCGTTCCCTGCCAGGTCATACACGCCATACGAGCTGTAACCGGTCAAGGTTCCAATGGGTACGGTTGACTTCCCGTTAAAGTTGCTCAGCGGAACGATGAATTCTGTCCTTCCGGTATCGCTCACCCTGCTCCGGTGAAAAATGGTGGGGAGCTGCTTGTTTGCATAAGCTGCATAGGCCGCTGCCTCGTACCAGGAGACACCGGTTACCGGATGGTTTTCCTGCCCGTCGGGCCAGGTGCCCGCTTCCCAATTAGCGGGGCCCTGCCTTCCTGTTTTATCCACAAATATATTTAAAGCATCTGCAAAGGAAATTTCCTTTCCATTCTCAAAAACCGGGTATTTCCAGAAAGCAATATCTGCATAACCGCCGGCTTCAATAAATTCCTTGAACTGTTTATTGGTTACCTCGAACTTGTCGATTAAATACTCACCCACCAGTTTTCCGGCTTCCTGTTCCAGGCCAACAATATTCATCGCCGCCTTGTTGGCGGGTATCCTGATCATGTTTTCCGGCCATTTGCCGATGGGATCCAGTTCAAGCGTATCGTTATTGGGTCCCAATCTTCCGTTAATCCAGGAACTTGCATATTCAACGGTCTGGTAACCCTCTTTGCGAATTTCCATGCGCAGATACCCTCTCGGAAGCTTAACCTCCTTCATCGGTGTCGCGCCTAAAAATCTCCATGCTGCATCGGGGGCAGGATAATCCTTCCAAAAGACTTCGGCACCCGGGGGTATTGTCACGATGGAGATTTTGGAGGCAATGGAAGGCCACAATTTAATTAACGCCGAATCCCCGGGAATGTACTTTTCTGCTTCAAGCCCCAGATCATAGGCTTGAGTAGGCGGCCGGAAGTTTTCATCAACGAGCTTTTGAATGGCCGGCAGCAGTACATTCCGAGCATGCTGCTTTTTAATGACCGGCGGAATAAAAAGCAACCCGGCTGCAGCAAGCAGAACCACAACCGACACCACACGGATCAGCAGTGATTTTTTCCTGATCGATATTTTATCACTCACATACCTGACACCTTTCCCTTCCAGCTTTTTGTTCACCGGGACCACCAGTCCGGGATAGCTGATGGCAAAAATCCCCATCGGTTCCGAAATGTTTTTCAACAGATACAAGCCCAGGGAAACCGTCTGGATATCTTTATGGTTCCTGATGTCGTCGCGCACCTTTGCGGAAATCAGGACACTACCCGGGACAGCCATGGATTCCAGCCGTGAGGCGATATTCACGCCATCGCCATGAACATCGGCTTCCTCAAACACAACATCTGCCTGGTGGATGCCGATCCGCAACGGAACATGAGGCTCCTGAAGCATATGAAGCTGAACGGCCATTGCCGCCCTGCATGCCTCTATGGTGCTGTCGAAGCTGCAAAGGGCGCCGTCGCCGCTGAACTTGATGATCTTTCCCCCGTGCAGTGCGGCCTCCGCCTCCAGTTTGTTTTTGAACCTATCGCGAAGACTCAATGTTGATGTTTCATCATCGTGCATCAACGCGGAATAACCGGCGATATCGGCAAACAGGATGGCAGCAAGCTGGCGGGTTGGCGGCATGAGTTTTCGTTTATCTTTCAAGACAAGTCAACAGGCAATAAGTTTTTCATCCTGTTAAAGGGGCTTTTCACCATTCGGTTTGGACTTTTGCTGCCTCTTTATCCACTTTTTTACTCAGGAAAGAAGCAAACTGCTCATCCGTCATTTTTTCCCGGTTTTCTTTCAGCCCTTTCCAGAGTTTTACAAAGGCCTTTTGACCGCCGGCATTATAAATATTCTTGCCTGCCACATGAAGCCTGCATTGATACCAGCCATAATTCCTGGGATCCATATTGTCGTATCGCTTTTCAAAGTCAGCAAGCGTGGTAAACTCAAGGCCGGTTGTCCCGGTGGCAACCACCATTTCAGGGAATACTTCCAATGCCGGTAGATTGGCGGGTTCATTTTCAGCTATGTAGGTATGAAGCATGATGTTGCAAAACAATTCCTGCATCCAAAGCCGTTGCATGGTTAACCCGGCTTGTTCATGGAATCCGTGTCCCAGTTCATGCAGTGCCAATAAGTCGAAGAATGCCATCATGCTTAAAACTCCATCGGAATTCGTATAAGCTTCTTTGATCTTTGCAGCCAGGCCAACAGGGAGTTGGTCGAGCGGCGGGATGAAGCTTTTCCAAAAGTCATTGTCCTCCGAGGCGATGACCAATCTTGTACTGTCGGGATAGTGAGGCATCCCATATACCGGGAAAGTCGCATACTTTTTCCAATGTTCCGGATTCAAAACAAAGAGACTCACCTTAGGCGTAAAACCCACAAGTCCGTTTACGTACCTGATTGCCCTTTCACATCGTCCTACAATTATCCTGGCTCGTTCCTCATTCCCCGGACTGCAATAAGCCTTGATTGCAAATCCCGGCAGTTCGTTTAAGTCGGAATATGATTGGGATTTTACGTCAACGAAAGCCAACAGACTTAACATTATCATTAAAAGGTCCTTACGTGCTGTCATCATGTTAATTGTTTAGGTGTACCTTTCTTCAAACATCGATCAAATAAAATTGTTGAAAAAAAAACCTACCCCGGGAGAAGCCATGAAGAATTGGCGCGGCTGATAATCGATGTTTCGGTTAAGAGATTGTAACTTTATCGATACCAAATCGCCATATCCTGCCACATTATAAAATATAAACCAGCAAAAAAATCAATGCCATGGAGCACCGGCTGATCGCCTGTATCCTCGTCGCCTCGGCTGGCCTGGCCGGCACTGGCCAAACCCTGCCCCAGCTCGGCACGGATCCGGTGGAAATGGTGATCGCCGCGATGACGATTAAGGAAAAGGCTCATTTCGTAACGGGAACCGGCACGCTGTTCTCCGGAAGCCGCAAAATGGTTCCCGGTGCAGCCGGTGTCATCCGTGCGATACCCCGGCTGGGCATACCCGCACAGGTTCTGGCTGACGGGCCCGCAGGGTTGCGGATAAGTCCCCGGCGCATGGGGCAGAAGGGCACCTTTTTTTGCACGGCTTTCCCGGTGGCCACTTCGCTCGCTTCAACCTGGGATACCGGTCTGGTTCAGAAAGTGGGTGAAGCCATGGGCAACGAAGCCCTCGAATACGGTGCAGATGTTATACTTGGCCCGGGCATGAACATTCACCGCAATCCGCTGTGCGGCCGGAACTTCGAATACTATTCCGAAGATCCGCTGGTCACTGGCAAGATGGCTGCCGCCATGGTGAACGGGATACAATCCCGGGGTGTTGGGGCCTCGATCAAGCATTTTGCCGCCAACAATGCCGAAACCAACCGGAATGCGTTGAATACCCTTGTGAGCGCAAGGGCACTCCGCGAGATCTACCTCGAGGGGTTCCGCATCGCCGTGGAGGAGTCGCAGCCCC
>CAYWHP010000052.1:0-28791 GCA_964457845.1 uncultured Porphyromonadaceae bacterium | reverse complement strand
GGCCCCCGTTGTCAGGGATGACGCGTCCGTTTAAAATACAAGGCGATCCGGGCCTAAGCAGGTAACCGTTAACGGAACTCCTTCCCGTGCTGCCGGCGCCAGGGTTGACGAACATGGGATCTGACGTAATCTTATGATCATCTGCGGGTTCGTTGGCCGGATGGTTCCCGTAAAAGCAGTTGCTATCGAACAAGGCTGTGCTGCCCGGCGAATAAACATATCCCCCGCTGCCGAGGTTGTAAAAAATGTTGTTGAATACACGGGTGTTGACCGCCACTCCGCCGTCGTAATCCCAAACTCCATATAAATTGGTCTTCAAACTTTCACCGATATAAATGGTGTTGTTGTATATCAGGGTACTGTCGACACCGCCGGCAAAGACGAAAACCGTGTTGCCGTCATTCTGGCTGATGTTGTAACGGATCACGTTTCCGGTCGACCTCCCGGCCCCTCCGGGTGGTGAGCAGATCAGGTGAAATCCGCCCTGGTTGTCGTGACTGTAATTATACTGTGAAATGCAGTGATTGCAGAGCTGATCGATGTCGAACCCCATGCCGTCGCCGGAGTAGCGGGTGCCGTACACCTCGTTGTACTGCATCACCGCGTAATCGGAATTGTGCGGCCACATGCCGGCATTGGCGCTGGTTCCCCGCTGATTGGCACGGCTGATGGTGTTGTATTCCATGAGTGCCCCATACGTTGACGAAACGATTATCCCGTCGCCACCGGTATCATCCAGTGAATTACCCCGGATTACCACATTGGTGGATGCTTTGTAGGGTCCGGCCGCATTGTGGTAGGCATCCGGATCCTTCGGGTCTTTACCGAAGTCCATCCCGTTGCGCACATGCCACTGGCTCCAGACGGAAATACCGGTACGGTCCACATTTTTCAGGGCGCAGCCCTCAATGAGCACATCATCGAAATTGGTTGGCATGGTGCTTCCCGTGGCAACCACGAGGATGGCATCCCCGTTGAAGCGCCCGACCATGCTGCCTTTGACATCATGGATGTCGCAATTGAGGATATGCACCGACCGTCCGGTCCCGTAATCGTGCCAACGCACCAGAATCCCGAACCGTTTGGCCGTATCCGGGAGCGCAGGCTTATTAGATATATCCAGATCGCGGATTACCCAGAAGTCCTGGTTGAACAGCAGCAGTGCACCGGCCGTGGTGCCGGAAATCCCGCCGCCCCCGATCGCCGGTTTGGCCCCTTCCCCGTAACGGCCGATTTCAACCGGGCTGCCCGGTGCCCCGGATCCTTTCGGATGCAGCTGCCCCGTCCAGGATCCGCCGGCCTGGAACAAGATCCGGTCGCCGGGCTGAAAAGCAGCAGCATTCACTTTCTCCAGTGATTTCCACGGCTTCGAAGCGCTGGCACCCGAATTCCGGTCATCGCCGGAAGGAGCAATGAAATAGGTAGCATGCCGCGTGCAGGCGGTCAATAGGACAACGACTGTAAACGACAGTATTTGATAACGGCTTCTCATCGATTTTCCTGTTGTTCAAAAACGGGAGGACCCGTTGGTCCTCCCCTACGGCTCGCGTCACGCATCACGTGTCACGCATCACGATTCCTCCGCGTCACGCGTCACGCGTCACGATTCCTCCGCGTCACGATTCCCCCGCGTCACGCATCACGCGTCACGATTCCTCCGCATCACGCATCACGCGTCACGATTCCTCCGCGTCACGCGTCACGCGTCACGATTCTACCGGCTCACAAGTATTTCCCGCTTCTCATACGGTATCGGATAGGCCGTCACCCACACCTCCGGTTTGAATTCCGCCACCCCGTTTTTCAGTACCAGTACCACTGCATCTATTTTGGCTCCGACCATATCCGGGGTCAGCGGAATGTAATACGTATAGTTCGATTCAGCCTTCGGCACCGGGTATTCCCAGGCATTGCTCTTGTATGAAATGCTCCTGTCGGGAGCACCAACTGGTTTACCGTTAACGCGGATGGCAGCATAGGCGCCCTCGTCGCCGTGTTTGCCGTTCAGGGCGATGGCCAGGTAACTTCCTTTTGGTATTTCGTTCAGCACAAATCTTGCTTCAAACGCCTCCTTCGGAGCGGCCTGCCGGTAGCCGCTGAACAGGTTGGACGCCTTCCACTGGCTCCTGTCGACTGCCTTACCGGCCAGGTAACCCTCGATTTCAACAACCCTTTCCGGGGAGCCCGGCAGGCGGACATATCGCAACGGATCCGATGGACCAAGCGGCACGGTGAGGACATTGCCTGCCAAGACCGGGATGGTTTTCCAGCTTTTCAAGTCGGCCGATACCTCAACCCGGACAGCCTCCCACGGTTTGAACGGCTGCAGGCCCTGAGCATCGCCAACAAGTATACGTAGGCTGTCGAGTAACGTAACAGTACCCATATCAAGCCGAAAGGCTCCGCCGTTGATCCGCACTTCGCGGGTTCCCCACCGGCGGCCCGGGTAGAATGAGGTTTTCAGGTCGCCATCGAAGAGGTAGCGGTCCCATAAGCCCCTGTCGACAAACACTTTCTGGTTGAAAAAGGCGTCCCGGGCTTTCTGTACCTGCGGAATGGCAGAAGGGCCTGAACGCACCCACGACCGGGCTTCCAGCGCATTGTTATCGGCGGCAAAACAGGTTGCTTCATAGAGTGCTTCGGCATCTGCTGGCAGCGGTACGGTTTTCATGTCTCCGAGCTTCCGGTGCCAGGCTTCCTTCAACGGTGTTCCCGGAAAGTCAACTTCAGATTTACTACCGTTAATCCTAACCGTTTTTCGCTCACCCGGCATTCCCAATAAATTAATTTTCATGGGTTTACCCGGAATATCCTGTACAACCTCATAATCACACCCTTCAACCGGCGGGGTCGTTGCTTTGCCAGATGCAGCGATCAGCAGGCAGGACCGGAACGGAAGCACTTCCACGCTTACCGTCTGACCGAACTTGTATCGTCCAATCAGCCGCTCCGTGGGATGATACTGGCGGAGTTCAACCACCGAGCCCTTTTCCAGACCGATTTCCTCGTCAAGCTTGATGGTACGCTGTACTGGCAGCCAGGTTAGGTTGCGGAGGGTGATGAACCGGGTTTGCCCGTCGCCCCTAGAAACCGCCTTTTCTCCATATTTTTCCTCGGGCAACACGATCCCGTTCACCAGGATGTCCTTGTATTTCCGCGTCAGATTGAAGATGCCGGCAAGCTTCGGATACTCGTCATCCCTCAAAAACCAGGGGTTTCCGTAGATCTCCGGGGCCAGGATCAGGTTGCGGTTGAATGCCTGAAGGATCAGGTCATCCTCCCAGTAATCCAGACAAGAGGAAAGACACACACCGTGATCCTCGGTAAGTCGCTGTAAATCTGGTATCAGCTCCCGGCTCAGTGCGCCGGCCCGGTGGTGGGTGGCGGTCCGGTCGTTGGTCATGTGTACATCGATATAGGTTTCATCCCCGCCGAAAAGGAAAGTCGTGGCTTGTTTAACCGCCTCCGTCCCAAGGTTAACCCTGTGATTCAGCAAGATAAGATTGGGACTGTACTTCCTGCATTCGGTCATCATGCGTATAAAGGCATCCTGCTTTTCGTCGCGCAGGTCACCACCCATGGCATCGAACTTGAACAGCTCGAATCCGTAATCCCTGCAAAGCGAGACCATATATTCAGTCTGCCGCTTTTCTTCTTCGGGCGTGTTGCCAAACCTGTCTGGAGCATCCCACACGCCCAGCCGGGTGCCGGTTTCTGCAGCGAGGTCTGCCATCGGTTTATAACCATTGGGAAACTGGAGCTCGAACCGGGTAACCTTTGATGAGCCCACATATTCCGTTTTGTCGATGTTCCCGGCATCAAAGGCGTAAATATCGAGTACCATGCCGTACTCCTCGCGCAACCATTTGAAAAAGTTAAGGTTGGCAATGGTCTGCGCCTCCGTTGAGCCTTCTCCGGTATTATTGATCCAGGAGAAATACTGGGAACGCGACGGGGTCTTCTCATCGGCACCGGGGAAAACCTTCGATTGGGGGAAACCGTATGTTATCGTACTACAAATCAATGTAATACAAAATAATATTTTCTTCATAATTGGTTCAAAACGATTTATTGATCATCCTCACGGGAGCCGGGAGTGATACTGAAAAAACTGTCAAAAACATGTTGCTGCGCTATTTTGACAGTTTTTTCAGTATCACTCCCGGCTCCCCGGCAGACTCCTATTTTATCTTGAAATTAAAATCATTTCTGGCAAATACCGGAATGTTCTCCAGTGTCACCGGATAGTCAATCGTTTGACCGCCTTTGTATTCCTTGCCGGTATAGGCATCTTTCCAGGTGGCGCCGGCCGGGAAATAAACCTTCCGGGTTTTGGCCTGATATTCCAGTACGGGTGCCACCAGCAGGTCGGGACCGAACATAAACTCTTCCTCCGTGGTATAACTGACTGCATCTGACGGAAAATCGAAGAAGAGCGGCCGCATCATCGGGATGCCTTCCTTCGATGCGATCTCCATGTGTTTCATAATGTAAGGTTTCAGCTGTTCGCGAACCTGCAGATACCTTTTCATGATTTTATACGTGGCATCACCGTAGCTCCAAACCTCATTGGGTTGCCCCGATCCCACCCCGCTTCCCTCTACAGGGATCATGGGTTGCCGGTTACCGTGCAGTCGCATCACGGGACAGAAGGTGCCATACTGGAACCAGCGGACCAGCACTTCGGGAAATTGCTCGGGCGTGTCCTTCGATTTGAAAAACCCGCCGATATCGGTATTCCACCAGGGGATGCCGCACAACGATATATTCAGACCCGCCTTCACCTGCCGGCGAAGGGTTTCGAAATCGCCGTAAATATCACCCGACCACAGAACGGTTCCATACCGCTGTATACCGATCCAGCCGCAGCGGATCAGATTTATTATATCCGTCTGGCCGGCTGCAGTTTGCCCTTCATACAGCGCCTTCGCAAACTCGAACGGATAGATCGACGACATTTCCAGACCGTTCCCCCTGTAATAGCGGACATTTTCGTAATCCAGCGGATCGATTTCGGGTTCGGCCTCATCCATCCAGAACATCCTGACGCCCAGATCGTAATAATTCTTTTTAACCTTCTCCCACATAAACTGCCGCGCGCCGGGGTTGGTGACATCAACAAAGGTGAGGTATCCGTCGAATGGCAAAAAGGCGTTCACTCCAACCTCGGGGCGAATAAGGTAATTCTTGCGCATCATGACGGCGTAGTTCTCGCTCTCCGACATGGAGGTGGGCCATACAGAAACAAGCAGCTTAATACCCATGGCATCCAGCTCCTTAACCATTGCCGCGGGATCGGGCCAGTATTTCGGATCGAACCGCCAGTCGCCGGTGTGGGGCCAGTGGAAAAAGTCGGCCACAATGACCGAAATGGGCAGGTTGCGCTTTTTGTACTCTCGGGCAACGGAAAGGAGTTCTTCCTGCGACGAATAGCGGAGCTTCGACTGCCACAGCCCGCTCGCAAAGGCCGGCATCATGGGAGACTTGCCGGTGAGTGCGGAATAGTGCCTCACCAGGTCGGCCGGCGATCCTTCCGTGAAAATGAAATAGTCGATCTGCCGGGCATACTTTGCAGAGAAGCTGGTCTGGGTCATCGAGAGCTCGGCCCGGCCGATCGACGGGTTGTTCCAGATGAAGCCGTACCCCAGGCTCGAGAGCAGGAAAGGTATCGATATCTGGGTGTTCTTCTGTGCCAGCTCCAGCACCGATCCTTTCAGGTCGAGGCAGTCGTTCGGATACTGCCCCATCCCGTACAGGTGCTCGCTTTTCACGGCATCAAAGGTGAGCGCCAGCTCGAAATGGTCGCTGCCCCTGCCCTTGTATTGCCGGGCGATCCTCGGCACGTGGTGATGGTAAGCCTCTTTGAGAAGGACTTCGTTTTTTTCGTTGAGCCATGTTACGCGACCGTCCTTTTCCCGGATCTCGGCCCTGATGTTTCCGTTGGTGATGACGGCTTTCCCCTCCAGGATCTTAATATCAGCCTTAACTTCCGGCTGCGGCAGGATGTTCCAGATCTCATCCGAAATGTGCAGGCTCTTCGTCGACCGGAACCGCATGGTATTCGGTCCATATGGTTCGATCCGGAACACCTCTCCGTCGCTTTCCCAGTTCAACGTGTTCCCGACAACCGTAAACAAACTCTCCGGCTTTAGATCCTGTGAATAGCCGTGATTATACCCTGACAGCAGGGTGATCAATGCAATAAACCATGCGTAGCAACTACCTTTCCACATAGCTGTAAATTTTATTGGATTCACGGAGATCACGGAGACACACGGAGACGAATGAAAAACATGTTGCTGCGCTATTTTCATTCGTCTCCGTGTGTCTCCGTGATCTCCGTGCCTCCGTGGTAAAAAAAACGTTCTCATTCCGAGACCCCTTCCAAAAAGGTCATGAACCCCAATTGTCTTTTAAAAACATCATTCAGAAATCCTCACGGCAATTTTTTCATAGGGAACAGGGTATGCCGTTATCCAAACCTCGGGCTTGAATTCCGATATCCCGTTTTTCATCACCAAAACCACAGCATCGATTTTGGCTCCGATCATGTCAGCGGTTAACGGGATATAATAGGTGTAATTTGAATCGGTACCCGATACCGGATACTCCCAGGCATTGCTCCTGTAGGAAAGACTCCGGTCGGGAGCACCAACCAGCCTGCCATTCACCCTGACGGCAGCATAGGCCCCTTCCTCGCCATGCTTACCATGCAAGGCAATAGCGAGGTAGCTGCCTTTGGGAATTTCATTCAGGACAAAACTGGTTTCATAAACTTCTTTCGCAGTAACATAACGGTATTGACTGAACAGGTTCGATGCTCTCCAGAGGCTCCTGTCGACCAGCCTGCCGCCGGAGTAACCTTCTATTTCACAAACCCTTTCAGGGGAGCCGGGTAAACGGATGAACCTCACCGGATTCGCGGGATCCAATACCAATGTCATTTCCTTGCCTGCCAGGCCCAGAATGGATTTCCAGCTTTTCAGATCCGCCGACACCTCAAAACGCAGGCCTTCCCATGATTTGAAAGGCTGCAGCCCCTGCTCACTCCCGACAATAATCCGAAGGCTGTCGAGCCGGGTGATTTTACCTAAATCCAGCCGCAAAGAGCCGCCATTGATCCGGATATCCGATCTTCCCCACCGGCGTCCGGGGTAAAATGCAGTATTCCTGTCGCCATCAAACAGATAGCGGTCCCAAAGGCCACGATCTACAAAAAGCTGCTGGTTCGTGAACGCATCTCTGGCAGACTGAACCTGCGGTACAGCGGTCGGTCCAGACCGAACCAGCGACCGGGCCTCGAGTGCATTATTATCGGCAGCATAGCAGGTGGCCTCGTACAGCGCTTCGGCATCGGCCGGCATGGGAACTGCTTTCAGGTCGCCCAGCTTGCGGTGGTATTTTTCTTTCAGCGGATCGCCCGGGAATTGAATGGTTACGGACTTCCCCTTCGCTAATCCGGGATTTGGATTTCCATTCAGTGTTGCCTGCTTCGCCGATTTTTCCAATCCTTTCATAACAATTGTCCTGGTTTCTCCCGGGAAGCCAAGTAAATTGATTATCAGCGGCTTTCCCGGAACATCACGCACCACTTCGTAATCGCAGCCTTCCACAACAGGATCTGACTGTGCAGCACTGGAGGCGATCAGAAGGCATGAACGGAAGGGCAGAACTTCAACGGTAATGGCCTGACCTTTCCTGAACCGGCCGATAACCCGTTCTGATGGGTGCATCTGCCTGATTTCAAATGTACTGCCTTTTGACAGTCCAATCTCTTCATCAAGCTTAATGGTTCGGGTAACCGGCAACCAGGAGAGGTTGCGCAGCGTGATGAGCCTTGTCTGGCTGTCGCCCCTTGATACAGCCTTCTCGCCGTATTTTTCTTCGGGCAAAATAATCCCGTCTACCAGTATTTCCTTGTATTTCCGGGTCAGGTTAAAAATCCGGGCGAACCTTGGATACTCATCATCACGCAGGAACCACGGGTTCCCGTAAATTTCCGGTGCCAGGATCAGGTGGCGGTTAAAAGCCTGCAAGATCATTTCATCTTCCCAATAGTCGAGGCAGGATGACAGGCAAACACCATGATCCTCCCTGAGCCGTTGAAGTTCAGGAGCCAGTTCACGCGAGAGGGCTCCGGCGCGGTGATGTGTGGCCGTCTGGTCATTGGTCATGTGCACATCGATATAGGTTTCAGCACCGCCCATCAGCGAGGTGGTGGCATGTTTAACACCCTCCTCACCCAGGTTCAGCCTGTGGTTCAGCAATATCAGATTGGGATTGAATTTCCGGCATTCGGTCATCATCCTGACAAAGGCATCCTGCTTTTCGTTTCGCAAATCGCCGCAAACAGCATCGAACTTAAACAGTTCGAACCGGTAGTCGCGGCAAAGCGACACCATCAGTTCGGTACGTGCCTTTTCCTCGGCCGGGGTATTGCCAAATCCATCGGGACCGCCCCAGATCCCGAACCGGGTACCCATCTCGCCGGCCTTTTCAGTTATGGGTGCAAAGCCATTTGGGAACTGTCCCTTAAATTTGGCAGAATTCATGGATCCGTACGATCCTGAACCATCAATCGCCCCGGCATCAAAAGCATAGATATCCAGAATCATTCCGTATTCATCCTGAAGCCATTTGAAAAAGGCCAGGTTGCTCAGGGTCTGAGCCTCAGTGGTCCCTTCATTGGTATTGTTGATCCAGGAAAAATATTCCGACCTCGACGGAGTTTTATCCGTAGCCCCGGGAAAAACCTTCGCCGGCGTCTGGGACCAGCCTGCATACGGAAAGAATAGAAACATGCAGATCAGGCAGTAACCCCATTTCTTTGGTATCATTTTCATGGCAATGGATTTTTTTGGTTCGTCCCGGCTATTTTTAATCGGACTTCAATTCAATGTTAACCTTACCCTCCGATTGATGTTTTATCCACACTATCAACGTCGGAGTTCCTTCCGCATCGTACTCTACCCCACAGCGGAAATCCTTCCCGCGCAGAACCTCCCTGCCATTCACCGTAAGGCGGTAACCGGCATCGGCCTGTCCCCTGATGACGAATGCCGGGTTAACGATGGGTGACTCACTGCTGCCGCTGAGCGTCAGTGAAATCTTTGCAGCGCTTTTTCCGGTCTCGAGTAAATAAGCCCTCTGAGTGAAATCGTATCCGTGGCTTTTAATGCCGGTCGACTCTACCGTCAGCTCTGCCGGATAGTTCCACGACCGGGCAAGGGCAACCAGTGTTGCCGGATCCTTATCGGTCATGCCATACAGGGCGGCATCCGCATTGGGATCGCCCCAGCTCAGCGAGGAGTGTGCGGCCATATCGGGCGCAGAGGCGCTCCGGCCGTCGGAAGAGATCTGGGCCACCGGCCAGTGGTTCCACCAAGGAAAATGGGAATATTCGGGACGCACTTCGCCATTGAATACCGCGAATGATCCGCCTTCGCGGAAAATCAGGAAAGGTTTGAATTTCGATTTGAAGTTAACCACCTGGATGTTGGCATCCTTCAGGTCGAATTTCGGGTAGCCGTGCTCCCAGGTATAGGTTTTACGCTCCCCCTTCATGTTCAGCAGTGTAGCGGCAGCCAGTTCAACGTTGTCCTCCGGCCGGGTGCCGGGCTCGCTCAGGAAGATGGTCTCCTGCCAGCCCCCGCTGCCGGGCAGTACCTTGCGCACCGCAACCCCGTCGGGGTAAATGTAATATAGTTCATTACCCCACTCCCCGAAGCCGGTGTTGTCGGGCGAGTCGTTCTGCCTGAATTTCACATCCATCTGAAGGTAGCGCCAGTTGACCAAGCAGCGGGCCGCATTGCTTTCGATTACGGCCACGCGCGAGCTCCTGCACTGCACGTCGGACATGTGTTCCATGCAGCCGGTCGGCAAAACGTCGGACGAGCCCTGCGAGAGGAACCAGTTGTTGCCGGTTTCCCGGCTCTGGTCGGCCATCCATTTCCCGTTTTCCGACACCAGGCAGGGTGAGTAGCGGGTGCCCCGCCAGAACATTATCTTGAAGGGCAGTTCGTCGAACTGCACCACCACGTCGTTGTAATCACCGACCGGCCAGAGTGCATCCCACTCCGGATAGAAATTCAGCCGGGTGTAGCTGGCGGCAAAGCGGCCCGAAGTTTTAACGGTCGGGAAATTCCGCGGAGCAAAGCCGGGCGTATTCTCCGGTTTGAAGGCAGCAAACTTCGCAGCAACCTCTTCCGCTGACAGGCACCTGTCGTAAACCACGACCTCATCGATCATGCCGTCGAGGGAATAACGTGACGGGAAGGTGGCCCAGTTGCGGATCGCATCCGAAGGCGCCATCATCTCCCGGTTCATGCCCATCCGGAAACCCTTTTCAATATCGCTGTAAACGATCCTGCGCTGATCGACGAAGCCATTCGAGGTGCCGTCAAGCACCCCGTTGACATACACCGCCAGTCCGGCCTGGCTGTCGATAGTGGCGACGACATGGTACCAGCGGTGGAGTTCCATGCCCAGTTTAGTAGCAGGGTTGAGACTCCCCGTGCATTCTTGCCAGGCGGAGGTTCCGTCGGACACCTGGAAAACAGGCCTTCCGCGCGAGTCTATTCCGAAATAAAATCCGGTAATTCCATATTTGCCCATGGTGAGGACCGGAGCCAGGTTCCAGGGATAGGCACCGAGGGCTACCCAGGCTTCGATGCTGATTCTGCGGGGTAGCCTGAACGCCTTCAGTTCGGGGCTGTCATCGGATACATCCGCCGGTTTTGAATCTATAAACGACGAAAAGCCATCGAGCTGGATGGCCTTGCCCCTGACTCCCGGAACAAATTTCGTGAGGCCGCCTGTCTCGAAGCGGCTGTATGGCTGAAGCAGGCCGGCCGGCCTGGCGGCTGCGCCGGTACTATCATCAAAATTCCAGCGGAAGATAACACCCTTATCCTGAGGCCTTCCGGTCACCGACAAGCCGAGGAAGAACAGCACCAGCGGCAAAATCCTGTTCATATGATGAAGCGTGAAAAGGTTTAACTATTTCGCAATGATCAGGGGATCGATCCAGTTGCCGATCACCTCTTTACCCTGAAATTCGAGCAGGATGAATTCGAGGCCGGTTACATCGATATCGATTCTGACTGCCGGAATTCCCCTTCCGATTTTTCCCGAGTCGAACAGCACCCTGTTGCCAAAGGCATCCTCGTTCAGCACCCGGAAACGGGCCTTCTCCTCACCGGCATACGCGTCGTCGATGCCTGCCCACGCCTGGAACCGGGAAGCTTTCCCGTTGAGCTTGTACATGATCCTCGATTCCGTCTTGCAGCCGAAACCCACCGGGTATTCCGTTCCGGCGATTTTCAGCGGACCGCCGGCATGGCTTTTCCCTGAAACCGGCGCATCGCCGCTCTTCATAATGTACCAGATATCGCCCAGTCGGGTGATGCCGCTTTTGGTTATGCTGTATTTCTCAAGCGGGGCCGGGGCCGGTCCCGGAAGCGGCTTGCCGCCCGGCTTGCCCACCCGGATCATGATGCATTCATTTTGTTTCAGACCCTTAACCCGGTAGGAGCCGGTGAAGGAACCGAGGTCCTTCATCTGCCAGAGGTCACGGACAGGCTGGCTGCCTTTGAGGCCCAGCTGTTCCCAGATGACGGCGGCATCGGCAGGGCGGCTCCCCTTGTTGAGCAGAAGAACTGCCGCAGTTCCATCGGAGAGAGGCTTGCTGTATACTTCGACGCTGTCGCGGTCGAAAACCTTGTATCCCTGGTGACCACGCGGGTCCTGGTTCACGGCAATCACCTCGCGGGCCGTAAAGATCCGCAGGGTGGTATCCGACATGGTGCGGAGGTCGCAGCCGGCCATCAGCGGGGCGGCCAGCATGCACCAAAGGCTGAAATGGGCCCGGTTTTCGGTTTCATTTTTGAGGTTTCCCACCTGCAGCATGTCGGGATCATTCCAGTGACCCGGACCGGCAAACTGCCACAGGCCGTTGAATCCGGGATGGGAGGTGCCATCGCCGCCCGAAGTGTTTCCGCAATGGTAAACCGATTCGATCCAGGGGTAAATGTCATAGGAGGTGCGCCAGAGCTGGCCGAAACGCTCCCCGCCCCAGGCCCATGCCCCGTTGCCGAAATCCGAAATACTCAGGATCATCGGACGGCCTGTATTGGAAATGCATTCGTGAAAAAGCCGGAGGTGATCGGTGGTAAGCAGGCCATTCTTCTCAGCATAACAGGCATCGAGTTTAATGTAATCGACACCCCAGGAGGCGAACGAGGTCATATCGGCCTGTTCGTGTTTGAAACTTCCAGGCAACCCCTGGCAGGTTTTGATGCCCCGGCATTCGTAGATGCCATACTTCAGGCCCTTTGAATGGATATAATCCCCGATCGCCTTCATGCCCGACGGGAATTTTACCGGATCGGCCTGGAGGTTGCCGGCGCTGTCGCGCTCTTTCGCCATCCAGCCGTCATCGAGTACCAGGTAGGTGTATCCGGCATCCCGCATCCCCGAGCTGACCATCAGGTCAGCAATCTGCCGGATCTTTTCTTCATCGATTTTGGCTTCAAAGGCATTCCAGCTGTTCCAGCCCATGGGAGGGGTGAGGGCCAGACCGGTATCCTGTGCATCAACATAAGCAGGAGCACTCAGAATGCCAAGTGCTGCGAAGAATACAACCCGCTGAATCAGCCTTCTGTAACTCATTTTAATTTTTTTCGTTAAAAGGGCCTCTTACGTACAATTCTTAGTACATACGCATAATCGCACGGTTTCGATGCAGGCATTTCAATGGTCATTCCCTCTTTGGTAATCTCCCACTTTAATTCTTTCCCGTCGCCAAGCATGGTCACTGAGGCGATTTCAGAAGGATAAAGGCCAGCCCATGTGGATCCTTGTGCGGCAAACGATTTAATCACCAGTTTCCCTTCAGGCCAGGCAAGCACCGTTGCATACAGGTTATTGTCCTTCACCGTAAACCGGACATCCTGGCTTGTGTATACCAGATCGTTTTTTTCATTGAAATCTCCGCTGCGTTCGAGACGGCTCGGACCTTCACCGGGGGTTACCCAGACCGTTGTGCCATAAATTGCATCACCATTGATTTTCAGCCACCTGCCCATTTCCAGCAACCGGTCCCTGGCTTCGTCAGGAATTGATCCATCGGGTTTTGGCCCCACATTTAACAACAGATAGCCGTTCTTGCTGACCCTGTCAACAAGATTGTCAATCAGGTTGTCGACGGTCTTGAAACCCAGCCCCTTCACAAAACCCCAGCCCTGTCCATCATCAATTGACGTATCGGTGATCCAATCGTAATAAGTAAGGTCGGGTTCCTGCGATAGTTCCAGATCAAGCAAACCGGCTCCGGGGGGCAAATCAAAGCCCTTATAGGTGACCACCACCTCTTTATTCTTTTCTGCAGCCCAGTTATAATAATAGGCAAGAATCTCCTGCTTGTACGTATCCGTAACCAGCCTCAATCCGAAATCGAACCAGATGAAATCAGGTTCATAGGCATTGATCACTTCAACGATTTTCCCCTTCCATTGATCCAGAAAGGGCTTGTCGGGCAGCGCCCCCTTCTCATGGATCGGTCCGTACAGACCGGAATATCGTGGATCGCCGCAATCGTAGCGCTTGTCCCAGGTAGGAAAATAGAACCATTGTTCGGCATGGTGGAAGGCAGTCACAAACTTCATATTGTGGCTTTTGATGGCTTTTGCCAGTTCGCCGACGACATCCCTTTTCGGGCCCATCTTTGCGGCGTTCCATTCGGAGTATTTCGTATCCCACATCGAAAAACCATCGTGGTGCTCGGCTACCGGACCGGCAAACCGGGCCCCTGATTTCTCAAACAGATCGGCCCACTCTTCAGCATTGAATTTCTCACCGGTAAACATAGGTATGAAATCCTTGTATCCGAAGTTTTCCAGCTTTCCGTAAGTGGCCTCATGATATTTACGCTGGGGACTGCCGGCATTGATGTATACCTGATTGGCGTACCATGTGCCATTCGGGCCCTGGGCAGGAACCGCATAAACGCCCCAGTGCGTGTAGATCCCGAATTTACCGTCGCGCAACCATTGCGGCGTGCTTATTTTCTTCAGCGAATTCCATGATGCCTTGTAGGGCCCCTTTGCATCCTGAGAAAGTGCAGGGTCTCCCGTTGCTGCAAACAAAAAAAAGGCAGCGGTTATGATCTTTGCAGCCGTACAAAAGATAAAATCCCGGTCAGAATCAGCAATTCCCCTGACGTATTGCGTCTTTGCGTCTTTGCGTGAAAAAAAAATCCTATTCATATGACAACCTCACCAGCTCAAGCATTTCAATCTCGCTGGCAACACGCGGATTCCCCTTATAATCAGGCAATACCATACATTGTTTGGCGAGGTCGGCAATCTCCGCGGCTGGCATACCAACATCCTTCAGCGACTTATGAAGACCGATCTTTTCAAGGAAGTCGGTTATTTCGGCCGGACAGGCGGCAGCGGCCTCCTGATCTGTGTGTGCTGAATGCCCGGGATTTAAAATGCGCGCCAGTCTTGAAAACTGGGGGATCGCAGCCTCCCATGTAAACTCAGCAAAGGCCGGATAAACCATGGCAAGTGCTTCACCATGTGCCACCTGGGGATACATCCCGCCGATGGCCATACCCATTCCATGCGGAAGCGTGACCCCGGCGTTGGCAATGCAGAGCCCGCCCAGTGTATCCGCCCAGGCCATTTTTTCCCGTGCATCCGGATCCGACAGATTACCGAGCAATCCGGGAAGTGTGGAGGCAACAATAGCAATAGCCTCCCAGGCCAGCAGTTCGACATAAGCCCCTGTTCCCGGGTTGATGGTGCTCTCAAAGGCATGGCAAAGCACATCGAAGCCGGTGGTAGCCGTAATGAATTTCGGCACTGTCAACATTAGATCGGGATCGACAATGCAAACCTGTGGATAGAGAATATTGTTATAAAGCGCTGATTTGTCCCGCACGTCGGGATTGGTGATCACAGCCACCTGGGTCACCTGCGATCCCGTTCCCGAGGTTGTGGAAACAGCAATCACGGGCAGGAGCTTGCCGGCATCGGGCTGCGGTGATTTGTAAAAGAGATAGTCCCAGCTGGTACCCGGATGGGTGGCCTCCACGGATATGGCCTTAGCGGCATCCATCGACGAACCGCCGCCAAGACCGACAATTACCTCTGCTCCGAATCCGCGTGCAATTTTCGCTCCGGCTGATATAACGGCAATGGTTGGATTGGGTATCACACCGGAATAGTGCTCTACGGAAATACCGCGGGTTTCCAGCAGCAGCTTCACACCGGCATACTGTTCGGCCAGCGCCGTATTGTCGGCCGGGGTGGTTACCAGCAGCACTTTAGTGCCATATTGCAGAACTGTTTCGGGCAGTTCCGCGATACGGCCCCTGCCAAAAAGGATTTTCGTTGATTGGTGGAAATTAAAATTCTTCATAGGTTGGTTCTTACATTTCAATCATCACTTTCATGCACTTATCGCCCTGATGCTCGATAAAACGGTAGGCATCAAGGTATTCCGAGAACGGAAAACCACAGGAAAGCAGCGGTGTGGTAATTATTTTTCCATTCGCAATCATTTCAGCGGCAGCTTCATAGTCTTCCTGTCGGTACATCATTGAGCCAAAAACGTTCAACTCGTGTTCACCGAGGTAGAACATATTCACCACCGGGTTCTCCGAATAAACGCCCAGAATGACAATCTCGCCGCCCTTCTCAACATTCTTCATCAGAACGTCCAGCGACGACTGTACGCCCGCCGCTTCGAATCCAATCTGGAAACCGGCATCTCCAAAGAACTCCCTGACGCTTTCGTCAAACGGTTTATCCTTCACATTTGCCGTACCATCGATTCCGCATTGCTTTGCCACGTTAAGGCGGTACTCGCTGACATCGGTGATCAGCACCTTCGCAGCGCCTCTGGCTTTGGCAAACTGGGCCACCAGGTTACCGATGGTGCCCGCTCCCGAAACCACAACGTTTTTACCGGCCAAACCGGAAACCCGGCTGGTGGAGTGCGCACCCACAGCGGCCGGTTCGATCATGGCCCCCTGTTCGAAAGTCATGGAATCGGCAAATGGAACGATCCTGTCCTCGGGTACAACAAACAGATCCTGGGCCACACCGGGAGCCTGAAACCCCTGAACCTTCAGCACCTGGCAGGCATTGTACTGACCGCGCAGGCACGGGCCGCATTTTCCGCAGACCAGCTGCGGTCGGGCGGTGGCCTTCATGCCGGGCTTCACACTGGTAACCCCATGGCCAACTGCCTCCACCACTGCGGAATACTCATGTCCCTGAACCACCGGATACGGCGTGGCGGGATGCTGGCCGTGGAAAACGTGTATGTCGGATCCGCAAACGCCGATCCGCTTGATGCGTAATAAAATTTCATTATCCTTCAGCGGTCCGGGTTCTGCAACCTCATGGTGCATGATTACCCCGGGTGAAGTCATTATCGCTTGCCTCATAGTTGATTTAATTAAAAAGGATATAGAGTATGATCAATGTAGCGAGCAGGATGGAAACCCATATGCGTGGGTCACGAATACCTCCGTAAGGCTCTTTGGTCAGCACTGCGAGAGGACTCTTCCACGTGTACTTTTCAATGATCTCAGGATCCGGCTTCGGAGTTGAGTAACTAACCGCAAAATAGATCACCGTGCATATCACAAAAAGCCACCATGCCTGCATCATAAACGGAAGATGAAGGCCTTTGGTGAGGTACATATATCCGCTGATGGGTTCAAAATCGATACAGAACAGGGTGATTCCAAGAACCAATCCGGTGATCAGTGTAATAAAACCGGCCTGGCGGGTACCGCGCTTCGAGAATACCCCGAAAAGAAGGACCACCGCAACCGGTGGTGCAATGGCCCCGGCTATTTTGTTGATGGCCTCAAAGATGCTGGAAAACTTATCGCCCTGGGTCGACCAGAGCATTGCAAGAAGCATGACAACGATAGCGGCAATGCGTCCCACACGAATCTGCCCGGCATCCGTAGTTGCAGGCTTGAGGCGCTTGACGATATCAACAGCCACCAGGGTGGCCGAACTGTTCAAAGCCGCTGCAATGGTACTCATCAGCGCAGCCAGCATGGCAGCAGCAACAACACCTTTCAATCCCACAGGCAGCAGCTGGTTAATCATCACCGGAAAGGCCTGGTTGGCATCGGTGCCTATGATGTCGCGGAACAGGACATACGCGATCACTCCGGGAAGCACGAGTAAGAAAACGGGCAGGATCTTCAGGAAACCAGCAAAGATTGGTCCCAGCTGCGCATCGTTTTGAGTTTTGGCGCCCAGCACCCGCTGCACGATGGTCTGATCGGAGCACCAGTACCATAAGCCCAATACCGGATAACCCAGCAGGCAGGCGTACCAGGTGAGGCCCGACTCAAACCCGCCCTCCCCGAGAGCGCTGAGGCTCTCTTTTGTATGGAGCATGCTCAGCTGTCCCGGTTTCAGCACCGCCTTCAATTCCGCAAGGGTGTGAACCCCTTTGTCGGGAAGGGCAAATATGGCGATAACCGTCAGGAGCACCGCTCCGCCGATCAGTACTACGGTCTGAATGGTTTCTGTTATCACAACGGCCTTCAGCCCACCCAATACGGTGTATACGGTTGTTACGATGGAAATCACGAGGATGGAGGTCACCACATCAATCCCGAAAAAGGTTTCGAAAACGACGGCGCCGGCATAGAGGCTCATCCCGATATGGACAAAGAGGGCACCGATGAGTCCGACGAATGCCAGAACAGTCCGGGATCCGGGCCCATACCTCTTTTCAAGGAATTCGGGCAGGGTGGATATCCGGCTCTTAAAATAGAAAGGCGCAAACACCATTCCAAGCAATATCAGGGTAACAGCAGCGAGCCATTCGAAGTTGCCCCATACAAGGCCTTCGTTGTACCCCGATGCGGCCAGACCCACAAGGTGTATGGTCGAAATGTTCGATGCGAACAATGCCGCACCAATTACCGGCCATTTCAATCCACGGCTTGCAAGAAAGTAGCCGTCGCTGGTCATCTTTTTGAGTTTGACCGACAAAACACCAACCAATAGAATTCCAACGAGGTAGGCAATGATAATGATTGCATCTACCATACTGATTTTTCCAATCATGCGTCCTTAGATTATTTCGAGTAAGGCAGGAAACAAGAAACAGGTGGAATTCTCCACCTGTCTCCTGAATCAATCTGCTAAATATAATAAACCTTACGATCAATGAATTCCTGTTCGGGTATCCCACCAGTCTTGTGTTCCCCGGAAAATTTCACTTTCAGCAACTTAAGTAGATAAATAGTTCTTGAGGAATTTCTCTTCATAAGTGCGTACGCTGTTGGGCTAATCGATATCCCACCAAACACCTTTTCCAAATTTTTCGTCAACGATTCCGGGCTGTGCAGCCTTGGCGGCGGTTAAGTTATCGGGATTATTGATCGCTTCGGAATAGGGATAAGGTAATCTTTTAATGACCCCCTTGCCTGGGAAAAGTGCCCCAACAGGCTCGGTTGTTGCAACATAAACAGGGAACCCCGTACGCCGGATTTCAGCAAAGCCCTGGTAACCATCCGGGAAAAGAGCACACCATTTTTGATCGCCGATGCGTTCGCGCTGATTACTAGCCCCGCTGAAAGCTACATTAGGATCAGAGAGATAATCGCCGATAGCCAGACCATACTCATCATAACTTGCCGTAATGGCAGCTTCGTAGGCTTGTTGGGCCGACATCCCGACGTTCCATCCATTTAATGCTGCTTCTGCATAGATAAAGAGAACTTCACAATACCTCAAAATTCGGGTTGGGGTATCAGCCGACTGAAAGAATTTAATTCCTTCAATGGAGAGGTCCGGAGTATTCTGTCCAAGCGTACCAAGTGGCAGGCCTACATAAAGACCGCTGCTGGCAGCAGGTTCCGCATATACGGTCAGTCTAAGGTCATTTCTGGTTTTTAAAAAGTCGATCAGATAGGCTTCCATGGCATTTTCCTGGATGGCCGCCTGAGTAGGAATCATATAATATGGGCTCCTGTAGGTCGCATCATTTGGCAACCAATTTTTAATGGCAGCATTTGCATTTTTATCAATCACAGGATAAGTTGATGAATTTCCTGCGATCTCCTCAATTCCAGCTTTTGCTGTTGCGGGATCAACACGTGACATACGCATATAAATACGCAACATCAATGAATTACCAAACATCTTCCACTTCATCATGTTACCATTAAAAACAATATCGGCGGTTCCAATATTTTTAGCCGGATCAATCAGTGCGTTGGCTGCTTTCAATTGCACGATCAGGTCGTTATAGATACTTTGCTGGGTATCATACTTTGGGAAAATATTGGTTTTATCCGGGTCATCTGCCTTAAGGGCCTCAGTATATGGGATATCCCCATAAGCATCTGTGATATTCTGGTAAGCATAGGCTGTTAAAATTTTACCAACAGCCAGCCAATTATTATCGCCGGCCACTTCAGCCTGTTTCATGGCTACTTGCAGATCCTTCAGATGACCGGCATAGGCGCCAAAGAAATTTTCATCAGCTCCGGTTCCCGCATAACGGTCGCCATGCACATAAACATCTCTTACATAATAACGGGACCAGCTTACAACACCGCCTTGTTTAGGCATATAGGTTCTCACAATGCTATTTTGAGCATTGGTCATCAGCGACTGATAGGGTACCTTAGTCAGCTGATTGGGGTCGGTATTCATCTCCTCGAAACTCTTGGTACAGGCAAACAGTGCGAGTATCAGGGCAGTTGGGAGAAGTATATGCAAAATATGTTTTTTCATCTCTTAATTTTTTAATTGTTGTGACTTTCAATCCGTTGAGTTAAAAGGTAAATTTCAATCTGAAACCTATATTCCTTGCGGAGGGGTTTGATCCGAATTCAGATCCCTGTGAGGACATAGAAGCATTTCTGTTGGAAACTTCAGGGTCGAAATTTTCACATTTTGTATAAAGGATGGCTAAATTCCTTCCGAAAAGGGAGACATCCACACCTGTAATTTTCCCTTTGAAGCGGAACGAATAGGAAAGTGACATCTCACGCAATTTAACATAGGTGGCATCATACAACCATCTCTCACCAGCGGCAAAACCATTCCAGCGGAAATCATCGAGATACTGGTATACGTTATTGGGAGTGCCATCAGCGAATACACCGTCGAACAGATAGCCACCGCCATCTTCGAGAGGATCCCTGACCGGCTTGCCATTTGCATTTAAACCGGTAGTGCTCGGCAGCGCACCGGTGGCCCAACCGTCGGCATTGGTTCTTGACCAGACCTGTCCACCTACTTTTGCATCGATGAGGAAACTGAAATTAATATTTTTATAGGTAAATGAGTTATTTAAGCCGGCAAGCCAATCGGGCATCACATTACCTAACTTTTTCAGTTCACTGGTAAGGGGTATACCACTCTCATCCACGATTGGTTTACCATTCTCATGGTAGACAAATCCTGTACCCCACATGTCGCCATAGGAACCATCGACATCAGCAACAACAGTAACAGCATCTCCTTCAGTTTTGTACAGTTCCAATCTTTTGATGTCACCATTCAATTCAATGATCCTGCTTTTATTCTTGCTCCAGTTCAGCATGATGTCCCAGGAAAAATCTGATGTTTCAACCGGCCTTGCTTTAAGCATGATTTCAACACCCGAGTTGTTTACCTGACCGGCATTAATGACCTGGGAAGTATACCCTGCTACCTGGGAAATTGCAGCACTGAGTATCTGATTTTTGGCGACAGACTTGTAAAGTGTGAGGTCAAGCCCTACGCGGCCGTTAAAGAATCTAAGATCCAATCCCAGCTCGTTTGAGGTAACCAGCTCATTAACCAGTTTTAACGGTGGCAATGTGTTACCAAGGCTATACAGTGGATTATTCCCGTATGGAGTTGATGCACCATATGTTGCCATGAGCCTGTAAGGATCGGCATCGTTACCAACCTGAGCAATACCCAAACGTACTTTACCAAAAGAGAATACCTTGGGATTCAGGGCGAATGTTTCGGTAAATATCCAGCTGGTGGTAATCGAAGGATAGAAATAGGAATTATTGTCGATCGGCAAAGTGGAGGACCAGTCATTTCTGCCTGTTACATCCACGAACACCTGTCCCTTGTATTCCAGTGATGCTGCTCCATAAAGGCTCTGGATCTCCCTTTCCTGACGGTAATAGGTTGTCAGAGGAGTCTCCTTCGAATTTGACAAAGAGTAAATGCCGGGAACAACCAATTTCGCAACTTCAGAACTTTGGGTGCGGTATTTGTTGTTCATCACGTTACCCCCGAAACTTCCTGATAAAGTGAACGAGCTTGAAATAGCTTTTCGGGCAAAGAGAAGGAAATCTGCATTTACCTCCTGACGATAATAGTTGGTTGTAATATATCTTCCTTCCCGATAGTTAATACTGTTGTAAGCTCTTTTCAATTCTACCTGCTGATTAGAAAAATCCGTACCCGCACGAGCTGTCAAGCTTAGCCAGTCATTAAACTGATATTTCATGGAGGCAGATCCGATCAACCTGTCTTTTGTTTCCGGATTCAGGAAGTATTTTGCCATCCAATAAGGGTTATCATGCCATCTGTTAATCCAGCTGATCGGGGTTCCGTCCGGATTTTCAATATGGGTCTTCATATACTCCCAGTCGGCCTGCCTGGCTGTCCAAACCGTTTGCATACCTACGTTATTAAAGGTATATCCGGCTCCGTTCATATTACCGTCAGTATTAATATAAGACGCTTTGGCCTCAAAAGAGAGTTTATCCGTAAGGTTGGTATTTCCGGAAAAATTGAAGGTGTTTTTTGTCTGATAAGAGTTAGGCACCATACCCTTCTGATCTGAGTTGGTGAGGGACAGGCGAAGATTACCCCATTTACCGCCATTACTCAAGGCAAAATTGGTAATTCGGGTCACACCTGTTTCATAATAACTTTTAACATTGTCGGGATGGGAAATCCAGGGCGTCGGAATCCTCTGTCCGGTAGCCTGATCAAGGGGTGAATCAAATTGGGGTACCTTTAGAATCTGGCCCACGGTTTGAGGAAATCCAGCCTCAACGGCCCAGTACATCCTGCCACCCGGTTGAATATCTTCAGCCTTGATAACATAATCCAGTTGAGGACCAAAGCTCTCATCAACACCGTCATTTTTCCCACCGTTCAAACCGTTTTTATACCAGAACTGACCACCGCCGCCCTGTCCGTAATCATTCTGAAAATCGGGCAATACAAGCGGTCTGCTAAAAGTTGTTGAATTCTCAAGCTCAACATTAAAGCCCTTTTTATTCCCTGATTTCGTGGTGATCAAAATAACACCGTTGGCTCCTCTTGATCCGTACAGTGCCGAAGCATTCCCACCCTTCAGAATGGTCATATTCTCAATATCTGAAGGATTTATATCAGCTGCGCCGTTACCCAGATCGGTAAAATCATAGCCCCCCCTGGTGCTTTCAACGATTGAATTATCGATGGGTACCCCATCAACCACGAAAAGAGGCTGGTTATTGCCCTTCAGCGACTGATTTCCCCTGATCGTAATACGCGAAGAAGCGCCGACATTCCCGTTGGAACTATTCACGTAAACCCCTGCAGATCGGCCAGACAGCGAGTTGATCACATTGGTTTCGGCGCTTCGCTTAATCACGTCACCGGAAACATCCTGTACCGCGTATCCAAGGGCTTTCTTTTCCCTTGAAATACCCAGGGCCGTAACAACGACTTCATCAATATTCATAACATCGACTTCCATCTCGACGATGTAACTATTGGATGAAGTGATTGGTACCTCGATTTTTCGAAAACCAACAGATGAAAACTCGAGGATACCTCCTGTTGTTGTCACCGATAACACAAAGCGCCCGTCGCCGCCGGTTGTGGTACCGGTCTGAGTGCCTTTTACCATCACAGTTACCGCAGGAATCGGTTGGTTATCAGCCTTCGAAGTAACTGTTCCGGTTAACTGACGGTTTTGACCGAAAACAGTTCCGGTAAAAATGACCGCCAGCAGTAGAAAGAGAAGTTTTTGCTTCATTGGATATAGTTTTTCGTGTTAAGTCCTAGACCATTCAACATGCTAAAACTATCCCAAAGCAAATCGGAAGCTACGTACTTTTTTAGCCGTTGAATGCGCTATCTTGGCAGCCACGAGGAGCCCTCATTCATCCGCATCAAAATCCAAAGGACTATTTGCGGCTTGAAAAGGATTCCGGCGGCCCCAGATAGGATCTCTTAACCCCACCCGTATTGATGATCAGCTTGTCGATGACAACACCCGGATCCACCATCCGGATTTTCAAGACATGTTTACCCGTTGTATCAAAATTGAGTTCGGTGTTAAGAGTCAACAGGTTATCCATGACATTCCGGCTCCCGTTTTTGAATTCTACCAACTGCGGCTTGTTGTCATCGATGGAAACGGCAACACGCAATCCAAAGCCTGAATGGATTGGATAGGAGGGTATGCAGTTTAACTGCAATGTGGTTTTTCCGCTTGTGAAAGTGTACAGGTCATATTCCAGCACCGGAGAGGAGGCGGCTATTTCATCCGGTGAAATTATACTGGCCACGGTGGGAGGCAGCACGGCAACTGAATTCCCTGTTCTTCCCAGACCTTCGATGACAGTCCATGCGGCTCCATTACCATCGGTTTTCCTTGAGAAATGTTCCGCCTCGATGGAGATGTAACCATTGCTTTCCACAAATCCCATTACCTCCCCGGGTGCAGGCGATGTCGGATTGAAAACGGCGAGATTGAACTCACGGGATCTGCCGGGGCTGATGAAGGTGATATCGCCCTTCCTGAAGGCTTCCTTTTGTTTTTCCGAAAATTGGTCATAGTCCGACCACTCATTTTCGGCCGACGAGGTCCACCGGAACGTTACCTTTCCCTTTCCGGTGATTCCTTTGGGCGCTTTTTCCCAGTCGATCGAAACCCATATTCTCTTTTCATCCGATAGCACACCCGAGGTTTCGCTCAGTGTGATCCATTCATCAGAAACATTTGATGACCAATAGATTACCCCGGTCCCCGTATTATAGAGATCGATGAAACCACGGTCCTGGTTATAGATGCTGAATCCGGGCAGGTTTGCCGTATCACCGCCTTCGGCGACAGCCTGCATGGCGGGCTCTCCCTCGCCGGAGTAAAAGCTTAGCGGGGGCATATCCCACTGGCGCCACTGCCCTCCCCATGGACCGGGAAGTGAAGCCATGCGGTCCCATTTGCTGCCAGCGGTAACCAGCTCCCGGTTGTAATGATGGATCATCCGGTTGATTTCATTTTCAGCCTCCTGCGCTTTCGCCGCATAGGTGGCTGCACTGCTTCTTTTCTGCCCGCCGTAAACATTACTTTTCTGGGCATTCAGCACCTTGATGTTCTGCAGGGCAGTACCCTTAACATTATACACCACCATTTCAAAAAAGGCATCCTTCTTATCAATGGGCAGCGATTCGTAAATCTTGTCAACCTGTTTGATCAGTTTAGCATACTCATCCATCCGGCCCTGTGCCTCATCATCGTAATCCGTCATGCTGAACCATTCCCAGTTCAGCCTATTTTCCCGTCCGTTCCACAGGACCATGCTTTCCGGCCGGCGGGCGTATCCCAGTTCATAGTGTTTGCGCATGATATCCGAGATAGCGGTGGCCTGTTGAATGCCGAATTCACGGGTTGCCCATCGGGTGACAAACTCATCTGAATTCTGGTGGTCCCACACGGAAATATCCCATGCCATCTGCATAAAATATTCGATATTCATCTCGGCCGGCTTGATATCCCCCACATTCACCACCCACAGCTTTTTCGCACCATAATCGTAAGCCTTCTTCATCTCCGACCAGGTTAAAGCCAGCGGAGTGGTGCAGGTCCAGGTGTATGCGGTTGTGGCGCCGTTCAGCCACTGAAAATGGTAGTATATACCCGATCCGCCGGATCGCAATTGTTCATTGGCATTTGGCAACTGCCTGATATTGCCGAAATTATCATCCGGCCAGCAGATCGTAACATCGTCGGGTACCTTCAGCCCCTGGTTATATAGTTCAAGCACCTCGGTATAAGCGATAAGCACCTGCGGCACTTTTGAAACATCCTTGTTCACCCATTTCCGGAGTATGCTCCGCTGATCGGTAAAAATCCGCTCCAGCACCGGCACCGTGATATCGGTCCCGGCCTCATCATCCTTCCCCCTCTTGCCCAGGGTATACATGTTATCGTATCGTCCGTTGGCCTTTACACGATCCTCCCAGTATTTATATATATGATCCTTGTTTTTCACATAATCCCAGGGCTCCCCGGGATACTCCGTGTCCCACTCGGCGCCGGCGATATTGTTCCTCAGCATGGGCTCAATATGGGAGGAGCCCATAATGATAGCGTATTGATCCGCCACCACCTTATTCTGTTCATACAGGTTGAATGGCCGGGTTTGCTGGTGCATGGCCGGCCAGAGCAGGTTGGCTTTCAACCGCAGAAGGAGCTCAAATATTTTGCTGTACGTGGTGGGTCCGATCCCAAGTCCTTCCCGGGGAGCGAAGGTATGCAGCGCCCACGGCCTCAGGCCCCACATCTCATCATTGATAAAGATTCCGCGGTATTTCACCGACGGGGATTTGAGTATCCAGGTTCCTGCTTTTACCGAAAGTTCCGCCCTCCTGACGGGGGGTACATCAGCAAAAAAATACCAGGGCGAAACACCGATTTGCCTGGATAATTCGAAGATGCCATAGGCCGTGCCGCGACGGTCGCTCCCGGCAATGACCAGCGCCTTTGCTATCCCCGGCAAGGGGTTGTCGACCGTTTGGGTGAGGCAGCTTTCCCATTGGCCCTGTACTGCTGATACGTCTATCTTCCCTGAGGAAATCAGCTTTTTGATGATCCGGCTTTGTTCAATGGATCCGATGATCAGGCAATAGGGAATTGTTCCTGTTTGACTGTTTATCAGCGCCGGTTTATATCCGGTAACCCGTTCCACATCATCCCGGAACAGGCCGGTGCAGAGTTTCACGGTCGGGTAATCCTGGTCATCAATCAGGATAATTGCATGATTCTGTTTTGTAACCAGCTGAAATTCAATCGATGTTGGATTTTCGGCAAGAATGCTTGCCGGAAAGGCAGTTGACTGCGCGGATGCAGGAGCGACAATAAGGCATGTCAGCATAAAGATGACCAGCCGCGAGGTTTTTAGTATATCTGTCATATTAAATGAGTATCGGGTAAATAAGTGTCGGCAGCGCAATGGTTTCAAGGTATGATTTTACGTAAAACAGTGAGGCTGATTTCTTTTTCGGGAGAAAAGTGATCGGATTTCACATACTGCAGCATGCTGTAATACAGTTGTCGCGCCTCAGGTTTGTCCTGAAGGTTCAGCAGATCAATGGCACAGATCAGCAAACTCCCTTTGCCGTATTTAGTTTCGAAAATCATTCCCAGTTTATGATTCCGTGCGAAATTATCAATCGTCTGTACCAACGGTTTATAATCTGCCGGGGTGTCGTCCAGAATGATCGGTTTGCAGTTTTTTACGAGGTGCCACCACTGCCAGTTACTGTGGAACTCTGTCGGGAAGTACTCAAGCAGGGGGGAGTCCGGATCGCAGATAAACCCCAGTGAGCCTGGCGCCGGTTCAATGCCGTTGCTGATGGCCGCCCTGGCAAACATGGGATAACACCAGAAATCAGTTTGAAAGGCACCATCAATACACTGCGTTAGTTTGGTTTGTTCGGGCATCAGTATCGCCTTGCCTCCATTTTGAAGGTGGTTCCGCATTTTTGCATCAAATTCCTTAGAAACCAGTACCCCATCCGGAATACGGGTATCAATTGATTCGGGATATACCCAAATATCGTATTCATTTTTGTACGGGGTACCTTCTATTGATATCAGGATCCTTAGTTTTTCAGCCCGGTTGATCCCGGTGAAAGAGAATGCCATCTCCCCGATATTTACCAGGCCACCTCGCTCAATAACCGGCCGTAACAACTTACCCTCCCTGTACAAATCCCCCTTGTCGTTCAGAAGCTTCCAGCTTACTGCAGCACCTTTGAAATCTTCTTTCCCATAATGAGCGATTTCAATATCTCCCGAAAATGTTTCTTTGCTGGTCCAGGTGTATTTACGCATCTTAAGCAGTGGAACCACTTCGCAGCAGAACTGGCTCCACTTTTCGGGCGTGACGAGTCCTTTTGATTCCATAAAGTCGTTCAGGACCCCAACCAGGGCAGTACCCTGACCAGGAAAATCCTGCAGGTCGAGTAATTGAAAACCGGCAAAATCACGTGTTCTCAGTGCAGCTTCGATGTCCTCCCGGTAGCAGATCACAGCCAGTTTGCCTGAAGCTTTAACGAAATCATCAGCCTGATCCAGCATATTAGCCTTTCCCAGCCGTTCCCTGAATAGCTCGTAATTTCTGGCGCGGGTTACGCCGGCAAATTCCGGAATCTCATTATAATCGGGCGAAACCTGATATTGTCCGGTTTCGTGGCCAATCACCGGTGCCGGAACATCTGCAATGGATTTTGAAAAATCCACCAGGGTTGATGGCGAAAAGTGTTCGATATGCGGGTTCGCAAAATCACCCGGGTAAAATGAACCCCGAACCGGTAAATCTGCCTTCGTCTTAGCTGTTACCCAAAAATCATCCCCTTCGGCATACGACGGATCCCAGTGCACATTGTTACTGCCTTGCGCATAGAGCCTTCTGTGGTCGATTTCCCTGAAATGAGCAACCAAACTATACATAGCCGGGTCCCTGTCGAGTTCATTGCCTAAGGTAAACATGGCAAATGAGGGGTGGTTGCCGAAATACTTGAATATCAGTTCGCCTTCCCTGAGCAAATAATCTTTAAGCGATAAGTTAATCCTACCGGTATCCACTGTCAGGTAATCGATATTATACATTTTCAGAACAGCATCATCCTCCATGCTTTTGCTGTCCATGCCGCTCCTTTTGTTCGGAAGTTCCGGCTGTAGGTACACCCCAACTTCGTCGGCCGCCATGAATGCCTCCTGCGGAGGGCACCACGAATGAAACCGCCAGTGATTGATGCCGTAAGATTTAAGCAGCTTAAAATATTTCAGCCATGCCTGCCGGTCCATGGGGGGATATCCGGTAAGCGGGTAATTGGCGCTGTCAGTGCGCCCCCTGAGAAATATCCTTTTTCCGTTCAGCAGGATATGTTTTCCGTCCCGCCTGATTTCACGCATCCCAAAATCCACTTCGGATGAGCTTTTGAAATGATTTCCATCCGCCCGGGCCGATAGGTTCAGGGTGAGTTTAATCAATGCAGGGTCGAATTCATCCCACAAGGGCGCGTCTGTATCAAAATCATAGGTAAAGTCAACGACCTTTCCATCCGTGATTCCGGCTATTTTTTCTTTCCGCGCTTTGAATCTCACCGGCTTTCCCGTATTCCAGCTCTCTGCACCAACCTGTAATTCGCCATCCGCCGTAATACCTGTCAGATTTCCCAGGGTTACCTGAATCCGTACCCGGTTGTTTTTCACATCCGGATAGGCCTGTACATCCCCAATCCACACCGGGTCCGTTACCTGCAACTCCATTCTGCCTACAATTCCGTTCCAGTTCGTCTGGGTGCGCTCATCCACGGCGTGGGAAGGCCCCACAGGAGGCAATTTTGCATTATCAACCAACACGGTAATCCGGTGTTTCCCCGGCTTAATTGCTTTTGTCAGATCGAAATACTGGGGTGCGCTCAGGGTATTTTCATACCCGCAATTCCGGTCATCAAACCAAACATAGGTGTCCTTGGTCCGTTCCAAAAGAAG
>CAYWHP010000051.1:0-28949 GCA_964457845.1 uncultured Porphyromonadaceae bacterium | reverse complement strand
AGGTAGGTTGCATACGCGTTACTCACCCGTGCGCCGGTCGCCACCCAGTATTGCTACCTGTGCTGCCCCACGACTTGCATGTGTTAAGCCTCCCGCTAGCGTTCATCCTGAGCCAGGATCAAACTCTTCGTTGTAATTGTTAAATCATTGCTCAAGATCCATCATTATCAATAAGAATTGATTTTCATCCTTACCGACCTTTGTTACTCTTCAATCTTTTCAAAGAACTATCTTTTTCTAAAAGCGGTGCAAAGATACGGGAAAATTTCCAACTTCCAAATTTTTCTTCAACTTTTTTTTCCACACTTGCCGACCGTTTAAAGAACACATCCATCAAAAATGGAATGCAAATATACGCCTCTCCCTGGATTCCGCAAGAGGTTCTCAAAAGAATTTTTTACCAATATCACTAAAACACTTATTGTCAGGTCAATATTTTTTATCCAACACGAACTTTCATCCCCATCAGAAGGCTTTTTCCCCAAAATCAACTATATTCGTATCCATTCATGTCACTCTGAAAACAGCAAAATAACTTCAAAGCGTGTCCGATACCCTCATCATCATCCCAACTTATAAGGAAGCAGAGAACATCCGGAACCTGCTTACCATTATATATAGCCTCCCAAAAGAGTTCCACGTCCTCGTGATCGACGATAACTCACCCGATCAAACGGCCAAAATCGTCAAATCCATGATGACCGAAACCCCCGGAAGGCTTTTCCTCATCGAACGTCCCGGCAAACTGGGCCTCGGAACCGCATACATAGCCGGCTTCCGGTGGGCCCTGGAGAACAACTACCAGTATGTTTTCGAAATGGATGCCGACTTCTCCCATAACCCCAATGACCTGATCCCGCTCTACAAGGCCTGCTCCGAAAACCAGGCCGGCATGTCAATAGGCAGCCGGTACATCAAGGGTGTCGCCATCGTCAACTGGCCCATTGGAAGGCTCCTCCTCTCCTATTACGCATCACACTATGTGCGCTTCATCACCCGCATGAACATCCGCGACTCAACCGCCGGGTTCGTATGCATCTCCCGAAAAGTCCTCGAAACAATCAACCTCAACCGGATCCGAATGAAAGGGTACGGATTCCAGATCGAACTCAAATTCAAAACATGGAAACTGGGATTCAAAATCGTTGAAGTACCCATCATATTCATTAACCGTGAACTCGGCTCTTCCAAAATGAGCGGTGGCATCATGAGCGAAGCCCTCCTCGGTGTCGTCCATATGAAAATAAGCAGCCTGCGGGCACGTTATTTAAAACACATCAGCAATCAGCATGAGTAATTACCTCATCACAAACGCCGTCGTCATCAACGAAGGCACGCTCACCCCCGGTCACGTGGCCGTCGAAGGACAATATATATCGCGCATCTATCCTCAGGGTTCCTTCCCGCATGTTAAACCGGGCACCAAGGTCATCGACGCAAAGGGCAAATGGCTCATCCCCGGCGTCATCGATGATCAGGTCCATTTCAGGGATCCCGGTCTGACCCACAAGGGCGACCTCTATACCGAATCCCGGGCTGCCGTAGCCGGCGGGGTCACCTCCTTCATGGATATGCCCAATACGGTACCCCAGACAATCACCCGCGAACTGCTCAACGAAAAAATCGAACTCGCCGCAGGAAAGAGCCTGGCCAACTTCGGATTCTTTATCGGCGCCACAAACACCAACCTGGCCGAGCTCCAGATGGTCGATCCCCTGAAGGCATGCGGCATCAAGGTATTCCTGGGCGCCTCAACCGGCAACATGCTGGTGGATGACCCCATGGCCCTGGAGAACATCTTCCGCATCCGGAAAATGCCCGTCGCCATACATGCCGAAGACGAAGGCATCATTCGCCAGAATCTGGAAACATACCGCAAACAGTTCGGCGACGATATCCCGATGGAGTTCCATCCGCTCATCCGCTCGGCGGAAGCATGCTTCAAGTCGAGCTCCTTTGCCGTCGATCTGGCCCGCCGCCACCGCACGCACCTGCACCTCATCCATATCTCCACGGCGAAGGAGATATCCCTGCTGGAACCGCCCGGCCCCGTCAAAGACAAGCTGATCACTTCCGAAGTCTGCGTACACCACCTCTGGTTCAACGACCAGGACTATGCCGATAAGGGATCCCTCATCAAGTGGAACCCCTCCATTAAAACGGAAGAGGACCGCGAGGCCCTTGTAAATGCACTGATCGACGGCCATATCGATATTGTGGCCACTGACCATGCCCCCCATACCCTGGCGGAAAAGGATAATGTATACACCAAGGCCCCGTCGGGTGCCCCCATGGTTCAGCATTCGCTCCCCGTTATGCTCGAATTCCACCACAAGAACCTGATTCCCGTGGAGAAGATTGTTGAAAAGATGTGCCACACCCCGGCCGATATATTCAAGCTCCGCAACCGGGGTTACATCCGCGAAGGCTACTTCGCCGACCTGGTGCTGATCGATCCGGATGACCCCTGGGTGATCAACCCATATAATATATATTACAAATGCGGCTGGTCGCCGCTCGACGACACCGCCCTGCGCTCACGGGTGACGCATACGTTCGTAAACGGCAACCTGGTGTTCGATAACGGGATATTCGATGAAACGGTGAAAGGGATAGCCTTGGAATTTGAGAGGTGATATTGCCTTATCGCTCCGGCGATTTCCGAAAAATCTTTGTTAGAATAAGTCATGGAAACTAGGTCGATCAGTTGGCCTTTTCAAAGGCGTAAAGGACGATTCCCGCTTTTGATTTGTTCTTGACAACCTGCCTAACGTGCAATTACCGATAACCCGTGGTGCTGGGCAGGTGGTGTTTCTATTTTTCGAGGATCAATCGAATATCACCGTCAAGTCGAATCAGACTATCCTGAATGATTTGCCAGATCTCTTCCGCATCGATTCCAAAATAGTTATGGGATATAATATTTCGCAACCCTCTGATTTTGAACCAATCAATTTTTGCTTCGGTAGATTGACGAAAATCTTCACTTAGCTTCTCGGCCATCTCGCCAATTACTATAAAATTCATCAATACAGCATCAAAAGACTTGGAATCAGCATATAAAGAATCGGCATTGTCATATAACTCTGTGTATTGCTTTATCCTGGAAACAGATTCCTGGATGTTCAATAAACAGGCTGAATCTTTATGCGAAGCTTTAAACATATTTAATATCTCTTTGGATCTGATTTCTGAAAATTGGCTTGATATATTTTAACCTACAGATATCAACCGGTTTGTCAAATTGTAATTGGATTTCATGCTTTAACTTTAGTTTCAAAGAGTAAAGATCCGATGTATCGGGTTCGAATTCAATCACAATATCGATATCACTACCTTGGTGTTGTTCGTGCCGCGCGAGGGATCCAAACAAGCCCAATTTGGTGAGGTGATACTCTCGCATTAGCCGGTCTTTGTTGACTCTCAAATAGTTCAATATGTTCGTTGCTTCAGTCATCAATTTCCATTTCTTATTCAAAGATAAGCGTTTTCACTCATTACTAAAAGAATTGATGATCAGCCACTGGATGCCTAAAGTTGCTGCCATTTTTAAACCGAGTCCATGTTGCAACTCGCTTTCGCTGTGTGGCTCAAGGGAGCTTTCGGGAAAAAGTATTTGTTTATTGACAAGGTGACAGGCCAATATTTTCCATAAGGTCAGCAGGTTCGATATCAAGGGCAAGCGTTTGCTCGAGATTCACGAGAAGTATTATGCCGGGGACATCAGTCTCAAGCATAACCTCGTGCCGTTCCGGCCCAACGATATTTCCGGTCTACTGGAAAACATAGTCTTTCTAAAGCTATTGGCAAGAGGCTATCAGGTAACCATCGGGAAAATCAATGATCCGGAAATTGATTTCATCGCAATTAAAAACAACCGGCCATTATATATTCAAGTGGCTTACCTTCTGACTGACGACAAAACCGTTGAGCGTGAATTCGGAGCTTTAGAAAAAATACGCGACAACCACCCCAAACTGGTAGTATCGATGGACCAGTTGCCTGCCAGCAATCAGGATGGCATTCAATGGCTTAACCTCGTTGATTTCCTTCTTGGAAAAGAGAGATGAAATCATCTCAACATTCGCTGACCTGGTTTTACATGAATGTAAGTCGGTATAGCAACACTCCACCAATAACAATCCTATTACACCGTCTTCTTGAAAACATACCGACTAAGTGCAATTTCAAAAAATTGAGAACCGAAATAACTAAATAAAAAAAAGGCTGCCCATTTTGAACAGCCTCTTTTCCCTGAATCAGCCAGCATCTCAAAACTCTCATTGTACTACTTTTGTACAAATCGTTCCAGGAGGAAGTCCCGTGAAACAGTATAAAGAGGTACAATCAATGATTCCATTGGGTTGGCAAGTATAAAGTATATCACACAATTTACCTCCAGCCCAACACTCTCCATCAGGTTCTGGATACCAAGTATTATCAGGATTGTAGCTACGAAGCACGCAATCCCGACAAAGATTGCCTGACGCAAAGTTTTCAGCAATGCTAAAACCACAGATCAAAGCAAAAGCAAAAAATTTAATGAACTTTCTTTTCATGACAGTAATTATTAGTGAGTAATTGAAGCTAATTCTTTTTGAATATATTGGTCAATTATAACTTGAGATTGGTCGGCCGAAACATATAATGCATCTTGAAAATGAAGCAATTGGTCAATGAGAAAATATAAAGGCAAATCCAAAAATATTATATTTGGCGACAGTTTTTTGTCATAAACATTAAACACTTGGTATTTCAATTTGTATAACTGAACGAAGGCATATTGTTGTCTAGGGTTCTGGTATGACATAAATATTGCCAACTTAGAAACGTTATCAGGTGATTGAAATTTACTAATTCGCTCAAGCTCTTTGCGAACACAGTCTTGACAACAACGATCAGTAATCAACAAAATCATTTTAACACCTTTTGAAAGAAATTCTGTGAGGGCAATTGAATCATGATGAATTCCATTAAGCATAATCGGATAAAACTCCTGCTTATCAATCTCCATATTACCATTCTGGTCAAAACCAATGTTAGAAATAATTCGATTTTTTTTACTATCCGTGTTCTTCTCTCGTCCGCATGAGATAATTGATGATATAAAAAGAAAAAACAATAAATAGGTAACTTTCATACTATTTGTGCTTTACAAAAACCAAAATAGGATTATCGAACTCACTAAGGGCACTCTCACTTATACGATATTTTTCAAGTCGACTTTTGAATAAAGGATTGAGGTATGCCCGCTCAAATGCATTTTTAAAGTCAACTGGATCAGCTACCATTAAAGATAAATCAGACCCAACTGAGAATCTTGGCCAATAATTAATAACCCCATCAATGTCGTTAAGAATAAAAATTCCACTTAACCCATCAGCATAATCTAAATTAATATACTTTCTTTTATCCTTATCCAGAATAAGATGCACCTTGGAACCCTCGTTCAACCCCGACACAAAAACGTAATTATGTGTTTCTAAAAAAGATTGATTAATAAATCCTGTTTGACTTACCTCTCTTACGGACTCTTGAGATTTAAGTTGATTTTGAGTAATTTGACCTTGACCGTATTTGAAGGTCCATTTAGGTATTACTTGGCCGTTATTTGTGATTCCAAAAATGGTGTCAAAGTATGACTCCCATAAATATACTGTATCTCCCAATTGGTAAACCGATGAATATGAAGCCGGTTCCGTCCCGGTAAAATTCGAAATATCATGCTGAAGGGCTTGCTTTTTGATATTGCCATCATACCCCAAAAAGGAAATTGTATACCCAGAAAACCGCTTGGTATTTGGGCATAACACTATCGCAACTAATCCATCGTTATATTTCGAAATATACCTAGGCCCAACATCAAGGTTGATGTCTTCCAGAAATTTATTATCCAACGAATACTTAAGAGTTTTCTGATTGCCGGCATTAAGATAAACACAATTATGACTCTCATCTATTATCAAATCATTAACCATGAGATACTCTCCAGGTCCTTTACCTCGCTTTGCTAATTCAAAAAGATACTTCCCTTGTCGATCAAAGACCTGAACTTTCAAAGTCATTTTATCAACCACTATGATAAAATTTGCCGACACTCTGATTAAATTAATAGCACCAATGAAATTTGAATCGGTGGATTGAAGAAAAACATAATCCAAGCTATCACAAATATCACTTAGCCTTATTTCATCAGTTGAATAATGCTTCAGGTTCAAATCAAAGACGTTGCTATTGACATTAACATAATTATTATCATCAAGTTGCATATTTGGCCTTTGGCAGCACAAAAGTATCAAGCCCAAAAACCATAACATAGGCTGGATAAGAAAACTCAAATTCATTTTAAATCTCAGAATACTTTTCATAAAATATTGAATGTAAATTTCATTTGATCGAAAGCCAAATTTCAGTTACTTAAAAAATCAACCGATGGCATCAGAACAAGCTCATTTTCTATATACTTCAAATATTTGGAGATGGGCCAAAAGGAGAGCTTGACTGAACAATAAACAATGACCTTAATTATACCAACCGCCTAATTGCGCATAGTCGCATTTGCAAATGATCACGATCGCCTGATCCAGGCACCCAATCCTAAGTATCAGTGACTTCCTTCCAAGCCTTTCAACCACCTCTGCAAGGTAACCGGACAATGCACCACTCGTGATGGTAACCTGGTCACCTGACTCAAACTTGTCCTGAGTCACCTCAAAATCAACCGAATCGTTCAGAATCTCCCGTATGGCCTTGATCTGCTCGTCGGGCACAAAACAGGGGAAACCGCCAACCGACACATATCGAGAAATCGAATCGCTCTGGAGGGCCTTGTCATACTCACGGCTACTGACCCTGACGAAAAGGTAAGAACGAAAAACCGGCTCCTGAATCCATATCTTTCGATCGGTCCTGTTTCTCTGCACCCGTCGCATGGGCAGGAAAACTTCAATCCCGCATGATTTGAGGTACCGCTCAGCCGCTTTCTCGTGCTTGGATCGCGTGTACAAAACATACCATCGATACTGTCTGGTAACAGGAGGCATGGAGGATTGGGTTCCGGGGTTGCTACAGCTTCGCCCTCTAACTCCCATCGGGGGCATCGGGCGGGGGACTTATTTTTCTTATCTTCAGTTATTAATCAGCCACTACACCGAAAGGTAACCCTTATTTTTAATCTATTTTTACCCCCCCCATAATTTAGAATTATTCTTAATTAATTATTCAAATCATTTTTCTAAGTCGCTGAATATCTTTGATTTGATAATGGAACTAAAAAAATGACCTCAAGCCAGCACAAACCTCGCCGTTTTCCGGCTGATCTGCTTGATGATGATGCGCCGGTCCTTCGTCATTCGCACGATGGCCTCATCGGTGTAGCGGCGGATGGTCACCAGCTCCAGATCACTGTTGTACAATACCCTGAATTTCGGCAGCATGGCCTGTATCAGGCTGTTCACCCGGTCCATATCTGCAGTGACGCAGATGGTGAAACTCACCGCACCGTGCTGCATCAGGTTTACCTTGATGCGGTATTTCGCCAGCTGGGCGAAGATCTCCGAGATCATGTCCTCCACGATGAATGAGAAATCGCGCGGCTGGAAAGTGATCAGAAGCTGGTTCTTCTTCGTTATGAACACCGGGCCCGTGGGCGGGATGGTCTTCAGATCGTAAATCCGCGTGCCGGTGCCCTCCGGATGCCAGAAATCACGAACCCACAAAGGTATATTCTTGTTCTGAAGCGGCTTGATGGTCTTCGGATGGATAACCTTGGCCCCGAAATAGGCGAGCTCTATGGCTTCATGGTAGTTCATCTCATCAATTTTAACCGTATCCTGAAACTCAGTCGGATCGGCATTCAGTATGCCCGGTACATCCTTCCATATCCAGGCCTCATCGGCATCGAGGCAGTAGGCGAAAATGGCCGCCGTATAGTCCGATCCCTCCCTGCCGAGCGTAACCGTTTCCCCGAGCGCCGAAGTGCCGATGAATCCCTGCGTAAGGATCAGGAAACTTTCACCATCCTCCCGGGCATCGTCGGCAGCCAGCTCGCACTCCCGGCGTATCCGGTCGCGCGTTTCCTCCCACCGGATCCCTGCATCCCGGTAAATCTCATCGGTTTGAACAACCTGCCGGGCATCAAGATAACGGCAGCTGAGACCACTCTCATCGAAATAGGTTCGGAGAAGTGCAGAGGAGAGCAGCTCTCCGTAGCACACCACCTGGTCGTAGGCGCGGTCGAATACCAGGCCCGGCTCTTCGGCGAGCACGGCCTGGATTTCCGCAAACATCGGCTTCATGTGTTTCGTCCAGGCTTCATCGGGATCGCTGAACAGCCGGCATGCCATATCAAAATGGTAGCCGCGGATCAGCTGCATGGCCGGTTCCGTATTTTCGCGATTGAACCATTGACGGGCGACACCCTCAAAGGCATTGGTCATTTTGCTAAGTGCGGAAACCACCACAACAGCCGGGAGGGGGCTGGTTTGAAGGATCCCGAGCATCTGGCGGACAGCTTCCGGGGTCTTCAGTATCCCACCTCCGAATTTATGTACGATCATGATATATCTTTTGGTAAACGAAACCGGTCGGCAAAGTTGTTAACTTTAAGAAAAGATGGCAACTTTAATGTGAACTTTAAACTAAAAATCCATGAAAGGGTACTCCATCACCACGCTGAATGAATTCATTATCCGGCGGCAGTCGGATTTCCCCTATGCCAAGGGTGAACTGTCAAGATTGCTGAGCCATTTCGGGATAGCCGCGAAAATCGTCAACAAGAAGATCAACAAGGCCGGCCTGGTCGACATACTGGGGGCGGCCGGCAACGTAAACGTGCAGGGTGAGGACCAGAAAAAACTCGATGTTTTTGCCGACGAAGTGTTCATCGCAGCCCTGCAGTCGAGCGGCGAGGTGTGCGGAATCGTTACGGAAGAGAACCAGGAGATCATCACGTTCGACGACAATGTTTCCCGCGATGGCAAATACATTTTCATGATGGACCCGCTCGACGGCTCATCCAATATCGATGTAAACGTCTCGATCGGCACCATTTTCTCCATCTACCGGAGGGTGTCGCAGCGCGGCCACCCGGCCCGGGCAGAGGATTTCCTTCAGGAGGGCACCCGCATGGTGGCGGCCGGATACATCATATACGGATCGAGCACCATGCTGGTGTACACCACTGGCAAGGGGGTCAACGGATTCACCCTCGACCCGTCGATCGGTGAATTCTGCCTGTCGCATCCCGATATCCGGACACCCGAATCGGGAACCATCTACTCCGTGAACGAAGGCCACTACCTCCGTTTTCCAGATGGTGTAAAACAATACATCAAATATTGCCAGGAGATCGATGCCGAAACCGAAAGGCCCTACACATCAAGGTATATCGGATCGTTGGTTGCCGACTTCCACCGCAACCTGCTCAAGGGCGGCATTTTCCTGTACCCTTCCACGGCTTCCGCACCGAACGGAAAGCTGCGGCTGGCCTATGAGTGCAACCCCATCGCCTTCATTGCCGAACAGGCCGGCGGCAAGGCATCCGACGGCTTTTCCCGGATCCTCGACCTTAAGCCGGAATCTCTCCACCAGCGGACGCCTTTTTATGTGGGGAGCCGGAGGATGGTGGAGAGGCTGGAGGAGGAGGTTAGACAGAAGACATGAGACATGAGACATGAGACATGAGACATGAGACATGAGACATGAGACATGAGACGGTAAGACGGGGAAGGGAAATTTTGAGTATATTCATGGGGATAGAATTTATAATATGAAATCAGTATATATCAGGCATTTACTTGTGGCGGTATGGCTGGCGGTTCCGCCAATTCTGGCGGGGCAGGACGATGCTCCGCTTATAACATTGCAGGATGCGGTTCGAATGGCCATGGAATCGAATCCCGATATCCGGAGGATGGAGGCCGAGCTCGACGGCAAATCGGCCGAGTGGCGGACACTCATCGGCATCAGCCAGCCGGTTGTCAGTTACGCCCGCGAAGGGGTTTCGGCCATCACCGACGTGCCGTTTTCTGAGCAGCGGTTCTCGGTTCAGCAGGAGATCGATTTCCCGCTCACCACCTGGTACCGGCTTAAAAAAGCATCATTCGAAAAAGAAGCGGTGGAAAAAAAACTGGAGGCTCTCCGGAAGGATGTTATTGCCGGCGTTAAAGGGAAATATGCCGAAATACTGTATGCCAGCCACATACGAAAGCTGCGGGCCGAGAACTACCGGGTGTCGAAGGAGCTGAGCGATGCCGTTGGCATGCGGGTCGAGGCCGGAGTGGGTACGCACATCGACCAGCTCTCGTCGGAAATCCGGCTCGTGCAGTCGGAAAACCAGCAGTACGAGGCCGAGCGGATCTTCCATGAGGCCCGCTACAAGCTGTTCAACTACATCGGAATGAATCCCGATCAGCAGCGTTACGACATCCGGTTTGCCGACACCCTGCGGACACGCGATGAGCTCATCGAGCAGGAGATCGCCATCTATACACTTGAAGAACAGCCTCTCTATCGTTCCGCAACCGCCATGCTTGCCTCCTCCGATTATGCCCTCCGCGAAGCCCGGTCGGGGTACCTTCCCTCGCTGAAAGCCGGCTACCTTATACAGGATTTCGGCACGGGTTACCGATTCCACGGATTCGAGGCGGGATTAACGGTGCCCTTGTGGGGCATGTACCGCGAAAAGGGACTCGTGCAGATGGCCGTCGCAAACCGCGAGACCATCCGATGGGACCAGAAGGCCATCGAACTATCCATCAAAGAGAAGATCGAACTTGCCTGGCACAGTTACGACAACAGCCAGGTGACCATGGAGCTCTACCAAACCCAGATCAAGGGAAAATCGGAAAGGCTGCTGGCTTTGACGCAGGAGGCCTACCGCCTTGGCCAGATCGACCTGCTGAAACTGATCGAGGCACAGCAGCTCTACCTGAAGAGCCAGGAGGATTACCTCAACGCGCTCAGGGATTATTATCTGAAGCTGATCGAGCTTGAACAATACATCAACAAAGAACTTGTTTACTGATATGAAAATCAATAAATTAATATCGACACTGCTTATACTGTCGGCGGCCGTCCCGCTCATAACCGGAAGCTGCAAAAGACAGGCCCCTGCCGAAGGGAAAGTTGCCGAAACCGGAGTTCCACCATCTGTAGCGGGTGCAACGGCATCCGATAAGGTGATCGTCACCCTGAGTGCTCAGGAGGCGACCGAGCTGGCCATTCCGGTAAAGGAAATATCCTCTCAGGTAAGAAGTTACCGGCTCACTGCACCGGGAACGGTCTTCCCGGCACCCAACCATATCGGCATTGTAAGCGCACCGGTCGACGGAAGGGTACTCAACCTGCCGGTTCAGGAGGGGCAGGCGGTTAACAAAGGCCAGGTCATCATGGAACTCGAGAGCCTTACTTACGGAACGCTGGTCGCCGAATACCTGCAGGCACTGGCCGAGGTCGACCTGCAAACCAACCAGCTTACCCGCATGGAAAAGCTGGTCGAGAAAAAGATCAACCCGGAAGCCGAGCTGGAGATGGCCAGGGCCGGAAGCATTCGTGCGCAGGCCGGCCTGAATGCCGCCAGTGCCAAGCTGAAGACCGTGGGGGTGAGTGAGAAGGAGATCGAGGCCCTGCGCAGCAACGAGCGCATCAACCCGCGGCTGAAGATCCATGCGCCGATCAGCGGCGTGGTGAACTCGCACAGGGTGGAGCTGGGGCAGGCTGTCGCGGCCGGCGACCAGATGGCTACCGTTATCAGCCTCGACCAGGTGCTTGTTAAGGCCTACCTTTCGCCAGACGACGGCACCCTGGTGAATCCGGGCGATACAGTTGTGATGAAGCACCGCCTGGTTGAGGAAGATGGTCTCCGCGCAACCGTGAGTACCATCAACCCCGGTCTCGACGAAGCCAGCCGCTCTATTGTGGTGAACATCCTCTTTAAACAAAAAACCCCGTTGCTCAAACCCGGCGACAATGTAAGCACCGACATCTTTACAACGAGCCCCGTTGAACTCATCACGGTGCCCATGGATGCGGTTACCTACGACAACAACGACCCGGTTGTTTTCGTTAATATCGGCGTCAACAGCTTCGAGATGAGAAGGATCCGGATCAGGGAGATCGCTAACGGCAGCGCCGTAGTCACAAACGGACTCAAGGCCGGTGAACGGGTGGCTATCGGCCAGGTTTTCAGCCTCAAGGCCCTTTCGCGGTTCAAGCTAATTTCCGAAGAATAGTGCCGGAGGGGATAATATGCTAAACAAGATTATAGAATTCAGCATCCGGCAGAAATTCGTTGCGCTGAGTCTGGTTGTCCTGATGGCTTTCGCAGGAATCAGCGCGCTGAAGCAGCTGCCGATCAATTCCCTGCCCGACGTTACGCCGGTGCAGGTGCTGGTGATCACCAAGGCGGGCCGCTACTCGCCCTACGATGTGGAGAAGCTGGTGAGCTACCCGATCGAAACCGCCATGAACGGCCTTCCCGGCGTACTCGAAGTGAGGTCGGTTTCGCAGTTTGCCCTTTCGGCCGTAACGGTGGAGTTCAGTGAAAAAACCGACATCTATTTTGCCCGGCAGATGGTGAGCCAGCGGCTCCAGTCGATACGCGACGATCTGCCGCTGGGCGTTTCTTCGCCCCAGCTGGGGCCGATCTCCACAGCGCTCGGAGAGATCTATCAGTATGTGGTTTACGGGGAGAACTACTCCCTCACCGAACTGCGGGAGATCCAGGACTGGATGATCGCTCCGCAGCTCAAAACCGTGCAGGGGGTCACCGAAATAAACTCCTTCGGGGGGTTCGTCAAGCAGTTCGATGTAACCGTTGATCCCGGCAAGCTGCGGAGCTACCGCATCAGCCTCGGGGATGTCATCGATGCGGTTAACAGCAACAACAGCGTTTCGGGCGGCAGCTTCCTCGAACACAACCGGGAACAATACATCATCCGCGGATTCGGGCAGATCACCGGAGCGGCCGACATACGCAACATCATCGTCACGCGGCTGAACGACAAGCCGATATTCATCCGCGACATCGCCACCGTGGAGGTGGGCAGGCAGATCCGCCAGGGCGGTGTCACGCAGGACGGCAAGGGTGAAGTGGTTACAGGCATTGTTATGATGCTCCGCGGCGGCAACGGCAGGGATGTAATTGCCGACATCAAGTCGCGCATCGAATCAATCAACAAGTCACTTCCGAAAGGTGTGGAGATACGGAAATTCTACGACCAGTCGGACCTCATCGACCGCACCACGCATACGATCACCACCAACCTCATCGAAGGCGGGTTTCTGGTGATCGCCATCCTGCTCCTCCTGCTCGGGGAGATAACCGGAGCGCTTCTTGTGGCGATGGTTATCCCCCTTTCCATGCTCTTCGCCTTCATTGGCATGAAGGAGTTTGGGCTGGCTGCCAACCTCATGAGCCTCGGCGCCATCGACTTCGGGATGGTTGTCGACGGTTCGGTGGTGATGGTGGAGAATGTGATTCACCGCCTGCAGGGGCGAAAGGAGGGGGAGAAAACGGAGGATCTCATCATAAAATCCTCGCAGGAAGTGGCGAGGCCCATCTTTTTCGGGGTGCTGATCATCCTGATGGTGTACCTGCCGATCATGACGTTCAGCGGCATGGAGGGAATACTCTTCCGTCCGATGGCCATTACGGTAGCCGCAGCCGTACTGGGGTCACTGCTGCTGGTGCTGATATTTGTACCGGCCATGTCGGCCATCGTTTTCCGGCGAGGGGTACGAACGCGAAAAAACCCGCTCATTGATTTTCTCAAACCCCGGTATGAGCGGTTCCTAACGCGGAACCTAAACCGCCGCTGGCTGATCGTCGGCATTGCCGCCGGCCTGTTTGCCATTTCCCTGCTGGTAATGACGCGACTGGGATCCGAATTTCTGCCCGAGCTCGACGAAGGCTCCATACTGGTTGAAGAGGTACGGATGCCTTCGGTAACGCTGGAAGAATCGATTGCTAATGCCAACTGGCTGGGCGGCAAGCTGATGCAGAATATTCCCGAGATTGCGACCGTGGTACCCAAAACGGGAAGGTCGGACCTCGCCAACGACTGGATGGGTGTTCACCAGACCGATGTATGGATCGTTTTGAAGCCGAAGAAAGAATGGAGAAAAGGGATATCGAAGGAGGACATCATCGCTCAGATCGAGCCCTATCTGAAAACAGAGCCCGGCCTGGCGTATAACTTCACCCAGCCGATCGCCATGCGGGTGGATGAGCTCACCAGTGGTGTGAAATCCGACCTGGCCGTAAAGGTTTTCGGGGAGGATCTCGATGTGCTGAAAAACATCGGTGATAAAATATCGAAAGTGGTTGGCGGCATAGGCGGCACAGCCAACTTCTTTGTAGAGCAGCCCGTGGGGCAGCCCTATCTCACCATCGCCATCGACCGCGAAGCCGCAGCCAGTTTCGGCTTGAACGTTGATGACATTCAAACGGTTATCGAGGCCGGTATCGGCGGCGAGCCGGCCGGCCAGGTCTTCGAGGGGCAGCGGCGGTTCGATATTGTGGTGCGATTCCCGGCGGAGATGCGCGACAAGTTCGAAAAGATCATGGAAATACCTGTTCAGCTGCCCAACGATGAATTCATCCCGCTCAAGCGGGTGTCGCGGATCGTGCCGCAGGAAGGGCCCCGTGAGATCCAGCGGGAAAACGGCTGGAGGCGCCTTATCGTGGGCATCAACATCCGCGACATCGACATGGGCACCTATGTGGGCAACCTGCAGGCCGCACTCGACGAAGCCGGGGTTATACCGGCAGGCTATTTCATGGAGTATGGCGGAACATTTGAAAACCAGCAGCGGGCCATGCGCCATTTGGCACTTGTGGTGCCCCTTTCCCTGCTGATCATCATCGGATTGCTCTACCTGAATTTCGGGCGGTTCCGTTATGCCTTCCTTATTCTGCTTAACCTTCCCTTCGCCATGTCGGGCGGGGTATTCCTGCTCTGGATACGGGGCATGCACCTGTCGGTGACCGCTGCGATCGGGTTTATCGCTCTTTTCGGGGTGGCGGTGCTCAACGGGATCGTGCTGATATCCTATATAAATGACCTCCGCAACCGTGGCGTTGATCTCCGGCCGTCGGTCATCGGCGGGTCGGTCGACAGGCTGCGTCCGGTGCTGATGACGGCACTGGTGGCAAGCCTCGGGTTCATCCCGATGGCCTTCAACACGGGGCCCGGCTCCGAGGTTCAGCGCCCGCTCGCCACCGTTGTGATCGGCGGACTGATTACCTCCACGCTGCTTACGCTCTTTGTGCTCCCTACCGTCTATAACTGGATGGAGAGGAAGAAAGGCAAGACAGGAGACGTGAGACAGGAGACGGGAGATCTATAGCTAAAAGACTTTAAGACTGTAAGACCTGGAAGACTGTAAGAATAGCAATTGCGAACCTTACAGGCTAATGGTCTTACAGTCTTACAGTCTTATGGTCTTCCAGTCTTCCCGTCTTATGGTCTAACACTCTTCCCGTCCGAAATCAATATCTTTGTAAGGACAATGCATATCGTGATGACAAGTATCCTCAAGCGGTCAGCCACCCTGTTCCGGTCTTTTTTCATTTCGCTGATCCCGCATTTCTTCCTTCTGCCGTTTGCCCTCTGCCTTCTGCCTTCGGAGTCATTTGCCCAGTCGCGCCCGAAAGTGGGTCTGGTGCTCAGCGGCGGCGGCGCTGCCGGCCTGGCCGAGATCGGGGTGATCAAGGTTCTTGAGGAAGCGGGGATACCGATCGATTATGTGGCGGGCACCAGCATGGGGTCCATTGTTGGCGGGATGTTTGCCATGGGGTATACCGCTGCGGAAATGGAAAAGATGGTGAAGGAGATGGACTGGGAGTCGCTGCTGGCCGATCAGATCCCGCGTACCGATATGACCGTTGAATACAAGGAGCAGCTCGAAAAATACTTTTATGATTTCCCGATCAGCGGAAGGAAGCTTCAGCTCCCAACCGGTCTGGTGGAGGGCACCAACATAACGAACATGCTGGCCGGGCTCACCTGGCCGGCCTATGGCATCAGGCTCTTCAGCCAATTGCCGAGGCCCTTCCTGTGCATTGGTGCCGACGTGGTTACCGGCCAGGAGGTGGTACTCACGGGTGGCCGCCTGCATGATGCCCTGCGCGCCAGCATGGCAATCCCCACGGTGTTCACGCCGATCGAGATTAACGGCAGTCTGCTGATCGACGGAGGCTTCATCAACAATTTTCCGGCCGACCATCTGCAGGCCATGGGCGCCGAGATCATCATCGGTGTTGACGTCCAGCGTGAACTGTATAAAAAGAACGACCTCCGGTCGATGCTTGCCATCCTCAAACAGATCAGCACGCTGGTTCGCGAAGACATCAATGCGCGCAACCGGCTGCTTTGCGATGTGCTCATCCGGCCCAGGACACCGGGTGCCAGCACCCTCACATTCGGTATGGCAGATTCCATCATCCGCACAGGCGAGAGAACGGCCCGCGCCCAGTGGGATCTGCTGACACGGCTGGCCGAAAGGCTTCGCTCCTACCCCGACAAAAACGAAGTGAAGGTTATTCCCCTTCCGAAGATAGACTCGGTATTTGTCAGGGAGATGGCATTTACGGGGCTCGACAAGGTGAGCCCTGAATTTGTTCAGGCAAACATGAACCTGCCATTCCCTGCCTGGCTAACCGAGAAAGATATTTACCGGGCGATGCAGCGTGCCTATGGAACCAATGAATTCTCCAGCATAACCTACCAGCTCGATGCCGTCACCGATGGGGTCAGGCTGACAATCAGGGCCGCGGAAAAAGATCAGAACATAGTTCATGTTGGCCTTCATTTCGACAATCTCTTCAACGCCTCCCTGCTGGCGCGGGCCGATTTCCGCAATCTCCTCAAACCGGGCGATCAGCTCGCGATCGATCTTAACCTGGGGGAGAATCCGCATTACCTCGCCTCGTGGGATTTTCTGTACCGCAAGGGACGGCAATTCGGGGTGGTTGGGGAATTCGGCAGGCTCAAAGCCTATGAATACAAGGACAACCGCAAGATCAGCAGCCAGATATACCGTGACGGTTCAGTAGGGTTTGTGATGAAGAGCACCTGGCGAAACACCTATGCCGCCACCGCAGGAATCGAGGGTGAATTTGCCTGGATATCGCCAAACATCGGCGACTGGCAGATCGGTTCCTACACGCACCGGATGGCCAATGTATTTGTTAAGCTGACCAAGGACAATTTCAACCATATCCCATACCCCACCCGCGGCGACAAGGCGGAGATCACCCTAAAGGAGGTAAACAGTTTTGGCGGCGGCAAGGTTACCCCTACCCTGGTTGCCGATGTGCGCTACCGTGCAGCCTTCGAAATTGCACCCCGATGGAGCCTGCAGCCCTCCTTCATTGCAGCATTTGCATTTGGTGATTCGATCCCCTACCCGTACCGCTCCTACATCGGCGGACTTGGCTATTACCATCAGAGCGTTATCCCATTTGCCGGAATGGATTATATGGAACGTGCATCCAACCATGCCGTTATCCTCCGCACCGACCTGCAGTACCGCGTGAAAAACAACCAGTATCTCACGCTGAAACTAAACGCAGGGAAATCGTTCAACCGGTTCGATCAGTTTACCGATGCGTCGGCAAACCTGGCCGGGATGGGCCTTACCTATGGATATGCCAGTCCGGTAGGACCGGTTGAGGTTACCCTTATGGGATCCACCACGAGCAAAAGGCCTATGCTTTTTATTAATCTTGGTTACTGGATCCGCTAGCCATTCGGGAAAACACTATCTTTATCTCCTTAATTACGTCAGTTTAATCTTAATTCAATATTATGAGGAAGTTTACACTCTTGATTGTTGCTTTGGCACTTGGCTCCTCCATGTTCGGACAGGTAGCCAGACAGGGAATACCGGTACCCGTAAAAGACGAACCGGTGCAGATACAATCGTCAACCCCGCAGATTAAAGGCAGCGGCGACATTTTCTGGTCGACCACCTTCAACTGGGGTAATGTTGAGACAAACACCTGGACACTGCCCGATGGCTGGGTCATTGGCGACCTTACCGATCTGGGGAACTACTGGATGTGGCGCTCTCCGTATGATACGCTTGGAGGCTGCTGTACCAAGCAGGGTCCGTCAACGAATTTCAAGACCCCGCTCGATGGTTACCTCACTGTTCCGGCTGATGAGTACAACCGCCGCGACGGTGTTGGAACATCAAACGCGATGAACACATTCATCATCACCCCGGTGATCAACTGCTCTTCGAAGACCTCGGTTACCGTTAAATTCAAGCAGCTTTTCAGGCTCTGCTGCGGTGCTACCGATATGGAAATGCTCGTCACCAATGACGGTGGTGTTCACTGGGCCGCTTACGACTGCGAATTCGGCGTTGGCAATAACCGCGTTGTGGATGCACGCTACCAGAATGTTGAATTCAACATTTCGGATGTCGCTGCCGGCATGCCCAATGTTCAGATTAAATTCTCGATGTCGGGTAACAGCCACTACTTCTGGATGATCGACGACCTCGAACTTGCCGAAGCGTATCAGAGCGATCTCGTTCTGGCCGACTACTGGTCACATTTCAACGGCGGCTACGATGAAACCATCGGCCACATCAACTACTGGCCTTTGTCGCAGATGGGCATGGCCTCACAGGTTTCCGGCATGATCGGTGACTACACCTTTACCGGTGCTTTCCTGAACAACGGTATGGCCGATCAGGAAGAAGCAAAACTGCAGATGACTATTCTGAAGAATGGTACCGAAGTTTACAAGGAAGTTGGCGATGCAGGCACCATCTGGTCGCTCGAGCGTGATACATCAGTTGTCACCACCCCGTTCCTGGCATCCGACTATGGCGATTATCAGTTCAATTTCACCGCCATTTCCGACAACACCGAAGAAGTACCTGTAAACAATTCGGTTAAGCAGGGATTCACCATTACCGACACCCTCTTCCATCGTGCCGACTTCACCGCTGAAGCCGGAAGCAACACCGGCGGCTGGGTAGGCGGCGGGAACGCAGGCGACATGGTCGGCGTGTTCTATGATGTTTACAAGGCATGCGAAATCAACTCGATAAGCGCTTACATCAGTGGCGTAACCATTGCCGAAGTTCCGCAGTTCCAATATGTACTGCAGCAGGACATCGAAGGTGAACTGGTTGAAATCATGACCAGCGACGTTATTGATGCCACACTCGAGCAGCGCGGAACCTACGTTACCCTTGACATGCAGAAAGACGGCGAAACAGAATTTCTGGAGCCGGGCAGCTACCTGGCCTGCGTTCGTTTCTGGGGAACCAAGGAAGGCGATGCCGATGGTACCAACGGTATGTCGGTCGGCTGGGACATGGACAACAACCAGGCCGGTTACACCTACAATTTCCAGTCAGTTGGCGGCGGTTGGTTCAATACCAACAAGATGAACCTGATCGGTATGAACATCAATGAAACAGGCGGCCCAACACAGGCACCGGTTACCTTCAACGTGAACATGAACAAGCATATCGCCAGCGGCGAATTCAAGCCTGCCACCGACTTCGTCGATGTAACGGGTTCATTCAACAACTGGGGCGTATCCGAACATTTCACCGATGCTGATGCCGATGGTATTTACACCCTCACAGTTGCCGCCCTTCCGGTTGGCAGCGTCATCGAATTCAAGTACCAGATCAACGGTGACCTCAACACCACCGAGTATCCAAACGGCGGAGCAAACCGCAAATACACCGTCCGTTACTGGAATATCCTGAACAACAACTACAACGGTGGCGTAACCGCCGGTGTCGACGGAACCAGCCTGATGGCTTCTTTCAACGTTTATCCGAACCCGTCACAGGGCGAATTCACCGTTGAAATTGAAAACACACAGGCTACCGACCTCACCATCACCCTCACCGATGTCCGTGGCAGTGTAATCTACACCAACACGGTTTCCAAAGTCATCAATCATCAGGAAACCATCGACAGGAATCTGCCGAAAGGGATCTATCTGCTGAGCGTGAACACCGGAAAAGATGTTAAAGTACAGCGCGTTGTTATTCAGTAAAACGTCTTCTTATAAAAAAAAGCCCCGTATCCCGGGGCTTTTTTTTTGCCTAAAACCGTAAAACAATTCCCAGGCTGGGCATGATCGGAAGCTGGTTGACCCGTGTTTGGTTGATCCGGTCGTAATAAAAAACATTCTTCCGGTTGTATACATTTAACACACTGGCCGAAGCTTCAAGCTGCCTCCCTCCGCCAAGTTTCCAGATCCGGTTGAGCGACAGGTCGAGACGGTGGTAAGCCGGCAATCTTCCGCCGTTCACCGGGCCATAAAGGATAGCCAGGTCGCCCTGGGCTCCCGGCAGGAGCCAGAAGGTTCCGTCCTCGTTGGTAAACTCTTCATAAAAGCCAGCATTCTGGGTAAAGGGGAACCCGCTGCCAATCTGCCAGCGCGATTTCACCGTCCATCCCCTGCCCTCGCCAAACCGGTAGCTGGCCAGCAGGTTAAGGTTATGGCGCCGGTCAAAATGAGGCACATACTTCATGAACTCATCCTCCCGGGTAACATAGGCAAACGAATAAGCCATCCAGAATGAATAATCGGCATTGGCGTAATCAAGAAGAAAATCAATCCCATAGGCCCATCCCGTTTCGTAGATATAGGGACTCGAGAGGTATTCCGGATAATCGGGATCATACCCCAGATAACTGTATAGCTGATGCTGGTTGTAATTGATGAGCCGGTAAAAATCCTTCACGTAAGCCTCCACCGAAAGCTTCAGGTTCTGCTTATCGAACCAGCTCAGGCCGGCCACGGCATGCCAGGCCTGCTGGGTGGGTTTGTAAATCCGCTTTCCGTGAAAATAGTCCTGCACGGTTTCGATACCGGTGTTAAAGCCCTGGAACACCGAAACCACGTCCTGCTCCGACATGGTGGCGGAGAGGTTTTGCGAGAAGAGGCCTGCAGCCAGATTGAGGCTCAGGTTTTCGGAGATGTTGTACCGTGCCTTTATCCGGGGCTCCGGCATCAGCGTAAAAATGGCAGAATAAACCCGCAGGTGAAGGCCCGGCTCCAGTATCCACTTGGGCCACAATATCTTGCCCTGAAAGAGGATGATGGCATCACTGGTGTACAGATCGTCCGACAGGTGCATGCCATCCCAGCGGAGGTAGGCATATCGCGTGTGAACCGAAGAGAACTCCGCCGACCATGTAAATTCGAACCGGTCCATCATGTGCACACCCTTCAGCGAGAAATCCAGGTTATCGTAGATGGTATTCTTGGGTGTGGTTGACGGATCGTCGAAATCAGCAGCATAGCGGCTCATTGCCAGCCGGTTGATAAACAGAAAGTTGCTCTGCGAAGGCGACATTACCAAACCGAATCCGCCCCCGGTGGTGGTCCATTCGGAGGTGATGGCATTTTTGTATTTCACAGCATCGGTATAATGGAGGCCAAACACATCGAACTGGTTGCCATTTCGCTCCATAAAGGACACTTTACCGTAAAAGTCGTTGTACCGGTATGGCAGCCCCAGCGAATCGAGCCACGGATAGAGCAGTGGTGCCGACGATCGCAGGATGGAGCCTTTGGTGGAGAGGATATAGGAAATGGAGCCCGGCGTGGAATCCGTCGCTTTTTTCAGCGGTCCCTCCACCATGGCCCCATAGCCGATGTTCGACTGGCTCACCGTTCCGCGCGTTGCTGAGCGGTTGCCGGGGCGTGTACGGATGTCCATGACTGACGAAACCCTGCCTCCATATTGTGCACCATAGGCTGCTGAATAGACATCCACACTCTGGATGGTTTCGGTATCGAACACCGACATAAAACCGATGGAATGGAAGGGATTGATGATGGTCATCCCATCGAGCAGCACCTTGTTGTGGATCGGAGCACCGCCCCGCACATAGAGCTGTCCGCCGCGGTCGCCGGTAAAGATCACGCCGGGAAGTGTTTGTAAAACCTGGGCAAGGTCGCTCTGGACGCCCAGCGTCGGAGTCCGGTTCATCGATTCAACGGTCATCCGCTGGTGGCCGATCGGAGTCATCCGTTCCCAAAGCTTACGGTTTGCGGTAATGGTGATCTCCTCAAGTGCCACATCGGCCTTTGAAAGCTGGATCACCAGGCTCTGCACCTGCTTCTGGGTAACCACCACCTTCTGTTTGTATTCCTCGTAACCGAGGCATCTGACAACGAGGTCGTAGGTGCCCGGTGGTACCTTCCAGATTGAAAAAAATCCGTATTCATTGGTTACGGCACCATAACTCGTACCCGGAATGGCAACCGTTGCCACCGGTATGATGAGTCCCGTTCCCTTCTCGAAAACGTACCCCTTCAGCTCTCCCCTTAACCCCGCGGCCACGTCCTGGGGAGATACGCTGGCGGGCCTAAAGGCAGCCGCCACGATAAGGGCCATCAGTATAAATCCTTTACTTTTCATTTGCGCTGATCGTTAGGAGTGGCCAATCACCGGATGCCGGAGGAGCTGACGAAACCGACAGCGGGCGAAAGAGTTCGGGCCGGAATTTCAGCCGGGAGGTGCGCGAATACGAGGGGAGCGAATCCATGAAATCCTTGTCGGGAAGGATGCCCGTGCAGCCGGAATAGGCGCAGGCACCGAAAAAACCTATGCCGTTTACGATGTTGGTGAAAACCTGCTTGCGGTTATCCGCGAAGCGAATGCCGAACTCGGTGTAATTCCGGAGGTTTTGGTCGCCTCCCCAAACGGCAACCTCGAAACAGATCAGCTGACGGTAGGCTACACCCTCGCGATCCGGGATGGTTTCGTCAAAAACGTTGTAGGTGAACCGCCGGGTCATGTGCTGATTGTGCTCATTACCAAGCATTTCATATTTAGGATTGTACTCGGGCGGGTCGTCGGTATATCGCGGATGATGCACAAAAAGCGCCCGCTGCTCAAGGGTGTCACCGGTATCATAAACCTCGATATACCGTATCACAAATTGAATCAGATAGACATTTACGCGCGCAACCTCCCGAAACCGGATATTGAACGGATCGCCTTCGTTGCTGAAGTTATAGCGGATCCATGGCCAGGTGGGAGCGCCGAGCTTCGGGGCGGGCACCGGAACGATTTTCGATGTTACCAGATCACCGGTCTCCGGGTTGGTGATGGTAAGTTTGTAAGCCATATCGGGATCCGGATGAAAGGAAGCCTCGTAAACGTCGTTCCTGACGTTTGAAAAAATACCCGGATCCTTGGCATACCTGACGGGTGCGAACGGGTAAACCGCATAATTATTGAGATACCACTCCTGTACGGAAACTTTGAGGCCGGCGATAGCCGTAAATTCCGATGAATCAACGGGGAGGCCGGTGATGGCGGCATCGGTTACCGAAGTCATCCGAACCTTAACGGACTGATGTGGATCGGAGGAGTTGATGAGGCCGAAAACGACATAGGTTTTCTCCTGATCGGGGTTGAACAGCTGAATTTCGTTTTCACACGCCGTGAGAGCCAGGAGCAGCACCAGCAGCAGCGGAACGGAGCGTAGGGATCTGTTTTTGCTCATAGCCGGTCAGATTGTATCTTTTATGCAGCGTACCGAAAATCCGTAACCGCGGTGATCGTTAAACCGAAACAGATCGCTTTCATAATCACCTGTCTGATAGATGCGTATACGGACAGCCCGGGAATCGGATTTCGTAGATGTCCAGAATGACGCGGTATGCCCCGGGAAATAGTAGTCCTTATCGCCGAACTTTCCGTCGGGATCGCGGTATCCCACAAAGAGGGCATCGAAGCCTGTGCTACCGGTTTCCTTAAGGAGGCGCTGTGCGGCTCCAACGGTATTAAAGTTATCGTGGGTGACCGTTTGGTCGGGCACAAATTTTTCACCCCACACCTTATACGAAAATGTTTTGAAGGTGAATTGCCGCCGGAAAGCCGCAAGCATGCGGTTCCAGTCGGGCACTGCGGGCACCCGCCAGCCGGGCGGGCAGATTCCCTGAACACCCTCATCCTGCTCTCCGGCCATCAGCTCCTCCCAGGTGTACAGTCCGCCGTATCCCGTTCCGGGTCCACCTCCGGGGTATATGTATTTTTCGATTTCGTTGCCGGGCTGGAGCTCCTGCGATGCATCCACCGGCTTGCCGATATCGAGGTTGGCGGCAAACCAGAGGGTATTGCCGAACCTCACCACCGGATATACCTGTCCGTCGCGCGGGTCGGTCATGGTTTGGGGTATGACAACCTCAACCGTGGACTCCTTTTCGCCGACGGCTCCGTTGCCATCCGTCACCTGAAGGCGTACCGTGTAGGTGCCGGGCTGTTTGAACTGCCACACGAACAGGCGCCACGGGCCGAAAGGGGTATCCCAGGTGCCGTCGCCGTCGCAGTCCCAGCGAAACGTCAGCAGCGTTTTAAGACCGTCAGCATCCTCCGTAGTGCCCGCATCCAGATCGAATACGGTAAGCACGGTGCCGGATGGGGGCAGAACCGTGAACGCGGCTTCCGGGGGAGAGTTCTCCGGCTCGCAGGACATGGCTGCGATCAGGAGCAGCCATAAAATTGACCTGACCTTCATTAGGGTGAGATTAAAATTACCGGGGACGTGTTAAAGATAAGGAAAAAAGACGAGAGACTTGTGACGTGAGACGTGAGACGTGAGACGTGAGACATGAGACGTGAGACGTGAGACGTGAGACGTGAGACGTGAGACGTGAGACATGAGACATGAGACTTTAAGACGATAAGACGGGAAGACGATAAGACGATAAGACGGGAAGACGGGAAGACGGGAGGAGGGGAGGAGGGATTATCGGGTGGAGAGCGACAGTGTGTTATAGGGGAGGATTTGGATTTGGGATTCGGAGGTAATGGCGGGGTCGGCATTCAGGTTAAGGTGTTTGGCCAGAAAAGCATAAGCTGCCTGGCGCTTATTGAATCCATAATCGTGTTTTTCATCCGCAAAGTGTGCGTTTTCCATGCGGTTTTCCTTTTTACAGAGCCCGTATATATATTGTATAAAAGGATATTCAACCAGCGGGGTGTTGCGGGTCCAGTCGGCGCCATCGGAAATGAGGAGCATGGGGCGAGGGGCCGCGAGTGCGGCGATCTCCGGGTTGCTGGCCTGGAAAGTTCCGGAACGGTGGATGGGCATGCCGCTTTCGCAGACACATCCGCCGAAGAAGTGGGCCGACACCTGAACGCAGGGGACCGATACGGCCACGCGGGAATCCACCGCGGTGATCAGGAACGACTGCGTTCCCCCGCCGGAGGCGCCGGTTACGCCAATCCGTTTGGGATCAATATCGCTGCGGCCGGTAAGGTAGTCGATGAGGCGGATGCTGTTGAGGGTCTGGATATGAAGGGCCATCGGGTCATCATGCGACGGAGCCTGCCGGTTGTCGCCGTAGCCCACCATGTCATAGGCAAATACCACCGCACCCATCTGGCAGAGCACGGCGCACCGTTTCTGCATGTCGGGCCGGAACCGGCCGTAGTCGTTCGGATCCGACCAGTGTCCATGCGGGCAGAGTATGCCGGCGAAAGGCCCCTTGAGGCCTGTTGGTTCATACAGGTTGCCGGTAACCCAGGAGCCCGGAGTGCTCTCGATGGCCATATTTGTCACCCGGTAACCTTTCATTTCGTGAGTGGCTCCGGTTTTCACCTGCGGCACCCCGCGTTTCGACGGGAGGTCCTGTAATCCGGCACCCGTAAGGATCTGTTCGCGAATCCGTTCAGCCCGCCTTTCCCATTGGGCCCTTGTCTGAACCACCGCCCGAACGCTGTCGAGATGCGCTTTCCCCTGCGCCTCGGTCCAATAATTTCCCACACACAGCTCCTGGGCAAAGAGACCTGTGATACTGATGAATAAAATAATGAGGTACAGGGCCGCCTTTTTCATACCGGTTGAATTGAAAACTAAAAATAACGAATATCTGCCCGAAAACGCGTGGACACGAGGGAAACCCTATATTTGCGCCTTCGTATGAAAAACAGCGACCTGATTTCCCTGTGGTCAAAACATCCGAATCTCTTGCGGATGCGGGATTATTTTGTCCAGGAAAAAGATAAAACCCTACACATCAATGGATTAACAGGATCGAGCGCCTCCATGGTTTTGGCAGCTCTATCACCGCTGCACCGGCAATCGAGGCTGATATTGCTTTCGGAGCGAGAGGAGGCCGCCTACTTCCACAACGATCTGGCGCATCTGCTCGGCGACGACCACGTGTTTTTCTTCCCGTCGACCTACAAGCGTGCCATTCGCATGCAGCAGGTTGACAAGGACAATGTGCTGATGCGCACCGAGGTGCTGAACAAACTGGCCACACCGAATGTCAAGCCCCTGATCGTAAGCTATCCCGAGGCCCTTCTTGAACGGGTGGTATCGAGAAAAGAGCTTCAGGCCCACACCTTGAACCTGAAACCGGGTGAGAAGATCGACATGGACTTTTTAACCGGGCTATTGTACGAATACGGGTTCCAGCGGTCGGACTTCGTTTGGGAGCCGGGACAGTTTGCCGTACGAGGAGGGATCATCGATGTTTTTTCCTATTCGGCCGAGAATCCGTACCGGATTGATTTCGTCGGCGACGAGGTGGAATCCATCCGGAGCTTTCAGGTTGAGACACAGCTCTCCAGCAACAAGCTGGAGCGGATATCGATCATTCCGAACCTCAACGAGCAGCTTACCGACGGTGCCGTACAAACGCTCTTCGAATTTCTTCCGGAGAACAGTCAGATCTGGACGCGCGACCTCACCTACAGCATAAGCCGGATGGAGAATATCCTGCAGGGCATCGACATCAGCGCCTCCGATGATCTGCGGCGGCTGAGCGAAGCAGTGACGCTGGATGATGAGGAGGGCATGATGGATCCCGGCGTATTCCGCAAGAAGCTGGTGGATGTTTCGGAGCTGCTCACCCGGATCGAAAAGGTTCAGGTGGTAGAGTTCGGTCACCGGCACTTTCTGCCTTCGGGTGAAAGCCTTTTCTTCAACACGTCGCCGCAGCCCGCCTTCAACAAGAATTTCGACCTCCTCAAGGAGAAGATAAAATCGAACCAAACCGACGGATACACCACCTTCCTGCTCTCCGACAATGCCAAGCAGCTTGAACGACTGGGGGCCATTCTCGACCCCGACGGGGAGGGTGATGACGAAGGTCCCGCCAAAAAGGTACTCACAGCCCTGCACGAAGGCTTTTACGAGCACGACCTCCGGCTCGCACTGTTTACCGACCACCAGATATTCGAGCGTTACCATAAGTTTAAGGTGCGCAACTCCTTCGGAAAGAAGGAGGCGCTCAACCTGAAAGAGCTTACCGATCTGCATCCGGGTGATTACGTGGTTCACGTTGACCATGGCATCGGCCAGTTTGGCGGCCTCGAAACCGTTGAGGTAAACGGCAAGCGTCAGGAAGCGGTGAGGCTGGTATATAAAGATCAGGACATACTGTACGTCAGCATCCATTCGCTGCACCGCATATCGAAATACAAAGGCCGCGAAGGCGAGAGCCCTTCGGTGCACAAGCTTGGTTCCGGCAGCTGGCAGGCGCTTAAGGCCAGGGCCAAATCGAAGATCAAGGATATCGCCAAGGAGCTTATCGAGCTCTATGCCAAGCGGAAAACCGCCGAAGGGTTTGCCTTTTCGCCCGACTCCTACCTTCAGGTAGAGCTGGAAGCTTCGTTCATTTATGAAGACACGCCCGACCAGTACAAAGCTACGGCGGATGTGAAGGCCGATATGGAGAGGGAGATGCCGATGGATCGCCTGGTGTGCGGCGACGTAGGATTCGGGAAAACGGAAGTTGCCGTGCGCGCTGCCTTCAAGGCTGTTGCCGACTCGAAGCAGGTGGCCATCCTGGTGCCCACCACCATTCTGGCCCTGCAGCACTACAAGACTTTTCGGGAGCGGCTCAAAAACTTTCCGGCAAAGGTGGATTACATCAGCCGTTTGCGAAGCTCCAAAGATCAGAGCAAAGCCATCAAGGAACTCGCTGAAGGGAAGATCGATATCCTTATCGGGACGCATAAGCTGATTGGGCAGAACATAAAGTTCAAGGAGCTGGGGCTGCTCATCATCGACGAAGAACAGAAATTCGGTGTGGCCGTTAAGGAAAAGCTGCGGCAGATGAAGCTCAATGTTGATACGCTCACGCTCACCGCCACGCCCATACCGCGTACGCTCCAGTTCAGCATGATGGGTGCGCGCGACCTTTCGATCATCAACACGCCTCCGCCGAACAGGCACCCGATCATCACGGAACTTTTTTCGCTCAACGAAGAGCTCATCCGCGATGTGATCGACTACGAGCTCAACCGCGACGGGCAGGTATTCATTATCCACAACCGTGTGCAGAACATCAGCGAGGTGGAAGCCATGGTTAACCGGGTGGTACCCAAAGCGCGCACCATTGTGGCCCACGGGCAGATGGAAGGTCATACGCTCGAAGAGCGCATGCTGGGGTTCATCAACGGTGACTTCGACATCCTTATCGCCACATCGATCATTGAAAACGGTTTGGACATACCGAATGCCAACACCATTATCATCAACAACGCGCACCACTTCGGCCTCAGCGACCTGCATCAGCTGAGAGGCAGGGTTGGCCGGTCGAACAAGCGGGCCTTCTGCTACCTCATTGCTCCGCCGCTTCACCTGCTCACGCCCGAGGCCCGGCGCCGGCTTAAGGCGGTGGCTGATTTCAGCGAGCTTGGCAGCGGCTTCAACATCGCTTTGCAGGACCTTGATATCCGCGGGGCCGGTAACCTTTTGGGTGCCGAGCAGAGCGGATTCATTGCCGATATCGGTTTCGAAACATATCAAAAGATTCTGGCGGAGGCCATGAGCGAGCTCCGTGAAGCCGAATACCACTCGAGGCCGGAGGAAGACCTGACACCAGAACTCTCCAGGGAGGGCGCGAAAGACCTCACCCCCGGCCTCTCCGGGGAGGGCGCGAAAGACCTCACCCCCGGCCTCTCGGGGGAGGGCGCGAAAGACC
>CAYWHP010000050.1:0-29288 GCA_964457845.1 uncultured Porphyromonadaceae bacterium | reverse complement strand
TTTCCAGAAATAAAAGGATTTAATGATGGTGATGTGTACGAAATCTATAGAGACAGATCTGAAAACATATGGATAAGCACAGTGAGAAATGGAGTATATAGATATGATGGAGAAGAGTTTAAACACTACGATGTTCCAATTTCAATTATGGGAATGAGGGAAGACCGAAAAGGAAATTTATGGTTAGGCGGAGCAGGCGGATTATATAGAATTAGTCAGAATGGAGAAGTCATAAACGTAACGACTAAAGGACCCTGGAAATAATGAAAACGAATGCACAACATCACCCAGGCTTCATTAATTGACAAATATTAGGAGGAAATAAATAATGAAAATGGGTTTTTATCTATTACTAATTGTATTTCTTTCAAGCGGATGTAAAGAAACAAAAGAGTTACATCCTGAATTAAAATTAGGGGAATTCGGGGCGTTTTACACAAAACTTAACTCTGGTGAAGAATTAGAAAAGTATTCGCGTACCGGCCCATACGCTGATATCATTGTTGATTTGGGTGCAGACAAAGGTATAGTTGTTTTTTGGAGAGGAACCAGTTACCTCCCCTACCTGGAGACACCTGCCGGTGAGAAAACCTTCTTTAGTGAAGTGATTCCCCGAAAAGGAGATGGCGGCGATGTAATGCCCGACCGCACCAATCACTATTCAGTAGTAAAAATCATTGAAAACACACCGGAAAAAGTAGTAGTTCACTGGAGGTACCTGCCGGAGTTTAACGGAGGCAACCCTCACACGAATGTTGATGCTGCACGGTTTTGCGAGGAGTATTTTACTTTTACCCCGGAAGGGACAGTAACCAGAACGATTAGAAAAGGGGAGGAAAAAATTGATGACTGGAGGGATCCTTCAAATCTCATCACACAAAAGCTAAAAATTTCTGCAAAGGGAATTAAAGTCATAAAGGAAATCCCTGCAAAAAAGACCTATGGTGCAACCGCAATCGAGGGAAATCCTGTTGTAGGCCGAAGTGTCGTTGAACCTGCAGTCTGGTTTAAATTTGATGAAGCCAAAGGCGACGTAACTACCGAAAACAGAAGCGGTATCGAAATAGTTATCCCGGGTAGTAAAACACAGTGGAGAAAAGGGGTGTCCGGCACGGCTGTGCAGTTTGACGGGCACAAAAACTTCGTGACTTTTCCTGCAGAAAATGCTCCTGACATTAAAGAAGCCATAACATTGGAGGGTTGGGCAGCAATGGCAGCGTATCCGTGGAGTTGGACAACCATTGTTCAACAAATGGATGATGTGGATGAAATACGTGAGTTTGAAGTGGATAAAAACAGGGAAATTCCCTGGAACAAGCGATTTAAAGTAATCTATCAAAAAGAGGATGATAAAGGGTATTTCCTGGGTATTAATGGTATGGGACAAGCCGGATTTAAAATCAGGGTAAATGGCAGGTGGGAAGAACTTATCTCAAAACGCACATTAAAGAAGGATGTCCTTTATCATTTTGCCGCAACCTATGAGAAATCAACAGGTAAAATGTTGCTTTTTATCGATGGCAAATTGGATTCTGAGAAGCAAATCGCCAAAGCACATATTGAAACTTCATCCAAAGATATTCTTGTGGCAAAAGGAAAAGACAGGGCACAAATTGCTCCTGTTCGTCATAGCACTTTTCCCGCACCCTATACCTTCGACGGTATTATTGATGAAGTGAAGATTTATACGCTGGCTTTAGATGCAGATGAAATAGAACAGTCATATAAAAACTATAACAATGCCCCGGAAACAAAGGCCGATATGGAAGTTCGCAAGATCCCGACAGGTGATGATACGGGTAGGTTTGGAGCGCAATACACTTTTCTTGATTTTTATGATTCCTGGGAAAACCTGTGGAGAACAGGCGAACATGCCGACGTAGTTGTTGAGTTTGAGGACAATCCCGGCAAAGTGATATTCTGGAGAGGCTTAAGTTATATTGAAATGATGGCTAATGAGCTTAACCAGTTCTATAGTAACGAGTTTAATGAAACCTGGGGCACATCTGGCGGTGAAGGTTGTCAGGAGCCGATGTCTGATAAAGGGGTATATGCAGCACATGCCCGAATTATAGAAAATACGCATGCAAGGGTTGTAATTGAATGGAGATTTGCCTTACAGGATGTTAATTATGTACTGGCGAACTATGTAGATTCAACAGGCTGGGGCGACTGGGCAAGCTGGTATTATTACATTTACCCTGATGGGGTTACAGTTAAAGACCAGCAATTATGGTCAAGTGGTGAATTAAATCATGAATGGCAGGAATCGATGGCTATTATGGGACCAAACCAACACCCCCACGATATCATTTCCAGAAAAAAGACCCTCTCCTTCGTTGGGCTGGATGGAAGCTCTGTTAACTTCGACTGGATAAACAAACCCCCAACAAGCAATGAGGTTTCTGAGAAAGCAAAAGGTAAACCGATTCAAATTATTAATTATACCGGTGAATACGATCCGGTTTCGATTATTCAGGAGAATCATGGAAACGATGTGTATAACGGTGAATTAACCGATTATGCTGTATTCTGTACCTGGAATCACTGGCCGGTGGCACAGCAGCCTTCAGACGGACGATATGCTTTATTTTCAGACAGAACTGCACATAGTTCATTAACTCATATCTTTTACCCGGTATACGAAACAATTTCAAAAAAAGAAAGCCCAACACCATACCAAAAGAAGATGATGATGCAGGGAATGCTCAGCATGGAACCGTCGGAATTAGCAGTTTTAGCCAATTCATGGATTAATCCTCCCGCGTTAGAAAATCCAAAAGGATGTTCAGGAGTTTACAATAAGGCACAACGGGCATATATTATGCAGCCTGATGCACAAAAGCTGTCATTTACCCTGGCATGTAGTGAATCGACACCCTTATACAATGCAGCAATTATTGTAAAGAACTGGAATAGAAATTCTGATGCCTCCCTTACAGTAAATGGAATAAAACAGCCTGTTAAACAAGGCATTTTTAGAGATGTCGATGGGTCAAAAACAATGGCTATATGGTTTGAGAAGACTGCTATGGAGAAAATTGATTTTGTAATTCAATAACAGTGGTCTGAACCCGGTTTAATCGCTTGGTAATTGCTTGAAAAATTTGCCTGGCAAAGGTTTATCTTGTGGCCAATTTAGAGCGAATGCCAATGCGAAGTTTTAAAATTCAATGCGATCCGTATCTGAAAAAAATATTCCTGATTTCAACCCTGGTAACCATGTGTGCATTTTCGCATGGACAAATGATTTACAGGAATCAGGCAAACCCGCAATTAAAAGCTATTGCGGACCAATTGGTCGCCATTCACGATTATCAGGCCGATGGCCGGATTACCTTCTCGCTCCCTTCAGGGGGAACCCTCACTTCCGCTTCCTCCATAACGGTAAAAGAAGCTCCTTCCGATACCCTGTGCGGTTTCTGGTATCATTTCAAAACGCATGAGGAGTATCGGAAAATGGATGGCGATTTCTTTGCCCTGTTTGGAAGCGCTTTCTATATGTCAAAAAATGAGATCGTAACGAAAACCAAATTGTCCGATAAGCCGGATGAATTCAGGATGAAAAAAATCGCGGATGGGTTTATCCCCGCAAATTACAGGAGATCGCTGTTCTTTGAGGTAACACCCGTGCAAATCGGGAAATTCATTCAGGATGCACTCTCACGGAATGCGACGGTTACCGTGCAGCGTCCGGATACGGTGATTAGTGGCACCTCCTGTTCAAAATTTATCATACAGGACCGGATATATAACTCGCCGAGAAAAACGGAGCTATGCTTTGATAAAAAGGCAGCCTTCATTGTCTATTATCGTCAGGATCTGAACGAAGGAGTACATGCCCAGTATAAGATTGTAAAGTTTTCAAATTCGCGATTGAATGCAGGATTGCCTGCTGATTTCTTTACGGAGACTAATATTTGCGGCAAGGCATCCGGATCCGGTTCAAAAATGCCCGGTAAAGGGCAATCGCTGAAAGTCGGTGAGGTAGTTCCGGACTGGGAACTGCCGGTTTTACGTACCGGCAAGATGCTTTCAAGCAAGGAGTTAAGAGGGAAATATATTCTGCTCGAGTTTACCGGTACCTGGTGCCCTCACTGCCGGGATGCGGTAACCATGATGAACAAAATGGAGGATGAGTTTAAAGGGAATAAAAACCTTTCCATTCTTTCTGTTTTCAGCACCGGCATCGACAATGAGGAGAGGATAACGAATTTTGCCGTGGAGCAGAAAATTAAATCAACCATTTTGCATTCAGCCCAGGCTGTTGGCGACAAATACTTTGTTACCGGTTATCCTTCTTTTTTCATCATTAACCCTGCCGGACGATTGGAGTTAGAGTTTTCGGGATTTAGTCAGGATGTTGAAGATGATATTGTTACGTATTTTAGGAAAGTATTGAAACGGAATCCGGATGATCAATAAAAAAGTTGGTAATTGGCTGTTGCTTTCCTAACTTTCAGTAAAATATCTATTCAGATGAAAACACTTATCAGTCTGATGGCCTGTCTGCTCTTGTGCGGAACCGTCGCTGGCCAGAACCTCTATCTGAATGACGGGTTGAAAAATTACCGGCCACCTGCGCTGCAGAGTACCGCCTTCGGGGCAGGCCTTGCCGGCAGCAATCCGCTGCAGTTGAACACAACCTTACCCAAAATGAGTTACAAACAGGCATTCTGGGCCGGTGCCATCGGCGGCTTCACCGGTCCCATCGCCGGAGCACTCATCGGCTCCTATGGGGCCGAGTCGCTGAACTGGGGAACGAAATTCGGACTTGCATCAACCTTCACCGGCATTGCACTTGGGTTTGTTGTACCCGGGATCATCGTCTACTCCAAAACCAGCGACTGGAAGGCCGTCGGCAAAAGCGCCCTAGGCAGCCTGGCCGGTCTCGGAGTCGATATCGTGCTCGTGCTGGCCCTCGAACTGATTTTTGATCATTGAGGTTTTTTTTCCAGCTGGCAGGTGTAAAATTATCCGGCAATAGCGCGGATTTACGTATCTTTCGTTCGGAATACATGCAGGAAAGAATCACGAAAAGTGGTTCACAGGAACAGATGATGCTCTGGATAGGGTATTGCACGTTCCGTTGTTGAAATTTTAATTATGCAATATGCACAGTTTGGTGGATGATTTGAGCAGAAGGGTAAGGGAACTGGAGGAGGAGAACGCACTCCTCAGGCAACAACAGGTCGAAATTACAAAGGCCAAAGAGCTGTACCTGAAGATTTTCGAGGACTTTCCCGCTTTGGTGTGGCGCGCACGGACGGATAAACTTTGTGATTATTTCAACCGCACCTGGCTCGATTTTACAGGCCGCACCATGGAGCAGGAGGTCGGAAACGGCTGGACCGAAGGGGTCCATCCCGATGATGTGGAAAACTGCCTTGAATTGTATTTGACTTCGTTCGACCAGCGGGAGCCATTCTCAAATGATTACCGGCTGAAGAACAAATTCGGCGAGTATCGCTGGATCCGCGATTTCGGACGGCCGTTTTTCGATATCGACAACACCTTTCTCGGGTATATCGGATCGTGCTACGATATCACCGACAATAAGAACAATGAGCTGCGGCTGATCGAATTAAATGCCACAAAGGATAAATTCTTTTCCATACTTGCGCACGATCTCCGCAGTCCTTTCAATAGCATTCTCGGATTCTCCGAATTTCTTGAAGAGTATCATGTGGATTCGGATGATCCCGACCTTAGAAAGATCACGCGGCTGTTGAATACCTCGGCCAGGCAGGTATTCTCTCTTCTCGACGATCTGCTCGAATGGTCTTGGATCCAAACCGACCGGATCGAGTTCCTGCCGGAGATATTCAACTTCCAGGATACCTTTAAGCAACTTGTTGGGGCCTATGAATCCCTGGCCATGGCAAAACAGATCAGGCTCGACTATTCCGCACTGGAGAACTTCGAAATTCGTGCCGATGTCAACATGGTTAAAACGATTTTCCGTAACCTCCTTTCTAATGCCATCAAGTTCACAAACGAGAATGGCACCGTAAGGGTTTTTGCCGTCAGGAACGCCGACAGCGTAACGTTTACCGTAGCAGATAGCGGTATCGGCATACAACCTGAATATATGGGCAGCCTCTTCAACCTGAATAAGATGCAGGCCTCAACCGGCACGGCAAATGAAAAGGGTACCGGCCTCGGCCTGATCCTCTGCCAGGAGTTCGTTACCCGCCATGGCGGTACGTTGCATGTGGAAAGCGAACCGGGCCGCGGAAGCCGTTTTATGTTTACTTTGCCGCAGTAACAACAAAGCTGTAAACGGAATGGATAACGCCAGGATTTTTAAAACCCCTTTTGCAAATGTCTACCCTTATTACATCGCCAAAGCGGAGAAAAAGGGCCGAACAAAAGAAGAGGTCGATACCATCATTTGCTGGCTTACCGGTCACAACAGGCAATCGCTGCAGCATGAGATCGACAGAAAGACCGACTTTGAAGCCTTTTTCGGACAGGCTCCGCTGCTGAACCCGAATGTTTCAAAGATTACGGGTGTCGTCTGTGGGTGCCGTGTGGAGGATATCGAAGACAAGCTCATGCAGCAGATCCGCTATCTGGATAAGCTGGTGGATGAACTGGCCAGGGGCAGAGCCATGGAGAAGATTTTAAGGCAATAGGCTTATCCGGTAACACCTGTATTGGAGATATTATTTGGCATGTTTCAATAGAAGATCATCAATGAAAAAAACAGTCCTGCCGATACTTCTGGCAACCATATGGATCAGTATTTCGGAATTTGTCCGAAATACTTTTATACTTCATCATTTCTGGGTCGATCATTATCAGAAACTTGGGCTCACCTTTCCCGAGCAGTCCGTAAACGGTGCGGTCTGGGGTATCTGGTCACTCTGTTTTGCCCTGGCAATCTTTTTTATCGCCCAAAAGTTCTCGCTGATTCAAACCACCCTGTTATCCTGGTTTATCGGGTTCGTCTTTATGTGGCTGGTGATCGGCAATCTGGGCGTTCTGCCGTTCGGGATTTTACCGCTGGCTGTTCCGTTAAGTCTGCTGGAGGCATTCCTGGCAACACTAATCATCAAAAAACTCACTGCCCCCGTTCCTAAGTAGGGCCTGCCTACTTCACCAGCAGCGCTAGGCCGCCTTCCGACGTCTCCTTGTAAATATCGGGCAGGTCATGACCGGTCTCCTTCATGGCGAGTACTGTTTTATCAAAGCTTACCCTGTGCTGCCCGTCCGAAAGGATGGCAAAGGCCGATGCATCCATGGCGCGTCCGGCAGCAATGGCATTCCGCTCGATGCAGGGGATCTGCACCAGGCCGGCTACCGGATCACAGGTGAGTCCCAGATGATGCTCGAGGCCCATCTCGGCGGCATATTCCACCTGCGCGGGCGTACCGCCGAACAGCTGGGTTGCGGCGCCGGCGGCCATCGAGCAGGCGGTGCCCACCTCTCCCTGACAGCCAACCATGGCGCCCGAGATGGAAGCATTCTCCTTCACCAGGTTGCCGATGAGGGCTGCCGTGGCCAGCGACCGCAGGATGCGTGTATCCGAAAAGCCGTAGTTGTTCTGGATATGATAGAGCACGGCCGGAACCACCCCGCAGGATCCGCACGTAGGCGCCGTTACGATGGTCCCGCCGCCGGCATTTTCCTCCGACACGGCCAGCGCATAGGCGAACACCAGTGCCCGCTTCTGCAGTGAACCGGCCGACGACTTGCCTTTGATGAAATACGACGAGGCCTTGCGCGGAAGGTGCAGCACACCCGGCAAAACGCCTTCATGCTCGAGCCCGCGGTGAATGGAATCCTTCATGGTCTGCCAGGTGGAGGCTAGAAATTCCCAAATCTCCGGTCCCTCGTGGATCTCGACATATTCCCACAGTGTCCGCCCGTTTTGTTGGCACCACCGCAGGATATCGGTCATTTTGGTGTGGGGGTATATGGGTTCCTTGTGCGTGATCATTTCCTCATCCTCGATGTCGCCGCCGCCCACACTGAATACCGTCCAGGTGTCGAGCAGGTTGTGGCCATCATCGTACGCCTCGAACTTCATGCCGTTGGGGTGATGCGGCAATACCGTATCCTTCTCCCAGATGATCTTCACCTTGTCTTCGGGAAACGATTCCCGAAGCACCTTGTCGGTGAGATGCCCCTTACCGGTGGCGGCCAGACTGCCATACAACGTAATCCGGATGAGCGTGGCAGGTTCATTCTTCAGCCTGAATTTCTCGGCGGCAAACCGCGGCCCCATGGTGTGGCTGCTCGACGGCCCCAGGCCGGTCTTGTATATTTTGCGGATGGATTCCATCGTTTTTCGATTTGTGCCTGGTAAAGTTAACCGTTATGACAGGAAGTTGAGATAATTCTCCGGATTGATGATTTCAAAGCTAGCACCGGGATAGGCCTGTGAAAATGCATGCGGCGCCTTTGCCGGTTTCGTTCCCCACTTGAATTCAAATGCCGCCAGGGCGCCCATCGAATCCTCTATCAAATCGATCTCCTTTTGATCATAGGTTCGCCAGAAATATGGACTCAGATGCCTGCCCCGGTAATGGTTAATTTTCATCCGCTCCGACTGGCAGAAATTCTCCCATAGTTTTCCTGCATCGTCCCTTGCATTCAATTGACTGTAATTGTTGATGATGGTATTTCTGATGCCATTGTCCCAGAAATAAAATCGGGGAGCCTTCGAGTATTCCTTTCTGAGGTTCCGGCTGAAGCCGTGCAGCGAAAAGATCACGAAAGTCTGCTCCAGCAGTGTCAGATACCGCTGGATGGTGTGGTGGCTGACTTGGAGGTTGGAAGCCAGCTCCGAGTAGGAAATATCGTTTCCAACCTGAAAAGCAAGTAACCGGAGAAGATTGTTAATAAATACGGGGTCCTTCATTCGGTCGAGCATCAGGATATCCTTAAGAAGATAGCCATTACGGATGGAGGCCAGCATGGCCGCCTTGTCATCCGTAGTATCTGCATTGATGACCTGCGGATAGTTGCCGTAGATGAGCTTTTGATCGAGCCCGGTCCTGGCCTCCGTGAAGGATTCATTGTGCTCGGCCTGGGCAATCGGGAACAGATAAAAAAATTTGCTGCGGCCTACCAGTGGCTCGCCGATCGAGTCTCTCAAATCTGTGGCTGACGACCCGGTAACAAAAATTTTAAGCTCCGGCCAGGTGTCCGCCACAAGCTTGAGCGTTTTTCCTATGCCCCTGATTTCCTGAGCCTCATCGATAAACAGGTACCGGTACCCCTTTACGAATGGTTCCAGAAGGCTAAGACGGGGCTGTCCAAGAATTTCAGCGATGTCAAGGTTGTCTCCCTGCACATAAAGTACTCCCGCCAATTGTTCTTTCAGCTGTTTCATCAGGAATGTCTTCCCGGTTCTCCTGGCACCGAAAAGGCCGACAACAAAGCCCTTATCCATTTCCGCCAGAATGCTTTTTCCAACCAGACGATCTATCATGCCGATGGTTTTCTTTCAAAATTACAGTTAAATTTGGAAATACAGGCATTAAGCTGCCGGAATTATGATAAATACCGGCACATGCCTGCCGGAATCTCTGAATTCTGCAATGAAACGATTATCCCGCTGATGGCGATTTGCTTAATCCAACCAAGTGAATTGGCTCATTCCGTCTAACGAAATGGCTCGGATTAACCGGGCTTTTTACCAGTCACCGCTTGCGCCCGATATAGAAGGCATAGCCGTAGTATTCCTTAAATCTGGAGTAAAGCTCCGCCTCACGCCGTTCATTGGCCACAAGCTCTTCCGCAGCCTGGTTTCCAGGATGCCTTCGAAGGAAGTCAGCCCGCATCGCCGCCTGAGGCACATAAAAGTGATCAGTCCAGCAGGTCTCGGGCAGAATAAAGGTGGCAACCGGAATATACCCGGCCTGCTGAACCTGTCCAACCTTCTGCGGAATGGTTCCAATGCCCGGATAGGCCTCGTTCCAGAAGTCTTCGATTTCGGCCGGTCGCTCATTCGTAAACCATGTCGCCTCTGATACAGCTACATAGCCGCCGGGCTTCAGGAACCTCCGCCACTCATTGAGGCCCCTTTCAAACCCGATGTTGTAAATCGCCCCTTCCGACCAGATCAGGTCGAGCTCTTCCGGCTGATAGGGCAGCGCGTCCATCGAACCAACCATACCCTTTACCCGATCCTGCAGGTTTAGTTTTACGGCATTCTCATTGAACAGGTCGATGAAACGGGGAAACAGGTCGATGCCCTGGATGCGACCGCGTGTGTTTTGGGCCAGCACCATCGTCTGACCGCCGGTGCCGCACCCCAGGTCGGCAATTCGTGACTCAGATGTGAGATGATCAATGAAACTCATTGCCCTGAGTGTCACCCCGGGGCTCCCGGGCCTCTGCCGTTCGATTCCTGAAAAGTATTCGCAGATCAGGTCGAAGTCGAATTCGTGAATGGATTTATTTTCGTCGCTCATGTTCCGGAGTTGTTTGCTGCCATTAGATTTGACATCAAAATTAACATCTTTGTTAATCCATTTATCAGCAAAATGCCCACCCTCGAATCCCTCGGCTTCACCCCCGCCCTTGAACAATACCGGCTTGAAAACCTGGCCGCCGGTTTTGAAACCGGCCGCATCGTTGCGGAACACAAGGAACGCTATGTCGTTGCCACCGCTGCAGGCGAGTTCGATGCCGAAATTACCGGGCACCTGCGCTTCGCCGCCCAAAGCCGTGCGGATTTTCCCACCGTTGGCGACTGGGTGGCCGTGGTGACCTACGAGCCGGATACCGCCATCATCCACCGGATCCTGCCCCGCCGTTCGGTCATCCAGCGGAAGGCGGTTGGGCATGATGCTGAAATTCAGATCATCGCCACCAATATCGATACGGCTTTCATCGTTCAGGCGGCCGACCGGGATTTCAACGTGAATCGCATGGAGCGTTACCTGGCCATCTGCATGGCTGCCGGCGTTGATACGATTGTGGTCATTACCAAGTCGGACCTTGTTGATCACGAAACATTGGAAGAAATGACAGGTCGAGTGCATTCGAGGTTAACCGGCGTTCCCGCGGTGGCAGTCAGCAACCTCACTCATGAGGGCATCGCCGCCCTGCAGGAAAGGATGGAGCCCGGCAAAACCTATTGCCTGCTCGGCTCGTCGGGTGTCGGGAAATCAACCCTCCTGAACCTCCTTTCCGGAAGCAACCTGATGAAAACCGATTCGATCAGCACCAGCACCGGCAAGGGAAGGCACGTCACCAGCCACCGCGAGCTGGTCGTCTTGCAAAACGGGGCAATCCTGATCGACAACCCCGGCATGCGCGAGGTGGGCATCGCCGATCCGGGCGAGGGCCTCAGCCGAGCTTTCGACCAGATCAGCCTCCTGGCCGGAAATTGCCGATTCCCGGATTGCACCCATACCTCCGAAACCGGTTGTGCTGTGCTGCAAGCCGTGGAAACAGGCGAACTCGATCCCGCCGCATACGAAAACTACCTGCGTATGGCCCGCGAAAAAGCCCATTTCGAATCATCCAGCCTCGAAAGGCGCCAAAAGGACAAAATGTTCGGGAAAATGATGAAGAATTACCACAAAGGCCGGTCCGGCGGTTTGTAAGCAAAGCATTTCCTCATATCCCGTCTGAACAATTTTCCCACTTTGTGGTTTAGAATTGTGTTAACCCCCTGTCGGGTAACAACCCGGATTCTCCTGACGAAAAACCAAAACTATGGAAATGCAAATAGCTCGACACCTTAAAATGATGGGAATGGTTTTGTTCATGCTGGGTTTGATCACCGGCCTGATGCTTGGAGTGTTGAAAAATCCCCGAATGGGCCTTTCGGCACACCTTGAGGGTGTTATGAACGGGACTTTCCTTGTGGTCGCCGGTTTGATCTGGAACGACCTTAAACTCGGAACCCGAATGATGAAAGTCTTGCTTTGGCTGTTGGTCCTCGGAACCTATGTTAATTGGCTGGCAACCCTGCTTGCGGCTATGCTGGGTACATCAAAAATGACACCCATCGCGGGATCCGGTTACGAAGGTACCCCGTTTCACGAAAGCCTGGTTTCGGCCGGATTGGCAGCGACTGGCCTGTTGATGCTCATATCCCTTGTTTTGCTGGTTTACGGATTACGGGGTAAATTCAATTCGGATTTGCAAGCCTGAACTTTTAGCAGGGCAATTCCGATTAGGCCATCGTCCATTTCTTCCGTGGCCTTGGGACCAAAATCGCCTGGTGTTGTTATTCTTGGAACAGATTGCTAAATTGTACTGTTTATTCTCCGCCTTGCCTGAAGTCCAATGTCCTGAAACCGACTGCAATCCATGAAGAAACTTCTCATCCTCCTCTTGTTGGTGACCATCAGCACCTTAATCTGTCCGGCTCAGCGTTTTAATCATCGCAGTTTATTGGCCGATCGCAAAATTAGAAGTGGTACCTCCGGCTTCTATGTTCCGGATTCAATCATCGTCTATTCCAATCAGGATACCATACTGGAACTGCCGCAGTATTCAACAAAAGGCCTGCTGACAACCGACCTCATCAAGCTGAAGTCAGGCGACACCTGGATCCCCTATTTTTTTTCTCAGTATTCTTATGATGATCAGGGTTATCTCAATCTTATCGTTGATCAGGAATGGATCAACGGTGAATGGGTTAATGGTTATCGGTACTCGATGGAACTGGACGCTCAAGGCCATCTCCTTTCTGATCTGGACGAAGAATGGTCGGGTAATGAATGGATAAAAATGTATCGGGGCCAGTACGCCTATGACCAGAATGGGAATATGGTTTCTCAAACGGGCCAGTTGTGGTCATCCGATGCCTGGGTAAATTCCCACAAAACCGTTTTTACCCATGATGCTCATGGCAATGTGTTGACCGAAACTGATCAGTGGTGGTCCAATGACGCATGGAATAATCTGACAAGGTTAACCCGCACCTGGGACAGTCATAACAACAACCTCAACAATATTGCGGAAATCTGGTCGGTCGACCATTGGGAAGTCAACGGCCGGTGGCGGCACTCTTACACCTATAACGCACAGGGAAAAATACTCACCATCCTCACGGAACATGAACTCGGTTCCTGGGAAAATGACGCCCGGGTAACATATACGTATGACAACCTGGGCCAGGAAACCGTTTATCTGAGCGAAGAATGGGTTGATTTTGCCTGGCAGAATCATTATCGGTTCACACATGCCTACGATCCCTTCGGAAATCCCACGCTGCAGGAGTTTTTTGTATGGGATTCCTACAGCGCCAAATGGGGACATTCCGAAACCGAACCGTTCATTTACGAGGTGACCGGGCAGGAGCAGTGGACCTTTTTCTCCGGTATAAAGATGACTGCCCACTGGGTGCAGCAGGGAGCTGCTGGGATGCCGGATGTTCCGCAACCCGAAATCGGCCTGGCCCCCAATCCTGCAGGATCCATTCTAAGGGTTACAGGCGATGAGCAGGTTGTTCGCGCTGAGGTTTACACCTGCAATGGAACAAAACTGGAAACCAATCTCATGGTCGGCCGGAATATGCTGGATGTCAGTCGTTTGCCGGCAGGCCTTTATCTCCTGAAAGTGACAACACCTAAGGGATCAACGATCAAAAGATTCGTCAAGAATTAACGAGCCGTCACGATTCCTCCGCGTCACTCGTCACTCGTCACTCGTCACTTTCTTCCGCGTCACGCGTCACGCATCACGCGTCACGATTCCCCCCCCCCATTTGTAACGTTTCCCCCTTCCGGTCGTCATATTGCTAAAATTTTAGAAAATGAACCGGATCTTTACATTTGCAGCAGTAGCAATTCTCAGCAGTTTCTCAATCGGAGCCATGGCCCAGGTGGAAGTTTCGGGCCACGTAAAAGACTCGGTCACGCGCGAACCACTCCCTTTCTGCAATGTCAGTGCACTAAATGCCAAAGACAGCCTGGTGTCGGGCGGTATTACCGACGATAACGGCATGTTCAAGTTAACGCTTAATCCAGGGCCTTACCGGCTGGTGATCAGTTATGTGGGGTATGTCAACGACACACTGACGCTTATGTTCGGCAACGAAAACAAATACCTTGGAACCATCCGGCTCAATGCCGACCTGGCTAAACTGGGCGAAGTGATCGTTAAGGGATCGGCAAAAAGCTTCACCATCGACAAGGATGTTCAGATGGTGACCGCCAAAATGCGCGAGGGCTCATCCAATACCCTCGACGTGCTGGAACGCATGAACGGCCTCTCCTACGACCGCTACAACCGGGCGGTCAAGGTGGATGGCGATACGCACGTCATCATGCTGGTTAACGGGCTGGAGAAGGACCAGGAATATATCAAGAACCTTTCGCCCGACCGCATCAAAGAGGTTGAAGTGATGCGAAACCCCGGCGGCCGGTACGCGCTGGAGGGTTACACCGCTGTCATCAATATCATCCTGAAAAGCGATTACCGGGGCATCGAGGCCATGGTGCTGGAAAACGGCCTGGCCGACCTCGATTCCAAGGTGAACCGGAATTTCCCGATCAATTTTTCGATGCTGACCTTCAATTATACATTCGACAAAGTCAACTTCTACCTCAAGGGCACCAGCATCTATAATACCTTTCTGATCAATGGGAAAACCGATCAGGATTACAGCAGCGGCTTCCGGCAGCAATCCAGTCCGCTGGGCGGGACAAACAACCTGGCTGTTAAGATGTTCACCAACAGCTATACCGCCGGTTTGGATTACTACCTGAACCCCCGCCACACACTGAGCTTCGAAAGCACCGTGTCGGCATTCCCCGCTCGGCAGTCTACCGCACTCGACTTCGATGTTTCGGAATACATGAACGATTCCCTGATCAAAACGTATACCAGCCGAACCACCAATCAGTCGAATACCCGCGACCTGACGAATTCCCTTTTCTATATATTCAATGTGAGCGATGCGACAAAGCTTAACGCAGGTTTCACATACAACCGCTACGACGATACATATACCAATACCATCCTGCAGAGTAACGGGTTCGAACGAAGCGAGGAGGGCAGCAACCAGAAGGATTTTACCAAGTTTTATGCTGAACTGAGCCACACGCTCAACAACAAGTCAACCATTATGGCAGGTTATGGCAATACCTGGCGGCAGCTTCAGAATGACTATGCCACCTCGGTACGCCTCTTCCCGTCGGATGCGCTGGCCAACGATACCTCCTCTTTCGGGATGACCGAGTTTCGTCATAAACTGTATGCCTATTATTCGCTCGCCCTCAACGGCAAGCTGAGCTTCAAGGCCGGGATGGCCGCCGAATACAGCCGGCCCAGAAGCGCGGATATCGATCATACCTATTTGATCTATCAGCCCTACCTCGATTTCAATATTGTTGCCGGCAAACAGATGGATGTGAAAATAAAATACCGGGCCGACAGCCAGTATCCCACCATCAGCCAGGTAACCCCGTTCACAAACGTCGTGGATCAGCGCACCACGGTGAAGGGCAACCCGAACCTGGGCCCCGAACTCACCCACACCGTTTCGGCCCAGCTCCGCGTAATGCAGGGCCTGGTTATGCTGGAGCCCTACTATGGCTTCTCGGGCAACAGGATCAACATGGTGGTTACTCCGCTGGATGACAACCGGGTGGAACTCACCTACCAGAATGTGGGCCAGTTCTCCAGCAAGGGGATCAAGGGAAATTTCACCCTTCCGCTCCTGAAGAACAGCCTCATCATAAAATCGGATTTCGATTTCTTCTTCCAGAGCATCACCTGGCAGGATCGCAAGAACAGCGTGAACGACTGGACCATGAACAATCAGCTCCTCTACATCGGAAAAAAATACCATTCCGTGTTCGGACTGATCTACCAGAAGGGGATCAAGAAAATCATCAATGCCCAGGGGTACGAAATGTCGAATAACGATTATTGGCTGGCCTTTGTCCAGCAGCCCTTACTCAAAAACAAGCTCACCGTGATGGTCGGGTACATCCTGCCGCTCAACATCGGGGTAAATTATACACAGGGCAATTATGCCGATACCGGCTATTACATCGCCCGGAATATCTACGATATCAGCATGCTTAAGAACATGATGCTGTTGAATGTCACCTACCGCTTCAACCAGGGCAAAAGCGTGAGGAACATCGAGAAAGATGTCAAAAGTGAGGTGGAACGCCAGGGGAAGAAAATATTCTAATCGGAAGGGGTCTTAATGTCACCGAATGATCCGTTATCTTAGTGAAACTAACTTGCGAATGTGCCTGATGTGATTTTAAATATCCCGACCCGCCGACTTTGCATACGGAATCTCCGGCTGACGGACCTGCCTGCATTCCATAGCTACCGTTCAAATCCTGAGGTAACAAAATACCAGGGGTTCGATGTCATGAACATGAAGGAGGCTGCGGAATTTATCCGGGGTGAAACGGGCAAGGTTTTCGGAACGCCCGGCGAATGGGTGCAATATGGCATTGAAAGTAAATCCACCGGAATCATAGTCGGCGACTGTGCAATAAAACTGCAGAAACAGGATCCCCGGATAGCCGAAATCGGAATCACCATTTCGCACCTTGAGCAGCGAAAGGGCTATGCCAAAGAGGTTTTGCTGTCCATTCTGACCTTCCTGTTCGATGAAAAGGGAATTCACAGGGTGGTTGAGACAGTCGACGCTGAAAATGCCGCTTCGGTTAACCTGTTGGAGAGCACCGGCTTCCGGAAGGAGGGCGACTTCATAGAAAACATTTTTTTCAAGGGAAAGTGGGGAAGTGAATACCAGTATGCGATGCTCAGGCGCGAATGGGAAACCAACAGGGATCATTGAATTTTATTGAGGATGTTGAGTCGGCTCTCCGGAACGTACCGCCGGAATAAACTACCTTTGAGAGTCACCAAATCAATTATAATGCGTATTCTTTTCCTTACGGCGCTGGTGCTTGTTCTGTTTACCTCCGGCACCGCAGCCCAGTCTTTCTCCACCCACAGCATCAAAACCGGCATTGGCATCGGCATGAATGAGGGCTCTAAAGAGATGGGATTTGGCCCCATCATGACGATCGGATATCAGAAGTCGTTGTGGAAAAGCCGGTTCCGGATCAATCCATACATGCTCAATGGAGGATTCTGGCCATTCGGTATCACGGATATCCCCGACCAGTATTACCGGGCCACTTCGCTGGGGTGCAACGTGTATCTCGATATCCTCCGGTACCATGGGGCTTCCGTTTTTATCGGCGGCGGCGGGTTTGTCAACTACTCGCGGGGCCTGATTGGCACGGGTGGGTGGCCCGAAGAAGGCAACAACCGATCCGAATACCTGTTCAAGCTGTACGCCGGCGGCTATTTCGGCGGAGGCATACGCATCGACCCGCCAAACAGGCGCCTTGCGTGGGAGATCACGCCCTTTAATTTCTGCATCGGAAACGATTATTTCCTGATGAGCTTCCTTAAAATCGGTGTTGATGTTAAACTTGGTAAATTGATACAGAATCAGAATCGTCCATGAATCCCACCACTACTGCCGTAAGCGATTCAGCCGGCCCCTTCGCTCTCCTGGAGCGTTCAGTTGAGGCTGCCCTCGAGAGCTATTCCAATGTGCACCGGGGCGCCGGGCACCATTCCATGGCAACCACCCACCTGTATGAGAAGGCGCGCGATATTGTCCTCGGTTACCTCGGCCTCGCCCTGGCGCGGCACACCGTTGTCTTCTGTTCGCCTTACCGGGCCGGCCTGCTGGTTTCCCGCCTAAAGCCGGACAGCTATAAAAGCATTACATCACAGGAGATCGGACTGCCGGCAGGGGTGGCAGCCTTGGCCATTCGCCGGAATGCACTTCCCGGCGGAACCCCGTTTCAAACCGGCGGCGGAAACGCCCGCCTGATTTCGAGGGAGTGGGTCATCTGGGCCCGGGGTGCCGAACGGTATGAGGCCGGTACACCTGCGATCATCAACGTCATCGCCTTTGCACAGGCGCTCCGGCTGAGAAGGTCGGGCAAGGGTGACTTTTCGGTTGTTACGGATGAACGTCAGGCACCCGCCGACATCCTGTATCGGGATGAACTCGACGGATACGCCGGTCGGGAGCTGCTTGGTCACCTGCGGGAAACCCTTATAGGACGTGGCAAGGCGGTGCCGACCGCGGAAGAGGGAAAACCTTTCATCAATATGGATTTCAGTGCTTCCACCCCGACATTCGGACCGGTTTGGAACACGGTTTGCCAAACTTGGCGGCAGCCAGCCGAAGTGCAGCAGGAGATTGTTCGCGAGGTGAGATCGGTTTGCGCCGAATTCCTGGAGGCCCCATCGGCAGATTATGATATTGTTTTTACCTCCAATACCACCGAGGCCATCAACCTGGCGGCCGGAAGCATGGCCCTCGAATCCGGAGGGGCATACGAACCGGTGGTGCTCAATACACTCATCGAACACTCTTCGAACGATCTGCCGTGGCGACTGAATTCCGGCGCTGAATTGATCAGGCTTGCGGCAGATCAGGATGGGCTGGTTGACCTGCAGGAACTCGACAGGCTCCTGAGTGCCTATAATGTGGAGGAGCTTTACGGAAAAAAAAGGGTTCGGATGGTTAGCGTGACCGGGGCGTCGAATGTACTGGGCAGCTTCAACGACCTGGCAAAGATCAGCCGGATCGTTCACCATTACGGCGCCCGCCTGTTTGTTGATGCGGCCCAGCTGGCTGCCCACCGCGGGATCCGGATGGAGGAGTGGGGGATCGACGGCCTCGCTTTCTCGGCACACAAGGTTTATGCCCCGTTCGGCACCGGTGTGCTGGCCATCCGCAAGGGCCTGCTGACCTTCGGCGCGGAGGAGATGGCGCGGATCAAAGCCTCGGGCGAGGAAAATGCCATCGGCATTGCCGCGCTGGGGAAAGCCCTGATCCTGCTTCGGCGGATCGGGTTCACGGTGATCCGCGAGGAGGAGCAGGCTTTGACCGCATATGCACTGCGGGGCCTGACCGGCATACCCGGAATGAAGGTTTATGGCATCAGCAACCCGGATTCACCGGCATTCGAACAAAAAGGGGGAGTCATCGTCTTTAACCTGAAAGAGATCATCGCCCACACCATTTCCCGGGAACTCTCCGTGCGACGGGGCATAGGCATCCGCAGCGGATGCCATTGCGCCCATCTGGCAGTGAAGAGCACACTCGGCGTAAGTCCCGGTCTCGAAAAGTTCCAGCGGATCATCGTTACACTGTTCCCGAAACTCAGCCTGCCCGGGGTTTCACGGGTAAGTTTCGGACTTACCACAACGGAGGCAGAGATCGACGAATTGATCCGGGTGCTCGGCGATATCGGATCTAAATCCGGCATCAAACCCGACGGGGCCCCGCTCCTTAAGCAGGAAGAGGTGAAAAAACAAATGAAAGCTTTTACCGGAAATGCGGAGAAGGTTGTTTATGGCCTGTATTGATAACAACGACTAAACAAGCGGATTAAATGGACGATAATACAATTCAATCTGATGGCATTGTACTTGCCAGGCTCGGGGGGGAGACAACAAAATAGTGGCTCAATTCAAATCCAGATTCAGGTGTTTATATGAATTCCGATATTAAGATTTTTAGATCGAAGGATGGCCAAACCGAGATACATGTAAAGCTCGACAACGATACTGTTTGGTTAAACCAATATGAATTGGAAGCCTTGTTTGCAACAAACAGGACCAGCATTACCCGTCATATTGGGAACATCTACAAATCAGGAGAATTGGAAGAAGACGCAACTTGTGCAATTTTTGCACAAGTTCAGATGGAGGGAACCAGGGAAGTTGCCAGGAATATTAAATACTACAATCTGGATCTTATCATCTCGGTTGGATATCGAGTAAATTCAAAAAGAGGGACTGATTTTCGGCTATGGGCCAGCAAAATCCTGAAGGAAAATTTGATTAAAGGTTTCGCACTTAATGAACGCGTTCTTAAAAACCAAAACTTAAAATTCAAGGAGCTCCAGGATTCAGTCCGGATTTTGAGCAGTGTATTGAATTCAAAACCACTATCGGGTGAAGAAAGTACCGGATTGCTAAGGATAATTTCAGATTATGCTTACGGGCTGAAGGTGTTGGATCAATATGATTATCAAGAGCTTGGCATTGTTGAAACTTCAGGAAGTGAGACATTTCGGTTGACATATGAGGAAGCGGTTAGACAGATTTCTTCAGCTAAACTGGTTCATGGAAACAGCGACCTTTTCGGTCGCGAAAAGGATGAATCTTTTAATAGTTCGATTAACGCTATTTATCAGACCTTTAACTCGATTGATTTATATCCCAGTCTTGAAGAAAAGGCAGCCAATCTTCTTTACTTTATTACCAAAAACCACTCCTTCACTGATGGGAACAAACGAATTGGTGCATTATTATTTCTCTTTTTTCTCGATAAGAATGCGGCTCTGTATTCGGAAACCGGCCAAAAGCGAATAGCCGATAATGCCTTAGTTGCACTTACCCTGATGATTGCCGTTAGCAATCCGGAGGAGAAGGATACAATGATTAAAGTGATTGTAAACTTAATTAATAAAAAGAATTGACCTAGCTGCCCTATGATCCGGATACTCCCTCCTATATTCATCTTCCTTTTTTTCTCCCTTTTCCTGCAGGCCCAGCAGGTTATTGTCAAGCATCCTGTCCGCTTCGATGAATCGAAACCCCTGTATGAAGAACTTTTCCGGCCGGAAGGGAAGGAGGCGGCACCTTACGCGGAGCTGTACCGGAATCATCAGAACAGGCCCGATCTGCGCAAGGGCAATGCAAAAGCACGTGCCATAGAACAAGTTGAAATGGGCACCGGCCCGGCACCTGAACTTACGGCGGGCTTCGACGGGCTGGGCGTTGGGTTTCCCGGCAGCGACAGCACCCTGCGGCTCCGGAACCCGTCGGACAATACCCTCGCGGTTGGTCCCGATCATATTATTCAGATCGTGAATTCGCGGATGGCCGTATTTACCAAGGCCGGCGGCCGGTTTGCCGAAACCGGCCAGGTATTGATGGGCCCGGCAGAAACCCGGACCTTTTTCAAGGGTATGGGCGGCCCCTGCGAGGCGAACAACAACGGCGATGCGGTGGCCCGTTACGATCAGCTGGCCAACCGTTGGCTCATCGTGATGCCGCTGTTCCGCAAGGGCGCCGATGGAAATTACGGGATGTGCTACGCCGTGAGCAAAACAGCCGATCCGTTCGGACCTTATTACCGCTACGAATTCATCCGGGAGCTTTTCCCCGATTACCCGCGCCCGGCGGTGTGGCCCGACGGCTATTACATCACCACCAGCACAGGCGACAACGTGATCCAGAAGCACGCGGCGGTAGTTGATCGCAGCCGGATGCTGAAGGGCGAGGAGGCCACCGAACAGATGTTTATTATTGAGGGGGTCAATTTCCTTATCAACGCTGATCTTGAGGGGCAGCAGCTTCCCCCGGCAGGGGCACCGAATGTCATGATGGCCGCCGGTGGCTCGCAGTTGAATAACGTATTAGGCGACAGCGCGATATATGCATGGAAGTTCCATGTTGACTGGCAAAATCCGCAGCAGAGCCGGCTCGATGGCCCCGTGCGGATTCCCGTGGCGCCCTATCAATACCTCGGCGGCGGCCAGCTTACCGAAGCCGTTCCCCAGCCGGGATCCACCCAGCGCCTGGATGCGCAGGGCGATAAGCTGATGGCCCGTATGATCTACCGCCGCACAGGCAACCGCGAATCACTGGTGGCGGTGCACTCGGTGGCCACATCGGCCGGCGGCGGCGGCGTGCGCTGGTACGAATTCCGCATCAACACCAAGGGGGATCCCCTTCTTTTCCAGCAGGGCACCTATGCACCCGAAGGCAACTATCGCTGGATGGCCAGCCCGGCTATCGATGCCGAAGGAAATATCGGCATCGGTTACTCCTTCGGGGGTGAACGGGATTTTGCCGGCCAGCGTTTCGCCGCGCGCCTCGCCAACGACCCGCCCGGGCTGCTTACGCTGCGCGAAACGGTCCTCGTTACCGGCGAGGCGGCACAAGAACGTAACCGCCGGTGGGAGGATTATACCCAAACAGCCCTCGACCCCTCCGACGACCGCACCATCTGGTATGTGGGGGATTACCTGAAATCGGGCCAGAAAGGCTATTCAACCAGGATCGGGGCCTTCCGCATCCGTAAATAATTGATAATTAAATGGAAAGACAAATCGTTTTCCACGGGCCGCCCGCTGCCCCGATTGCCGAAGTCGTCTCTGAAGAATGCCTCATCCGCTCGGCACAGGAGGCCCTCAACCTGATGATGGAGATCAGCTACCAGGGCGCCGACCGGATGATCCTGCATGAACATCAGCTGGCACCGGAGTTCTTCGATCTGAAGACCGGGCTGGCAGGCGATGTGCTTCAGAAATTCTCGAACTACCGCATGACCCTGTCAGTGGTGGGCGATTTCACCAAATTCGAAAGCAATAGCCTTCGCGATTTCATCTCCGAGAGCAACCGCGCGGGGCGCGTCACCTTCGTCGCAACCCTCGATGAGGCCATTCTCAAATTGCCGTAATCCACGCCCAAGCCTCTTTTGTCATCCCGGCGAAAGCCGGGACCCCGTCCCTCACCTTCACTCCCCGAAAGCCTTCTTTTGTCATCCCGGCGAAAGCCTTCTTTTGTCATCCCGGCGAAAGCCTTCTTTTGTCATCCCGGCGAAAGCCGGGACCCCGTCCCTCACCCTACATCTCCCCAATAATTCTCCACTCCTTCGGCACCTCGATCGTGAAATCGGTTCCTGCCTGTTTTTCAGAGTTAAATGACACTTTCCCCATCAGGAACTTCTCCCCCAGGAGCTTCATACTGTAAGTGCCCAGCCCGCGGTCGGCCCCCTTGGTGGAGAAGGAGCGCTGGAACACCTGGCTCCTGACGGCTTCACTCATCACGGAATCATTATGCACGCTGAAAGCAGCACTCTCTCCGTTATCACGAAGGCTTAATGCGATAGTGCCGCCATCGGGGGTGGCCTCCAGTGCATTCTTAATCATGTTGGTCAGGATTCGGTTCAGGAGAGTCCGGTCGGTGCAGATAGGGATACTGTGCGGTGGTATTGTGGTTGCAATGGTGCGGTTCCTGGTAACGGAATGTGCCCTCATCTGCGCCGCCAGCTCTATCATGAGAATTTCGGCATCAAAAAAAGCCGGATTGAGGTGGACTGCCCCTTTTTCGGCGCCTGCCAGGTCACGCTGGCTTAATATCTCTTCAAGCAGGTCCGAGGAAACGGTGTGCAGTATTTTCAGGGTCGTCTTGATTTCCCGGATGTCATCCGATTCTTCCAGCAGATCAAGAAGCCCGTGGAGGCTCCCGGCTTTATTGATGACATCGTGAAAGAAAATCCTTTCCATCACGTGCCGCCGTTTCTCGTCACTGATGTCGTTTGCTACAAATAGGGTGAATTTTTCACCTTCAATCACCAATGGACTGGATGTCACGCTCAGGTCAAAACTTACCTGTTCCTCATTGATCACTGAACTGATGCGGCACTCATGTGTAACAGGCTCATTCTGCTCCTGGCTTTCGATGATGCTTAGCACGGCACCGCAGTAGGTACAGTGTTCGCTGGTTCCGCACCCGCCTTCCATTTCATTCGAATGGATGCAACTCATCATTTCACCCGGCCTGCAGCCGAGCAGCAGCGCGGATTCGTCGAAGCCGAGCGATGCCAGGAGTGCCTTGTTGATGAAGACGGCCTGTCGCTCCTCGTTCAGTATTGCCACTACATGGGTCAGGCTGTCCAGCGTTTTGGTCAGGATTTCGGAGGCCTGAACCAACTCGGATTTTCTGTGTATGGACTCCTCGTCAGCTCGCTCGGGTGAGGCGAAATAGGTTTTCATGGCAATGTTCTTTCACGGGTAAAGCTATGAAAAAAACATCGTGCCATGCATCGCCTACCTGATCACCAGCATTTTCCGGTTCTCAACCTTGCCTCCGGCCTTCAGCCGGTAATAGTAAACCCCGCTGCTCAGCATCGCTCCATCCAGCTTCACTGTGTAGTCGCCGGCCGGCTTTACTTCGTTTACAAGCTTCATCACCTCGGTACCGGCTACGTCGAAAACCGTTAATTCCACCGGTTGTCCGCCGGCGCCGGGGGGTACCGAATAGCCAATGGTGGTGGCGCCCCGGAAGGGATTGGGAAAGTTCTGTGCGAGCAGCAGGTTGCCGGGTTTCGTCAGGTCAATCCCGGAAGCCGCCGGAGCCCAAAGCTTCACCGGCCTGGTAAAGAAATCCTGGCTGGGGATCGAAGCGAAGTCCCCGCCGTCGCCGGGGTTGTGGGTCCCGGGATCGCCGGGTATGCATTCGTTGGTGGTGACACCGTATTGCGACGAGATCACCGCGAAAAACCTGACCGTCTGGGTGGTGTCCACTCCCGCAAATGCCGAAATCGGAATGGTATACTCTACGCCGCGGTTCGGATCCTTGCTGTAGGTGGTGTCGAAGGCAAACGAAATGTATCCTTTACCGCCGAAAGAGGAGCCGATGTCATAATCGGAACTGGCGCCTCGCTGATTTACCTTGCCGATGTTGGAGGTTACGTTCGTCGGGCCATAGCGGGCAGCATCACCGAAGAACTCATACATGGTGCTGTTGCCTTTGTTGAATCCGAGGGCGAAGTCGGCATCCAGGTCCATCCGCACATTACCCATATAGCCAAATGCACAGAAAACAAACGGCTCGCCGCTGCCGCCGCCGAGTACATCGTTTCCCCGTCCCTGCACGCCTGAGAAGTCGAAGAAGATCAGTATGTTGTTGTCCGCCGACAGTTCGCCGGTAACCCCCATGTGAATGTTTTCGCCATCGGTGTAATACCGTATGGCCCCGATGTTGTCCTTGTCGCCGGCGCCGTTCCTTCCGTTGGTGAAGGTGGCCAGCGTCGTGTATTTTGGTTCGCTAAGGTTCCCGTCGACAGTAAATTCGGCCGGCCGTTCCAGCGATGCCGCATAGATGTCGAGCTTGCCGGCTCCCCATGTATTGTTCGGCAAATCGGTGAGCCCTGTTTGGTCGGCATAGTTGCGTATGGCGGAATATACCCGCGCTGGTGTTGCTCCCGGGTATTTCTCCAGATACAGCGCCGCAGCGCCTGCTACCACCGGGCAGGCCATGCTGGTGCCGCGCATCATGTAGTAATTTGCCTCGCCACCGGGTACGCCGTCGTTGTCAACCCAATAATTGTTCTGCGCCCGGGAAACATCCTTGTCGCGCAGCGATACCACCACATGTCCGGGGGCCGTGATATCCGGCTTGATCCTGCCGTCGAGGGTAGGCCCCTGACTCGAGAACAGGGCTATACCCTGGTATACATACTTCTCCCCCCACCACCAGCCGCCGGTGAGGTTGCTGGCGATGGTGCGCGATACATAGGCACCCACAGAAACAGCATGGTCGGCGCTTGATGGCGATCCTACCGTGTGGTCGGGCGTACCGAAGGTAAAACGGACATGGTCGGGCATGTCCTCCAGGTTTGACCAGTCTTCGTAAATGTGATAGGTAAGTGAGGCGGATGAACGGTTTGTTACCGTAACGTAATAGGTTCCGTCACCTTTGGGCAGAAAATCCGGGGCTTCCGAGTATTGCGATGCGGTGCCGCGCAAGCCTACGGTACCCGGCATGTGGAGGATCCCGGGCAAGGAGTCCCTTGTGTTGGTGAAGTAGTTCAGTGTTAGGTCGTTGCCTGAAAGGCCCCCGGTCCATACCAGGTTGAACCTGAGTTTGGTGTCGTCGGTGCCCGCACCGGCAACGGCAACCTGGATGAAGTCGCTGGTTTCACCGGGGCCCACCAGACCCGAGATGTGTTTACGGCCTTGTCCTTCGTTTCCGGCGGAACAGAAGAACGGAACCCCCTGTGCATACGCCCAGTCAACCTTCTGCTCAAGTGCCGAGCTTCCGTCGTGGTAGGTGTCCCATCCGCCATAGCTCATGCTCAGCACATCCACATGATAGATGTTCACTGCCGCATCGATGGCTGCGATGATCGCATCATCCCCGGCAATAGCGTTCCAGTCCTGGCCGATTTTAAGAAATACCAGACTGGCGCCGGGAGCGCAACCCATAAAGGAGCCCTTCCCGTTGTTCACGTCATTCTGTCCAACCGAAAGCAAACCCCGGCCAAGCACGGTGGCAGCAACATGCGTCCCATGCCCGGTTACCTGGTTGCCAACCTCATCATCAATATTGGGAAACTCCGAATAGTCCTTGTAGGCAAAACCGGCAGGAAGATCACTTCCTGCATAGGAAATGTCGATGCCGGAATCGAGTACGCCAACGGTTACTCCCATACCCTTGATCCCCTGCTCCCACAGCATGGGTGCCCGCACACAACGGGTGGCTGAATTGTTCATCGAACGGGTCGATCGATCGGCCGTATCCATCTTCTTTACAAAGGGCAACCGTAAAACCTTCCGGAGATTACCTGTCGGCACCGAAGCAACCAGATAGCCGAGGGGATGATTGCGCGCCGGCGGTGTCCAGGTGCCGCGATGACAGTCGACACCCAGTGCGGTAAGCTCCTGTATCTCGTCGGCAGAAGGCAATCCGGTGAAGTACAGTATCACGCTGGTTTTTCGGGATAATGATTTTAAGTCGTTCTTTAACAGATCTTTATCAGAAATATTAATTTTCTGATACAACTGCCCGCTGAGGATTTTTTGCCCGGCTAAATCGCCGGAACCGTTTGTTGACTGGGCCTCAGTGGATTGAAATGGAATGCATAGCATGATCATGCCAATCAGGCTAACGGGCGGGAACAGCCGTGTTTTCATTTTGTCCTGATGATGAATAAGGTAAATAATTGGTTTGCAGAGTGGTTACCAAAGTTAACGAAATGCATTTTGTTTCGTACCTTTATTGCTCAATATTTTTTCCCATGAAAATTGCATGTGTTGTGCTCGGCACCCGTGGTGATGTGCAGCCCATGGTTGCGCTGGCATGCACCCTCATCAGCAGAGGGCATAAGGCGATCCTTTATGCACCTGTTGAAAACGAAGAGCTCGCCCGGATGCATAGCTGCCCTTTCGTGGCCTTTGGCCCCGAAATCAAGAAGAAAATCAATGAGAAGCCCGGCGAGCAAACCGGCGGAGTAGCTGTGAAAATCTCGCCGGCGGCAGGTAAGAAATTTACGATCGACCAGATCGACCGCCTGCCCGAAATCGTTGGCGATGCCGACCTGATCCTCGGAGTAGGCATCGTGCTGGGCGTTCATACCGCGGCCGATATCATGAAGGTGCCCTATCGCCTGGTGGCATTCTATCCGGTCATACTGGGCACCACACCGGATGATCCGCTTAAAAGCAGGATGATGTTCGGCTTCGGGAAATCCGTGATGAATATGATGATGAAGGGGTTCATCAACAAGAAGAGGGCGATGTACGGGTTGGCGCCGATCCGCGACATCTGGGCGCACTGGATGGGCGAGAGGGTGATCCTTGCCTGCGACAGGGAGCTGAATACCGCCAGCGAGCGGGTAGCTTTTCCGTTTACCCAAACCGGTTTCATGCTGCTTCCGGCTGTGGGGCGGCTGCCGGCCGAAACCGAAGCTTTCCTCACAGCTGGCGAACCGCCCGTATACATCGGATTTGGAAGCAACCCCATCACCAGCGCCGAAAAGTACAGCCGGATGTTCGAAAGGGTCAGGGAAGCCACCGGCAGGCGGTTCATCATCTCGAAAGGATGGGCAGGCCTGGATGGAGAAAACTCAAAGGATATCCTCTATATCGACGATGTGCCTTTTGATCTCCTCTTCCCGCGTCTGGCGGCCGCGGTCTACCATGGCGGAACCGGCACGCTGGCTGCCATCGCACGCGCCGGCATCCCCCAGGCGGCATTCCCATTCATGGGCGACCAGTTCGACAACCGCAAGCAGATTGTTAAGCTGGGCCTCGGCCCTGAAACGTGCGATTTTAAAAAGATGACGGCCGATTCCATGATCGCAGCCGTTACTTCCTGTACCGGAAACGGCGTTTACCGGCAGAACGCCGCTGAAATGGCCGAAAAGCTGAAACAGGCCGACGGCTTGAAAATGACGGTTGATCTGATAGAAAAAGAGTTCGGAACGCGGTAGACGAGCAAGGATTTTTTTATCTTTGATACTATCAAATGATAGTATCATGAAACCACCTTACGACATTACCCCGGCTGTGTTTCGCCTTGCTACCGAGATTGCGATGAAAATCGGGCAACTTGACGCCAGTCTCATGACCCTTCCGGCCCTCCACCTCCGCAAGGAAAACCGGATCAAAACCATCCAGAGCTCCCTCGCCATCGAAGGCAACACGCTTTCACTCGACCAGGTAACCGCACTGATCGACCGCAAGCGTGTGGTCGGCCCGCAAAAGGATATTTTGGAAGTCCTCAATGCCATTAAGGTGTATGAAAATATCTCCGGTTTTGTGGCTGATTCAGCCGAATCCTATCTGGCTGCGCACAAAATGCTCATGGAGGGGCTCCTGCCCGATGCCGGCCGGTACCGCACTAAGCAAGTCGGGGTATTCCAGGGTTCGCAGGTGGCCCATATCGCCCCGCCGGCAAAGAATGTTCATTACCTCATGGCCGACCTGTTCGCTTATGTGAAGAATGAGAATGAACTGACACTGCTAAAAAGTTGTGTGTTTCACTACGAAATGGAATTTATCCACCCGTTCCCCGACGGTAACGGCCGGATGGGCCGCCTGTGGCAGACCGTCATCCTGATGAGGGAGTATCCGGTATTTGAGTTCCTGCCTTTTGAAACCCTGATCAGCCTGCGGCAGCAGGAGTATTATGCCGTACTGGCCGATTGCGGCCGACAGGGGAAATCCACGCTTTTCATCGAATTCATGCTCGATATCCTCGACAAATCGCTGGCCGAAATGCTGAATTTTAACAACCGCAACCTCAACGACAGTGCGCGACTCGAGTATTTCATCGCATCGGGCAAACGCAACTTCTCCCGCAGGGATTACATGAATGTTTTCAAGGATATCTCCACCGCTACCGCCAGCCGCGACCTGAAAAAAGGCGTTGATGACCTCCTTTTCACGAAGGAAGGGGACAAAAACAAAACGGTTTATAAAATCAAATAGGTTGAATTGTCTGTAAATCTGAATGATCCACTAGCTAAAGAGTCCGTGTAAGGGTACCGGTCCCCGCTTTCGCGGGGATGACACCCCTCTTGGGTCCCTCAGGGCGTTATAATCCCCGCGAAAGCGTTCTTGTGTCATCCCCGCTAAGGCGGGGACCGCTACCCTTACCCGCGCCGCTTTGTCATCCCCGCTAAGGCGGGGACCGCTACCCTTACCCGCGCCGCTTTGTCATCCCCGCGAAGGCGGGGACCGCTACCCTTACCCGCGCCGCTTTGTCATCCCCGCGAAGGCGGG
>CAYWHP010000049.1:0-29809 GCA_964457845.1 uncultured Porphyromonadaceae bacterium | reverse complement strand
GGCTTTCGCCGGGATGACAAAAAGGGCTTTCCCGGAGATGGCAATACTATTCTTGGGGGCTTTGCTGAATGATTTCCCGGAAACGCTTTGAGCCTTCGCGCAAGTAACGGGTTTGCGTGGGAAAATCCACCCCGTAGAGGCCGAACTTCATGGAATAGCCCAGCGACCACTCGAAATTGTCCATCAGGCTCCAGTAGTAATACCCGCGAATATCGTCGCCCTCCGAAATGGCCCTTGATACCGCGTACAGATATTGGCTGATGAACTGCGCCCGCCGGTCATCCTTCGCATCGGCGATCCCGTTTTCCGTAATGATGACGGGCTTCCCGAGTTTTGCCACCTCCTTGATGGCCCGGTAAAACCCTTCCGGGTACGCGGCATAATCCATGTCGGTTTTCACCTCACCCGGCAGCAACTTCGCCTGAAAGGCCTTGTCGAGGTTGAAGGAAAACTTGTAATTGTAATGCGAATAATAATTCAGACCGATAAAATCAAAGGAACCGATAGCCTTCGGGTTTTCATCCGTAAGGTTTGCCATAGTAGGCATCCTGAATTTGTATTCCCCTGTTTTCAGGAAATTCAGCGTGGTACCGTTGAACACCCCCTCGATCAGGTTGGCAAAGATCCAGTCGCCCAGGTGCCATTTCCGGTAAGGATCCCCCTGCGTCATGTTCTTCACCAGCCCCACCTGTGCCTCGCTGCCGCCCGGTAATCCCTTTATTTTCCAATAGGCCTGAACATGCGCCTCCAGAATGTTCCGTAGCACCACCGCCGCCAGTTTCGGATCCTTCTTTCCCGGCGGCATATTGCCCTGAAAGTAGCCTCCAACCACATAAACAGCCGGCTCGTTGATGGTGCACCACCATTTCACCTTGTCTTTAAGGGCCAGGTAGATGACCTCGGTGAATTTCACGAAATCGGTCACGTTTTCAGCCTTTTCGAATGCCCCCTTTTTCTCGAACCAGATGGGATTCGTGAAATGGTGGAGGGTTACCATCGGAACGATCCCGGCAGCAATCAGGGAGTCACAAACATCCTGATAATGCTTTATGGCCAGCGTGTCGAAGACCCCTTCTTGCGGCTCGATCCGGCTCCATTCCACCGAAAACCGGTACGATTTCACACCAAGCTCCTGCATCAGCCGGATATCCTGCGGATAGCGGCGCCAGTGGTCGCAGGCCTGCCCGGATAACTGCCCGCCTTCGATCATGGGCTTGCCCTTCTCATCCACGGTACTTTCCCAGAGATACCACTGGTTGTTGGTGTTGTTGCCCTCCACCTGATGGGCGGCAGCAGCCACACCCCAGGTAAAATCCTTCGGGAATGAGATTTTTCCCGTATCGATCTTCGACCAGTCCCACTTCAGCTGGGGACGCTGGATGTTGAAAATGAGGCAGGGGACGAACCAAAGGACGACCAGTATTGCTATGACAATCAGGATGATCCGGGTAGTTTTTGTTTTCATGGTTGAGTAATCCGGTTACAGTCACCAATTTACGGAATTGCCGCGACATGTTAGTCCCAGCTTACCGTTTTGTCCGACAGGGAATTGATAACAGTAATCCCGACCATAAGAAAGAGGTAGGTCATCTCCTTGATGGGTATGGTATCGGTCCGGTACCGCAGGATGCCGAAAATGGCGCAGCCGGATTCATTTTTATTCAACGAACCCCTTATATTCAATAACAAAACCGTGGATTAGCTCAATGCGCCAGATACCCGACACCCGACACCCGACACCCGATACCCTATACCCGACACCCCCTCTATCCCGCCAGGAAATTACCGTCGACAAACTTCTGGAAAGCGTCTTTGTACTGGTCCCCGACAGGAATGTACTCCTTGTCGAACACGATCCGGTTCCGCTCGATGGTGGTGATGCGGGCCAGGTTAACAATATAGGAACGGTGGATGCGCATGAACTTCGTGGAAGGGAGCCTCTGTTCAATGCTCTTCATGCTGAGCAGGGTCATTACCGGCCTGGCGCCACCGGCCAGATGGATGCGCACGTATTCGCGCATCCCTTCAATATAAAGGATGTCGGCCAGGTTGATCCGAATGCTCTTGTATTCCGATTTCACCAGGAGAAATTCATCTTCCTTTTTGGTGATTTTTTCTGCGGCCCGGTTGGCAGCCTGCAGAAAATCCGCATAACTGATGGGTTTCACGAGATAGTCGAGGGCATCCACCCGGAATCCCTCAACCGCATATTCCCGGTATGCGGTGGTGAATACCACCTTCGGGGCGTTTTTAAGCGATTTTACAAAGTCCATCCCGTTCAGGTCGGGCAAATTGATATCAACGAACATCAGGTCCGTTTCATTTTCGTTCAGGAACGTCAAAGCATCCAGTGCATTATCGAAGCTGGCCCCGAGTTCGAGAAAGGGGGTCTTTTCGATGTAACTGACCATCTGCCTCAGGGCAAGAGGCTCATCTTCGATCACAATGCAACGGATCATAACGGTATGGTTAAGTTGACAGTATAAACCCCGTCGGCATCGGAAATATCCATCCCGTATGTTGCCCCGTATAGCAGGTCGAGCCGCTTGATTGTGTTCTCCAGCCCGATGCCTGAGTTTTCAGCGGTCCGCTCCGGATTTTTCTGTCTGATGATGCTGTTGGAGACCTTGAAAACCAGTTTGCCGTCGCCGGCGTTGAGGGATATGTCGATGAAGGATTTTTCCCGGTAGCTCACCCCGTACTTGAAGGCGTTTTCGAGCAGTGAGGTGAAGAGCAGGGGAGGAATGGTGACCCCGCTATCTTCCGCCTGAACATTCAGATTCACCTTAACCTTCTCATTGATACGCAATTTCATCAATTCGATATAACTCTGGATGAAGGCGATCTCCTCCTTCAGCGGTATGGTATCCTTATCGGAATCGTACAGGAGGTGCTGCATCAGTTTCGACAGGCGGATGACGGCGCTTTTGGCCTCTTCGGTGTCGAAGTCGATGAGCGAATGGATATTATTAAGCGTGTTCATGAAAAAGTGTGGGCTTACCTGGTTGCGCAAAAAGGCCAGCTCACTCTTGACCTTTTCCTTTTCAAGCTTTTCTTTTTCGCTTTCGGTTTTTGCAGCGCGGAAGATAGACCGCATTCCGGTATCGAAACCCATGACCAGCAGGGAGACGATAAAGGTATTCAGGTAGGGGGGCAGGCTTCCCGGAACCGGCGGATTCGGCCGTCCGGGGTCAGGCCGCCACTGATCCTCAACGATCCCACGCCGGTCGGGTCCCGGCCGGCGGCTCTCCCTGAAATTCTGCGACAGTGAAAAGCTCACCGAGAACAGCACCAGCACCAGGGTGCCGCCAACCAGATACCATCTCATTTTCCGGAAGAACAGGAATGGAACCAGCACGAAGTGGTTCAGCAACGTCAACCCGAGAAAAGGCACAATTCTCAGCCAGGCATCGAAAATGACGTTCCACTTAAGTCCTTCATTACCGTTCAATACGATAAGCGGGCTGGCCAGGAGGGCTATCCAGATAAAAGCAAGGATCAGGGTTTCGGTTCGTCCGGTTGATTCGGTTTGCCTGTGGCGTTGCATAGCGTTAAAGTTATTGATTTCCGCCAATTACTTCACGTCGCGAACCAGTCTCACGTAATTGAGCATCCGGATGGCATCACCCTGCGGGCCCCGGCCATCGGGATAATCGGCGGCATCACCGGTTTTGGGGTCGCTGCGCTGAGCCCCTGCCCCGTGAACATCCGTCCATATAACGATTTTACCCATGGCTCGGCCAAATGAAACATATACCGCAGCCGCTCCTTCCGGGCCGGTCCCGTTTGCAGCATGCGTGGTGCCCGACCAGTAAAACGGGTAATCGGCAGCTCCCGCCTCATTGGTTATAGCCGTGCAGGTGAAGAGCGGATCTATTGCAGCCGAATTGGTAGTTGACGGTGATCTGGAATAATCCACGATGCTCTGCAGCTCCTTGGCATTCGGCAGGCGCCAGTCGGCATACCCTGCAAATCCCGAATTCTCCGCAGCAGAGAGTGCCTCCTCCCAGTTTACGCCGGTCCCGTTGTCTGCCTGCTGCCACATCAGGCCTGTCGCCTCATCGGTGACAGTGCCATCACCGTTCGCCTTGAAATTGTTTTTCCCGTAATCCGCATTGCCCCTGACATATTTCACGTAAAAAGTCTTGCTCGTGAATCCCATTTTCAGTCCGTATCCCTTGATGCGCCCATCGGCAAAATTGACCCCGAAATCCATCGATCCCATAACAGCGGGCTTGTCGACATAGAGGGTAGATGTAACGTACTGTGCATCTATGGTCCTCTCGCCGGCATCCAGGTCGCCATAGCCGAACTTGAAATAATCCGTATCGATGAAGGGGACATTCACGGCACCTGCACCGGGCCCGACATCCTTGCCGCTGAACAGGATAAGTGAATAGAGCTCCTTGATGGTCGGCAGGCGCCAGTCGGAATAACCACCTGTCCGACACGCGGCAACGCTGTCCCTGGCCTTCTCGTAGGTCAGCTTGTCATCTGCATTGATGATCCCGTCGCCGTTCCGGTCGGCGCTTGCCTGCCAGATCAGTCCCGTGACATTATCGGTGACCGTACCGTCGCCATTGAGTGTATAGGATGGCGCATTTCCCTGATATTGTGCATCCTGCCCGTAAAATGCCGAGCCTTCGGCCGGGGCCGGAATCGGATCGGAATTATTGTAAAATGTTGACTGATTGGTATCAACGATCCGGTACGTTTTTACAAGGGACCCGTTGTTATCCCCGTCATCCGGTGTTACCTCCTTGGTGCATGCCCATCCGAAACTGAGCGGGAACAGGCCCAGGAGGATAATTTTTGTTTTCATGATGATCTGATTTTTTACAATGAACTTTCGGGTACAAACGAAGGGATTCGATGCGTGATCCCGAAAAAAGTTCAACGGACTGCGCCAGATCATCGACGAAAGGCCGGATCCGGTCAATCTAACGGAGGCAGATCATTTTGATGGTGCTGCTTAGGTTGCCTGCCGAAAGGCGGCAATACTATATCCCCTCTGAAAGCGGTTCCTCCACGTTACCAAATACCACCGAATGACTTACCGGCTGCTGCACCTTACGACGAGACTCGTGATCACACTCGAAAACCGATTCTTCCGCTTTCTTCTGATTTACCCCGGTAGGTATGGATCGATTGGAAAACCGTGAGAAACACCTCCTGCGAAAGATCCTGTGCGTCCTGACGGTTGAGGAGGAAGCGGTAGCAGGTGTTCAGCACTCTGCCGGAATGGACCGACCGCAGCTCACTGAACGCGCTGCGGTCACCTGCCCTGAGGCGCCTTACCAAAGCGGCTGATCCTGATCAGGCAGGGACCGATCAGCCCCGCATCCCGGAGCCGGTAATCCACACTGCGGATCAGAAAGCCGTTACTGTCATTGGCCTTGGGGTACTCCGCAAAATGCGGAAAATATGCTATGCGCTCATTATTTGATAATTGCATATCCCTGACTATGCGATTATTCCAGGTATTCGTAACTTCCACCACCAGCCGGTTGGTGCCTTCGCGAACGGCCTCCGTAATATCGGTGACAACGGGTTTGGTCCAGAGAATTCCAAGGTCCATTCCGTTCAACGTCACATTTGCCACGTTTTCGACCCGTCCAAGATCAAGGGTGTACCGGATTGACTGGTCAGCCGGCCTGCGGGTAAAATTGAAAACAAGCTCATACCTGGCGGTGCCCGAGAAGTGTTTCACACTGGGATCAGGGTGGGTAGTGAGGGAAAACAGGGTATCCGTTTGAATGGCAAAGCTTTCGGGCAGCCCCCGGTTCTTCCCGAAGGTAATAAGCCAATTCCCCCCGATTGGCACCTCATCGATCTTTACCTTTTTCGCTGGCTTTTTCAATCCGTGGCCGGGCCGGCGGTTGAAAACGACAAAAAGCGATCCTGATGGCGGCAGTTCCAGTCCGACTATGGTTCTTCCCCTTTCGGAGCGGTATTCACAGAGGAAACGTTCTCCGGTCACGGGATTCCAGATTTCCGGGACCCTGCCGTCGATCCGGAAGCTGCATACGGCAACCTGCGCAACACCCCGCTGATTGGAAATGAAATAGAAGTCGGAGGTGCCGGCGCACTTGTGGATAAAGTCGATGGAGTCGGCACCGGAAACAGTCATATCCGGGGTGATGTGCTCTTTTGCCAGAATCTTTTCCAATGGTTCGCCCCAGTACACCGATCCCCTGCCGTAACGGTTCACGGTTGTATCGTGCCCGTTGCAGTTCCCCCAGATGAGGTCCGCCAGGTTCCTGACTTCCGTCTCATGGGCCCGGTAATCTTTCAGGCCCGCGGAACCGACGGGTTTGGGACCCACAACGATGATGCCTGCCTGCACAAGCTCTCCGATCTTCCGCATCACTTCCGGGCTGTATTTCCCGTTACCGAGAAAAGGATCGCCTGACAGGACCAGCACCTTGTGCAGGGCTCCGTTCGGAAGTTTCATGAAGCCGTTCTCCACCGTCACCTCGTTCAGCAGCGCGTCGGGATTGACCGAAAGGTAACGGTATCCCGCCGGCACCGTCACGCTGAGCTGGTCGGGCAGCAGCGCCCTGCGCGGGACATCCATCCCGGTAAAGCAGAGCATATCGGCCGCCTGGCAGCCCTGCTGCAGCATCGACTGGCAGGTGGTGAGATAGCCGACCCAGGGTTTTGCCTGGTTCCACCACACCTGTCCCCGGTTAAAGTGGAGGCCTGTCTGGCCGAGGGTGAGCCCCGGCTTCTTATCCACAAATGGCTGCTGGACAAAAACATGGATAAAAAACTTATTGATGCCCCTGCAGAAATTATAGTCGCCTTCGGCCTTCAGCGCAAACGGATATTCGTACCATTTCGAATCGACATCGGTAAATGACTCCGCCTGCACGATCGGCTTGTTGTACACGTGAGCGCCCGAAACGGCTTCGAGGATATCCTCCGGCTTATCGTAGGGAGCCGGATCGTCGCGCCAGAATTCGCCCATCGGCCGGTCGGCATACTTATGGTGCAGCATGCCGTCGGAGACCATCACCGGTGCGGTGGCTTCGGCTGAGAATTCGCTTCCGTTTTCATGTGCCAGCCGGGCCATCTCACCGTAAAAATTATCGTTCAGCACCTCCGCAATGGTCAGCCTGTAGTCGTACAGAAAGTTCTCGTACACTTCCGGCGATTCAACAGGAAACCCGGCCAGTGCCGGGAGAAAGGGAATCGGGTCATATCCGCGCCTGTTCCTGAACTCCGTTCCCAGGGAATCGGTCCAGTTCTGGGTGGCCGCCTCCCAGCTGTCGACGTGCATGAGCGGCAGGACTTTCCCCGCCCGCTCTATCCCGATCCGGCGGATGGTCTCCCCGAGCCAGTGGTCGAAAACTAGGCGGGTGGCCTGCCTGCTGAACTTGTCGGATTCGAGGCCGATGCCGCCCCCGCCGGTTTCGTTCTCATTGCCGGTGATGGTATACCCCATGCGCAGGATCGTCCAGCTGCCGGCCGGGGCATTCCACGTAAGGACCCCTGCGGAGTCCAGGTATTCCGACACATTGATCATCCCTCTCATGGACAGGGATCCGTTGACCCGGAACCCGGGATCCTCCGGTGGGGCCACGCGGTAACGGAATCCCGCCTTTGCCTCAAAATGGTCGATCCAGGGCACGGGCGACAACTCGATTTCGCTTAGGCTGATGTATTTCCTGTCGGCCCCCACATACCGCATGCTCACCGGGAACGCGGTATCCATATCGAAGATGAACCGGTAAAAGCGGGCGCGCGTTTCGGATATACGCAGTGTCACCGGGCAACCGTCATCCTGCCAGCCGTGCTGGTCGGGCGTGAACCGGCCCTTGCTGATGAAATGAAGGCCATCATCGCTGGTGAGGAGTTCCATCCGGGCTGCGTAATAAGGATAGGGAAACCACCTGTCGGGCTCACTGAACAATCTGATTGAACGGCAGGTGAAAGGCTCCGCGAATGCGATCTGGATGTAGCCTTTATCCCTGGTATTTATTGCCGTAGTCTTCAGGTTGCCATCGAAAAGCCCGGCCGGATCGATCCCGGGTATCGTGGTTGAAACCTTAAAATCGTAATCCGGCATCTTCTTCGTTATACCCCCGATCTCCGGAATGGCATAGCATGCGATATCCCTGTAAAACCTCCGTTCACCCGTAAATTCCTGTCCGAATTCCTGATAGATGCCCGCGTTCAGAGGCGGCAGCGGGGTCCTTACCGTTACCGGTTTTCCGCCATCGAGGTTCATCATGCTCCATACCACCTTTTTCATGGCATCCTTCGGCCTGATAACGGGTCCGCCGGCGGTGGCCCAGCCGTCGCAGGCCGACATGCCCAGCCGGATCCCTTCCTTTTCTGCCTCCTTAAAAGCGTGTTCCACCAGCCCCCACCACGCGGGGGTGAGCTGGTTATATGCGGTATCGAGGCCGGGACGTTCCCATGGACCTCCGATACACATCAGAAAGGCGCCGCCAATCCCAACTTCGCTCATCGCCCGGATGTCGGCCGTTATGCCTTCGCGGGTGACGTTCCCGTTCATCCAGTACCAGTATACCCATGGCTTCGCTTCACTACCGGGACGGGTAAACGCCTGCGACAGCCGTTCCCCATCGCCCTGCTGCGTTGGCTTGCAGGCCGCAATCATACATGCAAGAAAAACAATCATCAAAATTCTCATACCGATACTCCCTTTAACCTCCTAACCTCTTAACCTATTAACCTCCTACCCTCCTAACCTCCTGCCGCTTACATCGCCCTCCTCAACCCCTCCCACTTCACCACCCACCGTCCGCCGTCAGGGAACCCCGGGGCATTGCCGTCGGGCGCCCCGTCCCATCCTGCGGCCATCATGGCTACGGCATAAAGCAGGCCGCCGTTTCCGGGGAAATACCAGCCTTCATTGATCCCATTGAGTGTGTAAGCATTTTGCCGGGTCTCTTTCAGCAGCATGTCGACAGCCATTTCCGGCTTACCCACGCGGGCGGCAGCCATGGCCGACCAAGGGTAATCCCAGCCCCACATGTTGGCCCATTGCCATTCGCGGTCGATTTTTTCGACGGTTCGTCGGGCGGTTTCAGGATCCACTCCTTCCACAAAAGGCAGAAAGGCGCAAACGCCCAGCGGATCGGGGTGGCCGCTGTTGTATTTGGTGTAGCTGTCAAGCCATCCGTTGCAAAAAAGATAGACCCCGCCGGCCTCAGGTAGCGGCGCCAGGTTATTGAGGACCCTGTCCCAATCAGGATTCCTCTCCATCCCCAGGCGCATGCGCCACTCCTGCGCCTTTGAAAGGCCCCATCGCCAATAGGCCGATTCAAACGCCGGGTCGTCGCCGACGCCGTTTTCGTTGGCGGTGATCACGGGTGACAGGTGATAATTCCCATCCTGACGAAGAACCGGAAAACCGGCCATGTATTCGGCCGTTTCGAGCACAATGGTTCCCCATTTGTTCAGCGTTTCTGGTGTCGGGCTGAGCCGGTATTCCTCCTCGGCGAAGAAGATGGGATGAGGCTGCTGCCAATGGAGGAGATAAGTCGGATCCCAGGGTGCGGTCCGCCCTTCCGGCCCCACCTGCTTGCCCCATTTGGCCCCCCTGTATCCGAACTGGGCGGCGAGTCGGCGAGCCATCGGGAGAAAACGCCGGTAACACCCGAGCGCTTCATCAGCCAGCTCCCACCGGTTCCAGAGGCCGTAATGGGCCAGGTGCCACCAGATCATTTCCATATGGAACTGAGAGCTCCAGAAGTCAACCCCCATAAGTGAAACTTCCGCCGGGGGCCAGCTGCCGGCCGACTGGGTCCTCATCAGGTATTGCGAAAGCACCACCCGCCGCTCGAGCTCCATCCACCGCGGATCGGCACTTCCCGACAGATCGATGGCCCCTCCGCTGAGCCAGTGTTTTTCCCAGCTTTCGATGACCATCGGCAACGTAGCGGCAAAACAGGGAAGCTCCGGAACCGGCCCGGCGGAAAAGGCGCAGGCCATCTCAAGGATCTTGGTTCCGGGCGATGCCGTCAGACGGAAGGAATGCCTCCCCGGATCCCCGTCGAAACGGGCCCCTGAATCGGACCACTGCCATCGAACCTGGTACTGAAACTGATCCAGGTCCCTGGTGAACCCGGCCCGACTAACAAAGCGGCTGACACGGGTGCGGTGACGGTCGTACCCGTCCCATACCCCATACCAGCGGTCCTGGAGTTCATTCCTTACCGCAGCAACAGGATAGGAGAAGTCAAGGGAAACCGTAAGGTCACCGGTGGCCAGCAATTCCGATTCAATGCGCGCGGACACCATGTCGAAGCCGGGATGAACAAGTGTGGTGACTTTCACCGGCTTGCCATCGATCTTAAACTCCGATGTCTGTATGCCCTTCCACAGATCGAGCATCCGTTCCAGGCCGGTTACCCGTGAACTGTCGACCGGCAGGCCGTCGCGGTCCGTGAAACGCAATCGTCCCATATTGAACTTATGCGGGTTCCGGAACATCCAGTCGCTTACTTCCGGTTTGGCCGACGCCTGCTTCATTTCACCAACCAGGCGGCCGGTCTCGATGGTTCCTGTTTCCGGGACATCAGCCATGGTGGCACCTTCGGGAAGCGGGAAACTGTGCCAGGCCCAGTCGGCCATGATATTGCCCCCGAAAGTCTGTAATCCCGTACCATCCACCCCAAAACAGAAACCGCCGTTGCCCAGGGCGAGGATGCCGGCCATATCGGCGGTGCGGATAGAATGCCTGGTGACGACGGCTTTGCGGTCGACGGGTTCACCCGCCAGAAAGCCGGGCAGAACGGCAAACACAAGCAACAATCGGAATTTCATTATGTTAACCATATTAAATCAGGTTCATACTGATCTTACCCGGAGCTGGCTTAGATATCCGCTCCTTTCACGGAGCCGGAACCAGTGTAAAATCCGTGCCGGAGGCATAGCGTTTCCCCTTGATGGTCTGGAATTCGGCACGGGTGCCGTTGTACCGGATCCGGCAGGGAGCGCCTGCTTTTGACAGCACCTCAAGACCGGCCAGTTTTCCATCTTTCCAGGTCATGTCGAGCTCGAAACCGCCGCGGGCACAAATGCCTCTCACATGGCCCGACGGGAGTGCCTTCGGCAGGGCCGGAAGAATATCGATAAAACCCTGATGCGACTGAACCAGCAGTTCCATGATACCGGCAGGAGCTCCGAAATTGCCGTCGATCTGGAAGGGAGGATGTGAATCAAAAAGATTGATGTAGGTCCCTCCGCTCCAGTTCACGGTTGATTCATCCTTGACCCTGAACAGCAGCTTTATAAGCTCATAGGCATGGTCGCCGTCTAGGAAACGGGCCCAGAAATTGATTTTCCAGGCCAGGCTCCAGCCGGTACCGTCATCGCCCCGGAAAATCAGCGATTGCCGGGCGGCCTTCATGAGTTCCGGAGATTTCTCCCATGTGATGTCGTTGCCGGGATGTACGCCCCAAAGGAAGGATACATGCCGGTGATGTTCATTCGGGTCATCCACATCCTCCATCCACTCCTGCAGCTGGCCCTGGCGCCCGATCCGGTTGGGTGCGATGTTGGGGAGCAGTTCCTCCAGCCTTGCGGCAAAATCACGGTCGGTGGCCAGGATGCGGGATGCCTCCACACAGGAGTTGAACAGCGTCCGGATGATCTGGTGGTCCATGGTGGGACCGGCCACCATCCCCCCGATTTCGGGGGAGTTCGACGGGGTACTGATGAGCAGGCCGGTTTTCGGATCAGGGATGAGAAAATCAGCGTAAAACCGGGCGGCTTCCCGCATTACGGGCCAGGCCCTTTCGCGCAGGAAGGCAGTATCGAGGGTAAAAAGAAAGTGTTCCCAGAGATGGCTGCTGGTCCAGCCGCCTCCACCCACCCACATGCCGTGGTTGGAATGGTTGATCGGGGCGGTACCTCTCCAGATATCGGTGTTGTGGTGAAGTACCCAGCCTCCGGCATTGTAATGGACCTTTGCCGTGACGGCGCCCGTCTGCGCACACTCCTCCACGAGCCGTAAAAACGGGTCGTGGCAGTCGCTGAGATTGGCCGCCTCCACCGGCCAGTAGTTCATCTCTGCATTGATATTCGTGGTGTACTTGCTCTCCCAGGCCGGTTCCATGTCCTGGTTCCAGATCCCCTGCAGGTTGGCGGGCATCGTACCCGGCCGGCTCGATGAGATCATGAGGTAACGTCCGTACTGGACATACAGCCCGATCAGTCCGGGATCATCGGGCGATTGCCCGAAAAGTTTCAGGCGCCTGTCCATTGGCAGGGTATCCCGGCCATTGGATCCGAAACCGATATCGAACCGGTTGAAAAGGGACCGGTAATCCCGTATATGTGCCTTCCGGACCTGCTTGTAGGATTTGCCCTCCATCGCGTTAAAAACATCGGACACCCGCTTGTCCGGATCACCTCCCACATCTTTGTAACTGATGAAATTCGTGGCGGCGGTCAGGTAAATGGTGGCCCTGCCGGCTTTTGCAACCATGATCCTGTTTGCGGAATCCCTGATGATGCCGTCGGTTTCAAGCTTAAGCCGGGCGGTACCCCGCAGGGCGCCGTTCCTGACCGCCACCGTCAGAACCTGATCGGAACCGTTGGTGGAAAGCTGTTTCTGTTCATGCGGAGAATCCATTACAAGATTGAATGCCAGCCTGTTCATCTGGTTCACCGTCAGCCGGATCACGATCACCTGGTCGGGCTTGCTGGCGAACACCTCGCGGGTGTAGGTGAGTCCGTCAAGCTGATAACTGGTGCAGGCAAGCGCTTCGGAGATGTCCAGACTGCGCCGGTAACCGGTGTACTGTTCGTGGCCGGGAAACTCGAGGAAAAGGTCGCCGAATGGCTGGTAGGCTTTCTGGCCAAGCGGAAGGCTCATGAAGTGCTCCATGGCAATCGCCTCGGCATCCCTTGGCTTACCTGCGAACAGAAGCTGCCGGATGGTGTCGAGGTATCCGGATGCCCCGGGATGTGAATAGTCATGGGGCTCACCGGTCCAGAGGGTCTCCTCGTTGAACTGGATCCTGTCGCGTACCACGGTTCCGAAAACCATGGCCCCCAGCCGGCCGTTGCCGACCGGAAGCGCTTCGTTCCAGTTGCGAGCGGGCTGCTGGTACATCATCACCAGACCAGCCGCAGTCTCATCCTGTTTGCGGCTGCACGCCAGGAATGCCGCAACCGCTGCAAGCAGTGTCAGGAACCTTTTCATGGCATCGGGTACGGGGCCTATTTCACGTAATCCGCCCGGTTCAGGAATTCGAAGCTCTGCTGCGCACTGGCCACCGGGTCGCCCGTGGTGTACTCTTCGATCTCCACGTACCAGTCCTTCATTTTGTGGGCGTTCATCTGGTTGAAAATCGATTCGAAATCCATAATGCCGCTGGCACCGATCTCCTTCGCATCCTTAATGTGTGTCAAGCGTATACGGTCGGCATACTTTTTCAGATAGTCAACCGGGTCGCAGCCCCCCTCGTGGCACCAGTATACATCAAGCTCGAACATCACGCTCTTCGGATCGGTATTGGCAAGCATATAGTCGTAAATAACATGTTCGCCGATCTTTTTAAACTCTTCGGTGTGGTTGTGATAGCCGAAGGCCATTCCGGCTTTGGATACCTTTTCACCCACCTTGCTGAAGTATTCGCAATACATCTGAAGGTCCTCAATCTTGCTTTTCTGGCCAACCGGCATGAACGGCTGAACCATATATTTCGCACCGGCCTCGTGGTGTGCCTCGATGGCCTGGTCCCACCATTTCCAGATATCGGCTGCCTTCTCCTTCGACCACGACTGGCCGAGGTGGGCGCTGGTAAATTTCATTCCGAGGTCTTTAACCTGCTTCCTGAACTCCTTTGGCGCCATGCCGTAAATGAGCCCGTCGGAATAGCCGGCTGTCTCGAGGTTTTTATACCCGATTTTTGAAGTGGCCTCAAGAACGGCCTGAATACCCTTTTTTCCGACCATGTCGCGCAATGAATAGAGCTGTAACCCTATATTCTTGCCGGCTGGCACCGGATTGCCGTTGTTTGAGAAAAGGTTCGGAGCCAAAAGGCCGGCGGCTACCGCCAGCGAGGTGTGCTTTAAGAAATCGCGTCTGTTTTGCATGGGTGCTGACTTTAGTTTGGGCTAAAGATACCGATTAACATCATTTGATGATCGGTCAGCGCTTCTTCGCACGGCGCAAATTGGCAATTTTATCGCCGCGTGTCTTGGGCTTCGTGTAAACCTTGCCTTTCCGGAGATAGGAACCGCCCTGGTTGGTTTTCGTGTTTTTCAGTTTCTTTTCGTGAAAGGAGGCGCCCCGCTCCACCAGTTTGGAGTTGCGGTGCGGATTGGCGGCTATGCCCTTCGGCTGCTCCTCCGGAATGAGCTGCTTTGATATATCAACCGCTTCGGGAAACTCCGCAACCGGTATGACATAATCGGTGAGCTTTTCAATGACCTCTTTAGCCGGCTCCTCCTTCTGGGTATAAAAGAGGATCGATTTTCCGCGATGGTCGGCACGCCCGGTGCGGCCGATCCGGTGAACGTAATTCTCCGGAAATGCAGGCGTATCAAAGTTGATGACATGCGTGATCTTGTCGAAATCGAGACCGCGGGCCATTACATCAGTAGCCACCAGTACCCGGGTGCGGCCCTCCTCAAACTGTTTTACCGCCTGCATGCGGAAATTCTGGGTTTTGTTGGAATGGATAATGCCAAAACCCGCTCCGTCATTTTCAACCAGCAGATCAAAAAGCCGGTCGGCAATTGCCTTGCTCGAAACAAAAACCAGCACCTTGCGGAACTCCTGCCGGTTTCCGATCAGGTACCGCAAAAGGTTAACCTTGGTGTGAAAATTGGGAACCGGGTAGCACCTCTGTTCGATATTTTCCAGCCGCATACCGCTCAGGGCAACCGAAATACGCTCCGGTGCGATAAAAAAGCCGTCGATCAGCTCATCAATTTCCTCGGTCATGGTGGCCGAGAACATCATGCTCTGCCGCTTCGCCGGCAACAGATCGAAAATATTGGTGAGTTGGAAGCGGAAACCGGCATCCAGCATAACATCCACCTCATCGATCACCAGTTTCTTAACCGACTTCAGCTGAAGTGCGCCGCAGATTACCAGGTCGTAAAGCCTTCCCGGCGTGGCCACCAGGATGTCGGTGCCTTCAAAGATCTGCTGTTTCTGCGTATTGATGTTGACACCCCCGAAAACGCCTAAAACCCTGCTATTCTGATATTTTAAGAGGCTTTTTGCCTGTTCCACCACCTGAAGAACCAGTTCGCGTGTCGGAACCAGGATCAGGATCCGGGGAGGAACTTCCTTCGAATATTTCAGATCGCGGAAGAGCGGCAGCATATAGGCGAATGTTTTGCCCGTACCGGTTTGTGCGATCCCCACAATGTCCCTTCCCGAAAGGATTACCGGGTAGGCCCCGGCCTGGATCGGTGTTGGATTGGCAAAACCCAGGTCATCGATGGCCTGTTGCAAGGGTGTGGAAAGGTTCAATTCGTCAAAGGATGTCATTGGCAATGAATAATTTCGGCAAAGGTAGCATAATTCGTGGCAGGCGGATCACGGCCAGAAAAACAGCAGGAACAATAGATTGAAATTGCTAAAAAGTCAGGCTATCCGGATCTTGCCTGGTGTCAAAAATCCTTATAATCTCGACCGCCGTTTTACCTTCGCGATAAAAGACAGTATTGTGCTTGGTCAGTACGAATTTGCGTATTTTAAATCCCTTATGGATTAGCGGGAAATGCTTTGGGTTAATTGAAATCTGCTCCAGACTTTGCTCAGTTATATCAATAAATTGATTAGCCACTTTTCGTTCCAATGACTATCCAGGTATTCGAGGATCTGGGCAAAATCGTTTTCGGCCGAGGGTGACCAGACGACCTGTTTACTCATGAGAATACTTCTTGCGAAACTTATCAATTAAAGCAGACCCCTGAATTCCCCTTTTTGCATCCAGCTCATCAATCGCCTCTAATAAGCCAAGCCTTTGGTTTTCCGACAAATTATCCCAATCCGAGATATCTTTCTGTCCATTGATGTAATTCATGATAACCCCGTAAATACCCTCTAATCCGGCCTTTTCGAGTGCGTCAATCTGCCGGAAAATCCTGAGCTTTAAGTCCGAAGTTGTCATGGCGTTTTTTTCAAAAATAACAATAAGTTGGGATGGACACCTGCCTGGCCCGACCCTATTTCGACCGCCCCCTCCACCAACGCAATGTCCTCTTCGTTCAATCCATAGAGCTCGTAAACAAGCTGGCCGATGGATATTTCGTCACCCAGTGTTGCCGATAGATCTGGTCCGGTCTTCCAGTCATTCACCCTGTTAACCAAGGTGATCAACTTTGTGCGCTCATTTTGATCAAGCTCGATTTGAATCTCATACCATTTGTAAGATCCCGGCTTACGTCCTTTCCAGGTGGTTCCGGTAAAATTGGCGGACAGGGGTTCCAACTGCTCACGGAACTTTTCAATGTGCCTGAGAATTGCCGGAGATTGCCCTATTTCAATATAAAAGCAAAAATAACCTACAGAGCCTATTAAACATCAAACGCCAGAAAGATGGCCGTAAACCGCTCTCTCCGGTTGTAGAACTCATTCACCAGGCTGCGTCCGTTATAGAACTGGATGCCAAGCCGGAAGCGAAGTTTGTTGCGTTCCTGCGGCAGAATGTAGCCGGCAGTGATATTGATGTTTTTCGCGAAGCCATTCATCTGGTAGGTACTCACGTTGCCGGCGGCAAAAACACCGCCGAGCCATCGCAGCTTATCCGAAAAATAATACTCCAGCTCGGCGCCTGCCATATAATTCATGTAGGCATACTGGTTGGGCCATGATTTCCTTGCTCCCAGAAAATCGGAACCCGGATCAAAATAGCCGACTTCCCCATACACCCGCAAAATATCGAGATTGGGCCGGTGCAGGAACCAGAGGGGACGAAGCGAGAGCGCCCACCTCAGGTCGTCCTGAACAGGACCCAGCTTGAACATCGGATCCCTGTCGGTAACCGAGGTGGTGTACCGTTTCGGGAATTCATCGCCGATATGGGTACAGATATGATGCTTCGAGAAACGAAGGGAGAGCCACTCCGCAGGGTTGGCGGCCACTGCGAAATAATAGACCCCGTCGAGTCCGATGAAATCATTGTTTCCGTCGCGCATGTGGCAGGGGGTCATCACGCCGATTTCAGCTTCAACGCCCAAGTTCGGGTTGCTTTTTGGCCGGAACTGAAACAGCGAAAGCCGGGCCGCCGGGAAAACCGTCAGATGTCCGGTGTATTTCCCTCCCTGATTGATCCCGTCGGTATAATCGTAATCGGCATACGAAAAGAACTGGGGGCCTGCTTCAAAACGGACGCCAAGGGGGTCGGCCAGATACGTTTTGTACATGTGATCCAGTCCGACAATCTTCATGTTCCATTTCTTCAGCGGAACGAGGAATGTTGAGTCCTGGGCATTTATCGGAATAATGGCTGAAAACCAGATAACCAGCAAAATATATCTTTTCATATTTTCTGTTTTTACAGGATTATTGATTGATTGATCCGCACCAGACATCGTTGTCCGGACCGTTATCGGCCGTTTCCCCTCCCAGCACCCATATCTTGCCATCGAATTCAACGGTGGCATACGAGTGCCTTCCGCTGAAGGCGGAACCCTTTGAATCGAGCGCCCAGTCGCTGTCAGGCTCTTTGCGGTATGTATAATACAGCCCGTCCTCGGCATAGCGCATTTCGCGGTAACCATCCTCCTTGCCGGGGAAAAGCCAGAGCGACTGCTCATGGAAAACCAGCGCATGCGCAGCACGCAAGGTGGAGAAGGATTCATCTGCCTGCCAGGCGACACCGTCATCGGAGTACCATAAATTGTAATAAAACCGATTGGGCTGGTTGTACTGTTCCCGGTTATCGAAAGTAACCCCGAATGCTCCCCCGTGGACATACATTCTGCCGGTCGTGGGATCGGCACAGGCCGCCAGGTCGCTCCGCATGCCAAAGTCATTATTGGCGAGGTTCACCCAGGTGATACCGTTCCGGGATCGCCAGACATCATGGAAATAGGTGAATGCATAGCCGCCTTCGGTATTCTCGCGCATGGCCGAGCCGCCAATGAGGTAGAGGTAGCTTACCCCGCCCCGGCTGGCAGTTACGCAGGCATGGTTGAAGCGGGGCATGAAATCCGCATCCGTTCCGGCAGCCGGAGTGGTGCGTTCCTTTATCCGGGTCCATGCAGTACCGTCGGTTGATTTCCAGCAATCGTTCGCGTATTGCCGGTATCCGGTTTGCTCGTCAACTTCAAATCCGCCGATCAGGTACAGTGCTTCCCCGTTGCCGTCATCGAAAACGGTTACCGTATGGCCGCGCCTGCCCTTCCAGGGGGCGGAATCCGTTACCAGGGTCCACTCTTTACCGTCAGATGAATTCCATACATCTTCCAGATAAGTATCGCCCTGCAACCGGCCGCTGTTATAGCCGCCGAAAATCCAGATTTTACCCTTGAAAGCCACGGCTGCATGATCGTAACGATTGCTCCATGCAGCCTTTTTGGTGACCTGCTCCCAGGTAAAGGCTCCGGTATAGGGCTCCATCTGGTATTCCCTGATCGACATGGGATCGCAGGAGGCAAGGAGCAGTGCAGCTCCGAGCAGGATAAACGGATGTTTTCGTAACATTCTGATTATCATTGATTTTTATTTAAGTTTATAATTGATTCAGTTTATTCCCGTCAAATGAAATCCGATAACTGTTACCTTTAATTGTGGACAGCTCGATTGTGCTGCCGGCATAATTCACCTTGCAGCGGCCACCGGTGTTGGATTTAAGCAAGGCTTCCGTCAGTTGATGGTTTTCCCACTTCAGATCGACCTCAAACCCGCCGCGGGCGAGCAGGCCGCTGATAGAGCCGGCCTGCCATTCGTCGGGCAAAGCGGGAAGCAGGTCGATCGTCTCCTCCCGTCCTGACAGCAGCATGGTGTTAACTATTTGCGGGATGCCCCCGTTCCCGTCGGTATTGAATATCCGGGCTCCGGGCTCATGGGAGGTGATAAGATTCGCGTACATCGACCGTTTCACGGCCATTACCTTCAGCCGGCCGTATGCCTCCTCCGGCATTCCCAGCCAGGCGGCCGCCACACCGGCCTGGATCCGTCCGAACGAGGATTGCTCACCACCCCTGTCGCTTCCGGCAATCTTGGTTCTTACAGTTGCCTGTGCCGCCTTGCGCAATGCGGAATCGGTTTCAAACAGTGGATCGAAACTCTGGAAGCAGGGGTAGAGCTGCGAGTGGTGCCGATGCTCCGCGAACACCTTGTTTTCAGGAAATTCCGAAAGCTCGCCGTCGGAATTTACGGGATAATCCGGCAGTTTTGCCAGCTGTGCCTCCCAGCCGGGGATCTTGCCGCTTTCGATCCCGAGCTCCCGGCAGGCCCGTATGAGGTTGCCAAGAACCTCCCGTGCAACAGCGATGTCCATGGTTGCATTGGCAATATCCTCCCCATCGGTTTCGGGGTTGTATGACGGAATAAAAACCGACCGGCCATCACCGCCCGTCTCACTGAGGAAATCCCGGTAGAAGGCCGCTATTTCGCTGAGCAGCGGGACACATCGGTTTCGAAGAAACTCCCTGTCGCCGGTGTAGGAAGCATAATCTGTAAAAAAACTGGCCAGCCAGCCGCTGCCTGCCGTCCAGAAAACACCGGGCCAGTTGCCCCAGTGAAGCATCAGGCAGGTGTTGGAGGCGCGGGGATTCGACAGGAACCCATCGCAGCCGTATATGCGTTTCGCATTGAGCCGCCATTCGGGGTAGAAGCTCTCGATCAGCCTGAAATAGCCCTCCATCAGGTCGGGCAGGTTGGCGCTGCAGGCCGATGCCATCGCCGATTGTACATTGGTGTCGAGGGTAAAGTCGCCCGACCATTCCGGGGTCCAGGATCCCGTCCAGATTCCCACCAGGTTGGGCAGCAGTTCACCCGCAGAGCAGATGAACATATACCGGCCGGCATCGTACATTTTCTCGGCGAGTGCCGCGGGTAGCCGGTCATCCTTCTGCGCTTCGGCAAGCAGCACTTCCGTTTCGGCGAGTCGCTGGGTTCCGCCGCCCAGATCCAGGGCTACCCGGTTGAAGAGCTTCGCATGGGCTGCCGAGTGGGGTAAAAAGAGCGGATCATATCCGTCGGGCAATCCGGCCATCGACACCTTCAGGCGCGGCATCAGCTCTTTCGAGTCAGCCGCGGAGAGGTAGGCAACAACCGAGCTTTCCGCAAGTTCAGGAACCGGGTTAAACAGTCCGGGCGAACGGAAATCGGGATTATCAGACGAATAGGCCCATGCGTCGCTGAAGTCCTTTGGCAGCGGTATTTTCCAGGGTACGATCCGGATGATCAGGGTAACATCGCGGCCCTCATTTTTCCGGATAATCCTGACAGCCGAATCAAATCCGCCCTTCCCCTTCACGTAAACGTTGTGCCAGGTAACCCATTCCGGCGACTGCTCCATCCCGGAAATAATCAGCTTTTCTCCGACGGCAGGAAATTCCAGCTCGCACGGCACCGGACCGCTCTGCGAAAACACGATCACGTTATCGGTACGGGAGACGAACATCCGGCGGGAAAATTCGCCTCGACGGTCGCGCCAGCGGCTAATAACCTCTCCGGTGCTGAAATCCTCCGAGCGCTGATAATCCAGTACAGGCCCGTCAACCTTTTGTTTTATATTGATAAACAGAGCCGGATGATAGGGATCCGTCGGGATCAGTCCGGGATAGCCCTGTTCACGGGCCTTTCCGAGAAAGAAATCCAGCCCGGCCTGCCAGCCCTTGCTCCGGATAACCTGCCGGAGCTCCGGCACATACCGGGCAATATCGGGGACGATTTCCCGGTTGCCCTGCGGCAAAAACAGCCTGCAGTGGTTGGCGATCAGCGTTTCGTTCCCGGGAGTGCCAAAGAGGATGGCGCCCATCCGGCCGTTTCCGCTTACAAAGCCATCCTCCCATTTCAGGGCCGGTGTGCGGCTCACGGATCCACGGAACGGCTGAATTTCAGCAAATGCCTGGTTTTGAAACAGGAACACCATACACAGGAAACCTGCAGCCAATCCCTTTTTCATAGATTCTCCGTTTATCAGTACCTCACCCTGATTTTTATGGCGCCGGGAACTTCCCTCTCCGAAGCCACCATCACGTACCCTCCGCCGCTGCCGGATGTGATGGCACCCGGATAGTTCGGGAACCAGGTGGTTTCCATCTCCTGAAGCACCCAGTCGGGTACCGTATAGGGCAGCATTTTCCGCCAGGCAAGAAAGGTTTCCTTCATCGATTGGCCAAGGCCGGCAACATCCTTCCGGAGAATGCTTTCCCAGCACCTGTCGCCGGCTTCGCCGAGTACTTTTACGATATCGCGTTCGAGATTTTTGGTGATCAGCGGGTTGTAACCTTCCGGCCGGGGCCGGAGCGGAACCAGGTGCAATACCGACGACAGCCAGTCGCAGGTCTCCGGATCAATCGTTGTTTCGATTTTCTCCGGCCAGTAGCTTCCGTTATAGTAGAGCCGGTTACAACCGGCTTTCAGCAACCCGATATGATCCTGTGAACCCGACACATAGGTATTCTGGAAATTCTCGGCCCCGAACAGCAGCTGTGCATTCCTGAGCGGATCGCCGGCGGGAAGCTGGTTGCCCCAAAGTTCCATGGCCACGCTGCGGGAGCTGGTGGCCATGCCCGATCGGTCGTTGAAGTCGATGGTGGGCCAGATCTGGGCTACCACCACCGATCCTGGGTGTACCTCCGAAACCCACGGCTGATCGATCCAGCCTCCGGCGATGCAAACCCTGTAAGGGAAGCGAAGTTCCTTCTTGGTGCCCGAGCTGGAGCGGGCGGGAAGCCCCTCCTCGGGAATCCTTTCAAGGACCACATACTCCACGCCGTTTTTCCGGCACAATTCCCGCTTGTCTTCCGAGGCGCCGTCTTCGTTCACTACGAAAATATCGGGTTTCAGCCGCGCCATATCATCGGCAAAATCGAGAAACCCCATTCCGGAGGAGACAACTGCCTCTTCTACCCAGCGGATGGCCCCTACCATGAATTTCCGCTCCTCCTGTGAGAAATAGGGGGCCTTGCCTTTCAGCTGCAGCACATTATCGTCGCGACCGAGAAAAACGTGAAGCTTCCCATAGGCGGCCGCCGTCTTGAAAAAGGCCACATGGCCCGCGTGCAGCAGGTCGTAACACCCGCTCACCATCACCGATTTTTGCTTCTCCATCAGTTGAACCGCACCGGCCTGTCCGATATTTTTTCCTCGATCATCTGCTCCCGGATCCATGCATAGGTTTTCTTCAATCCGTCCATGAGTGGAATGGATGGCTCCCACCCCAGGTAGTGGCGGATGAGGGTGTTTTCGCTGTTCCGGCCCCGCACCCCTTTTGGCGCACTCAGGTCGTAGGAGCGGTTCAGACTGAACCCGCCAATCTCCTCGGCCATGTCGGCCAGCCGGTTGATCGATACCATCTCGCTGCTTCCCAGGTTAATGGGCTCTTCAATATTGCTGTACATGATGTCAACGATGCCCTTGATGCAATCATCGATATACATGAAACTGCGTGTCTGCTCCCCGTCGCCCCAGATAACGATGTCCTTTACCCCGTTCAGCTCCCCGTCGATCACCTTGCGGCAGAGCGCTGCCGGTGCCTTCTCGCGACCGCCGTCGTATGTCCCGAACGGTCCGTAAACATTGTGAAAGCGGGCCACACGTACGGTGATCCCGTAATCCTCCATGAAATGCCGGCACATCCTTTCGCTGAACAGCTTCTCCCAGCCATACCCGTCCTCGGCCATGGCCGGATAGGCGTCCGACTCGCGCAGGCCCGGGTTGTCGGTATCGGTCTGTTTTGTTGCATTGTACACGCATGCCGACGAGGCATAGAAGAAGCGCGTGATGCCCTTGTCACGGGCGGCCATCAGCAGATGGGTATTGATCAGCACACTCAGCATGCAGTCGGCCTTGTGGTTCTCGATAAACCCCATGCCGCCCATGTCGGCAGCCAGGTTGAACACTTCATGATAGCCGTTCACAGCCTGATAACAGTTTTCGCGGATGGTAAGGTCGAGGACCAGGTTATCAACTCCTTCGGTTACCTGGTACCACTGATTGAGCGGTTTCTTATCGACCGCCCTAACCTCATAACCTTCAGCCTTTAACCTCTTTACCAGGTGCCCGCCAATGAAACCGCCGGCACCGGCCACAACTACTCTTTTCATCTTGTTTATCTTTTGAATTTTATGGAACTGTTTGCATGAAATTCTTCCGACAGGCGTATTTCGCCGGGAGGCATCACGGTAACCGACCGGATCTCGCCCATCAGACGGCCGAAGGCCGTGCGACCCATTTCGCGCGGGTCCTGGCCGATGACCGCCAGCGGGGGGCTGAACATTTCGGCCGTTTCGGCAAAACCAAATCCCACTACACCGATATCCTCGGGGATGCTGAGACCCAGCTCGCGGCAGGCGCGGTAGATCCCCAGCGCCACCCGGTCGTTTACCGCCAGGATGACTTCGGGAAGATTGCCCCGCTTGTGCATTTTCATGAACGACTGGTAGCCGTCCATTACCTCGTATCCCCCTTCGAGGATCCACTCTTTCCAGGGGATGAGGCCATTTTTCTCGAGACCTGCCAGGTAACCATCAAGGCGCTCCCGGCCGATGGCAGTGGCGGAGAGGCCGGAGAAATGGGCGATGCGGGTAAACCCCGACAGAACCAGTTTATCGATCGCATGCCTTACGCCGCTGGCATCATCGAACACCACCCGGCTGAAGCCGGCATCGGCCAGCGACCGGTCGAAGAATACCAGCGGGATGCCGGCCCGGCTCACCTGCCTGAAGATCGCCGCGTCGGTGGTGTGCTGTGAAAGGCAAACCAATAGCCCGTCGACACGCTTGCCCACCAGGTTGCGGATGTTTTTCCGCTCAAGCTCCTCCTGCTCGCGCGATACCGCCAGCAGCACCTGATAGTCGATCCCGGCCGCCGCATCGATGATGCTGTCGACCACATGACTGAAAAAGCTGTTCTCCAGGTCGGGCACGATAACCCCGATGGTGTCGGTGGTGCGTGTGGTAAGCTGCCGAGCTATCTGATTCGGCGAATACCCCATCTCTTCGGCTGCCGCATGAACGCGCTCCTTCATCCGGATCGATATGTCGGGGTGATCGCGCAGTGCCTTGGAAACCGTGATGCGCGTTACGTTGAGTTTTCTGGCTATATCTTCCTGCGTGACCGGAATCATGTTTTAATTACTTACGCGGTAACTTTCGCGTGTAAAAATATAAATTTCTTCAATAAAAAACCCGGATAGTTGTCAATATTTAAATTACTTCCTTGATCTCAAATCCTTTACCGGCATCTCAACGGATTTGCCATCCATCCGTACCGTAACCTTACCCGGCACCTTTGCCCAAATCGAAACCCGTGTCACCTTGCCCTTCTCCCATTCACAATCGACGGTGTATCCTCCCCGTGCGCAGAGCCCGCTGAAGGATCCCTTTTGGGCCCATGCCCCGGGCAATGCCGGAAGCAGCTGGATCTCACCCGTGTGGCTCTGCAGCAGCATTTCGGCCATCGCGGCCGGTATCCCGAAATTTCCGTCCATCTGGAACGGGGGATGGTTGCAGAACAGGTTCGGCAATGTATTGTACGTGAGCAATCCCCTCACCATGATCCCCGCACGCTCCGCCTCGCCAAGCCTTGCCCACATGGCGCCGCGCCACGGCCAGGTCCACGAACGGCGGCTGTCGCCGACAGTGGATTCAACGGTGAAGGGGGTGTTTTCGTTTTTGCCGTAGTTTCCGCTCCGGCTCCGCAGGGAGATGACAGCCGCCCGGGCCAGATCGGGGGTTTCCGTGGTACTGATCTGCCGTCCGGGGTACACGGCGAAGAGATGCGAAGTATGCCTGTGCTGGTCGTCGGGATCATCCCGGTCATCCTGCCACTCCTGCAGCTGTCCCCATTTTCCGATTTTGTTGGGTGCCAGGCGGCTGAGCATGCCGGACACCTTCTCTTGGTAATCAGCATCGATTCCCAGCGCTCCGGCTGCCTGCAGATAATTGGTAAACAGGTCCCACACCAGCTGCTGGTCGTGCATCACACCATCTTCACGCGGTCCATGCTCGGGCGACCAGCCCTGGGGAACCACGAGTTTGCCGTCGGGCGTCTCTTTGAGGCGGTCTTCCCAATATTCACAGATCTCCTTGATTATCGGATAGCCTGTGTTCCGCAGATAGTCGTCGTCCCGTGTGAATGCCCAGTGCTCATAAACATGCAGCGCGTACCAGGCACTGGCAGGTATATTCCATTCCCATCCGTTCCCCCCGAAAATACTCTGGCTGGTGCGGGCGGTCCATCCCCGCGTAGCCTCGCCAAATGCCCGGCGGGTTGCAATACGGCAGGGCTCCCGGGCCGCGCTGATGAAATCGATCAGCGGCAGATGGCACTCCGGCAGGTTGGTTGACTCTACGGCCCAGTAATTCATCTGGATATTTATATTGCTGTGGTAATCGCTGGCCCAGGCAGGCGTATTGCTGTCGTTCCACAGCCCCTGCAGATTGGCAGGCAACCCTCCGGGACGGGAGCTGCTCACCAGCAGGTAGCGGCCGTAGCTAAACATGAGTTCCTCCAGGTCGGGATCCGTTCCCCCTCCGGCATAACGCTTCAGCCTTTCGTCGGTCGGAAGGTCGAGCAGTGCCGGCGGGGAACTCCCGATATCAATGGCGGCGGCGGCAGTTAAAGTGGTTATGTCATCGGTGTGGCGCCTGACCAGCCTTTCGTAGCCCGCCTTAATTGCCAGATCCAGCTCCTGCCCCAGCAGAGGCAAAGGATCCTTACCCCGCCACCCGGCCTCATAATCAGCCGTGTAATTGGTGCGTGCATCCAGATAGATGGTCAGTGTACGGCACTTTTCAAACACAAAGGCATCCCCCTCGGTCCGTATGCTGCCGCCCGTGTTCAGTATGCGGAGTTCGGCCGCATATTTGAGGCTGTTGGGCATCTCCCCGGCAAAGATCAGCGACCTTCCGTGCGCTGCCACTGGCGCACCCTGTGCGGATGAAAGAGTGATCCTGCCCGAAAGGGCTCCATCTTTATCCGCAGTATACCGGAAAACCATGACCTGATCGGGATAGCTGGCAAATCCCTCGCGTGAATATTTTACTCCGTCTGAGGTAAAATGTGTTGAGTGAATGCCTGTGAGGATATCCAGGGAACGCGAATAGGCGCCGGGCTCTCCGCTCAGGCTGAAGTCCAGTGTGACATCGCCGAAGTTCCGGTACGATCCGAAGCCGCGGTCGCCGGTCTTGTATTCCCCGTCCCAGTTGTTATCCCCCGACCAGAGACTCTGCTCATTGAACTGGATTTTTTCACTTTTTACACCGCCAAAGAGCATGGCACCCATCCTGCCATTACCAACCGGCAAGGCCTCGGATGACCAGTCGCTCGCAGGTTTATCGTAACGAAGGACCCTGCCTTCGGCTGCATGCACTTTACCCGTGATAACCGGAGCAAAGGCGATGATCAGGAATAAGAAAATCTTTTTTATCATATTGATTTACTGAGTTTTGAATTATTACTTCCGGTCGGTTTCCGCTAAAACGATCTGAACAGGGGATGTGGCGTCCAGCGCCAGACTGATGGTGCTGCCCTTCAGCGTAAAGTGGCTGAACGGGGCCTTGCCATCTCTCGAGAGGGTAAACGCTTTTAACTGTTTTCCACGGAAATTTTCCGGGATGATCCAGTCGAAGGTTCCGCCGTTACGGCTGTAAGCGTAAATGGCATTCCCGCGCGGGATGAACCGTTCCTCATTGTGGGCCACCACTGTTTCACCCATTTTCACAGTCATCTCATTGCCGGTCATGGTCATCGCAGCTTCACCGTAATTATATTCGATGGTCAGACTGCCGTCACCGGCCTGATAATTGGTCATTTCGCGCTCAAGGTAAAAATGGTATAGCAGCGTCCCTTCATAGATGGCCTGCACGATCAGGTTCCAATCCGACTGAAACGACATGGTCATGCCCTCGGGCGGGCACCAGCGGTCCATGTCGTTACTTTTCCATACCGCCGGATCAACGGTGGTTTTGTTCACGGATTTGTAGGATATATCCTGATGGATTGAACTCCCCAGGGCATAATCCTTCCGGGTAAGGTGCCCCATGTGGCTTCCCCTTCCGCCGCCGACAAGCTTACGATGCCAGATAGGAAGTGCTGCCTGGGAGAAATCGTTGTGCCAGATCCCTGCAAACACTTTGGTGAGGTCGAACGGAAGGCCGTTCTGGCCTTCGGTGGTAAGGCTGACCCCCTTTCCACGGAAATAATCTGCTTTCGGCATCAGGCCTGCAATAAGCTCTTCGTGAAGTCCGATGCCCTTTTCCGGAATATTGACACCCACCCTTGTATTGTCGATCTGCAGTGTCTTTTGCAGATTAACGAACCTGAACATTTCATCCAGTCTTTTGAATGCCTGGCCGGTCTCCACATCCAGGCAGTGTGAAACCGAGCCGTTGATACCGAATTCGTTCCTGTCGGATACGATGAAACGGTCGTCCCAGTGGAGGCTATTCCGGTAGGCGTCGTCGATGTTGCTGTGGAAGGTGAGCAGGGCGTTGTGGTTTTTGCAGAACCGCGCAAGCTCGCTGATCCCGTACGCGCCGCCGATATCGGTGTTGATGTCGCCGTATGAAGGATAAAAGGTGTCGTGGCCTTTAAATTGCCAGCCAACCAGGTGGGGTGCCTGCGGGATCCCGCCGGTCACGTTTTCGATGGCCTTCACGATCTCTTCCGCCTCTTTGAGTGTGGTAACGATCCCCAGATCGGGGTTGCCCAGAAACAGCTTGTACCACAGCGTTTCGAAATAGAAAGGATCCAGGTCCGGAATTCTCCGGTTCACCCACAGGGAATAGTCGGCCGGGTCGGTTTTGCCGTCGCGGTTGATGTCCTGCAGAAAGACCACCTCGAACTGGAGCGGTTGCTGAACGAGGTTGCGAACCCGGTATTGATAGCTGTTTGGTCCGATCTGGTATTTCCCGTCGCCGGTGATCCGGTGGAGGTACGGAAAGAGGGGGTAATTCCCGAACCCGAATACGGCGGGTCCGTCCGGCTTCCAGATGAGGCCGTGTATGCAGGGCGCTTCCCCTTGTGGGGCACCCCTGAGCGGGCCCGTTTCGTCGAAAGTCCACATTTTTCCAAGGCTCGACGGATCCGGTGCGCCTGCCCGGAACCGCCAGTAGCGGTAATCCTGATCGGAACAGGTGATCAGCGGCAAATCCTTCCAGGCAATCGAAACGATTTCGGCAGCCGGATCCTGAATATTCCTGAGTTGGAAGATCATCCGGTGGTCGACCAGCATAAAGCAAATATCAAAACGGAAGGACTTACCGGGCATCGAAAGCTGATAGGTAAACCAGGCCCCCTGCCACACGGGCACCTCCAGCTTCTTTACGACTATAGTCCATTTTCCCCAGGGTATTTCCTGACCGTTGAGCAGGATCAGGCCCTGGTTGCCTGAGCCCTTAAAACGGGAGCCTGTGGGCTTAAACAGATAGCTTTCCACCACGGGCCTTAAGGCATCGAGGTGTACTTCGAGATACGCATTCGCCATGACCAGGGATTCCACTCCTGTTTTCGCCGCCTTATCGCGGCTGCCCGGCTGCCCGGCACCGGAAAAGGAAGTAATGGCAAGCACAATGTTCAATATCAGGAACTGCCTTAGCATGGTGAAATGAATATCTAGTGACTTACGCGGTAACTTTCACGTGTAATATTACGAAAATTCATTTATTGTTAACTTTATCTCATGAAAAAATCAGCACTTCTCCCGGGAATCCTGCTCCTCTTGTTACTGCAGCTCCCGGCTTACGGTCAGAAAGTCGACACCCGGATCAACCCTGATGCGGTTCCGCGGGGTATTTCATGGCACGACTGGGAGCAGATGAACAAGAGGTGGCAGCCTTTCTCCACCCGGGTTTTCATTCAGAAAAAAGACGGAACCACACTGGAGGGCCAGCTCACCTGGATGAGCGACAGCCAGATGATGGTTCAGAAGGACTTTCTTCTTCCCAACGGGGTGATGGATCCGGCGAACTACGAACAGGTCAGGATCAGCCAGATCACCTCGATGAAAGTAAGGATCGGGGGTCAGCCCTTTACGGGCCTGATAAACGGCCTCCTGATCGGCGCCATTCCGGGTGCCGTAACCGGAGCCATACTCGCTCAGGGCTGGACGGTTATCCCGGCCATCGTGATGGGAGCCATCACCGCGGGTGGCGGCGGCGCGTTGGGGGCCCGGATCCAGAAGGCCGGCCGAAAACAGGAACTGGTTATTGAGGCGGAAGAACTATCCGGAAGAACTTTCAAGAGAATAAAAAAATCGGCACTCTTCCCCGAAACGGCTCCCACCCTCGGCAAAGGCAGCCCCGAAGCCAATTTGCCCGGTTTCCAAAGCATGCTGCACGAATAGCGCACCCTCCGGCGTGCATTCCCGGTAAGGCCGTTCTCCATCTCGGTGAGCAGCACGCTCATGACCAATTCAATCCGGAAAAGACTGCAGACCCGCTACCTGAGTCCCCTGTTCGGCCCGGCTGACCCCTATTACGAAACGCGCATCGGGCTGCAGGCCGATGTGACCCGGAAAATCGGAAAAAGGTTCGAGGCCGGTGCACTGCTGCAACTGTTTCCGGGTAACATCTCCTCTTCATTCTTTCAGAAATACCTGCCGGAATGGGACGTATCATACAATTACAACCATCACTTCACCCAAACCACCTTCGGGATTTACGGAGGCTGGCTCCTTCAGCC
>CAYWHP010000048.1:20564-30128 GCA_964457845.1 uncultured Porphyromonadaceae bacterium | reverse complement strand
TTCGAAGGCGATCTGGCCGGAGTTGTGCGTTACCATCACCGGTTTTCCGGCAGCAAAGCCATCACGCTCTAACTCAACCGTGATGCGGTTGTCTTTGTTAATCAGATAAAAACGTTTCCGAAGGCCATCGCACGGGATCACTTCGAATGATTTTGCAGATTGTTTAAGGGAACCCCCGTAGGCGATCCAGCCGAAGAGGGAATCGTTTGCCAGGATGGTGGCGGCCATGCGGGTGGAGGATCCGTAGCCGAGGTCGATTTCGCCGTCGTAGTGCCAGGGCCCGCGGGGAACATCCTTGCGGATCCAGGCGCGGCCCCATTTGGAGTTGTTGAATGTCCAGCCGCTGGCGCCGTCATTTTCCCTGCCGGGGAACCAGAATCCGTAATTGTTTTCGGGGGTGCCGGCATTCATGAGCGCCCAGTGGCAGAGGTAGGAGGCGTACCCGAGCTGGAGCCAGTCGTCGGGTTTGGCGGCGAAGTTCACCGCATAATCGAGGATACCCCAGCCGCCCATGTTGGCCATGTAGCTCATGGAGCCGCCGTCGGAGCTGGAGGTGAAGTCGGCGCCGAGCAGGTAGTAACTGGTTTCCAGCCATCCTCTTACGGCCAGGCCGCCCATCAGCTGCCGATCCATAAAGGTGCGCGAATCGGCAGGTTTTACTTCGGGATGGGAGTACCATTTCGCCTTGTTTTTATCGTACCAGAGGTTGGTATCCGGCTTCATATCGTTGAGGGTGCCATATTTGGCCAGGGCGTACGAGGATTCGAAGGCGGTGCGGTCGAGGCTGTATTCGCTGCGGAACGGGTATTTGTCGTCGTACACGAAATATTTTACCTTTTTCTCCCATTCGGCGCGCAATGTTGATGCATAATTTTTCCACGGTGACGTTGTAGAGACGTTTAAAAACGTCTCTGCCTCCTTTGCCGGCATTAATCCGGTGGATGTAGAGACGTTTAAAAACGTCTCCGCCACCTTTCCCGAAAGTTCATTGATAAGGTCAGGTATGACCAATTCATTGTAGCATCCCCATTTGTAGGTTTCGTACCAGGGCAGGATTTCGTACGGGTATTTGAAATAGGCCAGCGCGGTTTGGGCGGCACGCTCAAGGTACTGGCCGGCCGTGAGGTAGTGCACCATCTCCGGGTACATCTTCGCGATCTGGTACATGTGCCAGTATAGCATGATGATATGGGGATAATCATAAGAGCGCCATACATTCATCTTGTCGAGGTTCCGGTTTTTCACACCGGCACGGAGAACGGGGTCGCGGTTCACCATCCAGTTGGGTGTGCCGTAAATACCATACGGATAAGGAGTTTCCTGATCGGTTCGCTGCAGTTTGCCCCAGACGAAGTTTTTGAGGTAATACTCCACCGATGCGATCTCGGCCGCATCGGGGTAGACCACGTTTTTGGCTGCCACAAAAGGCGCCTTGCACAGGGCTGGGTCGTCGCAGGCCAGCACGTAACCCCACCAGAAATCGAACCCGTCGGTGTTGTCGGGGCCGCGTAGGACACCCTCTTTCATGTCGTACACCGAATAGAGACCGTTATACCATTTGGTTGTATCCCTGTGCTGCTGATGGTTGACTATGAAGCTGCTGCGTTTTTTGAACAGTGTTTCCAGCGGCTGACAGGAGAAAAATTCCAGTTGTGTTTTCAGATCGCCGTTGAAGTGGATGGTCAGCTTGTTTTCGCCGGGTTTCCGGAATTTCACCTCGTACTGGAAATGATCCGCGGGTTCCTCCTTCAGGAAAGTGATGTCGGTTTGCCCGGGGAATTCTGCTGTAACCGAATCAATGGTGTTCCGTGTATGGAGCGAAAAGCGGGCGGTGAGGTCTTCGGGGACGGTCATTCCGGGTACTACGCGGATATCGAAAAGGCCGCTTTCATATATCCGGTTTCTTAAATCCTGATAGCTGTCTGCCCATTGGATCCTGAAGCCATACGTTGCCTTGCTGTTTGCCTTGCCGGCGGCCCCCAGCGTTATGCTGGTGTGGTGCTGCCGCCAGGTGCCGCGTGTTTCGAGTCCGGCTGCATGGCCCGAATGGATGTAGGCCAGGAATCCGCGGTCGCCCGTGAAATACTCAAGGCTCGTTCCCGGGTGCACGGTGATGAGGAGGTAGGGCGGCTGGCCTGATGGCTTCGTGAAATAGATGAACGAGCCGTTGCCCGAAATGAAATTGTGCTTGGTAAAGGTTTGTTCGAAAATGTAATCCGGGTCCTCACCGCCCGGTGTCCGCCAGGGGATCGGGATGGCCAGGTCGCCGATCGTTACCGGGTATGGCATCATGGTTTCGAGCTCAACGGTGTAGTCGATCCATCGCTCGCCCAGGGTGAAGGTTTGCTCCATGCGGAGCGGCATGCCGGGGATGTAGTCTTCGTAGGTGATGCCGGTGCCGGCCGTCAGGCGCGTCTCATCCTGGTACAAGTCGAGCCAGTCGCCCGGGCCGATGCGGTAGCGCACCACCGGGTTGCCGAAGGTGCCGTCGAGCAGGTTGGCGCGGGTGGAATCGCGCGGACTGGTGATGGAGGTGATACCGCGCTGGCTGTACTTTATGCTGATATTGGAATTCCCCAGCTGCTGCGCAAAGGCAGAAGGCAGAAGGCAGAAGGCAAAAATTGGTAAGAAGAGAGAAGAAAGAAGATGCAGGGGTTTCATGGGGGTGGTATCCGTTGGGTTGGGGTTTTGTTAGGACCATTTAAAAATACAACCCATTTATGGTATTCTGAATTTAAAAACACAAGGAAAATGAATCGGGAGCATGAGCTTTAGTATTTTTAACTTTTGCAATTGGAACTAATTAGAGTTGACAAAACACCGGTTTATGCGACAGAAAATTTTTGCTTTACTAATCCCGTTATCGCTGGTCATTTCCTGTTCCCAGCCTGCAAAGAAGTCGGAAGTCCTGACTGTATTGGACCTGTCACAGGACATTACCGTTGTATCGGAAATGAAGCTGAGCCAGATTGCTTCTGATATCAATTACACCAAACTTGAAAGCAATCCGGACTGCTTCATCAAGAGAATCGATCAGTATTCAATGACTGATAATTACATACTTATCTATGATCAGTCACAGCCCAAAGTCCTATTGTTTGACCGCCACGGAAAATTCCTCAGAAACATCGGAAACATAGGCAAAGGCCCCGGTGAGTTCAACCGGCCAAGCGAGGTTCGCATCTCGAGGGATGAACGGAATATTTTGATAATGGATTATTTAAAGGTTATGCGGTTCGGTTTCGACGGTCAACTGATCGGTGAAACAAAACTGCCTGATATTGCCAGACATGTTGATACCTTCGGTGATGGATTAATCGGTTATTTTTCATCGAATAGCACCAGAATGGACAATTATTCCAATGCCTTTTTTGACTGGGATGGAAATTGTACCGGCAAACTGTTGAAACGGGACGAGGATAAAATAAAAAGAGGGAAAGGCAGCAGACTGGCGATGTTTTATCGGATGAACGATGAAATCAGGATCAATGACCTATATTCCGATACAGTCTTTGCTATCAGGCTAAATCGCACCCTTGTTCCGGTAATTGTTATTAATGATCCCCATGCGAAAGAGGAAAGAACAATGGGAAACATGAACTTTCAGCTTGATGTGTGGATGGAAACGCCGGATTACCTGTTCTTCTATGGCTTCGATAATGACATGGTGCACCCGATGTACCTGGAAAAGAAGACCGGATCGATTTACCATATTCCATGGCATAAGGATCTGCATACAATGGGAATACCCAATGATCTGGATGGCGGTGCTCCGTTTTGGCCGAAAAGGTATCAGAATGGTTCGGTTTTCACGATTCAGGAGGCAAATACACTGAAGTCGGTTCTTGATCATGAATTGATTGCTAAATCCATTTTCGAAAACCAAGGCCTTCGGGATCAGTTGGTGTCATTTAGGGAAAGCCTTTCAGACGAGGACGGACCGGTTTTGATTGAGGTGAAATTGCGGTAGAGACGTTTAAAAACGTCTCACTACCCAACCGGGACACCTTCGGCGATCCGATTCAACCGGGACACGTACGGTAATGCGGGCGGAGACGTTTATAAACGTCTCTACAATCCCGCCGCGGCGGCCTCATCCAACAACCAAACCAATTTCCCCGATGCGGGCCGCACCAGCGAGGCGGGCAATTTCTCCCACCCCTCTTGTTTCCGGATAACCTGCGCGACTTTTTCCGCCTTGCCGGCTCCGGTTGCTATGAACCAGACCTCCCTGGCATTGTTGATCAGCTTTCCGGTGGCCGTGATCCGGATCTGACCGGAAACGGGGTGAGTGCTTGGCTCAAAAAGCCTGTCGGAATTGAATAAACCGATATTGTGCGGAAAGATGGATGCGGTGTGGCCATCCTCGCCGAGACCGAGCATCACCAGGTCGAACTGCGGCAGACCATTGGCATGCGGGAGCATGGAGTCGACCCTTCCTGAATAGCGGGCCGCTTCGGCCGCCGGGTCATCCTCGCCCTGGATCCTGCAGAAATTCAGTTCCGGGTATGAAAGGCGGCTGAACAGGTTCTCGTTTGTCATACGATAGTTGCTTTCCGGATCGGATGGTGGAACACAGCGCTCATCGCCCCAGAAAAAGGCCAGCTTTGACCAGTCGATCCGGTCGCGGTAGCGTTCAGCCAGAATGGTGAAGATGGCCATCGGGGTGGAACCGCCGGAGAGGGCAATGGAAAAATATTGACCGGGCTTCTTTTGGGTTACCAATGCCTCGAGCCGGGAAAAGAAACCGTCGGCCAGATCATTTACTGACGGAAAGATCGAAATCGTTGGTTCCATGTTTTACAGTTCGCAATAAATTCCGTCGTCGGACAGGTTTTTACATGGATATCGCCAGGTCATGTCGGCACCTTCGATCAGGTCATCGGCCCGCTCGGGGCCCCAGGTGCCGGCCGGATAGCCGTGTATCGGCACGCAGGGGTTGTTTCGCCACTCGGCGAGAACCGGGTCAAGAAAATTCCAGGCCGCCATCACCGCATCCCCGCGGGCAAAGAGGGTGGAGTCGCCGGTCATGCTGTCGAGGAGGAGCCGTTCATAGGCTTCCGGCAGCCGCTCCATGGCCAGATCGGAGTAGTGGAAATCCATGTTTACCGTTTGCACATCGAACCCCGCTCCGGGGGTTTTCATCCCGAATTTGAGCAGGATGCCCTCGTCGGGCTGAATCCGTATCACCAGCTGGTTATGCGACTCGCCATTTCCCGAACCGGCAAACAGGTAATGGGGTGTGGGCCGGAAATGGATCACCGCTTCGGTTACCCGCGTGGGCAGGCGCTTTCCGGTACGGATGTAAAACGGCACCCCGCCCCAGCGCCAGTTGTCGATATAAAACTTTAATGCGGCATAGGTTTCCGTCTTTGATTCGGGATTTACGCCAACCTCATCGCGGTAGCCGATTGCCTTTTCACCCTTGATGGTGGACGCCAGGTACTGTCCGCGGATCGTTGAGTTCAGAATTTCATTCGGGGCATAAGGCCGGATGGATTGGAGCACCTTAACCGTTTCGTTCCGGATGGCATCGGAACTCATGGAAGCCGGCGGCTCCATGGCGATCAGGCCGGTGAGCTGCAGCAGGTGGTTCTGGATCATGTCGCGCAACGCCCCGGCCCCTTCATAATAGCCGCCCCGTTTCTCCACCCCGATACTCTCGGCGGAGGTGATCTCCACGTGGTGGACGTAATTCCGGTTCCACAACGGTTCGAAAATTCCATTGGTGAAGCGTGTAACAAGCACATTCTGAACGGTTTCTTTGCCGAGGTAGTGGTCGATGCGGTAGATCTGGCTTTCATGCCACCCATCCTGCAGCACCCTGTTCAGGTCGAGGGCACTCTGCAGGTCGTACCCGAAAGGTTTTTCAATGATGACACGTTTCCATCCATCCGACTGGCTGTTGAGCCCCGAGGCGGCCAGGTTGCGGGGGATCACCCCATAGAGGGCGGGTGGGGTGGATAAGTAAAAAATCACATTTGCCGGAATCCCTTCCTCCTGCTGAAGGACGGCCAGCCTGGCGGTAAGTTTCCCGTAATCCGCCGGATCCTCCGCGTTCAGTGTCTGATAGTGGATGCGCTTCAGGAAATCACCCATACGGCTCAGGTCCGTCTCATGCGAAAACTGTTTCAGGGCTTCCCCCATCGCGGTGCGGTACGATTCATCGGTCTGCTCCGTGCGGCTAACGCCTACTATGGCAAACTTTTCCGGCAAAAGAGCCTGCACTTCGAGTGACCAGAGGGCCGGTATCAGTTTTCGTTTTGTAAGATCGCCCGACGCCCCGAATATGATTAACAGCTGATTTTCAGGCTTGCTCATTTATTCGATACATTTGTGCGAAGATACGCGCGATGATCCGTTTTACCAATGAAGGACCGAGATAATGCCGGCGCTAAACTTATCTGCTGATGCCCGGCTGCGTTATGATGAGGCAAACGGCCTGATCAGGAGTTGTTTTAATCCAGCCTTTTCCGGCGGGCAATTGCCGGCCGGGCTTACCCATTTTGAAATTGCTGCTGAGTTTCTTGCTGCCAATTCAATGCTGCTTGGGCTGGATGAAATTGCGCTAGTGCCCGACGGGGAGTACGATGGGAGCAAAGGTACAACATGCCGGTTTGCCCAGTATCACGGCGATACCCCGGTTTACCGGGCCTGGGTGAATGTAACGGTTGGCGGGCCGGACAGGCAGGTCACCTCATTCGTTAACCGCGCAGAATATGGGATACCGTCTGCCGTTGCCGGCGGAAATGGGGGCATCACGGCTGATGAGGCGCTTGAGATTGTTTTTTTATATCCTGATATGAATTTTCGCGAAGGAAGCCATTCGTCACCAAAACGATACATCCTTCGTGGCAGGCCTGCCTGGCAGATCCTTGCCGATACGGCCCCGCCGAGGCGGTACCTCGAATTCTGGATCGATGCCGCAGACGGGGCGGTGATCGAGGTTAACGACAGGCGGCGGTTTGCGACGGCACCCGCACGGGTGTTTATGCCCGATCCGGTGACATCGTCGCGCAACCCCCTTCTGCATTGGGGATCACCGGCATCTGTTCTCGACAGGGAACTGACGGATGTGCTGCTGGAGAATCTGGATGAAACCGACGGGCGGGTGACCGGCCTCAGCGGACGGTGGGTGCGGATTCTTGAGCGGGAGGAACCTGTTCTGACAGAGCCGGTTAAGGGCTTTCGCTATTTGTCGAAAGAGAGAAGGCTGGGTGACGTGATGGTTTACCATTACCTCGATCGGCTGGCCGAATGGGTTTATTCCCTAGGTGTTCCAGCTTTCAATCGCGCCATGGCAGCGCCGCTGGATGCGGATGCGCAGGGTGCCGGCAGCGCGGATAATTCCCATTTTGTGGTGCCGGTCGGCGGCGGGCCCTACATCGCCTTCGGCGAGGGAGGCACGCCGGATGCTACCGATCCGGGTGTGATCACCCATGAGTTCGGTCATGCACTGCACTGGTACCTTTTGGGGCCATTGCCCGCCGCCGGTGCCTGCGAGGAGGGGTTCGGCGATTTCCTTTCGTGCCTCTTCCGCGACCGGTTCAACCGGCATGGCTACGACCGGGCCAACCCTTTCCCGTGGGACAATAACCAAACCGTGGCATGGGATCCGGAGCGCCGCTGTGATTCGAAGCGGAAGTTTGATGAACCGGGCTTCCGTCGCCTCGGCATCTATCGCCGGGGATCGGCGTGGGCCAGCGCCCTCTGGGAGGTTTATCTCGAAACCGGCGGTAACGCTAAGGATCCGGAGGTTCGGCTGCTGGCGGCGGGGGAGCTCATGACTGCTTATCTCGACACTTTATTGGCAGTGGGCGATGCGGGCCCGGAGGAGGATCTGGCCGTAGGGCTGGCTGGGGCCGGCAAAGGGAGGCTTGGAGAGGTGGTGAGGGAGGTTTTTGCCCATCGCGGTCTTGGGTAACTTCCGGGTGGGGAGACCTTTTTTAACCACGGAGGCACAGAGAACACGGAGGGACACGGAGAATAAATAATAACTCCGTGTCACTCCGTGTTCTCCGTGCCTCCGTGGTAAATAATCTATCGCACGACTACCTTCTCCACAGCCACCGATTGGTCCGCCAGACGTACCCGCACCCAGTAAACCCCGGCCTCCAGCCCTTCCAGCGACAAACGGCTGGTGTGCCTGGCAGTTGCGGCCAGGCGCCCGCTCAGGCTGAAGAGCCCGATTTCCTCGATCTGCCGGTCACCGGCATTCACGAACAGCATCTCCCGGGCCGGGTTGGGGTAAACGGATATTCCTTCCGGTTTTGAAGGATCCCCAGATCCCGTGATATTGTCGAATTTTAGATCGATGGTGTTGTAATAGAGGGTGGTAGTGCCCTCGAAACCGGAATCGGTGCCGATGCAGACCCACACGGAACCGCTGTCGTCGGTAGAGATGGTAAAAGGATGACCCGCGTTGGTTCGCGAGATCAGCGTAAACTGGCTGGTGGTATCCGAAACGCCAATATGGCCGATAGTGTCCATGTCGGCACCCGGTACTGCCTGATTCGATTTGTCAATGTTTATCTCATAAAAACCGTCTTTGGCTACCTTCCGGGGTTCGGCAAGTGTTGCTCCCGCCTTGAGGAAAACAGATTCCGCAGGGGCCCCGCCAATACCGATCGCATTGGTTGGGGCCTCCGAAGCGAAGCCTATATCGATCTGTAAACGATAGGTCTTGTTGGGCTGCAGGCCGGTTATCTTTCGCTTGATAAACATGAACAGATCATCGCTGTGGTTGTTTCCGGTAATCATCAGTGCATATTTTCCGGTATCCAAAGGTTCCGGAAGTGCAGCCCGCCCGAATTCAAGACCGTAGAATTCAGAATCGATAACCGGATAGTCGGCAAAATCGCCAGTCCATCCATCATAATCCTCGCTGAAATCAAAGTGATGCACCAGGCTTCCCGGGTCGGGTGTGAGCGATCCTGCCACGGCCGGGAAAATATCGGTTTCACCTCCTGAAATCCAGATCGGCGAAGAGATGGCCTCATCTCCATCGGCCTGCTTCACACGCACGTAATAATACTCGCGATCAGTACAGAATAACGGGAAATCGATTGTCTGGGCCGATTTCCCGGTGGTCCAGGAGCTGATCACGTAGCCGTTCCGGAGAAGTTCGGTCAGGACAAAAGGCTCCCCGTTGCCATCATCGGTCCGGATCTCGACATTCCTGTTGCCGCCGGTCACCACCGAGCCCATCTCTTTTCCATCGATCCGGAACGAGAGGAGCAGGTTGTTGTCGTATGTGGAATAAAACCGCCGGGCCTTCAGGGCCTCCATAAGATCACCACGGGTGTTTTCGCGGGCCAGTACGGCGAGCCTCGACGGGACCGTCTGCCCCCAGTCGCCGGTGTGGTTGTCTTCACTTCCAGCTGCACCGGTGAGCCAGCCCCGGCTCAGGGCTTCATCGAACCAGCCGAGGTGGCCGTCGTTTTTGTAATACCCGTCACGGTAATAATAGCGCTCAAACCGCTGCCACCGGTTCCAGAGCTCAATTCCTACGATGCGGTAGCTCGGTTTGGTTGAGAAATGCCTGAATTCGTAACCGAGTTCATC
>CAYWHP010000048.1:18007-20464 GCA_964457845.1 uncultured Porphyromonadaceae bacterium | reverse complement strand
GTGGAATGATCGGCAAGGCTGAAAAAGTCGAGTTTGCCCACTTCCTTCGCCTGACGGTAAGCTTCATCCGGTGTGCCGGTTCCATCTGAAATGTTGCTGTGATTGTGAAGGTGACCGAACAATACGCGGTATCCCCCGATGGCAGACTGGGCTGGAAGAAGGGTTCCGGGAATTAAAAACCAGGCAGCAAAAATAAACCGGAATATCCCTGAAAGGGGACTGGTTCCGTTTGTGGTGCCTGGTTTTTTCATTGATCAGATTTTCAAAACTGTTTTACGGTAATTTCCGAAATTTGTTCAGATCTGCAAGATAGATAATCCAGTGGATCAGGTATCATCCACGGTGGAAACAAGAAATTATCCAACCGGTGGGCTTGGTTCGTGTCATGAACCCGATGATTCCCCTTTATCAAAGAGTTTGATAATCGTGATCTCGGCCGGGCAATTGAACCGCACCGGCAGGCCGCTCACCCCGGCCCCGCTGGATGTATACCCTTTCATTCGCCCGATACTCCAGGGTCCGTGGTTAAATTCCTTTCCCTCAAACTGGTGGCTGATGAGCGGCATCCCCTTCTTCAGGCAGATCTGGCCGCCATGGGTATGGCCGCACAGGTAGAGATCGTATTTGTTTTGTGATGCCGTTACGGCCAGCTCCGAAGTGTGGACCAGCGCTATCTTGAATGGATATCCCCTGGTTTCCAGACAGAGGCTGGCCGATTCGGTGTAAAAGTTAAACGGATCGTCGGTTCCGGTTATCAGGATTTTCTGATCATCCTTGCTGATTTCAACAGATTCATTGATAAGAAGTTCCATTCCGGATTCTTTTTCGTAGCCGGCCATGAGGTAGGTGTCATGGTTGCCGAGTATCGCGAAGGTTCCAAACGGCGCTTTAATATATTCAGATAATATCCTCATCGGTTTGAGAATGTGCCGGAATGTTCCGGAACTGTCCTTCCGGTAGTCGCCCGTCATCAGGCAAATGTCAAAGTCGAGATGCTTTATTTTATTGATGAGCAGTGCGGTGAACCCGGGAATGGTGTCGATGTGCAGGTCGGAGAGGTGCAGGATCCGTAAGCCCCTGAAAGCAGGTGGCAGGTTGGGAAATACGAACGAGATCTCCTTGACCCGGATATCCCTGGCATTTTGATAGCCTTTCCTGTACAATCCGGATATTTTCAGAAAAAAGGCAAAGATTTTAAGAAGCCTGACGAAATAGTGCCACCGGCTCCGGCTTTTGCGGCCCCTGGTTTGGTGGATGAACCCGATATTTTCCATGACCGACCGCGTGGCGGCCCAGATCATCCTTTTTTCGGTCCGAACTTCCGGGGGATCGATGAATTGGTACATACAGGTTATTTATGTACCTAAGTTAGATAAACTTTTAATGCGGATTACTTCCTGCCCAGCAGGTCGAGAACCCCTATTATGAAAGTGAGCGGATGCACCGGGTTGCCCGGCACATAAAGATCGACGGGGTATTTATCAAGGAACGAGCGCTTGAGTGCGCCGCTTCCGGCAAACAGCCCACCCGAGATGGCATCGGTTCCGCAGAGTATGATGATTTTCGGATCGGGCGTGGCGTCATAGCAGATCTGCAGGGCTTCGGCCATGTTTTCCGACACCGGACCGGTGATCACAATACCGTCGGCATGCCGGGGTGAAGCAACAAACTCGATACCATAGCGGCCCATGTCGAAGTTCACGTTGCCGGCAGCGTTGAGTTCCATTTCGCTGCTGTTGTCGCCGGCAGCCGAAACCTGCCTGAGCTTGAGCGAGCGGCCGAAGAGCTTTCGTATCTCCTGCCTGACTTTTTCCGGATCAACCGTCAGCGGAATGTCCCTGCCGGGTTGGATAAAGAGCTTCTGCCGGTCGTTCACCGCCAAACGGAAATCATTGGTAAAGCGAATATGGTTCGGTGAAGCGAACTCGCATTCGCGGCAGAAGACACATTTCCCCAGATCAATGCTGAACGGACGAGCGGCGATCGCCCCGGCCGGACATAGTTTCTCCAGCTCTGCTGCATCGCTGGCAGCCGGTTCACCGGTGAGGACCGGCCGGCCCCTGAAAAGCGGGGTCAGCTCTGCCTTGCGGAGGTCGCGGATGTATTGGATGCCGTGCCGGCGGAGTATTCGGATAGTCCTGAACATAATCTTGTTATAAGTCGTGACCGCAGTAGGACAGGTTGAAGCTTTTGTTGCATACCGGGAAATCGGAAATTTCCTGGTTCCGTACCGCCAGGGCAAGCGCCATCCAATTGTGGAACGAGGGGTCCTTTATCTTGTAGTGAAGGATGCCGCCATCGGGCCCGGTAACGGCTGCGTGGGCGATCTCGCCGCGCCATCCTTCGGTTACGGAGAGGGCGAATGCATTTGGTTTGAGCTGCGGGGGGAGGGAAGGGGTCCCGGCTTTCGCCGGGATGACAGAAGCAGTTCGTGTTGGGGGAGCGATCCCCGCTTTC
>CAYWHP010000048.1:0-17907 GCA_964457845.1 uncultured Porphyromonadaceae bacterium | reverse complement strand
GGCTTTCGCCGGGATGACAGAAGCAGTTCGTGTTGGGGGAGCGATCCCCGCTTTCGCGGGGATGACAGATGCAGTTCGTGTTGGGGGAGCGATCCCCGCTTTCGCGGGGATGACAAGGGAAGCTTTTGCGAGCTGTTTAATCAGTTCGATGGAGCGGCGCGCTTCGAGGTTGCGAAGCTGGGCGCGGGCGAGTACGTCACCGGTATCGAGGATCACCGGTTCATAATTCAGGCCGGCATAGGCGCCGGACGGGTGCGAAGCGCGGATATCGCGGTTTATTCCGGCCATCCGGGCGGCCATGCCTACGGCACCGATGCTGAGTGCCTGCTGCCGGGTTACGGTGCCGATCCCGTCGAACCGGATCAGTACAGAGGGCGAGGTGAAAATGTTGTCGGTGATGTCGCAGAACCGCTCACCGGTATCTTCCAGCGTGCGCAGCATCTGTTCCAGCACAGGTGCGGTAAGCGGGTAACGGCTGCCGCCGGGGCGTACCAGCCCCTTGCCGAAACGGTTGCCGCACCAGAGCTGGGTGGTATTGATGATGGTGGTCCGGAGGGCTTCATTAACCACCTGGCCGAACTGATAGGCCACGTCGGTGCAAAGTGCCGCGAGGTCGCCTATGTGGATCGCCAGGCGCTCAAGTTCCAGTGCAATGGTGCGCTCCGTCTGCAGGGCTTCATCGGGTATGATGCCCGCCAGCGACTCGATGAGGCGGCTGTGCGCATCGCCGTGCCCCACTGCCGTGTCGCCGGCTATCTGTTCGGCCAGCACGCTCCGGCGCAGCTGGGTGCCGGCCTCCTTCATCAGACGCTCAAGTCCCCGGTGCTGGTAGCCGAGCATGATCTCGAGATGGAGTACCTTCTCCCCGTTGCAGATAAACCGGAAATGACCGGGCTCGATCACCCCGGCATGGATGGGTCCCACTCCCACCTCATGCAGCTCCTCACTGTCGATCCGGTAAAAGGGGTAATCATCCGGTTTAAGCAGCCGGTTACGCCTGTCGTGCGGAAACCGCACGGGCTTCAGCCAGGGGTGACCGGCGAAATCGATACCGGTATTTTCGTGGATCTCCCGTTCAAACAGATGCAGTGCGGGTATATCCGGGGTGAGGGAATCCAGCATGCTGTCGGTGCTTCCGGTTTCATGGGAGGTAACCATAAAACGGTGGCTGGTATCATCAGCGAGTACAGCGATGAATTTCAGTCCGCCGTTAAGGGGAAAGGCATAATAGAGTACACAGTGAACCGCCTCAACCGTCATGTGATCGCGGATCCAGGCGGAAAAATCCGAATAACGGAGAACCGGGATGTCTGTCAGTCGGACAGGCGGGCCTCCGGGGATCATGTTGATGTGCGACGTTTCCGGTTTCATGGTCAGAGGGTTGGTAGTCCGGCAATGATGTTTCCTATAATATCTTTCAGAAATTCGGGCTGCCAGAAGCATGCGCCGGTAACAACCAGCAGGAACAGGTATTGACTGACCGTCTCCCATTTGCCGGCCTGCCCTTCGGTAAATTCCCCGACCCTTTCGCGCGGTTGCGAGAAGAGGAGGTGCAATATTCGGGTGCTCATGGCGTAAATCACACAGCAAAGAAGAATGAGAACCAGAACGAGAACAACCCAGCTCTTTGCTGCAACGAGGCTTTTAAAGATCAGGAATTCGCTGACAAAGAGCCCCGACGGCGGGATGGCCAGAATGCCCAGGGTGCCGATGAGAAGGGCCAGCGCACCGGTAGGAAATTTCCGAAGATAAAGACCGCTCTCATCGAGCATATAGGTGCCGAGCACACGCCCCATCTGCCCCACCTGAAAGAAGAGGCTCGATTTTGTCAGGCTGTGAAGCACCAGCAAAAGGAATGCGGCATAGTAGCCGACTCCACCGGTTCCCAGAGCGATGGCTACCAGCCCCATGTTCTCTAGTGTGGAGTAGGCGAGCATACGCTTGGTATGCCGGGCCTTCAGCATGTAACCGGCCGCCACCAGTACCGAAAGAACCCCGGCAATCACCAGTACATGATTCATCCACTGGAAAACCGATGAACCCGACAAGGCTTTATAAACACGGAATATCGAGAGGAACCCGAGGTTGACCAGCCCGGTGGAAATGAGGGCACCTACCGGCGGAAGGGCCACCGAATTGGCATCGATGCCCACGGAATGCATCGGAAATAACTCCATTTTGGTGCTGTAGCCGGTAAGGACAAACAGAAATGCGATCTTCACATAAACCGGGTCGAGCTGCCCGGCTACGGATGCCAGACCGCTGAACGAGAGTCCGTTCATGCCGGTGCCCTTTAAGGAGAAGCTAAGGAAGAGGATCCCCATGTAGGCAAGCGCTATACCAGCCGAGCAGATAAAGATGTACTTCCAGGTGGCTTCGAGGGCATGGCGGGTCCGTTCGCTGTATATCAGCACGGAAGCGGTGAGCGTGGTGGCTTCCACCAGAATCCATACGAGCGCGATGTCGTTGGCCAGATAGGCCCCGGTGATCGATGCGATAAGCCCCGTGAGCGCAGCATAATAGTAGGAAAACCTTTTGTTGAGCGGATCCCTGAAATAGGGGAATCCCTGAATAACCGCAGCGGTGGAGATAAGTGTCAGCAAACCGAGGAAGAGGATGCCTGCCGGATCGTAGGTGAACCAGTTGAGCTCGGTTTCCCCTGCATGCATCAGCACGTACCCGTTGAATAACCACTGTATACCCACAAACAGCATCATCAGCCAGCGCGTGAGACCATGCTTCCGGAAGGAGAGCATCGCCATGGCGATCAGGAAGGCCGATAGGAAATAGGCTGCTATCATGCTAATGTTTAAGCCTTGTCAGGTTATCCGCTTCAAGGTCGCTGAACTGGGAACCGATATGGTTCATCAGCACGCCAATGATCAGAACACTCACGAAAACGTCGAGCAGGATTCCGATGTTAATCAGCATCGGCATCTCGGTTCCAACAGCCAGGGAGAAGAAGAACACCGCATTCTCCACCACAAGGAACCCTACCATGTGCGAAAATATCCGCCGGTGTGTAATGATAAGCAACACACCGGTGAAGAGGGTGAACAGCGCGATGGTCATAAATACCTGATCAAGGCCCGGCTTCTTCAGTATGTTCGAAAGGATAATGCTGAGCACCAGCCCGGCAATGGCAAGCAGCAGGGAATAAAAAGAGGGGAAGGCTTTGGGGTGAACCTTGTAAACCTTTGTCTGGCCGATGATCCGGTATAAAAGCACAGGAACCACTATCGCCTTGAATATGAGCGTCTCGGCAGCAACAAAGATGAGATTGGCAAGATCAATGGTTTTTAGTTCGATCAATGCAATGCCAAAAAGGAGGAATCCCTGCGCCGAAATAAGCTTGGCATAGGAGCGGAACCGTTCAGCTATGCTGATGTACACCAGCGTACCCGCAAAAAGTATGATAAGCAGGTAGAACATATTACATCTTCAGTTTTTCGGTAATAATCAATACAATCAGAAAGGCGAGTATCGCCACTGCCGTGAGCGTGAGGATGAACTGGGCGTTTTTCTGCATTTTCTTTCGTGCACGGAACGATTCGGCCAGCCCGACAATTATCGCGAAGGCTGCCTGGATGCCCAGGAACAGCGCAACCTGAAATGCCAGATGCCATTCCGATGGAACCATGGCGCTGCATATCAGTGAGCCGTAAATGGCAAACTTCAGCCAGGTGGTGAGGTGGATCAGCGCTTTGTCGAATCCGGTGTAGTCCAGTATCATCACCTCATGGATCATGGTGAGCTCCAGGTGTGTCCTGGGGTCGTCAACCGGCATGCGCGAGTTCTCGATCATGGCAATCTGCACCAGCAGGTACACCACGATCAGGCCAAAAACGGTTACAATGGGGTTTTCGGAGACATGAAAGGCCATGAAAATCTCAGAAAAGGAGGTGTATCCGGTGAGCATGGCGAAAGTGCCCATCAGCACCAGGAACGCCGGTTCAACGAGCATCGAGTATAGTGCCTCACGGTTGGCGCCCATTCCCTCGAAACTGCTGCCGGTATCGAGTGCCGCAATGATCATCATGAATTTGCCGAGCGCCAGCATGTACGAAAAAAAGACCACGTCGCCATCGAACCGTACAGCGGCAGGAACGCCGGTTCAACCAGCATCGAGTATAGTGCCTCACGGTTGGCGCCCATTCCTTCGAAACTGCTGCCGGTATCGAGTGCCGCAATGATCATCAGGAATTTGCCGAGCGCCAGCATGTACGAAAAAAAGACCACGTCGCCATCGAACCGTACAGCGGCAGGAACGCTGCCGAACGGCAATACCATTATCACAGTTATAACAGCGGCCAGTCCGGCCAGTGGCGCGAGCCGGAAAACCCAGCCGGTGGTGGTGCTGTAAACCGCCCCCTTGCCCCAAAGCACCCTGAAATCCCTGAGCGGCTGTATAAGCCCCGGACCTTTCCGGCCGCAGGCTATGCTCTTGGTCCGCAGGATGATGCCCGGGAACAGAAGCGCAGCAAGGAGTATCAGTGGTATTCCGGCCATGGCTCAGATCAGTTTGAAGAGGGTAAGAATGAGTATGAGTATCATGAAGAGGAATCCATACAATATATAATGGTGGATCTGTCCGGTTTGCATGAAGGCGATCCGCTTAAACAGGCCCAGCATGGCATTCACCGGCCGGTCGGCCAGCACCGATTTGAACAGGTCGACCGGGTGGGTGGCAAACAGCCTTTTTGCGGGAAAAAGCTCTTCCTCCCGTATCGGTGTTTCTTCCTTGTGTGAGCCCAGAACCGGACCTGCCAGCGATCCGAAACTGTCGGCCCACGAAGTGGCGGTATACTGCTGTTTCTCATCGCCGGCCGTAAAGCCGCATCCCCAGGTTGGCCCGGTTAGAACTGTTTTTTTATTCAGATGAAAGTAGCGCAGGATGGCAAGCAGCGCGGTAAGTCCAACGAAGATTCCACCTGCAAGGCTGATGCCGGTAAGGGTTCCCGTGAGGCCTTCACCAAAGGATTCCGGCAGGGTAAGGCCGGTGAGGCCGGCTACCATGTCCATTACCGGATTCACAAACCAGACAGATCCGAGCCCGATGGTAAGAATGGCCGCCGAGGCCAGCAGCGAAGGGATCAGCATGCCGGTTTCCACCTCTTTGGCTTCAGCTGCCGCCCGGCTGCGGGGCGAGCCCAGAAATACGATGCCGAAAGCCTTGGTAAAGCAGAATATCGCCAGTCCACCGATCAGCGTAAGCCCGATCAGGCTTACCAGCAGGAGAATGCTGAAGTGGAGGCTCGATCCGGGCAAACTCCTGAACATGCCCAGATAAATGAGAAACTCAGAAATAAACCCGTTAAAGGGCGGCAAACCGCAGATGGCCAGCGAACCGATCAGGAAAAAAGCTGCCGTATAGGGCATTTTTTTTGCCAGACCGCCCAGCTGGTCAATCGTCCGGGTATGCGTTACCCGGTAAACCGATCCGGCGTTAAAAAATAGCAGCGACTTGAAAAGGCTGTGGTTGAGCACATGAAGAAGCGAACCGCTGAAGCCCAGCAAAGCAAGCATGTCATTGCCGGTGGCAAGTCCGAGTGTTCCCAGCCCGGCACCAATACCGATGATTCCTATGTTTTCGATGCTGTGGTAGGCAAGGAGCCGCTTCAGGTCGTGCTGAACGATGGCCATCATTACCCCCATGATTCCGGAGAAGAGCGAGAAGGCCAGTACGGTGAGGCCTATGGCAAAAAGGTCCGATTGCACGGCAAACAGTACACGCATGATGCCGTAAATTCCCATCTTGATCATCACCCCCGACATCAGGCCGGAGACAGGTGATGGGGCTGCCGGATGCGCTTCGGGCAGCCAGGTGTGCAGGGGTATGAACCCTGCCTTGATGCCGAAACCGATAAAAAAGAGGCAGAATACCCAAATGTTGGTGTGACCGGAAAAGTACTCTTTCAATACCCCGAAACCGGTTTGGCCGGTGTCGTTTCCGGCTATCAGGAATGCAATAATCAGGAATAGCATGCCTATGTGCATCTGAATCAGGTAATTGATTCCTGTTTTGAGCACTTTTCTTTCATCGGCCTCAAAGATTACGAGCAGAAAGGAGGCCACAGCCATAAGTTCCCACGCAACCAGGAAGGCGAAACCGTCCTGAAGGAGAACAACGAGGATCATTGAAAAGTAGAGCCAGGCAAATGCCCACAGATGCACCGACCAGCGGAGTGATGTTTGCTTATCGTAATAAGATTTCAGGTAGCCCTTTGCATAGAGGAAGGCGGTGAGGGTAGTGAAATTAATGATCAGGATAAAGAAGGAGGTTAAGCGATCGGTGAAGAGGGTGAGGAGGTTAGGAGGTGAGGAGGTTAGAAGGTTAGGAGGTGAGGAGGTTAAGGCGGCGACCGTGGTGACGGCGATCGCGGAGGCGATGACGAACAGGGTAAACAGGTACCGCGAGGATTTCGGAAGGGCAAACACTCCGAAACTCAGGACCATAAGACCGATGAATAGCGTTGGCAGCAATTCCATGGTGGTGCGAAGATACGTAAAATGAACCCCGATAAATATTCAGGGATGCCTTCATTGGCTAAAACTGATAGCCGAGAAGGATCTGGTGGGTGGTAAAACGGCTTTGAACGGCGGCCCCGAAAGGGGCTTCAAACTGATATCGGACGATCAGGTCGTTATAGTGCAGCCCTGCAAAGAAACCAGCCGACTCGCGAAAATGATAGAGCAACCCCGCCGTAAGATTTTTGTTGAAAGTGGCGGTTAGGTTTACCTGGAAACCGATGCCGTTTTCTTCATTATAACGAACAATGGCAGAAGGTTCCATTTCAAAATTTTTGCTGAAAGCAATTGTTCCTCCACCATAAACATAAAGGCTCCTGGCCAGCCATGAATTGTCAGCCAACTGGCCTTCCATGGCAAAGCTCAGGTCACCGAAGGAGACTCTGGAGTCGAACATTTGTGTAACAGAGAAACCGGCAAACAGCAGGTTGGAAGAATAGTGGATCCCGGCCCCTGCATCAAAAATGTTAATGACTTCGCGTCCGTTCCGGTCAAGAAGCGGATCGGGTGTAGACCCGTCGGGCGGGATAAAGTCTGATTTGTTTATGACAAATTGCTGGAACATCGGAGCGAGGCCGAAAGAAAGCCTGCCGTTTGCTGTAGCAACGTGGTACCCGTAATTCAGGTGGACGCCCTGCTGGCTGATCGCCCCGTAACGGATGTTGAAGAGCCCGCCGCCCACGCCAACGCGGCCGAAGGCATTGTCGCCCTTGTTGACGAAACCACGGGGGTTGTAATAATCTCTGGCAGTTTTTAACGACGTATGATACGTGGCGGATTGCCACGTGGGAGCTCCGGTAATGCCGAGCCACTGCTGGCGAGCGAGGATGGTGAGAGAACCCTTGGATGAGGTTCCTGTAAGGGCCGGATTGGTCAGCAGCGGGTTCATGAGATACTGATCGGCAAGGGGCGCGACCTGTGCCCGGAGGATTCCGGCCAGAATCGTGAAAAGAAAAAGGAGATATGTGGATTTTTTATTCAAAGTCGTTCGCAGCTATCATCTGATGATGGTTAAATAGCCGGTGACCTGGCGTTCACCGGGACCGAAGTTGATCAGGTAGTAATAGGTTCCCATGGGCAGCTGAGTGCCTTTGTCCCTCCCATCCCATGGCACCGGGTATCCCGCGGCAGATTCAAAGACAAGCTTGCCTGCCATGTCGATCACGCGGATAATGGCATGCGGGAAGGATTCCATCTGCGGGATTTTCCATAGATCGTTAACTCCGTCGCCGTTGGGGGTGATCACATTCGGAATCTTGTCGAGCGAGTTTACAATGATTTCACGCATCGCCGTGCAACCGGACGCATCGGTAACCCTGACCTCGTAGGTGCCTGTGGCGATGTTATCGATAACAGAATCCACAGGCATGCCCGATAAGGTCATTTCATAGGGGCCATTGCCACCCGAAACCGACAGGGTAAGTGTTCCGTTGCTGCAGGTTTCACAGAAAGGCGCTTTCAGATTGAAATCTATCAGAATGGCCTCAGGCTGCGGAATGGTTACCTCAGCGCCATACGAAACGGTGCAGCGTGAATCCATTGTCACCCGGATGGCATAAGGCGCGCCGGAGGAGAGGTTATCGAACTGGTTGCCGGTTTGGAAAATGAGCCCGTCGTCGATTGAATAGACATAGGAGCTGCCTGATCCATTGGCAAGTATTTCTATTGAGCCGCCGCCGCCGCCATAGCACAGGTTTGGCGAAATATTTACGGTTTCAATTGTAACAAAGTCGGTGATAACATCGATCCTTGCCTTAGGACTTTCGCAGCCCAGGATTGTTTGGCTGACATAGAAACTCAACAGCCCGGCTGTTGCGGTTGATGGTACAGGTGCTTCCGGACTCCCTTTGCCTGTGTAAGGATCGGTATACCAGAGCAGGTCGGTTCCTTTCGCTGATAATGCGGTCGATGGCGCATTTTTGCAATAGGTAACCGCTCCGCTCACTTCGGGTGGCGAGGGCATTCCCGGAGGAGAATCCAGTGTAACGAATACGGCCGGCGACAGGCAGCCTTCGCGGCTTCTGGCTGAAATACTGTAATTGCCCGGGACCAGGTTTGGGAATACACCCGTGCTGTTTGAATAGTCGATGCCATCGATGCTATACCTCATCCCGTTACCCGACGGGGCTGTCACCGTAATTGTCCCGTAGCTGAACAGGCAGGTAGGCTGCTCGGTTAAAACGATCGGGAGGCCGGGTAAGGGGTAATGCGTTACGATAATGGGTGTTCGGATTCCGCTTCTGCAACTGGTGATGGTATCCCTGGCTTCGGCATAATAGATCCCTTCCGCGGTCGGGAGGAAGATTTTCTTACCGGAAGCAATCGGTAATCCACCCGAAGGATCGATGTACCAGTCGATGGTCTGACCGGCTTCAACTGTGGCGCTGATGGCAGGAACCGGGGTGCCGGCGCAGAAATGCTGATCTCCGTCGCTGACCGGTGCGGCCAGGGTCCAGCAATTGCATGCAGGCGGAGGAATGAGTAAGGTGGTTTCACAACCATCAGTATAGCTGGCGGTTATGGTAGCAGGTGTGCCGGCAGGTATGTTTGAAACCGACCAGTCATCGTCGAATAGGTGGATGATGGTCCCGGCGCTGGCCTCCACTGTTGCGTTACGGCCTGCGGTTATTCCAACCGACCATGTCTGGCCGTTTGAGGAACATGTCGGAGGAATGTCGATTGTGAGTGCCGGAGCGGTGTTAACCACCACTTCGATGGTGGCACGGCTGCTTTCGCAACCGAGAATGGTTTGGCTCACGTAATAGCGAAGGGTATCCGTATTCGAAGTTGGGGGGGTGGGTGGGACCGGGCTACCAATGCCTTCTGTTTCCGAATCATACCAGAGGAGGCCGATGCCTGTGGCCTCAAGGGGGCTGGCAGCGGTATTCAGGCAGAGGATTACCGGGCTGGTGACCGTTGGCGGATCCGGTGTACCCAAGGGGGCATCGAGTATAACTAAAGCAGGATCCGAAACGCATCCGCCTCCGTTTCGTGCGGTAACCTGATAGCTACCCGGGGCAAGGCCGGTAAACAGTCCGGACAGCTGGTAATCTTTACCGTTGATGCTGTAGAGAATCCCATGAACGAAGGGATCGGAGACGGTTACCGAGCCCTTTTCGGCGCAGGTTGGCTGTACAACGGTAACGGCGGGTGCCTCGGGGATGCCGTACATCGTTAATCTGATGGCGGTACGTGTGGAGCTTTTGCAGTTCGTTGTCGTATCCCTTGCCTCGGCAAACCAAATGCCATCGCCGGCAGGAGTGAAGGTTAGGGAGCCTTGTAACAGGAGAGTGCCGCCTGTGGCTGTGCCGTACCAGTCGACGGTTTCGTTGAGAGAGACGGAAGCTGAGATTTCAGGTATGTCGGTGTCGGCACAAAAGCGCTGATCACCACCACTTATTGGAGGATCAACAATGCGGCAATTGCAGTCGGGAGCCGTAATTTCCAGGCTGGTTGTGCAGCCGCCCGCACCTGTGGCGATTAGGGTAAGCTGGGTTCCGGAGGGAATAGTTTGCACTGACCAGTTGTTGCCGTTCTTCGTAATGGAGCCTGCAGAGGCGGTTACGCTTTCGGCCGAAACGGAAATTTCAACAGACCAGACCGATTTATCGGATGAGCAGATTGCCGGTACCGAAATGGAGATGATGGGCGCCAGGTTCCGGGTGACGGTAATGGCTGTTCGTTCGGAGCTCACACACCCGGTGGCAGGATTCCTGGTGCCGGCGTACCATGTACCCGGGCCTGCAGGGGTAAAGGTATTGGAAGCCTCGGTGAGCGGTGACCCCCCTGAAAGCCCGGTATACCAGTCGATGACCATCCCTGCCGGCACCGTTGCCGATAATAGAGGTATAGGGCCGTCTTCACAATATTGCTGGTTGCCGCCGCTTATTGGCGGAGCGATCAACGGGCAGCCGCAGTCGGGAGCCGTAACGTCCAGCGTAATGGAGCATTCCCCGCTGGCGGTAAGGGTTAGTGTGATGTTCCGGCCTTCAGGTACTCCGGTTACCGACCAGCTGTTGCCAGAGGTGTTTGCCAGGGTGCCTGCAGTTGTTGTGAGTGTGCCGGAACTCAGTTCAACTTCCATGAACCAGGTATTTGTGAGCGGATCGCAGGCGGGTTCGGCGGTGGTGGTGAGTACCGGCGTGGCGGAAACGGTAATTGTCTGAATAGCCGTACCGCCGCATCCGGAAGGATTTAGATAGGTATACGTAAGCGTATGGATGCCGGGGCCGGCTGCAGCCGGGTTGAAAAGGCCGTCTGTTACCCCCGGACCGCCGTATGTTCCACCGGCGGGAGATCCCCCGGTGAGGCGATACGCCGGAGCGGAGCTGCAGAGCGAAGGCAGGGTACCTGTGAACAAGACATCAGGTGCCGGATTGATGGTTACCGTTACCGGTTTGATTACGGGGCAGGGTGCCGGGCCGGTTGCCATTATATAATAGGTCCCTGCTCCGGCGGTCTCGGGGTTGGTGAGCGGGTCGGTGGCGTCGGCATCCTTCCAGTAGGAGAGAGAGAGTCCGGCAGTGCTTCCTGCCGTGATCGCCGGGTTGGTGAGGTTGGCCAGGGCAGGGGAACAGAGTGGTGCCGGGTTGGTTACCAGCAGGGTGGGTGCCGGATGCACCGTTATGGTGGTGGATGCCCGGGTGGTGCATCCTCCCTGACTCTGGTATACGTAAGTGATGGTATGCGCACCGATGCCGGCGGTGACCGGATTGAACCGGGAGCCTGAAATGCCCGGTCCGCTGAATGTGCCGCCGGCAGGATCGGCGAAGAGGTTGATGGTCCCGGTGCCGGCGCAGACAGGGGGTACTTCACGGATCACGACGGCAGTAAACAGGTCGATCGTAACCTCGATGGTTCGTGGCACGGCACAGGTTTGTCCCGTGGGTGTAAAGGTGAATGAAAACCGGCCCGGCCTTGTGGAGTTGATGGTTTCCGGATTCCATGAACCACGTACGCCGTTGAGCGAAGTTGTTGGAAGCACCGGAGGTACTGAATTCTGACAGATTACGCCTATCGGTGCGAAGGTCGGGAGGATTGATGAAGTAACGGTGATCTCGGTTGTAACCGGAAGAGCACATTGGTTTACGAATGGTTGAAAAGTGTAGGTTGTGGTTCCTGCGATGGCGCTGTTCACAGAGGACGGGCTCCACGATCCGAGAATCCCGTTTGTGGATTCAATAGGCAGTGCAGGTACGGTGGAATTAAGGCAGAACGGTCCGATCGGATTGAACGCCGGAGTTGCCTTATCGGTGACACTAATCTGAATGGTAACTGGAACGGCATCCTGGCCGGGATCGGGTGTGAAGGTGAAGCTGAATGTGCCGGCCAGGGCGGTAATAATATAGGGTGGGTTCCAAGTTCCCGGAATGTTGTTTTCGGAAGTGTTTGGCAGCGCGGCAGGTGTGGAGCCAATACAATAGGGCCCAAGCGTAGTAAAAAGCGGCACCACGCTGGCGGTGACGGTAACCGACATCGACGCGGTGGAAGAGCATTGATCGGGATCGGGGGTGAAAATATAAGTGAATGTGCCTGTTGCCGATGTGTTAATAGTGGATGGCTCCCAGGTTCCGGTAACATTGTTGAGTGAAGTGGCAGGAAGGGTAGGGGCCGGACTATTTTGGTTGATGATGCCGATGGCTCCGAAAACGGGCACAACATTATTTAATACGGTAATGCTGATGGTTTTTGGCAAGGCATTCTGGCCGGCCGCCGGGGTGAATGTATAAGCTGTGGTGCCGGCTATGGCGGTAGAAATGGTTGATGGCGACCAGTTGCCGGTGATATTATTTTCTGAAACAGATGGCAGCGGCCCGGGTGAAGATCCGACACAATAGGGCCCCAGTGCACCGAATGACGGTATTATGCTGTTGGTTACCGTAATGCTGAGTGTGGCGGAGGTGGCACACTGTCCGGCTCCGGGGGTGAATGTGTAGGTGCTGGTACCGATGGTAGTGGTGCTGATGGTTGACGGGTTCCATGTGCCCGTGATGCCGTTTGTGGACGCTGCCGGCAGAGAGGGCGGTGCGGAATTCAGTTGCAGCGGGCCAATGGCGCTAAAGGCAGGTGTGGTATTGGCGAGAACGGTTACCTGGATGGTAACAGGGAATGTGCCCTGACCCGATTCGGGGGTGAACGTATAGCTGGTTGTGCCGGGTGATCCGGTAAACAGGGCCGGAGGATCCCAACTGCCGGTGAATCCGTTGACGGAAACCTGGGGAAGCTGCGGCGGGATTTCATTCTGGCAATACGGTCCGAACGTGTTGAACACTGGCAGCGATGAACTGGCTATAGTTATGGACATCGAGGTCGTATGTCCGCACTGGCCATTAACCGGTGTGAACGTATACAAAACGGTTCCCAGGGTGGCTGTGCTGATAGCCGCAGGAGACCAGTTCCCAACGATCCCGTTGTTGGAGATAGAAGGCAGGGGGGGAGGTGTGGAGAGTTGTACCAGCGGGCCGATCTGTGTAAAGGCGGGAACTACCTTTTCCAAAACAAGAACTGTTATTGTAACCGGCTCAGCGGATTGTCCGTTGGCAGGGGTGAAAGTGTAGTTCCGGCTTCCTGGGGCAGCGGTGGTGATTGATGCCGGACTCCATGAACCGGGGATGCCATTGATGGACATAGACGGCAAAATATCGGGACTATCTCCGGCGCAGTAAGGTCCGAAGGTGTTGAAAGATGGGACGATGCTTGAACTCACCTTCACCGTGATGGTGACCTGAATGGCACATTGCCCGAAATCGGGCCGGAAGGTGTAATCGCGGGTGCCCGCTGACGAGGTAACAATTACTGAAGGGCTCCAGGTACCGGGTATGTTATTGAGCGAAAGCTGCGGCAGAACAGGAGGAATGCTGTTGATGACAAGTTCGGGGACGATATTGAAGGTAGGAACCACTATATTCTGAACCGTGACGCTTATGATTGTGTTCACGGCGGCTTGCCCGGCATTTGGCGTAAAGGTATAATTGTGGGTTCCGGCTGTTGTTGTGCTGATTGCCGGAGGGCTCCAGGTTCCTGTTATGCCGTTATTTGAAACAAGCGGAAGCGAAGCTGCTGCGGTTCCGCGACAGAAAGGCCCGATGGGATCGAATCGCGGAATAATCTGGGTGGTGATTGTTATTGAGAGGGATGAACCGGTGGCGCACTCGCCGGATGCCGGGGTGAAGAAATAGGTTAACGTGCCCAGTGAGGCCGTGCTGATCACCGATGGGGACCAGGTACCGGCAATGCCATTTATCGAAACCGCCGGGAGCAGCGGTGGAGATGAATTCTGCCCCAGCGGTCCGATGGCCGCGAATTCAGGAACAATCCTGGACGTAATGGAGATGGAGATGCTTGTTGATACCGCACCCTGACCGCCGGCAGGTGTAAAGATATATAGGAAGGATCCGGGTGAGGATGTGTTGATTGAAGTTGGATTCCATGTGCCGTTGATGCCATTTTTCGAAAGGGAAGGTAGCAGGCCGGGAGTGCTGCCCTCGCAATAAGGCCCTAATGCGTCGAATTGCGGAACCGTACCGTTCAATACCGTAATGTTAATAGTGGCAACCGGTGCACACTGACCTGCATCGGGAGTGAATGTATAGGTGAATACTCCAACATTGATTACGCTAATCGTGGCCGGATTCCAGGTGCCGGTTATCCCGTTCGAGGAGACGGATGGCAAGGCCGGTACCGTGGCATTCTGGTTGAAGGGGCCGATTGTTGCAAAGGCGGGTACCACCGTTGGTTTTACGGTAATACTGATGGTAACTGCTATAGCATCCTGTCCCGGGTTCGGGGTAAAAGTGTAATTTGATGATCCGGAAGTTGTTGTATTGATGACTGCAGGACTCCAGATTCCGTTTATGCCGTTGTTCGATACGGCGGGAAGTGTGTTCGGAGTGGCACCCTGGCAATAGGGGCCGAATGGATTAAACAGTGGAGTGATGGCCGCTGTGATGGTGATATCGAGGGTTGCTGTGAATGCGCATTGACCGGCATCCGGAGTAAACAGGTAGGTTGTGGTCCCTGCGGCTGATGTACTTATGGTTGCGGGGCTCCAGGTTCCCGTGATGCCGTTTGTTGAGATTGCCGGCAAGGAGGGAGGAGTTGAAAATTGCAGTAGTGGTCCTATCGCGGTAAACAGCGGGGTTTCCGTCGCCACGATCGTAACGCTGATCGTTGTTGTGGTTGCGCCCTGACCGGCATCCGGAGTAAACGTATAGTTGAAGGACCCGGCAAAAGTGGTGCTGATAGCGGGCGGACTCCAGAGCCCGGCAATGTTATTGAGGGAAACGGCGGGGAGTTCATCAGCCTGGGCTCCGCTGCAATAGGGGCCAAAACTGTTGAAGGTGGGAACTATGCGCGGGTTGGTTGTTATGTCGATTGTAGTTACTACAGCGCATTGTCCCTCATCGGGTGTAAACGTATAGGTTATGGTTCCGACAGAAGCCGTACTGATGGTTTCAGGGTTCCATGTTCCGGTGATGCCGTTGAGCGAAACCCCGGGAAGTACCGGTGGAGTAGCATCCTGGTAGAAAGGGCCGATGGGGTTGAATGTTGGAACAGTCGCTGGTATCACGGTAACTGTCACCGTTGCCGCTGATGCGCACTGTCCGGGTCCGGGGGTGAAGGTATAGTTGCGGGTGGTGGTGTTGCTCACTGTCGCCGGGCTCCATGTGCCGGTTATTCCATTGTTTGAAGTGCCGGGCAGGATGGGTGGGGTTGTGCCGGCACAGATTGAGGGCTCAATGGTGAAAGAGGGATTTAGTAACGTACTCACGGTAATCGTGACAGTAGCCGGTACGGCGCAAAGCCCCGCTGTGGGGGTAAAGGTATAGGAGCCGGAAGTGGTATTGCTCACTGTGGGCGGTGCCCAGGTTCCTGTGATACCGTTTTCGGAGGTTGCCGGCAGAACCGGGGCGAGGGCACCTGCGCAAAGGATCGGGGGGATGGTGAACAGCGGGGCAACATTCGGTTGAATCGTTATTGTAATGACTGCTACCGAGGCACACTGGCCGGAAGAAGGGGTGAACGTATAGGTGCCGCCGGCGGTGCTGCTGACTATGGAAGGCGACCATGTGCCACTGATCGCATTGTCGGAAGCAGCTGGCAGTAAGGGGGGAGTTGCCCCGGTGCATATTTCAGTGTCGAAGGAAAAAGCGGGAGTAACCAGCGGATGCACCGTAACGGTAACTGTTACAGGGATTGCACATTGCCCGGCACCCGGAGTAAAGACATAAGTCCCGGTTGCGGAGTTACTCACTGTTGCCGGACTCCATACGCCGGAAACCCCGTTGGCAGAGGTGCCTGGCAGGGCCGGAGGTGTGTCGCCTGCGCAAATGTCGGTGGGGATGGCAAAGGCTGGGGTAATCGTTGAATTGACGGTTACCGTGATGGTAGTTACAGTGGCACAGAGTCCGGCGGTTGGGGTAAAGGTGTATGTTCCCGAGGCGATATTGCTGACCGCGGCAGGATTCCAGGTACCGGTGATTCCGTTGTTTGAAGTTAATGGGAGGCCGGGTGCGGCAGCACCGAAGCAGATTTCCTGCGGCAGCGTAAACGTGGGGACAACATTGGGAGATACGGTTACATCGATCTGTGTTCTGGCACTTTCGCAGGATAAAACAGATTGGGATACCCACCAGCTTATGGTAAGGGGACTGGCGGTTGACGGAGTGGGGGCAGTCGGACTTCCTGTCCCTCCGCTTGCCGTGCTGTACCAAAGGAGATTGCTGCCGGTAGCCGTGAGGGCTGCTGCGGGGGTTCCCTGGCAATAAAAGACGGGGCTTGTCGCAACCGGAGGTGGTGGTGTTGCTGTTATTACAACATCGATACGGGCTCTGGCACCCTCACAGGTGCCCGTGGTTTGGCTGACCCACCAACTTGTTGTTCCGGGAGTTGAAGTTGAGGGGACAGGTGCGGTAGGTGATCCTGAGCCACCGGAGGAAGCGGTATACCATAAAAGGTTGTTTCCGGCAGCACTTAAAGCCGTGGCAGTGGTCCCCTGGCAGTAAGAAACCGGGCTGGTGACGCCAGGTTCAACAGGAGTGGGGCTTACCGTCACCTCTATTTTTGCTCTTGGACCTTCGCAGGTACCCGTGGTTTGGCTGACCCACCAGCTCGTTGTTCCGGGTGTGAGGGTTGTTGGTGTTGGGGCAGTTGCAGACCCGGTGCCTCCGGTTTCCGAACTGTACCAAAGAAGGTTGGATCCGGTTGCCGATAGTGGGGATGCAGCGGCTCCCTGGCAATAGGTTATCGGACTGGTTACTGCCGGCGCTGAAGGTGTGGGATTAATGGTCACGTCGATTTTTGCACGTGGACCTTCGCAGGTTCCGGTTGTCTGGCTTACCCACCAGCTTGTTGTTCCCGTTGTTGCCGTGGATGGCACCGGTGCAGTTGGCGAGCCGGTGCCGCCGCTGGCTGTTGTGTACCACAGCAGGCTGGTTCCCGTTGCAGATAAAGAAGCGGCCGCAGCATTCTGACAATAGCTTACGGGGCTTGAGACAACAGGCTGCGGCGGGGTTGGATTGATCGTAACATCGATCTGTGACCTGGGGCCTTCGCAGGGACCTTCTGACTGACTGACCCACCAGCTGGTTGTTCCGGGGGAAGCAGTGGAGGGGGTTGGTGCGATCGGCGACCCGGTGCCGCCGGAGGCTGTAGTGTACCAGAGGAGGCTGGTGCCGGCGGCAGTGAGTGGAGAAGCTGTCGCCCCCTGGCAATATGACACCGGGCTGGTGACGATTGGTGCGACCGGTGTTGAATTAACCGTTACGTCGATCTGTGCCCTTGGGCCTTCACAAATGCCGGTGGTCTGGCTTACCCAATAACTTGTTGTACCCGTTGCGGCTGTTGTCGGTGTCGGCGCGGTTGCCGTACCGGTTCCACCGGAAGCTGTCGTATACCAGAGGAGGTTGGTGCCTGTGGCGGTGAGTGCGGAAGCTGCGGCACCTTGGCAATACATCACCGGACTGGTGACGATCGGCGCGGCGGGAGTCGGGTTAACCGTTACGTCGATTTTTGCCCTGGGGCCTTCGCAGATGCCAGTGGCCTGGCTTACCCAATAACTTGTCGTCCCCGTTGCGGCTGTTGACGGTGTTGGCGCGGTTGCCGATCCGGTGCCGCCGGAGGCTGTTGTATACCAGAGGAGGTTGGTACCTGTGGCGGTGAGTGCGGAAGCTGCCGCACCCTGGCAATACACCACCGGACTGGTGACGACCGGCGCAGCCGGTGTCGGATTTACCGTTACATCGATTTGTGCCCTGGGGCCTTCGCAAATGCCTGTGGTTTGGCTTACCCAATAACTTGTTGTGCCCGTAGCGGTGGTTGAAGGAGTTGGCGCCGTTGCCGAGCCGGTGCCGCCGGAGGCTGTTGTGTACCAAAGCAGGT
>CAYWHP010000047.1:22921-30917 GCA_964457845.1 uncultured Porphyromonadaceae bacterium | reverse complement strand
GACGAGCCCACCTGCCGAGAGAGCCTGCCGGTGACGAGCCCACCTGCCGAGAGAGCCTGCGGGGGACGAGCCCACCAACCGAGAGGGCCTGCCGGGGAGGACCACGTCACTCCTCAATCACTTCCGTCAGATCAACCACCTGCACCATACCCACGGTACGCTTGTTCTTGCTGATGATGCTGAACTCGTAACCGTCGGCGCTGATCTTCTCCTTCACCACCGGAATCCGCCCGAATTTCAGGATCAGGTAACCGGCAAGCGTTTCATACAGTTCATCCTCCTCGATGGGATGTGGCAAGAGTTCGTTGATGTCATCGAGGGTGGCCGAAGCCAGCACGTTATATGTTTTCTCGCCCACCTTCTGTACAAAGGGGATCTCGTTGTCGTATTCGTCCTGGATCTCGCCTACCAGTTCCTCGAGGATATCTTCCATGGTGATGATCCCTTCGGTACCGCCGTATTCGTTTACCACCAGGGCAATCTGCTGGTGCCTCGACTGGAACTCATTGAGCAGCGTTCCGATGGATTTGGTTTCCGGAACGGCATGGATTGGCCGCATGATGCTGCGGATGTTCACGCTTTCCTTTTTCCGGGCGGCGAGCAGGATATCCTTCAGATAAACCACCCCGGCAACATTGTCGAAATTCTCCTCGTAACAGGGTATCCGTGAAAAATTCTCTTCGATGATTTTATCCACCATGGCATCGTTGAAGTCGTTCAGGTCGATGGCAAAGACGTTCACCCGGGGCACCATGATCTGCTTGGCGGTCTGTTCCGAAAAATCAAAAGCGTTCTTGATGATCTTGTATTCTGCCGCATCGATCTTTCCACCCTCCTGCCCCTGCTGAACCAGGTACCGCAGCTCTTCGCTGCTGTGGACTTCAGCGTCGGCAACGGGTTTGATGCCAATCAGTTTCAGGATTCTGTTGGCCAGGCTGTTGAGTACCCATATCACCGGCTTGAACACGAAAAAGAAGAACTGAAGGGGATAAGCGATAATCAGGGTTGTTTTCTCGGGCCGCTGAATGGCCAGTGATTTGGGGGCCAGCTCGCCGAAAACGATATGGAGAATCGTGATCAGGATGAATGCCACCGGCAGGGCGATTTTGTGGGCCAGTTCCGGATCAACCTCCATTCCCGTAAGGCCCATAATGCTGATGATGATCTTCGATACCACCGGTTCACCAATCCATCCAAGGCCAAGGCTTGCGATGGTGATGCCAAGCTGCGTAGCCGCCAGGTATCCGTCGAGGTGCTGCACGATGTGCTTGGCCAGTGTGGCTACACGGCTTCCCTCCTTAACCTTGATCTCGAGTTGTGAGGCTCTCACTTTGACGATGGCAAATTCGGCTGCCACGAAAAAACCATTCATGAAAACCAGGATAAACGTGATCAGGAAATCTAAGACCATTTTCTATTTAAGCGTTTTTGAAGCCACAAAAGTAGCAAAAGAATTCCATTCAGGCCTTTACATGTTCTCACGGCCGGCATGCCGGCACACAGCGGCTTGATGCGGATAGCGCTATTGCAGCCGGAAAACCACCACCATCCTGTTCTGCTTCCTGATCACCGCGGCCTCCTGCTTTTCCGTATCACCCTTAGGTTCCGCCAGATAGGCCTTTAAGTTTGCCAGGCTCCTGATCCGTACCCCGTTGATCTCCTGCACCAGGTCGCCGGCACGGAATCCGGCACTGTGGCCGGCCGAGCCTTCGGGCACTTCGGTGAGGGCTACGCCGCCTTCGGCGAAACCCACGCCGAAAGCAGACAGGGCTTCCCCTTTGGGTTCGGTAGCCGTGCATCCAAGCCAGCTGAATGGCGGGACGGGCGATGCCGGGGTGCCTTCCGGCGGATCGAGACTGAGGATAACCTCCGGAATCTCCGGTGTTTTGGCGATGGCCCGAAGCGATGGTTTCATCACGCCATAGGTTTCCTTAAAAAAGCCGGTAATGCCGGCGCGGTGGGCCGGCGATCCCTCCCGGGTGCGGAAATCACCCTTTGCAGGATCCATAAACTGCGGATCGCCGTAAAAGGAATTCAGGTCGCATCCGTTGGCATTGAACTTTGTCATCTCTGCCTTCGGCGCAGCGAAAAAGTTCCGGTCGAGCTCCCTCCCCCACTTACCGTCCTTCGGCATCGAGGCGTTCATCCAGATCTCGTAATAGGAGTGGAACACGATGTTGCTGCGGAACAGGTCGCCGCTGTTGTAGTACCACACATGCGGATGCAGTGAGTTGTTGATAATGACGTTATTGTATGCCTGCCTGTAGTAACCCTCGCGCATCTTCAGCCCGCCCTTGAGGAGCAGGTTGTTATGGATCAAATACCACGATGAGCCGTCGTCGAGGTCGATATCCCACCCGTGATCGCAGCGCCACCGGCTGTTTTGAATGATATTCGGGTCGAGCATATCGAGGTAAGGCAGCGTGCTGTCCATGGCCACCTGGTCGGCTGTGGCCTTGATGTCGGGTGTCCAGTAGCGGTCGCGCCCCCACGAGTTGAAGCTGCCGTGGTCGCCGGTCTCCAGCACCGTGTTGAACACGTCGCAGTTTTCGATCACATGCCCGCCGAACGTCCCCTCGTTGATGTTGATCCCCGCCCGCGGCATGTCGTAAATGGAACAACTGCTCACCCATATCCCGTGCGACATGCTGATGTGGACCCCGGCGGTCTGCTTCTCCACCCGACCGGTGTGTTCAATCAGGCAATCCTCCACCCGGCACATATCGGGGTAATTGTCGCCCAGCGGCCCGCGCACCTTGCTGATCTTCGAATAATCCTGGTCGCCGTACCGGAAAATCGGGTTGCGCACCATGGCCGGATCGCCCACAAACGCAATGCCGCTGGCCCCCCCGTCGTGGATCCAGCATCCCCGAATGACGATCCCTGTGTTCCAATTGCTTACAAAAACCGAGTTCCCTCCCACCTGATCAAATTCGCAGTTGGTGATCCGGCAATCCTCGGCGCCGCTGAAAAAAACGGCCCCCTCGCGGCAGATCGCCCAGTCGCTGCGGAGCAGCTGCTCGCGCGTATCCATAAATGTACGGGCGGCATGCCGGAATACGAACCCGTCGAGGGTGATGCCCTTCACCGGGTTATCCTTTGTTCCTTCAAAACCGACAAGCCTTCTCAGCCGCACCACCTCCACGCACGATAAACCGGGATCGGCTCCGTTCACGGGCTTATAGTACAGGATGCCCGTTTTGCCGTCATGGAACCATTCACCGGGGGCATCGAGCTCTTCGAAAATGTTCTCCGCATAGCGGTAGAGGCCGTGCATGGGGGCCGGACGGTTATTCTGCCAGCCGCCCTCATAGGCCAGCGTGCCATCGGGGTTCTTCCCGGTGATCCGGTAGTGCTGGTCGCCCCACAGGTAGGCGTGCATGGCATGCAGGTAACCGCCGGAGGGATCCTTCCACCCCGATATACGGGAAGGCTGAAAAGGATCCATGGTGGAGTCGGCGGGGAGGTCGGGGATGATGAACAACTTCCCGGGCTCCCGTTCCACGGTGATCCCCCAGCTGTCCATGATGGTGGCGCCGGGCATCACATTCGGAAAGCGTGCCATCGGCTGCCGGATGCCATCCACGTAGAGCTGATCGATGTTCATGCCGGCCGGCGCTGCCGCCTGCCAGATGCCGTCGCGGTAAGGCTTCCAGCTGAGCTTCAGCTGTCTCCCGCCGCTGATCACGGCCTTGCCCTCCGCTTCGGAGCGGTAAGTAACCGGGTACTTGTTATCGGCTGCGGTAAAGGTGATGGTTTCATCGAGGTAGTAGGTTCCGGGGGCGAAGAGCACCTCCACCGCCTTGCCGGCCGGGACCTTCCGCGCCAGCTGCTGCGCCCGGGCAAAGGTGGCCACCGGTTTCGCCTTCGTGCCACTGGCGGCATCTTTTCCTTCGGGAGAAACATAAATCTTATCCTGGGCCGCCAGGGATGCCGTAAGGGCACACATCAGCACTCCGGCCGGAAGGGTAAACCTGTTCATGGCTGTAAATTAATACGTTACGAGAAAGAATTCTGCTGCTTAGCGTGCGATGGAATCGTAGATCTGCACCCGCTTCCAGAGGTGGCCTGCCTCCGCAATGAACCGCTTGTGGGCCGGCTCCGCCTGGTACAGGTCGTGCTGCTCCGACGTGGGAAACGTGGCATGCAGGCAGTAGGTCCAGCTGTTGTCGACCACCTCGCGCGGTGTGCCGGCGGGTGTGCCCACATGCCACCAGGCGATGTGTTCGGATTCCTGCATCAGCTTGTGTATGGCGGCCTCGAACTGCGACTGGTGCTCCAGGTTGAGGGGCTCGTGAAGCCAGAAGTAAACGATGTGGACGAAGGGGTCGGTGTAGATTGGCATAATTTTTTTTTTTTGCCCCCACACTAAAGTGCGGGGTTAATGAACTTTCCATTGCAAGATATTGAAAATCCAGAATTCTGAATATTCCAACGGAGAGATCATTAACCCCGCACTTTAGTGTGGGGGAGCGCCAACCGGGGTAACCCCGTACTTTAGTGTGGGGGGTGGTCCTGCACGGAAGTGTCCCGGCCCCGCTGCATCGGATAACCATGCTATGATTTGCCGAAAAGCCTATCTTTATTAATATTTTTTAAGAAAAGATAAATGAAGTTCAACAGGCGCGATTTTATTAAGGTTACCGGCACCGGGGCACTGGCCGCGGGGATGCCGGCGCTGGGTTCCGGAGCTATGGCTGTTGCCGCCCCGGTGATTGAAGAAGAAAAGTTCAGGCTGGCCATTGCCGGCTATACATTTTATAAACTTACGCTGGATCAAACACTTGCGGCCATGAAGCGGATCGATGTGAAGTGGCTGGGGGTGAAGGACATCCACCTGCCGCTCGACAGCAATCAGGAGGCGATCGATGCGTTCCTGGCCCGGGCGGCATCGTACGGGGTGAAGCCGTACGGCGTGGGGGTGATCTATATGAAAACAGAAGCCGAGGTTGACAGGGCGTTCCGGTACGCAAAGATGGCGGGAGTGCCGATGATTGTGGGGGCGCCGAACGTGAACCTGCTGCCGTATGTGGAGCAGAAGGTGAAGGAGTACGATATAAGGCTCGGTATTCATAACCACGGACCCGACAATCCGCTCTATTCCGGGCCGGATGATATCTGGGCCGCTGTTAAGGACCTTGATACGCGGATCGGATTCTGCATCGACATCGGGCATACCACCCGGCTGGGGCTCGACCCGGTGGCTGCGGTAAAAAAATACCATGAACGTATCTACGACCTCCACGTGTGGGATGCCGACAAAGCGATAAAAACGGGCTGGTGTGTGGAATCGGGCCGCGGGATCATCGATTTTCCGGGCCTTTTCCGGACGCTCCGGAAGGTTGGCTATACCGGCACGGTAAGCCTCGAATACACCAAGGACATGGACGACCCGGTTGCCGGAATCGCCGAATCAATCGGCTATTTCCGGGGGGTGCTGGCCGGTCTGCCGCGCTGATGCCTCCACAATCATGATGTGTGAATCATGCAATTCTAACGCTGAATCGTGTAACATTAGACCGGCCGGCTTCACCGACCTTTGTTGCGCAATGTTTATGTCCTGAAATCGTTTCAGGAACAGCATTCCGATTTATTAATGGAATATAAAGTGAAATACAGTTATCGACTTCTCACCATCATGGTCATTGCCATGGTTGGTCTATTTACCAATAATCCAACAATTGGACAGGAAATCCAAATGGAATTGCCGGAAATCAACCGGCAGGCAGCCAGCATATTACTGGTGCGTGCCGAATCCGCTGAATCACATTGGGTATATGGCACAGAGGGAAACAATATTGTAACAACAACCCGTTTCAGGGTGCTGGAAAGCATCCGGGGCGATTTTCGTCAGGGCGAACCTTTCCATATGTTAATGACAGGTGGAACCGTAGGCGCCATCACGCAGGAGGTTTCCTCTTCCATGGCTTTCGAAATCGGCGGGGAATCCATCCTGTTTCTTCCGTCGACGGGCAATTATATCGTTGGCGGTACACAGGGACGGTATCCGGTAATCAACGGTGACGTGCTGATTGAAAACCAGAAGATCAGGAGCGTCCGCTTTCGGGAAGCGCTGCGGCAATCAAACGACAACCCGAATAAACTGCCGGCCTTTCTCGAGACAATCCGTGCTGAAGCAGTGCCTGCCGAAACCGGCAATACCGGAAGCCGCCGGCTGAAGTCGGGAAATTCCGTTACCGCGGTAACGATTTCATCGATCAGCCCCGACAGGCAGTCGGCGGGAACAGACAGCGAAATAACGATCGACGGCACCAATTTCGGGGCCAGTCAGGGCACCGGTAAAGTAGAGTTTTTCTACCGTGTGAACCAGCCGAAAATCGAGGGACCGGTCGTCAGCTGGTCGGATACCCGGATTGTATGCAAGGTGCCGATTGGCACCATCGGCGGCGTGCCGGCATCTGCCGCAAGCGGGCCGGTTACCGTCACCAGCGGTGCCGGGGTAACGAGCAACGGCTACCTTTTCAGGGTTACCTTCAGCTACGGTGGAAAGAAGTGGGCATCCGACAATGTTGCCTACAGGATAAATGAAAACCTCTCCTCCATGACCGGTGAAGGCCAGGCGCTTCAGGATGCGGCAAACTCTTGGAGTTCGGCCAATTCAAAATTCCGGCTGGTTTTCGACGGAACCCATACCAACACGGCAGTTGCCCTTAACGGGCATAATGACCTTGGTTGGGGAACCATGGCAAATCCTGCCGCCATCGGCCAGTCGTCGAGCTGGTCGGCAAACGGGATCATAACCGAATGTGATATCGTTTTAAACAGCGTAATGCCCTGGAACACCTCTTCCCCATCGATAGATATCGAAACCATAGCCCTGCACGAGCTGGGCCACTGGCTGAATTTACGCGACCAGTACGGTTCGTATGGCGACGGGGTGTATGACAGCGGCAAAATCATGTATGGTACAACCTACTACAACCTGCTTAAACGGTTGGTATTTGCGGATGAAATCTTAGGAATACAGTGGATATACGGAATGGGTGAATCCATCTCCATATCGGGTTATGTAAAGACGGGTCTTGATGTGCCGGTAGCCGACGTGGTGATGAACGGTCTTCCCGGCAATCCCCTGACCAATACTTCAGGATATTATGCGGCCGATGTAGCCATAGGCTGGACGGGAACGGTTACTCCTTCGAAAACCGGCTATTCCTTTAACATGGCCAGCCATACTTATTCGAATCAGGCCACCAGTCTAGACAATCAGGATTTTACGGCAACGTCAATCAGCAATATTGCCACCCTGTCTGACCTGAAAACCGACGGAAATACCGTGGCCGGATTCAGCAGCAGTACAACGAGTTATTCAATAACGCTCCCGTTTGGAACGATTGCCATTCCGGTGGTTACGGCAACCACAACCGACAGCAACGCCACCCGTGTGATTACCCAGGCCGCATCGCTGCCGGGAACGGCAACCGTGCGGGTGACGGCCGAAAACGGGACGACCGTTAAAATATACAGCATCCTTTTCAGCATCACTTCTCCCTCCTCCGACGCCACCCTATCCGGTCTCCGGATCGACGGCATACCGGTAGCCGGGTTTACCCCTTCGGTGTTTACCTATCAGGAAACCCTGCCTTACGGAACCACAAGGGTACCCGGTATTACCGCTGTGGCAAACCATAGCCTGGCAACGGTTGTTATCCTGAACGCAACCTTATTGCCCGGGGTTTCAACCGTACAGGTGACGGCCCAGGATGGAACAACCCGGAATACCTACTCCGTTACGTTCAGCCTGGCAAAAAATGCGGATGCCACACTGTCTGACCTGAAAACCGACGGAAATACCGTGGCCGGATTCAGCATCAGTGCAACGAGTTATTCGATAACGCTCCTGTTTGGAACGATTGCCGTTCCGGTGGTTACGGCAACCACAACCGACAGCAACGCCACCCGTGTGATTACCCAGGCCGCATCGCTGCCGGGAACGGCCACCGTAAGGGTGACCGCCGAAAACGGGACGACCGTT
>CAYWHP010000047.1:8754-22821 GCA_964457845.1 uncultured Porphyromonadaceae bacterium | reverse complement strand
GTCGCGAATTTCACGGGAACAAGCCTGTCTTATGAATTTGTACTGCCGGAAGGAGCCCCAACACCACCGGTCATTCTTCCGACAACCACAGACAGGAATGCGACCACATCAATTATGCTGCCGGCCAGCTATCCCGGTCATGCCATAATCCGTGTAATGGCCGAGGACCAGATCACCTCGGTGGAATACGACGTGCTGATCCGGTTCCCGTTGAGTGGCATGGATGACAACGCTGTTCAGACCAGACTGCTGGTATACCCTAACCCTAACGCAGGATCGTTTACTTTTGAATACAATTCCCTGAATAACAACCCTGTCCGGTTATCGGTGCTGGATGTAACGGGGAAAGTGGTTTATGACCACCTGTTTGCCCGTAACAGCTTGCAGATTAAGGAATTCATACAATTGACCAGTCGGCGGAACGGAATGTTTTTCATCCGTCTGATCGACGGGGAACAGGTATCCCGGGTCAAGATGATCGTGGAATGATCAGGCTGATCTTATAAAAACCGGGCATAGTCCCCGCACAGGAGGTGCACCGGCGCTTCATCCTCCTCGATGTCGGGAAAACGTGGAATCCCCCCGTAAAACCGGTTGTCGGTATTGTCATCGTTCACCGCACTCACCTCGCCAACCAGGACCGTACCCTTGCCGGGTTCCCCCCAGAAGGCATGGTAAAGGCCCCTCGGCAGGCAGATGCTCTCACCGGGTGTAAGAATTAATCTGCCTTTTGCCTCCACAGTACGGGTCAGGCTGTCGATATTCGCCTGAACGGCAGTGGTGTCAAACTCTTCATCCGGGGTTGAGTTGCAAAGCTCCATCACCAGGTTACCCCCGGCGCGACAAATGATGTCCTCCATCTTGCTCCAGTGAAAGTGCATGGGCGTCTCCTGCCCCTCCTCCACAATCATGATCTTCTCGGCATACGGCTTGGCATCCAGTCCGATACGACCATTCCGTATGGTGAATAAAACCAGCCCGCGGCGGTGAAAATCCCCCAAACCGAAGTCGGTGATGTCCCAGCCCAGCAGATGGTCGATCACCCCGGCAGCTTCGGCCTTGTTTTCCTTCCACTGGTCAAGGCTCCAGTAGCCCCATTGCGGCAGCATGAAATGATTTTCGTGCATGAACTCCTTGGCCTGAACAATGATCCGGTTGATCTCGCTTCTTTTCATGGTTTACGGGTTTGGATGAAATCAGTTCAAATATAGCTTATTCACAAACCTGAACATAGCGTACCATCTTGCCGCTGACCACCTTTATTTTATCGAGGATGATGAAGCCTGCCTCACGGATCATAACGTCCATGTTTTCGAAGGTAACCAGCACCAGACGGCCGGCAATCCGACGGGCGGTACGGATGATCTCCGACTGTTCAGCTGCGGTGGTAACCTGGTAGAGTCCGTAGGGGATATCAACGATGGCCACATCAAAGTGGTCAGTGATCCCGTGCATATCACCTTCGGTTATCACATCCGGTAAAGAAAAGTAAGCCAGGTTTTTTTTTGCACTGATGGCGATCGGCGGATTGATTTCGCACCCCCTTACATCGATGCCCATCGAAAGGGCCTCGATCACCACGGTACCCACCCCGCAGCAGGGATCGATCAGCGTGCGGCCGGTATCGGGGCCCACCCCGATGTTCACCAGGGCCCGTGCCATCCTGAAGTTCAGCGAGCAGGAATAGGTATGCGGCTTGCTGTCGTGATGGTGCCAGGCAAAGCTGTTCCGCTCATATTCCCCGAAATACCATCTGCCATGCACGCTCGTCACACCGAACTGCACTTTCGGATGGTGCATGTCGGCATCCCCGTCGATGGCCTCGCCCAGGACCCTGGTGCTGCGCAGCCGCTCCTGGTACTCCTCGGTCATGCCTTCCGACTGAAGGAAATTAACGCGGAAATCTTCCGCGGCAAAATGGTTGCCGAGCACCTGCCTCTCCAGCGAATCGAGGGAGTCGCCCTCGTAAACCACGGTGAGCCTCTCCTTTATGAAAGGGCTCCGGGAAGGGCTGATCAGCCGGTCGGAAAAGAGGAATTTCTCTCCGCTGGTATGGTTGAACAGGTATTTCATCTCCAGCCTGCACAGCTCAGCGGTGAAAACGGAGTTTTTAAGGTTGTAAAAATTCATTTCGTTCCGATCCGGCGGAGGCTTGTGTCGTTCCGGAGAAGTATGGAGTTACCGACGATTGCCGGGGTGGCGAATACCTCGCCCGGCAGTTTGTTTTCCGAAACAAGGTGATACTCCATGCCGGCCTTCAGTACCATGGTTTCACCGCTGACAGCCGTGAAATAGATATGGCCGCTGGCATAAACCGGCGAGGAATTGTATCGCTTTTTCAATTTCCTGGTATAGATTACCGCCCCGGTTTTGGCCCCCAGGCACCAGAGCACATTACGCGTGTCGATTGTATAGATGAGGCCGTCCTTCACCAGCGGGGTAAGCAGCTGCAGGGTCGGAGACCTGAAACGCCAGAGGATGTTGGTGGCGGCGATATCGCCGGTGCCGTCGGGGTTTACGGCGATCAGCTCGGTATACTTTTCTCCGTCGGGGGGTGTGGTGAAACCCGGATAGAAATAGAGGGTTCCGTTTTCGGCCACCGGCATGGCGATGGATGAATCCTCGCCCTGGACGATCCGCCATACCTCTTTCCCCGTTTCGGGATCAAGGGCCTGGCAGATGGCGGATCCGTTGGAAATGAGCAGGTCCCGTCCCTTTACCGTAACGATTATCGGGGTTATATATGCTTTCTTTCCGATAGGCTCCAGTTTGTTGTAAACAGCCTCCGGGCGGCTGGTTTTCCAGACCGTTTCGCCGGTTAGCCGGTTAAGGGCTACAATATACTGAACGTCGGATCCTTCGATGTGCAGGATCAGCAGGTTTTTATACACCATGGGGGAAGAGCCGGCACCCTGCACGTGGTTGCAGTTCAGGTCGGTCCGTTTCCAGACAGTCTTACCGGTTGCCGTGTTTACGCACGCGGTGCCGTAACTGCCGAAATGCAGGTACACCAATCCATCCGCCAGGCAGGGGGTAGGAGTTGCATAGGAGTTGACATCATGTTTTGGGAAAGCGGTATCGGGCTTGAAAAGCAGCAGGTTATGCAGGATCTTTCCGGTGCTGAGGCTGAGGCATACTGCCGACATTTCCCGGCCGTTGCCGGCGGCGGTGGTCACCCACACCTGGTTGCCGTAAACAACAGGCGACGACCAACCTTTCCCGATATTGGTTTTCCACAGGATATTGGTGGAATCGTCCCAGGTGACCGGAGGAGCGCCGGTGTCGGCAATCCCGTTGAGCTTCGTGCCCCGGAAGTGTGTCCAGCCCGCATCCTGGGCCACCAGCGGAGGTACACAGAAAAGGATCAGCGCCAAAACTGCGGACCCGTAAATGGTATTCAGCGTTTTATTCATCATAATAACCATGTAATGCAACACCTGCCGACAAAAAGCCGCTAAGGCAGGGTGAAAAGGTAAGGATATTATCAGTAAACGGCCAATGTGTGAATAATGTAAGATTCTCCCGGAAATATGTAAGACGCTAAAAATCAAATACCCGGATATTTGATGTGTTACATATTTACTTAAAAACAACTGAAATGAAAAAAATGATCGTAGGCCTGATGGCCGCAGTGATGATGCTCGCATTCGTACCAGCGCACGTGCAAGCTGTCACAGAAAAAGGAAAAACAACAGCGGTTGCCGCAAAAACCGTTGAATCCCCCGAAGCCACAATATTGGTAACAAGGCTGAACGTAATCAAGGCCATTGATATGTCGGAACTGAGTTCGGTTGAAAAACGGGCGCTGCGGAGCGAAGTTCGCTCCATCAAGGCCACCCTGAATCAGATGGAAGGCGGCGTCATATACATTTCCGCCGGCGGATTGCTTCTGGTCATCATACTGCTGATCATCCTGTTGTAAACATACTGCGATGAAAAAGCTCATTCTTCTTGCCATGATCATGGCAGTCGGGTTCCCGGCTTATTCGCAGTCCACACGGACATCACGGGAAAAGAAAAACGAAAAAACCGAAACAAAAAAGGAAGCGACACGTGAATCTGCGGTAAAAACCCAGGAGCGGACGCAGGCGGCAACCCAGCAACGGACGCAGGCGGCAACCCAGCAACGGACGCAGGCGGCAACCCAGCAACGGACTCAGTCAGCAACCCAGGCACGGAGCCGGGTGGCAAACGAATCACGGAACCAGGCCCAAAGCAAGCAAAACCCCGCCCGGCCTGCAGTCCGCACAGCGCCTCAGAAAAGTGCCGTACGCATTCAGCATTCGGAAAACCCGGCTGAAGTGCGTATCAGCAACTCATCGGCAAACCGTGTTTACCGCGAGGATCAGGGCACTTTAACCCGCGATGACGGTAAGGTTATCCGCCACCAGAACAATATCGTTTTTACCGGCAATAAGTACAAGGCCGGTCGTGCCAGCTATGCAGATACCCGCAGGTCCGACGATTTCAGGATGACCTACCGGAATTACAATAACTGGTATGACAAACGGTACGTACGGAACGTGTACTACACCCCCGGATTCCAGCCCGTTTCGCTCGAGATCCGCAGAGACCGCTACGTGTACCGCCAGCCGATGTCGTACCAACTGATCTGGACTCCTTCGCTGTTCAATCGCTTCATGTATTACTATCCCGGTTTTACCGACTGGAACATCGAATTCGGCAACGAAATAGAGACCATCTCCTCTTATGACGTTGCCTTTAATGTCGGAACCGTGAAAAGGATTTATGGCAAAGTGGAGGAGGTTTACTACTCCGCAGAAGATCAAAACTATGTCCTTTACATGGGCGACCGTTTCCCTTACCACGATCTGAGTGTGGTGATCCCCCGCAATATCGCCAGGCGAATCAGCGCAAGTCCCGAATGGTATTTCGACAATGAATACATCTGGTTCGTAGGCCTGATCGAAATGTGGGAAGACAAGCCGGAGATCATCATCCGCGACGAAGAACAGATTCGCAAATATTAGCCATTAACCCTTAATTATTACTATCATGACAAGATTGCTTCTCATCATCGGGCTCATCCTGGTGGTCCTCTGGTTTCTCGGACTCGTAGCCTTCCATATTACCACACCAATGCTTCACGCACTCATCGTTATCGGGCTCATCCTGATCATTCTTGATCTGGCAAACAGCCGCCGTAACTGGTGGTGATTACTATATCGACTTTCAATATTGTATAAAGGGCCTTCAAACAGAGGGCCCTTTTTCATTGCAGGGATTCATTTGCTAAATTGCAGGATAAACGATTTTTCCCTATGATCAGGTTTAAACCGGTTCTATCCGCTGTAATCGGATTATTTACCATTGCGATGGCCGCGAACGCCGCCCCTGCACAGGTTCCGGCAGATGGCTCCCTGGCACTCGGGGCAGCCTCCTCAAAATTCAATAACGGCCGCCTTGTTGTATCTACGGGCAGGATCGAACGCACCTGGATTCTCACCGGCCATGGGCTTAAAACTGTAAGCATCAAGGATCTGCAGTCAGGAAAAGAATATGGCCTGCTCAGCGGCAAATGCCTTTCCGACTGGGACCTTCCCGGGGCCATCACCGATACGTCGCTCGCCAGGGTGGCGGATTTCAGTGTTTCGGTCAGCGACGACGACGGCTTTACCAACCGGCACATCCTGGCGGTCACCACCCTTGAGTACCCGAATGCCCGGCTGATGGTTCGGCATGTAGTGTGGGCCTTTCCCGATGCACCCGGAATCCGGACCCAGCTGCAGGTAAAGGCCATGGCAGGTTTCAGCCCCAAAGGGCTGCCAAACGGGGAAGGAAAAAGGATGGACTGCGGCCATTGGATCGCCGTGCCGGGTGCACGGACCGACTATCTCCCGCTGAGTTTCACAGCCGAAAACCAGCGTCGCTACTGGGGATACTACAACAACCCGGGAAGCCGCCACGATCCTGCCAGGGAGATGCTTGAAGAGACCCTCGTCACCGGTTACCCGGTTTTCATAACAGAGGACAACAACTGGGCCAGCGGCCTGAGCGTGGAATACAACAGTGGCAGCAATGGTGTCTGCCTGGTAAAGGAATCGCCAAAATGCGTCAACGAGCAGGCCCATAATACGGGCAGTTTCTATTCGGGACCGGACGGCCTCGGCGTCACCGGCTGGGGCCTCACCCCTGAAGAGATCACAACCGACCGCTACCGCGAATGCTGGGCAACATGGACCATCGTCTGGTCGCAGGGAAACGACGGAATGCAGCTCGCCCTCAAGCAATTCGACCGAGCCCGCTATCCGGCATATCCCGAAAGGGACCTCTTCATCCTGAGCAATACCTGGGGCCCGGCCAACCCGGGAGGCGCGCAGTTCACCACCGAAGAGCACCTGATGAAGGAGATCCCTGCCCTGGCCGCGCTGGGCATCGACGTGATGCAGATCGATGACGGATGGCAAAAAAGCGGCGGCGGTCCCGATGCCAAAAGCTTCGAGCCCAAGTACAGCAGCGGCTGGAAAGACCTGAAAAAGGAGGCCGACCGCAACGGGTTGCGCTTCGGATTGTGGGTCACCGCCAAATATTCCACCACGGAGGAGCTGAAGAAAAATATCGACGAACTGGGGTTCATCTCCTGGAAAGTGGATTTCGACCAGCTCGCCAGCCGTTCCGATTATGAGGAGCGCATCGCCAAATACCGCGCCGTGATGAAATATGCCTGGATGAATACCCAGTTCAGCCTTTGCCCGGAGTATGATGACCCCCGTTACGGCTGGTACTTCTGTAAGGAGTACGGCAGCATTTACTTCCAGAATATCCAGGAGAGCCTGCCGGCGCACCTTACCATGGTTCCTTATCAGGTTCTGAGGCAGCACTGGCTAATGTCGAAATACTTCAACAGCAACAAGCTGCAAGTGATGCTCCAGAACCCCAAACGGTCAAATCCCGAACGGAGCGACGCCCCGCAGCATAGCCACGCCTACTGCTTCGCCATGGGGGTGCCGTTCATCCCCTGCTTCTTCCAGAGCGCCCAGTACCTCGACAGTGCAGGGCAAACCGAAATGAAAAACTTCATCTCGCTGTATAAAGAACACCGCGAAGCCATATTCAACTGCTACACCTTCCCCATCGGCGACAAACCCGATAACCAGAGCTGGTCGGGCTTCCAGATGATGAATGACTCCAATCCGTCTGCCAACTACCTCCTGTTGTTCAGGGAGTTGCATAACAAACAGGCCAACAGGCAGATACAGCTGAAAATGGTGCCCGGGAAAACCATTACGTTCACCGATATCCAAACAGGGCGAAGCTGGTCGGAAACTGCCTCTGCCGATGGTTCGGTCAAATTCGACATTCCGGACCCCGGCAGCTACCTGTTTCTGCAATATACGGTTGCGGAATGACAGCTAAAACCAAAAAAACTAACCACAATGGGAAGAAATGAGTTGACAGCGGGTAGAGCAGATCTCTCCAGGAACCCGAAAACCCATTTGGCCCACCATCAGTATCATCCGGATGTCATGTTCATCACAGCGCTCATCCTGCTCATTGTCGTTCCGGCCAAAGTACCGGCCGCCGGCAATGAACACGGATTCAAAATATCCGCCAGGATTCAGGAATACCATCTGAACAAAATTGCCGGTCAGCACGAATTTGTTTTTGCCGGAACCAGGTCGACGCTGGAAAGACCTGATGCCACCTGGAATTGCGACCAATTCACCAAAGAAGGGGAAAATTTCAGGGAGGTAACCAGCTCTTTTCAATTGGTAAAGGGGAATTCAAAAACATCCGGAGTATCGGTCAACTTTAGTTTCGATGATTGGAGCACAGCCAATTATGTGATCATGCCGGGAGCCGTTTACGAAGGCAACCGGTATGAGGTGAAGAAGATGACCTACCCACCACTCCTGAAAAAGGAGGATTATGCAGTGAATCCGCCGATGATCATCACCGATGTTCCGCGACTGAATAAATACCCGGGTGATTCCCGCCTCGACCTGAACAGCGGCGACCTGAGCACGCCTGCCATCGGAATCTGGTTTCCGAAAAGCGGGAAGGGTATCTGGATATTCACGGAACAGGCTACAGAGCTGGGAAACAGTGTTCTTACACTGAAAGAAAACGAGGACCGGACCCGTGCTGAATTTTCTGTTGCCGCCCCTTGTGTCCGTGATAAAGTGTATGGCATGATGAACCTTTCAGAGTCGGGAGAAACCGGAACCGATTGGAAAGCAGGGGACCAGGCAACCATCCGGTGCCGGTATTACCGGTTCGAAGGGTTGAAGTCGCCATCGGAGCTCATTAACCTCTACCCGGCCATCCGGAAATGCTACGGAACCTCTGTCCGCATCGACCAGGTCCCCTTCAGCCGGGCATTTGAGATCATGGAAGAGCAGCAGAACAGGGATGTATGGGACGAAGCCAACGGTTTTTATACCCTCGGTGGAGAAGGATGGAACATGAAATGGCAGCTTGGCTGGGTAGGCGGATGCATGGTGACCCACCCGCTGAGCCTGATTGGAACCGCCGTCTCACAAGAGCGATCGCTGCGAAACTACACCACCATCCTTACACAGAGCCAGGCAAAAAGCGGATTCTTCTATTCATGCGGAAACGGAAAAGCCTGGTGCAGCGACTGTTTCTGGGATCCCCATCCCGACAACCTCTTGCTGCTAAGGAAGAACGCCGATGTGCTTTACTTTTTCTACAAGCAGTGTCTGGCGCAGTCGGCCCGGGATACCGCCTGGGAGATACCTTCGGCCTGGAAAGCCCCGCTGAAAAAGTTCGCCGATGCCTTTGTTACCCTCTGGAAAAAATATGGCCAGTTCGGCCAGTTCATCGACATCGAAACGGGCGAAATCCGTATCGGTGGCAGCAACAGTGCAGCCATGGCCATCGGGGGTCTCGCGCTGGCCGGTCAATTCGAGAAACGGCCCGAACTGGTGGAAACGGCCCGTCAGGCGGCCCGATACTATTATAAAAATTTCACGCTCAAAGGAATATCCTGCGGGGGCCCATCGGAGATCCTTCAGAATAATGACTCTGAATCCGCCTTCGCGATGCTCGAATCCTTTATAGCCCTTTGGGAGGTGACCGGTGAAAAGGAGTGGCTCGGGTATGCCGAAGATGCTGCAGCCTTCTGCTCCACCTGGATGGTCAGCTATGATTATGCATTTCCCTCCTCATCGCTTTTCGGTTCACTCGATATGCGCACAACGGGCTCCTACTGGGCAAGCACTCAAAACAAGCATGCCGGTCCGGGCATCTGCACCCACTCGGGCGACTGCCTCCTGAAACTTTACCGGGCAACAGGCAATGAACTCTATTTAAACATGTTATACGATGTCGCCCATAACATCATGCAGTACCTGTCGCGCGAGGACCGGCCCGTGGGCGACCTGCCGCCCGGCTGGATCAACGAGCGGGTGAACATGAGCGACTGGGAAGGCAAGGGCCAGGTTGGCGGCATATTTCGCGGCAATACCTGGGCGCAGGTGAGCGCCATGCTCACCGTGGCCGAAATCCCCGGAATCTGGATACAACCTACAACAGGAAAGATGGTCGTTTTCGACCATGTGAACGCTGAGCTCGACGGCGACCGTCTAACCGTGACCAACCCGACGAAGTTCCCGGCCAGGGTGCGTATTTTCATAGATAACGATCTCTCCAAACCCTATCCGGCAGGGTTTGTGGCCTCGCTGCCACAGATCGCGCTGGATTCAGGCGCCAAACAAACCCTAACAATCAAAGGCAATGAAATCCATATACCGTAATCGGAACATTCGTGGCGACGATTTTTTACGCCAATGCACGATCATGTTGGTAATAATGGTAGAGACGTTTTTAAACGTCTCTACGGCGGCCCACGCGCAAAAAGAGACGTTTTTAAACGTCTCTACAATCCACGCGCAAAAAGCCACGCTCGCCGATTACAACATCCGGTGGGAGACCCCGGGCATGAATTCACAGGGCTCCATGCCGCTTGGCAACGGCGATATCGGGATCAATGCCTGGGTAGAACCCGGCGGCGACCTGCTCTTTTACCTGTCGAAAACCGATGCGTGGAGTGAAAACGGCCAGCTGCTCAAGCTGGGCAGGGTTAGGGTAGCCTTAACACCTAATCCGTTCAACAACAAGTCATTTATTCAGGAACTACAGCTGCCAACCGGGGAGATTCTCGTGAATCACGGCACCACTTCCATCCGCCTCTGGATTGATGCCAACCACCCGGTGGTGCAGGTCGAGATCGAAAGCGAAACACCCGTCACGGCCGCCGTCTCCCTCGAATGGTGGCGCAAGTCCCGCCGCCCGATCACCGGCAAGGAAAGCCGCGTGGTGTGGGGGATCGGCGAATCGGCATACGACCCGTCGTGCGCCGGGCCCCTCTTTCAGGAGCCCGACACCGTGCTGCCGGCTGCCGGGAACCGGATCGCCTGGTACCACCACAACAGCTACTCCATCTGGCGCACCAACCTCGAGCTCGAAGCGCTCGGTGACTACATCAAAACCGGCACCGACCCCCTCCTCAACCGCACCTTCGGGGCCATGATCGAGGGAGAAGGCCTCGTCAGCAAATCGGATACGCTGCTGGTGAGTTCAGGTCCATCAAAATATATTCCGATACGGATCTTTCCGTTAACTCAGCTTGCACCTTCGATAAACTGGAAAACGTCGCTGAGCACGGCCGCCCGGAAGATCGGGGCGATACCCCTGAAAACCCGCAAAGCCGCCCACGACGAGTGGTGGCACGATTTCTGGGAGCGGAGCTACATCTTCATCACCTCGCGCGATACGGCCGCCCGCCGTGAGGCCGAAACCGTCACGCAGGGATACATTCTCCAGCGTTTCATCAATGCCTGCGGCGGCCGTGGCAACTCCCCGATCAAGTTCAACGGATCCATCTTCACCGTGGACACCTATAACCGCAGCGACGAGTTCGGCGGCATGGATGGCGACTACCGCCAGTGGGGCGGCTGCTACTGGTGGCAGAACACCCGCCTTCCCTACTGGACCATGCTCGTATCGGGCGACTTCGACCTGATGAAGCCGCTGTTTGGCATGTACCTCAACAGCCTCCCGCTGCGCAAGCTGGCCACCCAAAAGTATTACGGCCACGGGGGCGCCTTCTATCCCGAAACCATGAACTTCTGGGGCACCCATGCCAACGGCGATTACGGCTGCAGCCGCGCCGGCATGGCCGACGGGTATACCTTCAACCCCTACATCAGGTACTACTGGCAGGGCGGACTCGAAATGTCGCTCATCATGCTTGATTATTATGCCTTTACGGGAAATACCCACTTTGCCACCGACACGCTGGTGCCGTTCGTATCCGAAATTCTCACCTTCTTCAACGAGCACTGGAAGCGGGGCGCCGACGGCAAGATCTTCTTTTCGCCGGCCATGTCGCTCGAAACCTGGCACACGGCCGAAAACCCGCTGCCCGAAATCGTCGGGATACGAAAGGTGGCCAACGCCATGCTCGGCCTGCCGGAGGCACTCACCACGGTGAAGCAGCGCAGTGAATGGACCACGCTGGTGAAGGATCTCCCGAAGGTGCCGATAAAAACCATCGATGGCGAAACCGTCATCGCCCCGGCCGCCGTATTCTCCAATAAAGCCAATGTGGAGAATCCGGAGCTTTACGCCGTATTTCCTTACCGGGTATACGGAGTGGGCAAGCCCGGCCTCGAGCTGGCCAGGCGCACCTGGGACCACCGCCTCCACAAGGAGAACGGGGGCTGGCAGCAAAACTCCATCCAGGCGGCCCTGCTCGGCTTCCCCGATGAGGCGCAGCGCATGATTGTGGAGAGCTTCTCGCGATGGGACCGCAACTTCCGCTTTCCGGCGTTCTGGGGGCCCAATTACGACTGGACGCCCGATCAGGATCACGGAAATGTGGCGATGATTGCCCTGCAGCGCATGTTGCTGCAATATGACAATGGCACCATTTCGATGCTTCCTTCCTGGCCGGCCGTCTGGGATGTACGGTTCCGGTTGAATGGCCCGGGAAACAGCATTCGCGAAGGGGAATATCAGAATGGAAAACTGGTAAAATCAGCAATCAGAAAAAACTCCGGAAAATGACGCAGATACCCGGTTACCGGTTGGTGGAGCTGGAGGCCAAGCCCGATTTTGACCGTTGCATGGAACGGATATATGCCTGGTACAACCAGGAGGTGATTGACCGTGCGCCGATCCGTTTTTCGGCCCATAACGCTGAATACAATGATGTTGCGGGCCTTCCCGGCTTTTCGTGGAATACCTTGAAGGAGCGGTGGTGGGACAGCGCCTATCAGGTTGAACTTTTTGAATACAAACTCCGCCATTCCGTTTTTAACGCGGAAACGTTTCCTGTATTCTGGCCAAACCTGGGACCGGAGGTGTATACCGCCTTTTTTGGCGCCGAACTCGAATACCGTGATGTAACCTCATACGCGGTACCCATGCTCAACGACTGGTCGGAAATGGAAAGCCTGAACCTGGATTTCAGCAATCCCTATTTCAGGAAACTGGAGGAGATGACCCGACTGGCGCTGGAGAGATGTGCCGGCCGTTACCTGGTGGGTTACACCGACATCCATGCCGGGATCGACTGTGCGGCGGCGTTCCGTGATCCACAGCAGTTCTGCACCGACCTGTTGCTGGAACCGGAGAAAGCCCTGCGGCTGGTGGAGATTTCGTCGCGCGATTTCCACACGGTATATAATCATTTCGATGGCATGTTGAAAGAACACAACCAGCTGTCGGTTACATGGATGGGGATACCTTCCTATGAAAAGATGCATATCCCGGGATGTGATTTTGCCTCGATGTTGTCGCCCGGTGATTTTGATACGTTTGTGCTGCCGTTCATCAAACGCGAGATCGCCCCGATGACGCACAACGTGTTCCACGTGGATGGCAAGGGCGTTGCGCGACACCTCGACAAGCTGCTGGAGCTGCCGGAGATCAATGCCATTCAGTGGGTGCAGGGGATGGGGCTTGATACGCCGATCATGCAGTGGGTGCCGCTGATCCGGAAGGTGCAGGCAGCCGGCAAATCACTTGTGATCGATCTGCAGTTGAATGAACTCGAACCATTCATGGAGGCTGTAAGCCCGGTAGGGATACTTCTCTGCATTGATGCCGGTGTGGAGCTCCAGCCGGAGATCATCCGCAGGGTGATGAAGTGGAAAGGTTGACTCTGCGGCAGCCGTTAACGGGCAACCTGCAGGGTAAAGGAAAAGGTGGACCCCACACCCGGGGCGCTGCGCACATTCACAGTCTGTGCGTGCGCTTCGATGATGTGCTTCACAATGGCCAGCCCAAGTCCGGAGCCGCCGCCGCTGCGTGCGCGGTGCCTGTCGACCCGGTAAAAACGCTCGAAAAGATGCGGGATGTGTTCATCACCGATCCCCATGCCGTTGTCGGAGACCTCAATCAGGAGGTTTTCGTCCATGTCGTATAAACTGATCTTGGTTCTCCCCTTTTCGCGACCGTACTTAACCGAATTCTCAACCAGATTTACGAGTACCTGCCTGATCTGCTCCTTATCGGCCAGCACGTAATGCGGCTGATAATGATCGTTTGCCAGCTGAAGGCTGATGCCCGCCGCGACGGCCCGGGGTTCGAGAAATTCATAAACCTCCCGGATAAGCGACAGCATGTCGAAGCGCACCATTTCCGGTTTCGCCTCGCCCGACTCGAGCCGGCTGATGACCTCGAGATGGTTCACAATGGTGATCATGCGCTCGGCATTGTTCTGCACCTTAAGCAGGTAATTGCGGTTGACGGAGGGGTCCTCCAGCCCGCCGTCGAGCAGCGTAAGGGTAAATCCCTGGATGTTCGAAAGCGGAGTTCTGAGCTCATGCGATACATTGGCGAGGAATTCCCTGCGGTACACTTCCAGCTTGCGCAATTCCTCAACTTCCTGCTTATGAGCTGCAGCCCAGGTGGTTACCTCGTCGCTAACCCTGTCGATCAGCTGGCCTTTCCGGGCCGAAAACGACTCGCGCTTTTCTTCCCGCGAAAGCTTCAGGCTATGAATGGTTTTATAGATCAGCTTGATCTTTTCGAAAATGAATTTTGTGAGGAAATACCGGATCACGAGGTATTGGA
>CAYWHP010000047.1:1882-8654 GCA_964457845.1 uncultured Porphyromonadaceae bacterium | reverse complement strand
TCGCCGACAATTACGTCGGTGTCCCAAACCTGGGAAAAAATTTCATCGCGGGTATATACCCTGCCGGGCTTGGATGCCAGCAGGTTGAGCAGCTCGAACTCCTTGCGAGCCAGGTCGATCTCCCGGCCTTCCCTGAATACCAGATGCTTCTCCTTGTCGATCACCAGGTCGCCGGCCTGGTAAACCCCGGAAAGCTTCTTAACGGCCTTTAGCCGCCGCAGCAGCGAGTTCACCTTGCTTACCAGCACCGATGGCTTGATCGGCTTGGTTATGTAGTCATCACCACCGGCATCAAGGCTCAGAATCTGGGTAAAATCCTCGTTGCGGGCCGTAAAGAAAACAATGACGGTTTCCGATAGCGCCGGCAGCCGCCTGAGTTCGCGGCAGGTTTCGATTCCGTCCATTTCCGGCATCATCACGTCGAGCAGGATCAGATGAGGATTGATGGTGCCTGCCAGGCTGATGGCATCGCGGCCGTTAACGGCCGTATGGATGGTGTACCCCTCCCTCCGCAGGTTGTAACCGACAAACTCGAGTATATCCTCTTCATCGTCGACCAGCAGAATGGTGAAAGCCTGGTTACCCATTTATTGCTCCTTTTCCAGTTTGCTGTGCTTGATCACCACGGCTTCGAAAAGAAAGATGAGCTCCTCCCCGATGTTGAGGACATGGTCGCCGGCCCGCTCGAGTTTCCGGATCACCGTAAAGGCCTCGAGATAATCATGAAGCTTCGAGGGATCTTCACGGATCAGGGAAGCCACCGCCTCATTTGCCTCCCCGTTGTATTTATCAAGCTTTTTATCCAGCTGGAACAGTCCGCTCACCAGCGACTTGTTATCGGTTTCGAATGCCTCAAGGGATTCGCTGAGCATGGTTTGCACCACGAAGTACATTTCGGGTATGTGTGTCCGGCTGAAAACGCTACTGCTCCAGGGCTCGTTGATATTCTCTGCAATCTTTGCGAACGCATTCGCATAATCGCCTATGCGCTCGAGGTTGTAATTGATTTTGAGAACCGAAATGACGAACCGCATATCGATGGCTACCGGGTTCTTGAGCATGAGGATATTTTCGCTTTCCATGTCGATTTTCAGGTCAAAGGCATCCACCCTCTTCTCGTTCACCCGCACCTCGTGTGCGAGCCCTTTGTTGGCCTCCAGTATCGCCAGGCGCGATTTTTCCATCTGGCTGATGACCAGGTTCCACATCTGCACCAAGTCCTTTTTCAGGAGCTCCAGGGCTATTTCCAATTGACTCATAACCTCTTTTTTATTTGTGGTTTATCAACCAAACCGACCTGTGATGTAGCTCTGTGTCCGCTCATCAGCCGGGTTAAGAAACATTTTATGTGTTTTATCGTGCTCCACCAGCGTGCCCAGGTAGAAGAATCCGGTATAATCACTGATCCGTCCGGCCTGCTGAAGGTTGTGTGTTACGATGATGATGGTGAACTCCTTTTTCAGTTCGGCAATGAGGTCCTCAACCTTGGCCGTGGAGATCGGATCGAGGGCTGATGCCGGCTCGTCCATCAGCAGCAGCCGGGGTTCAACCGCCAGCGCACGGGCAATGCAGAGTCGCTGCTGCTGGCCGCCCGAAATGGACATCGCCGACTTTTTAAGGTTATCTTTTACCTCGTCCCACAGGGCTGCCTGCCTGAGTGATTTCTCGACAACGGCATCAAGCACCGACTTCTTGTTGACCCCGTTAACACGCAGACCGTAGGCCACATTCTCGTAAATGGATTTGGGAAAAGGATTCGGTTTCTGGAATACCATCCCCACACTCTTGCGGATATTGTCAACCTGCACACTTTTCTCATAAATGTCCTGGCCGTCAATAGTGATGCTCCCTTCGAGCCGGGTATTGTCGATCAGGTCGTTCATGCGGTTGAAGAGTCGCAGGAATGTGGATTTCCCGCAGCCCGACGGCCCGATCAGGGCGGTTACCGTGCCGGGTTCGAACACCATGCTGATGTCCTTCAACGCGTGCAGGTCGCCGTAATAAAAGTTTACATTCTTAGCTTCTGCCTGGATCATTTTGTATCGGAATGGATTTCAAGATCATTTATTTTTTCGGGTCAGTCTCTTTCGGAGGAAGTTGGCCAGAAGGTTAACCATGAGTACGATAACGATCAGGACAAAGGCCGTACCGTATGCCATGGGCCTGGACTCCTCCATGTTCGTGCCGCTGGTTGTCAGCACATACAGGTGATACGGGAGCGCCATAACCTGATCGAAAATGCTGTCGGGGAGCTGGGGCAGGAAATAGGCTGCCACGGTAAACAGAATCGGGGCTGTTTCACCCGATACCCTGCCGATGGAGAGGATCAAGCCGGTAATGATGTTCGGATAAGCCACCGGAAGAACCACCCTGCGGATGGTCTGGAGCTTGGTGGCGCCCAGGGCCAGACTCGCCTCGCGGAGTGAGTTGTCGACCGATTTGAGGGCCTCCTCGGTAGTTCGTATAACAACGGGCAGGGTTAGCAGGCCCAATGTCATGGATCCGGCAAGGATTGAATCCCCGAAACCGAGGTAGTTTACAAACAGCGCCATCCCAAACAAACCGAAAATGATGGAAGGCACCCCGGCCAGGTTACTGGTCATGAAATTGATGAACCGCCTGAACCAGTTGTCCTTGAGGTATTCGTTCATGTAGATGCCCGAGAGCACCCCAATGGGAAAGGCAAAGAGCATACTGCCCAGTATGAGGCAGCCGGTTCCAACGATAGCGGGCAGGATGCCGCCCTGTGTCATCCCCTCCTCAGGCATGCCGGTGATGAATTCCCAGCTGATGACCGAGAACCCGCGAACAGCGATGAATCCGAGTATCAGGAACAGGATCCCCACCACCAGCAGGCTTATCAGGGTGAAGGCGCTGAAGGCAATTCGCTGGCTGAGCTGTTTTCTTGTCATAACGGCTGACGGGTCATTGGTTATGGGTTAATTCTTCCCGCGGTTACGTACCCAGGCAACCGAGAGATTAATCATTATGGTAAACAGGAACAGTACGATGGCCAGGGCAAACAGGGCCTTGAAATGGAGTCCTCCGTAGGGTGCTTCACCCAGTTCCGCGGCGATGGTGGCCGGCAGGGTGCGGGCCGGCACCAGGAAGGAGTGCGGAACATTGGATGCGTTTCCCGTAACCATCAGCACGGCCATGGTTTCCCCGATAGCACGGCCGATACCCAGGATTACGGCAGCCGAAATGCCCGATTTGGCGAACGGGATGGTCACCCGACGGAGGGTCTGCCAGCGGGTGGCGCCCAGGGCCAGACTGGCCTCCTTAAGTGAAACCGGTGTGGTTCGGAGTGCATCTTCGGCAATAGTAACAATTGTTGGCAGGGCCATAACGCCCAGTATCAGGCTGCCGGCCAGTACGGTTTCACCCACATCGATGTTGAATACCCGCTGGATGAGCGGCACCACCACAATGAGGCCGAAAAAGCCGTAAACTACCGACGGTATGCCCGCCAGCAGCTCAATGAGCGGTTTGATGAGGTTCCTCAGCCTGCGGCTGGCCACCTCCGCCAGAAAGAGGGCCGTGGCAAGTCCCAGCGGCAGCGCGAATATCAGCGCTCCCAGCGTAACAAGAAATGTACCCAGGATCATTGGCCAGATGCCCAGGCTCGGTACCGGATCGCTGGTGGGATACCATTGCATGCCGAAAATGAAATCCCTGACGGTAAGCTTCTTAACATGAATGGAATGCCCGGCAAAATCGGCCGGAAGGTGCTGCTTCGCAACGTACATGATCGCACCGGGATACGCCAGAATGAACTCATTCAGTTTGGCCGGAATATGTTGAAGCGAATCCCCTAACTCTTCCTCCGTAAAATAGGTGGTGATGTCGATCGTGGCGAAAAGGATGATGCTGTCGTTGGCCCCGCCTACCTCCGACCAGTTGGTGATATCCTGATTGAAGATAGCCTTCAGCTGTTCGGAACTCAGGTCCTGAACGGGGTTATCCTTGCTCACGGCAATCACGAACTGCTTGTCGAGCGGGGAACTGTTGAATATCCCAAGACCCTCGCGGAAAAGGAAAAGGACAATCAGGATTACGGCCAGACTGGTTACGGTGCTGCTTGAGAGCAGGACACCCTCGATGAACTTTTCAAAAATTTTACGGAATCTCTTCACAACATCCTTTAATGCGAAAGGGTGAACCTTTGGGGGATCACCTTTTCGCTAGTCAAATATATAAAATATCGTCATTCGGTAATTTATACCAGCGGTACATATCCTTCCTTGAGCACGATATCCTGTCCTTCCGGTGAAAGAATGAAACTAACAAAGGGTTTCACGTCCTTTTCGATGGCCTTGAGATAATAGTAATAAAGCGGACGGGTAACCGGGTATTTCTTGCTTTTGGCGGATTCCACCGACGGCGCCACATACGTGACCCCTTTGTCGTAGGATACCTCCAGGGCTTTAATCGTATTTTCAAGATAGGCCAGGCCTACATAACCGATTGCCCCTTTCGTTTGCTTCACGCTCTGCACAATGGCGCCGGTGGCCGGCATCAGCAGTGCCGATGGCGAAAAATTCTTTTTGTTCAGGACATGCTCCTTAAAGAATTCATAGGTGCCCGAGCTGGTCTCCCTTGAGTAGGCTACCACGGCAAGGTCATCACCTCCAACCTCTTTCCAGTTTTTAATTTTTCCGGTGAACATGCCTTCCAGCTGCTCGCGGGTGAGTTTGGTTATCTTGTTCGACGGGTTAACGATAACGGCCAGTGCATCATAGGCAATAATCGTTTCAACGAATGCCTTGCCGGCTTCATTCAGTTTCATCTTCTCATCAAGCTTGAGTTTGCGTGAGCTCTGTGCTATATCCGTAGTACCGGAAAGCAGGGCGGAAATTCCGACGCCCGAGCCGCCTCCTGTAACCATCAGCGTGGTGCCGGCGTTCTTTTTCATATATACTTCTGCCTCTTTCTGGGTAAGGGGAAGAACCGTATCGCTCCCTTTGATCTTGAGGTTTGTCTTTTGTGCGAATACCGAAGCGGTCAGGGTAAAAAGCACTATGGTGATTATCTTTTTCATCGTTACAATTTTTTACAAATTACGTTAAACACTGTTAGGTATGCTTTAATCCAATATTAAGGAATTGTTAAATCGCGCTAGAATTTGTACTGGACGCGCAGCGTGAAGACGTTGTCCTTCCTGTCGTTGGCAAGGTCCTTCAGGGTGCTCGCATTCGGAAGCGCGTTGGTGATTTCGTTGGTAACCATGTCATAGTAAGCGGTGATTCTAACCTGACTGTTCCAGCGGTAGATGAGGCCAAGGCCAAGCGTGGTGTAGCGGATATCGGAAGCGCCGGTGGCTTTGTTCTTCCCCGACATTTTAACGCCGATGTCATTGGCAGACACGTCGGTGTTGGGATCGTAGAAGTCGTATTTGACTACCGTTTGAAACTTCGACTGCATGATATTCTGGATCCAGTAGAAATAGCCCCCGTTAAAGTTCCGGATGTATGCATCGCCCGGCTGAGTGGCAGGGCTGCTGCTGCTTGATGCGGTGCCCGGCTGCGTACCCTGAATGTACTCCCCGCGAAGGGTGGTAAGTCCGAAAGGAAAATCGAAGGATACCTGCGCATCGGCTCCGAAGTATTCCCTTCTGAGTTGGGTTCCCGGTGCGGAACCGGTTGAATCCACGGCAAAGGCCATGATGTTGCCGGTTGAAAGGGCCATGTCGCTCATGTTGTAGAGGTATTTTGTGCCCTGCTTCCATCCTCCGTTATAATAGGAGAGGCCGACACCAACTTTCAGGTTTTCGCTTCTGTTGGATTTGTTGATCATGGCATGTCCGATAAAATCCTTGAAGCCGTCGAAATCCACAGCATTCGGACCGATACCGTTATATAAACCGGCATCAATCTTCAGGTAATTGAACCGTGAAGTCTTGGGCGGCTGAAAGGTAAGTTTTGCCCCGAGGTCACGCTCACCGGGGAAAAGGGTCTGGAACATTCTGGAGCGTTCGGGGCTCTCCCTGGTGCTCGATGAATAGGATATTTCGTACCCGAACGGACGGTCCATCACGCCTGCCGTAACGGCAAAGCAATTGATCCACGGATCGGTAAAGCTGACGTATGCATCCTTAATGCCGACACCCTTTTCGGTAACGTCGAACTGAAGAACAAACTGGGAGAATGAATAATCATAAGTGAATTTCACCCTGCCGCGACGTACGGCAAAACGGTTGTCGATGCCTGCCGCAAAGTTACCGCCGGCAAAAGATTCGATACCCGCTGTATCGGCTTTCTGAAACTGGGCCTGCAGATAGCCGGTGATTTTGAGGCGCTGAAGTACAGCCAGATCCGAAGCACTTTTTTCAACCACGGCAACCAGCGTATCAGCAGGATTCACTGCGGCCTCCTGTGCCCGCAGTCCGCTGATCGGCAACATGGCCAGGAGTGTTATGAACAATACAGAAAAAACCCTTTTTGTTTTCATCATTTGGTTCGTTTTTAATCCTCAACAAATTAACGGCGCCAATATGACCCAAAGGTTAGGCGAATATTAAGTGAATGTTAACAATCGGGTTAAACGCCTGCCTTGAAAAGGACAATGACGCTTTCGCCGGCCGGGATTACCACTTTCACCTCCTTCACATCAGAAGAAATGGCCGTGTAATCGAGCGGTGAAACCTGAGCCGTCGACGGGTTCCAGAGCTCCGGCCTACCCTTTGCCCTGAACCGGGCCGTAAGGCGGCTCTCGCTGGCAGCGCCGTTCCAGAGCATGAAAACATCCATACCCATCCGTACCCGGTGGTTGT
>CAYWHP010000047.1:0-1782 GCA_964457845.1 uncultured Porphyromonadaceae bacterium | reverse complement strand
CGCTGCCATCCGATCACGGTGCCGCCCAGATCATAGAATTCCTTCACCTTTTTCAACACTTCAAAGGGGATGACCTCCACCGGAGGCATCACCAGTATCGTATAGCGCGACCGGTAAAGCTCGATTTCCCGGGTACCGGCATTAAGTGTTGCTGTACTATCGAACCGACTGTATGTCATCAGGTTATGGTCGTAGTGAACCCTGTCCAGCGCCGACTGCATACTGTAGGGGTATTCGTTCTTATAATCACCGTCCACAGGCTCCTCCGCATATTTCGAATACCCGGTCCAGAGCATGGCCACCGGAGCCACACTGTAATTCAGCTCATCGTTGCCGGTTAACAGGTAACCCAGCCGGTTCTGCCGCTCACACCAATCCTTGTACTTCGGCCAGTTGGCCTCATCACCGGTATAGTAGAAATAGGGCGGGCAATCCGTGTCGGAAGCCGACCGGGTCCCCTTTGGATTAAAGGAGTGAGGGTCCATCACATTTACGCCGTGAACCTGGCACCAGTCGCCCCACCATTTCATGTCTTCGTAGGTGAGCCCCCATCCGGCAGCGCCGAAGATCTCGCACATGGCCAGGTGATCGGGAACATTGTTTGTGATGGCAATCGAACCGATGAGCTTGGGCAGCTGGTAGGTCGACCAGTCCTTTGTGACTCCCCGGTTATCCATCATGCCGTAAAATCCGATAAGGTCCATAGCCGGCATATCCTGGTACTTTTCAAGTTCCATGATATTCAGTGCCCCTCCGTTTCCGTAGGTAAGTGTAAGACCTGCCTTGCCGTTGTGCCATGCATCTTCTTCGATAAAATGACCGGTGAGCTTCCCTCCCCTGGAATTCACATAATTCCTGTAGGTGCCGAATCCCACGCGGCCTATTCGTTCGATCAGCGTTTCCCAGTAGGAATATACGGCCTTTGTCTGATCCTCACCGGCCAGCGGGAAAAACTGGCTTGTCATGATCTCTTTCCAGTATGGGGTGTCGTTTTCCATTCCGATGCCCCAGTTTCCCGACCACTGGGGCTCATCGTAGAAAAATCCGCTGATGTTCTCCTCTCCCAGCTGATCATAGTGCGGCCGGATCACGTTTTCGATAAACCAATCCGCCGAGCGCCGGGTAGCAAGGTCAACCTGCCGCGCACCCTCCTGATACACCCAGGTAAACTTCATCACCTTCCACGATCCTTCGGGCACGTTCCATTTCAGGTTGCCTTGCGAGATATAGGAGGAGAGATCCGATAGCGTGGTGGCGTCGATCAGGCCGTCGACCACTTTACCCGCAACGGTCCGGATGAACGTGTCGCCGTTATGGCCACCTTCTTCGAACACAGAGGGGCCATTCTTATCAACTGCCTCGCATTCGAGCCTTTTTGCCCGGTGTTCGGCCGGAACCCTGCCATCGGCCATAAAACTCGGCCACCATTTTTCATCGAAAATCCACCCCTTCATTCCCAATCCCTTAGCATAATCGAGTATGACCTTACAGTCGGCATACCATTCCGGGCCCAGCCAGTCGGGGTGTGGCCGCGACTCGATGACAAAGCTTCCTGCTCCGCTCTGGATCAGCCTGTCGACATGCGTCAGCAGGGTTGAGTCGCTCTCCCCGTGCTGCCAGAAAAGCGGCATGGTAAGCCTCTTTTCCAGCGGCAGTTCGGTAAAGTCGGCACGAAGAAGATCGTAATTCCGGTTTTGACAACTGCTGGTGACCGCTGCCGTAAAGAGCAACAAAACGACGGTTTTTAAGGTAGGCTTCATCCCTTAAAGATATTCAAAAAAA
>CAYWHP010000046.1:0-31255 GCA_964457845.1 uncultured Porphyromonadaceae bacterium | reverse complement strand
CAGAGCAGCTGATTTGTAATCAGCTGGTCGGGGGTTCGAATCCCTCCATTGGCTCAGATTTAGTCTTCGTAATTCATTGGGGAGATACCAAAGTGGCCAACTGGGGCAGACTGTAAATCTGTTGTCTGACGACTTCGGAGGTTCGAATCCTCCTCTCCCCACGAATTTTGGCGGGAATAGCTCAGCGGTAGAGCATTAGCCTTCCAAGCTAAGGGTCGCGGGTTCGAATCTCGTTTCCCGCTCAAAGGAATTGCCGACGTAGCTCAGTTGGTAGAGCGCGTCCTTGGTAAGGACGAGGTCACGGGTTCAAATCCCGTCGTTGGCTCAAAATTGAAGGTGTAATCAATATTAAGTATATAAACGGAACAAAAAAAGGTAGCCATGGCTAAGGAAAAATTTAACAGGAACAAACCTCACGTCAATATTGGTACTATTGGCCACGTTGACCACGGTAAAACTACTTTGACTTCTGCCATTACGATGGCCCTTAACAAAAAGGGCCTTGCGGATGTTAAGAGTTTTGATTCTATCGATAACGCTCCTGAAGAAAAGGAGAGGGGTATTACCATTAATACCGCACACGTAGAGTATCAGACGGCTGCCCGTCACTATGCTCACGTTGACTGCCCGGGACACGCTGACTACGTTAAGAACATGGTAACAGGTGCTGCCCAGATGGACGGTGCGATCCTCGTGGTTGCAGGTACCGACGGCCCGATGCCGCAGACCCGCGAACACATCCTCCTGGCTCGCCAGGTTAACGTTCCGAGGCTTGTTGTTTTTATTAACAAGTGCGACAGCGTTGATGATCCGGAATTGCTCGAACTCGTTGAAATGGAAATTCGCGAACTGCTTACATTCTACAAATTCGACGGCGAGAATTCCCCGGTTATTTTCGGATCAGCTTTGGGAGCTATGCATGAAGAACCACAATGGGTTCAGAAAGTATATGAACTCATGGATGCCGTTGATACGTGGATTGAACTTCCCCCACGGGCCATCGACAAGCCTTTCCTTATGCCGGTTGAAGACGTATTCTCCATCACCGGTCGTGGAACCGTTGCTACAGGCAGAATTGAAACCGGTGTTGTTAATACAGGTGATGAAGTACAGATTATCGGCCTTGGAGAAGGACGCAAGTCAGTCGTTACCGGTGTTGAAATGTTCCGGAAGATTCTTGACCGCGGTGAAGCAGGTGATAACGTTGGTCTTCTCCTCCGTGGCGTTGACAAAGAAGAGATCCGTCGCGGTCAGGTTATTGCCAAGCCGGGTTCCATCACTCCGCACACCAAAGTTAAAGCTGAAGTGTATATCCTGAAAAAAGAAGAAGGCGGACGTCATACTCCGTTCCACAACAAGTACCGTCCGCAGTTCTACATCAGGACGCTCGATGTTACCGGTGAAATTCTTCTTCCCGAAGGTACTGAAATGGTTATGCCAGGTGACAACCTGACAATTACCATCCACCTCATTACTCCGGTGGCCATCGACCGCGGTCTTCGCTTCGCTATCCGCGAAGGCGGCCGTACCGTTGGTGCAGGTCAGGTAACTGAGATTATTGAATAGTACATCACTGCGAAGATGATCCGTTCTATCATGACCGGATCATCTTTGTTATAAACGGATCTAGCTCAATTGGTAGAGCAGCGGTCTCCAAAACCGCAGGTTGGGAGTTCGAGTCTCTCGATCCGTGCAAAGCGCTTAAGTAATGAACAGTATAAAGACCTATCTTAAAGAATCATACGACGAGTTGGTCCACAAAGTATCGTGGCCTACCTGGCCGGAATTGCAGAGCTCAGCCATAGTTGTTCTGGTAGCCTCTCTGATTATCGCCCTCGTCGTTCTCGTGATGGATTTTTCGTTTCGAAACATCATGCATGCCATTTATAACATGTTTTTTTAATCACGGCAAGCAATGAGTCAGAATGAGAAGAAGTGGTATGTCCTGAGAGCTATCGGCGGCAAGGAAAAAAAGGTTAAGGAGTATATCGAAAGTGAGATAGCTCATCATAATCTTCAGGATTACATCACGCAAGTTCTGATCCCCACCGAGAAAATTTACCAGATACGCAACGGCAAGAAGGTATCCAAGGAGAGAAGTTATCTTCCGGGGTATGTTCTGATTGAAGCAGTTTTGGTTGGCGAAGTTCCCCACATTCTCAAAAATGTTCCGAATGTAATCGGGTTTTTGGGTGAAGAGCGCGGGGGGATGCCTGTTCCGATGCGTCAGACAGAAGTTAACCGCATACTTGGTAAGGTTGATGAGTTGTCGGAGACGGATGAAGAACTGAATGTTCCTTTCTTTGTCGGAGAAGCGGTAAAAGTGGTCGATGGACCATTCAACAGTTTTTCCGGAGTTATCGAGGAAGTGAACAACGAAAAGAAAAAGCTTAAAGTGATCGTCAAAATTTTCGGACGAAAAACACCTTTGGAGCTCAGTTTTATGCAGGTTGAGAAAGAGTAGGGCAATCGGCAGGTTTCTGCTTCCAGGAAACCCGACGGTATCATTTTTTCCCTTTCTCCGGATCATCCGCAGGATGTTACTGCTGCGGTTACCTGTATGAGTGTTTATTATAAATTTTAGAAATCGTATGGCAAAAGAAGTAACGGGAATCATCAAATTGCAGATCAAGGGCGGAGCTGCTAATCCATCTCCCCCGGTCGGCCCGGCGTTGGGTTCCAAGGGAGTCAATATTATGGACTTCTGCAAGCAATTCAATGCCCGTACTCAGGACAAAGCCGGAAAAATTATTCCTGTGGTGATTAAGGTTTACAATGACAAATCGTTTGAATTTGTCACGAAAACCCCACCTGCCGCCGTTCAACTGATTGAAATCGCCAAAATTAAAAAAGGATCCGCTGAACCGAACCGCGTAAAAGTGGCAACAGTTACACCGGAGCAGATTCGTCAGATTGCTGAGGATAAAATGGAGGACTTAAACGCCTTCACAATTGAATCAGCTATTAAGATGGTTGCAGGTACAGCACGCAGCATGGGAATAACAATTAAAGGTGATGCAGCCTTATAATTAAGGAGTTATCATGGCTAAACTGACGAAGAACAGAAAAGTCGTCCTCGGAAAAATCGAGGCCGAAAAATTGTATACGCTCACGGAAGCATCTGCCCTGGTTAAACAGGTGACAACCACGAAGTTCAATGCTTCGGTGGATATAGATATCCGTTTGGGCGTTGATCCCAGGAAGGCCAATCAAATGGTCCGCGGTGTTGTTACTCTGCCTCATGGTACCGGTAAGGTTATCAGGGTTCTTGCCCTGGTTACCCCTGACAAGGAAGCCGAAGCCAAAGAAGCAGGTGCCGATTATATTGGTCTTGACGACTTCGTCGAAAAGATCAAAGGCGGCTGGACAGACATCGACGTGATCATTACTATGCCTTCCTGCATGGCAAAAATCGGACCCCTCGGCCGTATTCTCGGACCGCGCGGATTGATGCCGAACCCTAAAACCGGAACTGTAACAATGGAAGTCGGAAAAGCTATTACCGATGTGAAGAAAGGTAAAATCGACTTTCGTGTTGACAAATTCGGAATTGTGCATGCGGGTGTCGGAAAGGTTTCTTTTGAGCCGGAGAAGATTGCGGAGAATGCCCGTGAACTTCTCACCACAATTGTCAAACTGAAACCGTCCGCTGCTAAAGGTACTTATGTGAAGAGTATTTACATGTCGAGTACCATGAGCCCTGGAATTCCGATTGACCCAAGGTCAATTGACGCTTAACCCTAAAATGAGAATTGACTTATCATGAAACGGGAAGATAAAAACGTCATAGTAGAGCAGCTGACCGCTGAAATCAATGAGGCAAAACATTTTTACATTGCCGATATCGGTGGTCTGAATGCTAGTGAAACGGTAGCTTTACGGAGAACGTGCTTTAAAGAGGACATTAAATTGCTCGTCGTTAAAAACACCCTCCTCCAGAAAGCTTTGGAACGCGCAAACGGCAATTATGAGGAGTTGTACCCGGTACTCAATGGACCTACGTCCATCATGATTACCGATACAGGTAACAAACCGGCGAAATTGATGAAAAGCTTCCGCAAGAAGCACAAGAAGACCGAACTCAAAGGTGCCTATGTTGAAGAGTGTGTCTATGTCGGCGAAGGACTCGTCGATAGGCTGATTATCGTTAAGAGCCGTCAGGAAATGATAGCTGAAGTGGTTGCTTCACTGCAGTCGCCGATGTACAAGGTCATGTCCCAGCTCCAATCAGGTAATCATTTGCTGGCAGGTCTTGTTAAAACCCTGTCTGAAAAAGAAGTTTAATTATTGTTGAATCCATTTGTTAAAAACATAGAAAAATGGCTGATTTAAAAAAGCTCGCTGAAGAACTGGTTAACTTAACCGTAAAGGATGTCACCGCATTGGCTGCTATCCTGAAAGATGAATATGGTATCGAACCTGCTGCTGCTGCACCGGTAGCATATGCCGGCCCGGCTGCTTCTGATGAAGGCCCGGCAGTGGTTGAGAAAAATGAATTTGATGTCATTCTGAAAGCTCCGGGTGGTGCCAAACTGGCTATCGTTAAGCTGGTGAAGGAACTTACCGGTCTTGGTCTGAAAGAATCAAAGGAATTGGTTGATGCTGCCCCGAAAGCAGTTAAAGAAAAAGTGACTAAGGAAGAAGCAGAAGCTTTGAAAGCACAACTCGTTGAAGCAGGAGCCGAAGTTGAAATTAAGTAAGAAAGTCTCTTCCATACCCGATCCTCAAGGTTTAGAATCCCGGCTTCCGGGATTCTAAGCCTTTTTGCTATTGTTTCCAATTCTCGCTTTAATTAATTCTTCTTTGGTCGATGGCACATATAAGCACACCGCGAATCAATTTTGGTTCCACTAAAAGTCAGCTGAAGTACCCTGATTTCCTGGAGGTACAGGTAAAATCATTTACCGAGTTTTTCCAGCTGGAAACCACTCCGGAACAAAGAAAAAACGAAGGCCTGTATAAGGTCTTCCAGGAAAACTTTCCGATTACCGATACACGGAACAATTTCGTTCTGGAATTTTTGGGTTACTATATCGACCCTCCGAGATATACCATTGAGGAATGCATCGAGCGCGGCCTCACCTACAGCGTTCCGCTCAAGGCGAAGCTCAAGCTCTATTGCACCGACCCGGAACATGAAGATTTTGATATGGTCATCCAGGATGTTTACCTGGGTACCGTGCCCTACATGACCCGCCGAGGAACCTTTGTGATCAACGGCGCTGAACGGGTGGTTGTTTCGCAGCTCCATCGCTCACCGGGTGTGTTTTTCGGCCAGAGTACGCATGCCAACGGCAGCAAGCTCTACTCAGCACGAGTCATCCCGTTTAGAGGATCATGGATCGAATTTGCTACTGACATCAATAATGTCATGTATGCCTATATCGACCGTAAAAAGAAATTACCGGTTACCACGCTCCTGAGGGCCATCGGCTTTGAAGCCGACCGCGATATCCTTGAAATTTTTGACCTTGCTGATGAAATCAAGGTCTCCAAGGCTGCCCTTAAGAAAGTTATCGGCCGTAAACTGGCCGCACGTGTACTGAAATCATGGATCGAGGATTTCGTCGATGAAGATACCGGCGAAGTTGTTTCGATCGAACGTAACGAAATCATTGTTGACCGTGAAACAGTCCTCGACAATGATCATGTAGATGCAATTGTCGAATCCGGAGCAAAATCAATCCTGCTCCATAAAGAAGATACCAATCTTTCTGATTTTGCCATCATCTATAATACATTACAAAAGGACCCATGCAACTCTGAAAAAGAGGCTGTTATCCATATCTATCGGCAGCTTAGGAACGCTGATCCGCCGGATGATGCCACCGCAAGGGATGTTATTGATAAACTCTTCTTTTCCGATAAACGTTACGACCTGGGTGATGTCGGTCGTTATCGTATCAACAAAAAGCTTGGCCTTGATATTGAAATGAATGTTAAAATCCTTACCAAGCAGGATATCATCAGCATTATCAAATACCTGATCCAGTTGATCAACTCAAAGGCCGATGTCGATGATATCGACCATTTGAGCAATCGCCGTGTAAGGACAGTCGGTGAACAGCTTTACGCCCAGTTCGGAGTCGGACTGGCACGTATGGCCAGAACCATCCGGGAACGCATGAATGTCAGGGACAACGAGGTTTTTACCCCGATCGACCTGATCAATTCGAAAACACTCTCCTCGGTGATCAACTCTTTCTTTGGCACCAATGCACTTTCACAGTTCATGGACCAAACGAATCCGCTTGCGGAAATGACCCACAAACGGCGTATGTCAGCACTCGGACCAGGCGGTCTGTCTCGTGAAAGGGCAGGTTTCGAAGTCCGTGACGTACATTACACTCACTACGGCAGGCTTTGCCCGATCGAAACCCCTGAGGGACCAAACATCGGGCTTATTTCTTCCTTATGTGTGTATGCCAAGGTAAACGAGCTTGGTTTTATTGAAACACCCTACAGGAAAGTAGAAAACGGAGTAGTCAATCTAACCGAGGAGGGTTTGGTTTATCTGACCGCCGAGGAAGAGGAAGGCCAGACCATTGCACAGGCCAATGCCCGCCTGAATGATGACGGGACTTTTATTGATACCCGAATCAAATCCAGATTTGAAGGGGACTTCCCGATTGCTTCACCGGAGGAGCTGCACCTGATGGACGTTGCTCCAAACCAGATTGCCTCCATTGCTGCATCACTGATCCCGTTCCTGGAGCATGATGATGCCAACCGGGCCCTCATGGGATCAAACATGATGAGGCAGGCGGTTCCGCTGGTTAACCCGGAAGCTCCTATAGTCGGTACAGGTATCGAAAGAGATGTGATTCATGACAGCCGGATTCACTACACCGCTGAAGAAGATGGCGTTGTTGAATATGCTGATGCAGAGCGTATCGTGGTTCGCTACGAACGTGATGAGTATCAGAAATTCGTGAGGTTTGATAACGAGGTTAAAACCTACATCCTTCCGAAATTCAATAAGACCAACCAGAATACAACTATAAACCTGAGGCCGGTTGTCCGCAAGGGCGATAAACTGACCAAAGGCCAGATCCTCACCGAAGGGTATTCCACCAAAGGTGGTGAGCTTGCACTCGGACGTAACCTGAAAGTAGCTTTCATGCCATGGAAAGGGTACAACTTCGAAGATGCTATCGTTATTTCCGAGAAGGTTGTTCGTGAAGATTATTTCAGTTCCGTTCATATTGATGAGTATCTTCTTGAAGTACGGGATACGAAAAGGGGGCTGGAAGAACTGACTGCTGATATTCCCAATGTCAGTGAAGAAGCAACCCGGAATCTTGATGAAAACGGTTTGATAAGGGTTGGTGCCGAAGTTAAGCCAGGCGATATTCTGATCGGAAAAATTACACCGAAAGGCGAATCTGATCCTTCTCCTGAAGAAAAACTGCTTCGTGCCATCTTTGGTGATAAGGCCGGAGATGTTAAGGACGCCAGTTTGAAAGCCGGTCCGTCGCTTAATGGTATTGTGATTGATAAAAAACTGTTCTCCAAAACGATGAAGGATCGCAAGATCCGTGCTGCCGAGAAGACCCTCATCGATAAATTCGAACAGGAATTCAAGCGCCAGGTTGATGACCTCAGCAATATACTGGTTGACAAGTTGTTCAACCTCATAAACGGCAAGGCTTCACAGGGGGTTAAGAATTATCTTAATGAAGATATTGTTTCAAAAGGGACAAAATTCTCATTGCGTATTCTGCAAAGCATTGATTTCCTTCAGGTTAATCCCAATAAGTGGACTACCGACAAGGACAAGAATGACACCATTCGGGAACTGCTTCAGAATTATCTGATTAAGTATAAGGAGCTCGAAGGAGATTACCGGAGGAAGAAGTATAACGTTACTATCGGAGATGAACTGCCAGCAGGCATCGTTCAGCTCGCCAAAGTTTCCATTGCCAAAAAACGGAAGCTCACGGTTGGTGATAAAATGGCAGGTCGGCACGGTAACAAGGGTATTGTTGCCAAGATCGTACGCCAGGAGGATATGCCGTTCCTCGAAGACGGAACTCCGGTAGATATCGTGCTCAACCCGCTTGGTGTTCCTTCCCGTATGAACCTCGGACAGATTTACGAAACGGTTCTTGGTTGGGCAGGTAAGGAGTTGGGATTGAAATTCTCAAGCCCGATTTTTGACGGGGCAACTCTCGATGAGATCTCCGATTATACCGAAAAGGCCGGCATCCCGAAATTTGGACGTACCTACCTGTATGACGGCGGAACGGGTGACCGTTTTGACCAGCCTGCAACGGTAGGTATCATTTACATGCTTAAGCTTGGCCACATGGTTGAGGACAAAATGCATGCCCGTTCTATCGGACCGTATTCGCTTATCACCCAGCAACCGCTTGGTGGTAAGGCACAGTTCGGGGGACAACGTTTTGGTGAAATGGAAGTTTGGGCACTTGAGGCATTCGGTGCCGCTCATATACTTCAGGAAATCCTCACCGTTAAGTCGGATGATGTAATCGGACGTGCAAAAGCCTACGAAGCTATCGTTAAGGGCGAACCACTGCCGATGCCGGGTATTCCGGAATCACTCAACGTGTTGCTGCATGAACTGCGGGGACTCGGCCTGAGCGTTAAGTTGGTTTAATAGGTTAGTAACAATAGAACTCTGTATATATGGCGTTCAGAAAAGAGACCAAGGTAAAAATCAATTTTACCAAAATTGCATTGGGCCTGGCATCACCCGAAGAGATACTGGAAAGATCCAGCGGTGAAGTCCTGAAACCCGAAACAATCAACTACAGGACATACAAGCCGGAACGCGACGGTTTGTTCTGTGAGCGCATATTCGGACCTGTTAAGGATTACGAGTGCCACTGTGGAAAATATAAGCGTATCCGCTACAAGGGCATCATATGCGACCGGTGCGGTGTAGAAGTTACTGAGAAAAAGGTTCGCCGCGAACGCATGGGACATATTTCCCTTACCGTACCGGTGGCCCATATCTGGTATTTCCGCTCACTGCCGAACAAAATCGGATATCTGCTCGGACTTCCGTCAAAAAAGCTGGATTCAATCATCTATTACGAAAAGTATGTGGTGATTAACGCCGGTATTAAGGAAGCTGACGGGGTGCGCCAGTATGATTTCCTCAGTGAAGAGGAGTATCTTGATATAATCGAATCGTTACCGAAGGATAATCACCTTCTCGACGATACCGATCCTCGGAAATTTATCGCCGGTATGGGTGCCGAGGCGCTTTACAAACTGCTTGAACGGATCGACCTTGATGAATTGTCATACGATCTTCGTCATCGTGCCGACAATGAGTCGTCACAGCAGCGCAAAAGCGAGGCGCTCAAACGCCTTCAGGTTGTTGAGTCATTCCGTACGTCCAAGGCCGTTAACCATCCTGAATGGATGATCGTTAAGGTTGTGCCTGTAATACCACCGGAACTGAGGCCGCTTGTGCCACTTGATGGCGGTCGATTTGCAACATCCGACCTGAATGATCTCTACCGGAGGGTTATTATCCGCAACAATCGTCTTAAGAGGCTCATCGAAATCAAGGCTCCGGAAGTTATTCTCCGCAACGAGAAACGTATGCTTCAGGAAGCTGTTGACTCCCTCTTTGATAACAGCCGCAAGTCAAATGCAGTTAAAACAGATGCGAACCGTCCGCTCAAGTCGCTTAGCGACAGCCTTAAAGGCAAGCAAGGTCGTTTCCGTCAAAACCTGCTTGGTAAACGCGTCGACTACTCGGCTCGTTCGGTTATCGTTGTCGGACCGGAATTGAAACTTCATGAGTGCGGCTTGCCGAAGGATATGGCTGCCGAGCTTTATAAGCCCTTCATCATCCGCAAGCTTATCGAGAGAGGCATTGTTAAAACGGTAAAATCCGCCAAGAAAATTGTCGACCGCAGGGACCCTGTGGTTTGGGATATTCTCGAAAATGTACTTAAAGGTCATCCCGTGATGCTGAACAGGGCTCCAACCCTGCACAGACTTGGTATCCAGGCTTTCCAGCCAAAACTGATCGAAGGCAAGGCTATCCAGCTTCATCCGCTGGTTTGTACGGCTTTCAACGCCGACTTTGACGGGGACCAGATGGCCGTTCACCTTCCGCTTGGAAATGCTGCCATTCTGGAAGCCCAGATGCTCATGCTGGCATCGCATAACATTCTGAACCCGGCCAACGGGGCGCCAATCACCGTTCCTTCGCAGGACATGGTTCTTGGTCTCTATTACATTACCAAAGGCCGTATCAGCAGTGGTGCAGAAAAGGTTAAAGGAGACGGTCTGAGCTTTTATTCGCCGGAGGAAGTTATCATTGCCTACAATGAGGCGGCGATTGACCTCCATGCCAATATCCGTGTTAAAACGAAGGATATGGTCGACGGCAAGCAGGTTCTCAGGCTTATTGATACCACTGTAGGAAGGGTACTGTTTAATGAAGTCGTACCCGAAGAGGTTGGTTACCTTAACACACTCCTCACAAAGAAATCTCTTCGTGAAATCATCGGTTGGGTTCTCAAGGAATGTGGTACCGCCAAAACGGCAAAATTTCTCGACGATATAAAAGAAATCGGATTCCAGTCAGCTTTCCGTGGCGGTCTCTCTTTCAACCTGGATGATGTTATCGTTCCAAAGGAGAAAGATGTGATGATCAAGGACGGCTACGAGCAGGTTGACGAAGTTCTGAACAACTACGGCATGGGTTTCATTACCAATAATGAGCGGTACAATGCCATTATCGATATCTGGACACACACCAATGCCAGGCTTACGCAGGCGGTCCTCGAAAAACTGAGGACCGACCGTCAGGGATTCAACTCCATCTATATGATGCTTGACTCCGGCGCCCGTGGTTCGGCCGAGCAGATCCGTCAGCTTTGCGGTATGAGGGGCCTTATGGCTAAACCGCAGAAGTCAGGTTCAGCAAGTGCGGAAATTATCGAAAACCCGATTCTTTCCAACTTCAAGGAGGGACTGTCGGTTCTTGAATACTTTATCTCAACCCACGGTGCGCGTAAAGGTCTTGCCGATACCGCTCTGAAAACGGCTGATGCCGGATATCTTACCCGCCGCCTTGTTGACGTTTCGCACGATGTGATCGTTTCTGAGGAGGATTGTGGCACGCTTCGCGGACTGGTAGCAAATGCCCTCAAGAACAATGAGGAAGTGGTTGAGAGCCTTTATGACAGGATTCTCGGCCGCGTAAGTCTTCACGATATTTACCATCCCACTACCGGCGAACTGATTGTGGAATCGGGCGAGGAAATCAACGAATCGATTGCCCACATTATTGATGAGTCTCCGATCGAAAAGGTGGAAATCCGTTCGGTTCTTACCTGTGAATCAAAATTCGGGGTATGTACCAAATGTTACGGAAGGAGCCTTGCGACAGGCCGTCTCGCGCAGAACGGTGATGTCGTCGGTGTTATCGCCGCACAGTCAATCGGTGAACCGGGAACACAGCTCACGCTTCGTACATTCCACGTTGGGGGTACTGCCTCAAACATTGCCACGGAATCAAGCATCATGGCCCGATACAGTGGTCGACTTGAATTCGACGAACTGCGTACGGTTGATTATTCAGATGATAACTTCAAGGGAAGAGTCGTCATCGGTCGTCTTGCCGAAATGCGAATTGTTGATAAAAACACCGGCATAACCCTGACAACACACAGTATTCCTTACGGTGCCAAGATTTTCAGGGGAGAAGGTGAAGATGTCGAGAAGGGCGATATGCTCTGCGAATGGGATCCTTTCAACGCCGTTATCGTTTCGGAAGCTGCCGGTAAGGTTGCATTCGACAGCGTGATCGAAGGTATCACCTATCGCGAAGAGGCTGATGAACAGACCAACTTCAGCGAGAAGGTAATCATCGAAACCAAGGATAAGACAAAGAACGCAGAAATCAAGATCCTTGCCAAGAACAACGAGCCACTCAAAATCTATAACCTTCCGGTGGGATCACACATCTCTGTTACCGAAGGTGATATGGTGCGTGCTGGTGAAATTCTTGTCAAGATTCCGAGATCGGCCAGTAAGGCCGGTGATATCACGGGTGGTCTTCCGCGTGTAACCGAACTTTTCGAGGCTCGTAACCCTTCGAACCCGGCCGTTGTGGCTGAGATCGACGGTGAAGTATCGTATGGCAAGGTAAAACGTGGTAACCGCGAAATCGTGATTACTTCTAAAACGGGAGAAATTAAAAAGTACCTCGTTTCGCTGTCGAAACAGATTCTCGTTCAGCCGAATGATTATGTTCGTGCAGGTATTGCCTTGTCCGACGGCTCCATAACTCCTTCCGATATTCTGGCCATCAAGGGGCCGACTGCTGTTCAAGAGTATATCGTGAATGAGGTACAGGAAGTTTACCGTATGCAGGGTGTTAAGATCAACGATAAACACTTTGAGGTCATTGTTCGACAGATGATGCGTAAAGTGGTCATCGAAGATCCGGGTGACACAAAGTTCCTCGAAAAGCAGGTTGTGGACAAGCTCGAAGTCATGGAGCAAAACGATTGGATTTACGGTAAGAGGGTCGTGCTTGATTCGGGCGATTCGCAAACAGTACGTCCGGGTCAGATTGTTTCAGCCCGCAAGCTTCGCGATGAGAACTCGCTTCTTAAGCGCAAGGATCTGCGGATCGTTGAATCGCGCGATGCCGTTCCTGCCACGTCAAGCCAGATCCTGCAGGGTATCACCCGTGCTGCTCTGCAGACCAGCAGCTGGCTGTCGGCCGCTTCGTTCCAGGAAACAACCAAAGTGCTGAATGAAGCCGCAATTCTTGGCAAGGTCGACGACCTGAAAGGATTGAAGGAGAACGTTATTGTGGGCCACCTGATACCGGCCGGAACAGGCAACAGGGCTTTTGAAAAGATCGTTGTCGGTTCGTTGGATGATTATCAGGCGCTTATGCAGGGTAAGCCTGCCATTAATGAATAAAAGAAAGGAAAAAAATGTCTGACCAGGGAAAATCCGGTAACCAGATAAACATTGAGCTTACGGAGGAGATCGCGCAGGGCGTCTATTCAAACCTCGCGATCATCACGCACTCCAGCTCGGAATTTGTAATTGATTTTGTCAGGATCATGCCGGGATTGCCCAAGGCAAAAGTTAAGAGCCGGGTAATCCTCACTCCTGAGCATGCCAAACGCCTACTGTTTGCATTGCAGGACAACGTTCAGAAATATGAAGCCGTTCACGGCACCATAAAAAACGTTGACCGAAACAGCGGCCCAATGATCCCCATGTCATTCGGGGGTCCAACTGCGGAGGCATAAGATTCAGAGCCCTGCCATTTGGCAGGGCTTTTTTTTTATATTTGTCGGCTGACATTCAACCTACCAATAATGAAAAGTTTGAAAATCATTGTTTTAGCTAAACAGGTTCCAGATACCCGCAATGTTGGGAAAGACGCCATGAAGGCAGATGGAACAGTCAACCGTGGTGCATTAGCCGCCATTTTTAATCCGGAAGATCTAAATGCCCTTGAACAGGCTCTTCGAATCAAGGATAGCCATCCTGACACGGAAGTCATTATTCTGACGATGGGACCCGGAAGGGCAGCGGAAATCATAAGGGAGGCCATGTATCGTGGCGCTGATAAGGGATACCTGCTTACTGACAGGAAGTTCGCAGGTTCCGATACCCTGGCGACATCCTACGCCTTATCGATGGCCATCCGAAAGATGGAGCCTTATGACATCGTGATTGCCGGACGGCAGGCCATTGATGGCGATACCGCGCAAGTCGGGCCGCAGGTAGCTGAAAAACTCTCGCTGCCACAGGTTACCTATGTAGAAGAGGTACAGAGCCTGTCAGAAAACGAAATCATCATCAAAAGAAGACTTGAAAGGGGCATTGAAATCGTAAAATCGACTCTGCCTCTTCTGATCACTGTGCATAATTCCGCGCCGGCATGCCGCCCCAGGAATACCAAACGCCTTATGAAATTCAAGCATGCACAGACAGTTACTGAAATGCAGGATTCCAGCGAGGATTACATCAGCCTGCAGCATGACCGTCCATATCTCCGTATCGAGGAGTGGAGTGTGGATGACGTTAAAGCGGATGATACCTGGCTGGGCCTCTCCGGCTCCCCAACGAAGGTTAAAAAGATTGACAACGTAGTTTTCAAGGCAAAGGAGTCGAAAGTGCTGTCTGCCGAGAATAGTGAGGTAGAGTGGCTGGTTAAAGAGTTGATCGGTAACAGTACAATCGGTTGATGTAATATATATTAAATTCAAAATCAGAATATTGTGAATAATATATTTATATACTGTGAAGTGGAAGAAGGCCTTGTGGCCGAGGTATCCCTTGAACTGCTGACCAAGGGGCGTTCTCTGGCCAACCAGTTGAATTGTAAGTTGGAGGCCATTGCCATTGGTTCCGGACTGGAGCGAATTGCGGATCAGATTTTCCCCTATGGTGTTGATGTACTACATATTGCCGACGATTCAAGGCTTTCTGTATACCTGACCTTGCCGCATGCTGCAATTGTTAATGGTATATTCCGGAAGGAAGAACCACAGATCGGTCTGTTTGGAGCATCCTCAGTTGGCCGGGATCTGGCCCCCAGGGTTGCTTCTGCCTTAAAATGCGGGTTGACTGCGGATTGCACTCAGCTTGAGATTGGTAATCATTATGAGAAAAAAAGCGATACTGAATACAAGGACCTCCTTTATCAGATTCGTCCTGCTTTCGGAGGTAACATAATCGCCACCATTATTAATCCGGAAACCAAACCCCAGCTTGCTACCGTACGCGAAGGTGTTATGAAGAAAGAGATCCTTTCCCAATCATTCAAAGGAAAGGTTAAAACCATTCAGGTTGCCGATTATGTGACTTCAGTTGATTTTGCAGTTGAGATCATTGAACGGCATATAGAGAAGCGCAAGGTGAATATCAAAGCGGCTCCTATTGTCGTAGCCGGTGGTTATGGTGTAGGGTCGAAGGAGAATTTCAACCTGCTTTTTGAACTTGCCGATCTTCTTGGAGGAGAAGTGGGTGCTTCAAGGGCTGCGGTTGATGCAGGCTTTGTTGCACATGAACGGCAGGTGGGGCAGACTGGTGTTACCGTTCGGCCGAAATTGTACATTGCCTGCGGTATCTCAGGGCAGATTCAGCATCGTGCAGGCATGGAGGAGTCAGCCATGATCATTTCGATCAACAGTGATCCGCATGCTCCTATTCACAGTATTGCTGATTACGCGATTGTTGGTGAGGTTTCGGATGTTGTACCGAAGTTCATCCGGTATTACAAGCAAAATTCCAAGTAATAAAAATCAGAATCATGTCAAATTTCTATACAGATAACCAGGATTTGCAGTTTCATCTTTCTCATCCGCTGATGAAGAAGATTGTTGCTTTAAAGGAATTCGGATTTGCCGATAAGGATTCATTTGATTACGCACCGCTCGATTTCGAGGACGCAGCGGATACCTATATCAAGGTTCTTGAAATCATTGGAGAGATTTGCGACACTACGATCGCACCGAATGCTGAATCGGTTGACCATGAAGGTCCGTTGCTCATCGACAATGCGGTACAGTATGCCCGGGGAACGCAGGAAAACATGGCGGTACTGAACCAGGCCGGGCTGATCGGAATGTCGTTGCCGCGCAAGTATGGCGGTCTGAATTTTCCGGTTACACCGTATGTTGTAGCAGCGGAACTTGTTTCCAGGGCTGACGCCGGCTTCGCCAACATCTGGGGGCTGCAGGATTGTGCCGAAACGATCAATGAATTTGGTTCAGAAGAAATCAAGGATGAATTCCTTCCGCGTTTCCAGTATGGTGCTACAGCGGCAATGGATCTAACGGAACCGGATGCAGGGTCCGACCTTCAGGCTGTTCAGCTTAAGGCCCATTTCGACCAGGATAAGGGGAAATGGTTCCTTAATGGTGTCAAGCGTTTTATAACCAACGGAGATGCGGATATCTCACTTGTTCTGGCTCGTTCGGAAGAAGGAACCTCAGATGGCCGTGGCCTGTCGTTGTTCGTTTTCGACCGCAAGGATGGTGGGTTGATTGTGCGCCGTATCGAGAATAAACTTGGGATAAAAGGATCACCAACCTGTGAGCTTGTATTCAAGGATGCTCCTGCCAAGCTGGTGGGCGACCGGAGAATGGGACTCATCAAGTATGTAATGGCACTCATGAATTCAGCCAGGCTTGGAATCGGTGCCCAGTCAGTCGGGATTTCCGAAGCCGCCTACAGGGAGGCACTGAAGTATGCATGTGAGCGTGAACAGTTTGGCAAGCCAATCATTCAGTTTCCGGCTGTTTATGAAATGCTCACCGTTATGCGCGTGAAACTGCAGGCCAGTCGCTCACTGCTTTACGAAACCTCACGGTACGTTGATATGTACAAATCCTACGCTCATCATAGTGAGGTAAGGAAACTCGAAAAAGAGGAGCGGGATGAGATGAAGTATTACCAGCGCCTGGCCGATGTATACACGCCATTGGTGAAGCTGATGTCGAGTGAATATTGTAACCAGCTGGCCTATGATGCCATCCAGATACACGGTGGGACGGGCTTTATGAAAGACTTTCCGGTTGAGCGGATTTACCGTGATGCAAGGATTACCTCCATCTATGAAGGAACCAGTCAGTTGCAAGTGGTGGCTGCCATCCGGGGTGTGACAACAGGAACTTATCTTAACAGGATACGCGAGTATGAGGCGGTTAAGGTGAGCCCGGAAAACGAGCTTCTCCGTAAGCGTCTGATTGAAATGACCCATGAGTATACACAGGCAATCCAGAAGGCGCAGAAATCGGATGAAGGCGAGTACATCGACTTCCATGCCCGCAGGCTGGTAGAAATGGCCGGACATATTATTATGGGATACCTTCTGCTTCTTGACAGTGAACGGGATCCGGTTTATCGCGATACCGCAAGGATTTTCATTAACCGGTCACAATCATGGAACCGTGAACGCATGCTATTTATCCACCAGTTTGAACCCACCGACCTTGGCCTGTATAAGATGGACCTGATGAAATTGTAAAACATGGGATACAGGATCAGCTTTATCGGAGCAGGTAAGGTAGCCTGGCACCTGGCACCTGCATTGAAAAGTTCCGGTAACCGGATTGTTCAGGTCGTCAGCAGGTCCGCCTTGTCGGCGCAGAAACTTGGCGAAAGGCTTGATTGCGAACATACTGACCAAATCACCCGTCTTGATAAGGATGTACAGATTCTTTTTCTTACTGTACCGGATCATGCGTTGGTTGACCTGATCAATGATATCAGTGATTACAGGGGTATTGTGGTTCATACGAGCGGAACTTTTTCTGCCCTGCGCTTTGCCTGCCAGAAATACAAGTATGGTGGGATGTACCCGCTGCAAACCTTTTCCATCGGCCGGTTGGTTGATATGTCGACGGTTCCGGTCTTTGTGGAAGGTTGTGAGCCGGCAGTAGCCGAATTGCTGGTTGGTTTGGCAAACGGGTTTTCACGCCAGGTTGCTATTGTCGGACATGAAGAAAGAAGGTGGATGCACCTGGCCGCTGTATGGTCGAATAATTTCACCAATCACATGATTGCCAATGCGTATGGTATTATGAATGAGCACGCTTTACCTGTGGAATGGCTGGAGCCACTCCTCAGGGAAACCTTCGCCAAGGCAATCGAAATCGGTCCGATGCGTGCACAGACCGGACCTGCAGTGAGGCGTGATCTGGCTACACTCAAAAAGCATGTCGACCTGATGTCGTACTCACAGGAACTTCAGGTACTCTACAAGCGGATCAGTGATTCCATTCAAAGTGTTGATGAAGCTAAGAAAGGCAGGCCGCAATGAGTTTCTTTAAGGAAGACCTCAGGAAAATCCGGGCATTTGTTTTTGATGTTGACGGAGTTATCTCCGCAAATCAGGTAATTCTGCATGCCTCAGGCGACCTTATGAGATCGGTTAATACCAGGGATGGGTATGCCATGAAAACGGCCATTGATGCGGGATACCGGATCGGAATTATAACCGGCGCCCGGTCGGAGTCGTTGAAAGGACGATTCCGCGACCTTGGTACAGAAGATGTGTTTCTCGCATCGGCGGATAAATTGACAGATCTGCACAAATTCGCATCTAAATATGCGATCGGCTTTGGTGAGATCCTTTATATGGGCGATGACATTCCTGACCTGAATCCGATGAAGGTGGTTGGAATGCCTACCTGCCCGAATGATGCCTGTCATGAAGTGCTGGCGGTATCACGTTATATATCAACCTATCCGGGAGGATATGGATGTGTTCGTGATGTTATCGAACAGGTTATGCGAAGCCAGGGAAAATGGGATTACCAATAATATTGTAAAATGAGCCTGAAAGGTGCCTCGCGGATATTCAGACTGCCAAACCTGCTGATGGTGGCAGCAACTATGTACCTGATGCGCTGGTCGATCATTAAGCCCTTACTTGCGGTTTTTAATATTTCGCTTCAGGTTTCTGAACCTGCCTTTCTGGGCCTCGTTTTGTCGACTGTCCTGATTACCGCTGCAGGCTATGTCATCAATGATTACCATGATGTACGTGCCGATCAGATCAACAAGCCCGAACGCCTGGTCATCGATCTGCACATTCCGCGGAGAACCGCTATGTTTCTCCACCTGGTACTCAACTTTGCCGGTGTTTCGGCAGGGATACTTTTTTCACTGCTGTACAGGGTACCGTGGATGATTGTCATTTTTGCCGGAGCGCCACTACTTCTATGGTTATATTCGGTTCACCTCAAGCATATGTATCTGATTGGAAACCTGGTGGTTTCCCTGCTTACGGGCACAGTTCCCATGCTCGTTATCCTGTTTGAATATCCTTTGCTGGCCAGGAATTGTTTTGCCGACAGCCTGTTCTACCCACACGGTCTTACTGCAATTCTTTTCTGGGTTGGGGCATTTTCTCTTTTTGCCTTCATGACCAACCTTATCCGCGAAATCGTTAAGGATGCAGCCGATGTGAAGGGCGACATTGAATTGAGCAGTCAGACAATACCGATCCTATCCGGTTACCGTACGACAAACCGGATCATAATGGCTATCTCGGTCGTGACAGTGCTGGTACTTGGGTTTTTTTTCCTGAGCTATCTTCGTGACCCTGTTAGTCTTGCCTACTTCACCATTGCCCTGCTCCTTCCTTTTATTTACCTTATTATACGGGTTTCGAAGGCTTCGGGGGTTGATGATTATGTTTTCCTGAGTCAGTGGGCAAAGCTGATCATGCTACTGGGCCTGCTTTACGCACCGGTTGTCAATTGGCTGATAAGGAATTACTTCAACCGATGAAACTATTTGCTGAATATCTGAAGGGATTCAGGATTTTGCTGGCATCCCGATCACCCCGGAGGCATACCCTGCTCAGGGAAGCCGGAATTCCTTTCGAAATTTTCCTCAAGGAAGAGATTCAGGAGGATTATCCTCCACACCTTCTCCCGGTTGAGGTTGCAGCCTATCTGGCCAGGCTGAAAGCAGCTTCCTATATCGCCGACCTGCAGATCGGCGACATCCTGATCACAGCAGACACATTGGTCGTTCTCGGGCCAAAGATACTTGGCAAACCTGTCAACCGCGAGGGCGCACTTGCCATGCTCAGGGAGCTCTCCGGCCGGCCGCATGAAGTGATAACAGGGGTTTGCCTGACAACCGTGGGACGGGAGTATGTTTTTACCGACAGCACCATGGTTTGGTTTGACCATCTTGAAGACGCTGAAATTGAGGAGTATGTTGACACATTCAAACCTTTCGACAAAGCGGGTTCCTATGGAATTCAGGAGTGGATCGGATATATGGGGATACATCGGATCGAAGGATCCTATTTTAATGTTATGGGACTGCCGGTGCAGCGGTTATACAGGGAATTGCGGACTTTCACAGGCTATAATTTTTCCAGACAACAATAACATCATCATGAAAAAACTGTCGATTATGCTGGTTTTCCTGCTTCTGGCAGGGGCTGTGGTCAGGTCGGAGGAGGGTATGTGGATCCCTCTTCTGCTTAAGAAATACAAAATTGAAGATATGCAGAAAGCGGGTTTTCGCCTCACCGCCGAGGATGTTTACTCGGTGAATCAGGCTTGCCTCAAAGATGCTGTGGTAATCTTTGGCGGCGGCTGTACGGCAGAACTCATCTCAGGTGAAGGGCTGATAATAACCAATCACCATTGTGGATTCGGTAATATACAACGTCACAGCACGGTGGAACATGATTATCTTACCGATGGGTTCTGGGCGATGAGCAAGGCCGAGGAACTTCCAAATCCGGGCCTCAGTGTTACCTTTCTGGTTAAGATTGAAGATGTCACCGAGGCTGCCCTCGCAGGTGTGACAAAGGTGATGGCCCCGGCCGACAGGGAAAAGATTATTTTGGAAAACAGCCGAAAAATTCAATCGGACGGTGTCAATGGAACAGCCTATACTGGTAGGGTGACACCCTTTTTCGGAGGCAACCAGTATTTTCTGTTTGTTTATGAATCCTATCAGGATGTCAGGCTTGTTGGTGCTCCGCCCAGTGCCATCGGAAAGTTTGGCGGAGAAACTGACAACTGGATATGGCCGCGTCATACCGGTGATTTTTCTCTCTTCCGGATTTATGCAGGGCCGGATAACAAGCCGGCTGCCTACTCAAAGGATAACGTCCCGTATAAACCTAAAAAATTCCTCCCGATCAGCCTTAAGGGGGTTGAGAAGGGTGATTTTACGATGGTTTTCGGTTATCCGGGCAGAACCACAGAATATATACCCTCGTTTGTTATCGGCAATCAGGTTCGATATACGATTCCGGCTTCAGTCGATCTCAGGACGAAAAGACTTGATATTATCATGGCCGCGATGGAAACCAGTCCTGCCATCAGGATACAGTATGCTGCCAAGAAATCGGGAATTGCAAATGCCTGGAAAAAGAATCAGGGAGTATTACTGGGTTTAAAAAGGGTAGGGGCCATCGACCGCAAGATCGGGTTCGAAAAGCGTTTTGCTGAATGGGTTGATTCAGATCCGGCCCGGAAGGCAGAATATGGTGCACTGTTGGAACGGTACCGTGAGATCACTGAACGACTTGCACCGTATGAGCTGGCTCAGACGTATGCACGTGAAGCCGGTGAAGCAGCCGAAATCATCGGATTTGCCGGCAGATTCATCAGCCTGGTGGATCAGGCAGGAAAACTGAGTGCCGCAGACCTTGAGGCGCTGGCACAAAAAATGAAACCTGCTGCTGAGAGCTTTTACAAGGATTATCATGCACCAACAGACCAGCAGTTGCTGGCGGTTATGATGAAAGCCTATTCCAACGGAATCGCGTCGGAATTTCAACCCGAACTCCTTAGGCAGGTAAATTCGGATTTCAAAGGTGATTTTGAAGAATATGCGGCAATGGTTTTTGAGAAATCAAGTCTCGACAGCCCGGAAGAGCTCTCGCTCATGCTTACCGGGTTCAACCAGAAAAAGGCAAAGAAGCTTGCATCTGATCCTGCTTTACTGATGTTCAGGAGTTTGCAGAAGCTTCAGAAGGAAGTTATCAACCCGGGCCTTACAGGGCAAGAGCTGATCCCGGACCTCCAACGGAGGTATATGCAGGCACAGATGGACATGCAACCTGAAAAACTCTTTTATCCGGATGCCAATGCAACGCTTAGGGTAACCTTTGGGAAGGTCAGCGATTTTGCACCTGCTGACGGAATTCAGTACCGGCACTTTACAACCCTCGATGGAATCATGCAGAAGGATAATCCAGAGGTTTATGATTACCGGGTACCGGAGAAACTGAAGCAACTATATAATTCCAAAGATTACGGTCAGTACGCAGCTGACCAAACGGTGCCGGTATGTTTTATTGCCTCAAACCACACTTCGGGCGGGAATTCCGGCAGCCCGGTCATTAATGCGGATGGTCAGCTGATTGGTATTAATTTCGACCGCAATTGGGAGGGAACCATGAGCGACATCATGTACGATCCTGATCTTTGCAGGAACATCAGCCTTGACATCCGTTTTGCCCTGTTCATCATCGATAAGTTTGCCGGCGCCACGCATCTGATTCGCGAAATGCAGATAGTGAAGTAGCGCAGCTGCTTTAACTTTGAGAAAAAGGGATAGCAATGCGCTATCCCTTTTTTTTGTTAAAAATTGACGTTCGTCACTAATTATTTAATGTTGGTCTGTTAAATTTGTTTATTAACAATTTTGTCGTACATTTGTTAATAATATGGCGGAGAAGCCCTTGGAACACTTTATCCTGAATTTGGCCCAAAGGTAACCCCACAATAGGAAAAAAGATTAACTAAGGTAATAGTTTATTGGTTAAATGATTGGTATTCAGCGTGAAATAGATTGGCTGAAAGCCAGGCTCCGGCCACTGCCGGCAGAATACAGGGACACCTTCCTTCATGATACGGGGGTTGATAACCTGATTCGCCTGCAGTTTCTATGTGCCTTTCTAACACTTTTTTCGCTGCTGGTTTTTGTTAATCCTGAGATTTTTATGAGTAAAAGCGGTGCCGATCTCTCGGTTCCGTTACAGATAAACATACTTTTCGGTTCTTCGGCGTTGGCGCTTTTGGTCTCCGCCAAGCTGATCCTTTCTTTTCGAATCGAGGACATCAACTGGGCACTGAGGCTGCCAGTTACCTTGATCGCTTTGGGCTTGCTGTGGTGGGGCGCCTATGCTGGTACACTAAATCCGTTTGGCTTCAATGCATCGTTGTTTTTTGTTATATGCCTGTTCGTGGTATTTTCGGTATTTGTCCTTTCTCTCCCCGAAGCAGTAGGGGTTCTTCTCAATGGAATACTGGCTTACAGCTGGTTTTACCTTCTTTTGCCTGACGGCCGGATTTCGATTGGTCTGGTGCTGGGTTTGGGTTTTGTTTTTACCATTGGCTTCCTCGTATCAAGAATGGGCTATTACAGTCAGTTATCGGCATTCCTTAACTGGGAAAACATCTCTTCCATGAACAGTACGTTAAAAAGAGAGATAAAGAGCCACCAGGAAACGCTTGAGGAACTTGAAGCCATACGTGCTGACCTTGATAATCAGGTCAGGCAGAAAACAAGTTACCTCCAGGAGACCAATCAAAAGCTCCAGCAAGAGATTGCAGAGCGCGGCTATGCCGACAAGGTAAAGTCAGTATTATACAGGATCTCCGGATTTGTTAACCAAAACAAGGGTTTGGAAGAGACAATAGGAAACATTCATCACCAGTTGCGTCAAATTCTTGATGTCACTAACTTTATGGTTGGTATCTATAATGAGGAAAAACTCCAGATAGAACCGGTATACCAGGAGAATTCAATCGAATCGTTTGATGTATACAGACTTGGCCGAACACTGAGTTCATATGTGATTCGTAATAAAAAGTCACTTCTCGTTGATAAAAAGGGGATTAAAAAGCTGGTAGCCGAGGGTGAAATTGAAATTGTAGGTTTGCCTGCCGACAGTTGGCTTGGGGTTCCCCTCCTGGCTGAAAAGAGGGTTGTTGGCGTACTTATTGTTCAGAGCTACAAGCCGGGCCTGATTTATGATGCTTCTGATCTTCAGCTTCTTGAGTTTGCCAGTGAACATGTGGCACTTGCAATCGATCATTACCGGATCCAGAACAATCTGATCATGGCCAGGGATCAGGCAGAGGAAAGTGATCGGCTCAAATCGGCGTTTCTTTCCAACCTGTCCCATGAAATCCGAACTCCGCTTAATTCAATCATGGGTTTTGCAGAGATGATCAACGAGCCGGATTATACAGATGCTCAGCTACGGAACTACACTTCACAGGTCGTAATTAACGGACAGCAGTTACTCAACACGCTGACCAACATGATTGACCTTGCCAAACTCCAGGTTGACCAAATGCCATTTCGTTTTGAGGTTCTCGAAGCGGGCGGTCTTTTAGCCGGATTGAAGGAGGAAATCCTTCATATCGCTGGTCAACGGAATAAGTTCAGTCTTGAGGTAAAGCAAATACTGGAACCGGCTCCGGATTCGATTCATTTTCTGGCGGATCCGGATCGTTTTCGGCAGATGTTTACATGCCTTGCCGAGAATGCTGTTAAGTTCACCACGGAAGGCCACATCGAGATTGGTTGCCGTAAAAATGGAAATGGTGAGATCCTCTTTTGGGTAAGGGATACTGGTATCGGGATGGATTCCGGTGAACTTGAGCAGGTTTTCCAGTGGTTTACCAAAGGTCAGGCAGGCAGTGAACGGGTATACCGTGGTACGGGCCTTGGCCTGACTATCAGCCGGCTCATTATTGAACGCATGAACGGACGAATCTGGGCAGAGTCTGAGCCGGGACTGGGTTCCTGTTTCTATTTTACCCTGCCGGCCGAAAACGGAAGGTCAATTCCATTTATTCCTCAGCAAATTATCGAGGAGGATGAGCGTGCTGCCGGGAATTCCCTGCATGCCGTCTGACCCCGGTTACCGGGGTAATCTGATTTTTGTCATTCTTATAGCTAATAAACGTCATGTTTGCGGTTTTAGCTTTGTTATATTTTTAACAGATGCAAAATGTGCATGTTTCCAATTGGGAAACTAAATCTTAATCGAAATTAAAATCGTTTTAAAATGGCTGATGTTCAAACTATCATTCATGAAGTCACCCAGGTTTACGGGAAAGAACGTAAAGCTTTGATGCCGATTCTACAGGCAGTCATTAAGGGAAAAAATTATCTTGACGACCAGGATCTGGTTACAATCGCCAAGGCGCTGAATCTCTCAGCTGCTGAGGTGTTTGGTACTGCCAGTTTCTATACTTTTCTAGATACCGTCCCCAGAGGTAAGAATGTGATCCGCGTTTGTAAAACCATCTCCTGTCACATGGCGGGTAAGGATGAAATTATCCGGGCCATTGAGGAAACGCTCAAGGTGAAGGTAGGGGAAACAACTGTTGATCGAAAATTCACCCTGTTAACAGCCAATTGCCTGGGCTGGTGCCATAAGGGGCCTGTCATGCTTATCAATGACAAGGTTTTTCCCGAGTTGACAACGGAAAAGGCAATAGAAATTCTTCAGAGTTACCAGGAGTCGGAATCTTGACCTGCAAAATACGAATATCAATATGGAAAGTTCAAAACCAAAAAGGGTTGACATCATCTTTCTGATGGAGGGAATCGACCCACTAAAAGTTGTAGAGAATGCCATGCGCAAGAGCCCGGATGAAATCATCCTTGAGATGATTGACTCTGGACTAAAGGGCAGGGGGGGGGCCGGATTTCCGACCGGGTTGAAGTGGAAATTCACCAGAAATGAGGATAGTTATGACAAGTATGTGATCTGCAACGCTGACGAAGGTGAGCCAGGTACCTTCAAGGATCGTGAGATTCTTGACTTGGTTCCTGAAAAGGTTTTTGCCGGGCTGGCGATTTGTGCCTATACCATTGGTGCACGCGAAGGGTTTATATATCTGCGGGGTGAGTATAATTTTTTACTGCCAAAGCTGAATGCAAAGCTGGATGTTTTCAACGAAGGCCTTAAAAGAATAGGGCTTGATCTTGCCATTCAGATGAGGTCGGGAAGTGGTGCTTACATTTGCGGAGAAGAGAGTGCTCTGTTTGAATCCATGGAAGGGAAGCGCGGAGAACCGAGGAACAAGCCGCCTTATCCCACAGTTTCAGGATACCTTGGCAAACCGACGGCCATCAACAATGTTGAGACCCTGGTTTATGCTTTCATGATTGCCCGGATTGGAGCTGAAAAATTCAAGGAGATGGGAACCAAGGATTCACGCGGATCCAAGGTTTTCTCCATTTCCGGAGATACCCCGAAGGCGGGCATTTCGGAATTGGAACTGGGTATGACTGTGCAGCAGTTTGTTGATGAGTTCGGCGATGGGGATACTAAGGCTGTGCAGGTGGGCGGAGCCTCCGGCGGCTGTGTTCCGCGTAAACTGTTCAGGGATACCATTATCGGTTATGAGGGGATCCCGACGGGAGGGGCAATGATGCTATTCAATAGCAGCAGATCGATGTACAATGTGCTTCATGATTATCTTGAGTTTTTTACAGAAGAATCCTGCGGTCAGTGCACGCCCTGTCGCGTTGGCTGCCAGCAGCTTTTAAAAGGCATTGAGGCTGTAAAACGGGGCGAAAAAAGTCCAGGCTACCTGGAGGACCTGAAAAAGCTGGCTAAAACTATGAAGGTTGCTGCCAAATGCGGCCTTGGACAATCCGTAGCCAATCCTTTTATCTCCATCGTTACGAATTTCAAGGAAGAAATTATCTATTAAGACCAAATTGGAAGAATTATGAATAAGTATCTGGTAAACCTGACCATCAATGATATACCGGTTTCGGTACCGGAAGGAACAACTATCCTGAATGCCGCCAAAAAGCTTGATTTCCGAATTCCGACACTTTGCTACCATGAAGACCTTTGTGTTGCCGGCAATTGCCGGGTATGTGTAGTTGAACAGGTGGGCGGACGGTCACTTGTGGCTGCCTGCGCAGCCCCGGTTTCGGAAGGAATGCAGATTCACACAAACAGTGCAGTTGTTCGCACCGCAAGGAAGACGATCATAGAACTTCTGCTTTCGGAGCATAATTCCGATTGCACCAAGTGCTACAAGAACGGGAATTGCGAACTCCAGAGCCTGGCTCACGAATATCGCGTCGGCGACCATGTTTTTATCGACCTGACTACCGGCAAGCGGCGTGTAATTGACGATCTTTCTCCGTCTATTATCAAGGACGACAGCAAATGCATTCGTTGTCAGCGGTGTGTTCGCACTTGTGACGAACTGCAGGGGGTATCAGCACTGGCAGTTGCACACAAGGGAGATCATCAAAAAATATCGACTTTTCTTGACCATCCGCTGGTTGAGGTAGTCTGCACGAACTGCGGACAGTGTGTTAACCGCTGCCCCGTTGGTGCCCTTGTCGAGAAAACCTATGTGGAGGAGGTATGGGATGCGATCAACAACCCCAACAAACATGTTGTGGTGCAAACCGCACCCGCTGTCCGGGTTGCGATTGGTGAAGAGCTTGGCTATAACCCGGGCGAGCGGCTCACCGGCAAAATGGTGACCGCTTTGAAACGCCTTGGATTTGATTCGGTTCTGGATACCGATTTTACGGCCGACTTAACCATCCTCGAAGAGGGCACGGAACTTCTTACGAGGCTAAAGCGGGCCCTGGTCGACAAAGACAGTACCGTTGCCCTGCCAATGACAACTTCCTGCTCACCCGGATGGATCAAGTTTATCGAACATACTTTCCCTGAGTATCTGCCTAATGTATCAACATGCAAATCGCCGCAGCAGATGTTTGGCGCCCTGGCAAAAACCTATTATGCTCAGAAAAAGGGGTTAAAGGCTCAGGATATAACGGTTGTTTCCATAATGCCTTGCACAGCAAAGAAATATGAAGCCAACCGGCCTGAAATGCGGTCGAGTGGTTATAAGGATGTTGACTATGTTCTGACTACCCGGGAGCTCGGTATGATGATCAAGCAGGCCGGAATTCAGTTTCAGAATCTGGAAGATAGTTCGTATGACAGCATAATGGGTGAATCTACCGGTGCAGCTGTTATTTTCGGTGCAACAGGCGGGGTCATGGAGGCCGCCCTGAGAACCGTTTATGAGTTGGTGACCGGGAGGGAAGTTCCGTTCAATAACCTCAATATTTTGCCGGTAAGGGGCATGGATGGGGTTAAGGAGGCCAAAGTAAAAATTGAAGGATGCCTTCCGGAATGGAAATTTTTGGATGGTATCGAAGTCTCCTGTGCAGTTGCCCACAGTCTGGCAAATGCCCGCAAACTGATGCAGGCCGTTAAAGAGGGTAGAGCTCATTACCATTTTATCGAAGTAATGGCTTGTCCTGGTGGTTGCCTTGGCGGTGGCGGTCAGCCTATTCCGACCAATGAGGAGATACGGTCGAAGCGTGCAGCTGCCATTTATGGTGAGGATGAAGGTTTGCCGCTTCGTAAATCACACGAAAACCCGGAAGTTAAGATGATCTATGAAGAATTTCTGGGTGCCCCAAACAGCCACAAATCACATACATTGCTGCATACTCATTATCTTGCAAGAAAGCAATATTGATTGACCGGTTTTGATTGAAATACAGGAGAGGCTGTCGCTTGGTTGCGGCGGCCTCTTTTTTTTAAAACAACACCTTACTCATTTGTTCGGAATAAAAAGTCTGCTATATTTGCGTGTGAATAGAATAACAATGTTAGCAAGATAACACGGAATCGATAATACTTGTTAATATTCATGTTATCAGGCAATAACGATGACAATTCAGGAAATAGAAATAGTAACAGGGGGAAAGATCGAATGTGGAAGGCACTTGAAGTCGGACGAAATCGAGCAGGCATTCTGTTCCGATCTGATGAGTGACGTCCTTACACTCGGCTGCCACGAGATCCTTCTCATAACAGGCCTGGCAAATATGCAGGCAATACGGACGGCAGAAATGGCGGATATTACGCACATCATGTTTGTCAGGAATAAGGAGATTTCTAAGGAGATGCTTCAACTGGCAGCTGAAAATGATATGGTCTTGATTTCCTGTAAATCATCCATGTTTAAAGTTGCCGGCCAACTTTTTGCAGCCGGATTAAAACCTGTCTATTGATGAAACTGCACTATCATATTGAAGGTTTTGATTTTACTCACGCAGGCGAAGCATCGAGCCAGCTGAAAAAGATATTGAAAAGTCTGAACATGGATCCTGTTCTTATTCGCAGAACAGTGGTAGCTCTCTATGAAGCTGAGGTAAATGTGGTCGCACATGCATGGTCGGGTGATATCAACGTGGATATCAGTACCGAACAGATCAGTATTACGGTGATTGACAGTGGTCCCGGTATTAGTGATATTGCCCGTGCCATGCAGAAAGGGTATTCTACAGCCTCCCCGCAGGTGCGTGAAATGGGATTTGGAGCTGGCATGGGGCTGCCGAACATAAAAGAGAATACCGATTTCATGGAGATCGTGTCTGAAAATGGTAACGGAACAAGACTGCAGATCATAAACCGCATAGGAGGATGAAAACAGCTGACCATTTCCATCATGCCTTATATGTGGATACCCTTCAGTGTAACGGATGTGTTCACTGTGTGCGGATCTGTCCGACAGAAGCAATCAGAGTCAGGTCAGGAATAGCGGTAATCGATACAGACCGCTGTGTCGACTGCGGAAACTGCTACAGGGTATGTCCGGTCAGGGCGATAAAGGTGGAACAGGATGATTTATCGGCAATACTTCCCTACACGATCAGGGTTGCGCTGATCCCATCGGTATTCATCGGACGATTCCCCAGGGAAATCGCGATTGAATCGATTTACGGAGCTCTGCTGAAACTTGGCTTCACCAGCGTGTACGAAGTGGAGCATGGTGTAGGAACTGTTGCTGATGGCATCCGCTCATATATCTCTATGAACCAGCAGCTCAGGCCGCTCATCTCGTCCTACTGCCCGGCTGTGATACGGTTTATTCAGGTAAGGTATCCAGCATTGACGGATCATATCATCCGGATAAAAACCCCCAATGATATTTCAGCCATTTATTGCCGGAAACATTTTGAGGAAAAGGGGTACAAGGCGGAAGAGATCGGTATCTTTTACGTAACACCCTGCGCTGCCAAAATCGCCGCCTGCAAATCTCCGGTTGGAGAGGCCGCCTCGTCGATGACCGGTGTGATCAACATGGATTACCTCTACAACAAGGTGTTGTCCGTTATCTATCAGAATCGCAACCTCCCGGAATCGGTAGTTGAGAATCCCCCGGCAGCAGCAATAAAGTGGAGTCTCGCACGAGGCGAGGTAGCCTGCTCTTCGGTAAGGGCATTGGCGATCGATGGAATACATGAGATTGGAGATTTCCTCGAAAAAATCGAAGGTGGCCAGATAACGGGTATCGATTTCCTCGAAATGAGGGCCTGCCAGGAAGGTTGCCCAGGCGGCATCCTTACTGGCGGAAACACCTTTCTGACTGTAGAAAGTATGGAAAGCCGCTCAATGGCTAGGTCGCATCAATGCAATTGCCAGGTTAATTCCATCGATTTTCAAAGGCTGTTCCTGTCCGAATTTCTTGCCTTGGATCCTGTACAGCCCCGATCGGGCTTAAAACTCGACCAGACTCTCGAATCAGCAATGGAGAAACTGGAATCTCTGCGGAAAATCGAACTGCTTTTACCCGGGATCGACTGCAGTGCATGCGGTGCCCCTTCCTGCCGTGCTCTTGCCGAGGACATCGTTCAGGGCAAAGGGCAACTCAATCAGTGTCCCTACATGGAATTACTTTCACTCAACCGCGGCCAGATAACTCCGGCCGATGCGCTAAATCACGCCGAGGCCTTGTGGCCGGGTCGAATAAAGGAATAGTATGATGACAGTTGAACAATTGATAGCAAAAATGGACCTTCGCGTGTTTGTCGGGGGATCGGCGATGGCCCGGGAAATTTCGGGAGGTTATACCTCTGATCTGTTGAGCGATGTAATTGGGCATGCCAAGGAGGATATGGTATGGATCACGCTGCAGTCGCATGTTAATGTTGTTGCTGTGGCTAGCCTGAAGGATCTTGCGGCCATCATTCTGGTAAACGGCCTGGAACCGGGAGTGGAAGCTGTAGTAAAGGCAACAGAGGAGGGGATTACCCTTTTAGGTACCAGGGAAGGTGCTTTCCGTACATCCGCTTTATTATACCTGAATCTTCATGGAGACGTATGAAATCCGTATTGACTGGCATGTTCATACCACCCTTTCCCCTTGCGGGAGTTTGCAGATGGACCCGCAGACCATTATCAGAAAAGCAAAGGAAACGCAGATGGATGTAATCGGGATTACTGACCATAATTCAACCAGGCAGGCTAAGCTGATGAAGCAGGAGTTCCCGGAAAGTGATCTGCTGATTCTTACCGGGGCTGAAGTTACAACGAGCGAGGAGATTCATTGCCTTGCCTTTTTCGAGAAACCTGATGTTCTGGATGAATTTCAGGATTATCTCGATGAGCACCTGCCCGACAGCAAGAATAATCCTCGCCTGTTTGGCGACCAGGTGGTTGTTGACCGCTCAGGCGGTATCGTTTTTGACGAAGTACGGTTCCTGTTATCGGCGTTGGATCAGACAATTGATCAGGTTGCCGGATTTGTGCACCGCAAGGGCGGTATTTTCATCCCTGCACACATAAACCGTCCCGGATTCGGCCTTCTTGCGCAGCTCGGCCTGGTTCCTGAAGGGCTCCCTGCTGATGCCTTGGAATGGGTACCCGGATTGCCGGGAATCGCAACCGATGATTTTACCGGGATTGGCAGGTATCCATTAGTTCAAGGGTCCGATGCCC
>CAYWHP010000045.1:18785-31718 GCA_964457845.1 uncultured Porphyromonadaceae bacterium | reverse complement strand
GTCAGGGCTCGAACCTGAACTCTTCTGAACCAAAATCAGACGTGTTGCCAGTTACACCACAGGACAATGAGTGGGCAAAAGTAATTCTTTTTGGCGAATATCAAATGATTCGTGACGCGTGACGCGTAACGCGTGACGGGCTTTCGTGTCACGCATCACGCGTCACGTGTCACGATCCTCTCTGCTTGTTGGCCTTCCGCTTCCGGTACGTTTTAACAACCAGATAGACAGTGAACACCGCTCCCAGTGCCAGCACGGCCCACTTGAGTTCCCCATAATATTGCTCCAGCACTTCCTGCTGGGAATAAAAAAAGTAGCCGAGCATGGAAAGAATAATGTTCCAGATGCCGGCCCCGATGAATGTCCAGAGCATAAAGGAGGGCAGCGGCATTTTCGCAAGGCCCGCAGGAATCGAAATCAGGTGGCGCACACCGGGTACCAGACGGCCGATGAGGGTTCCGCTCTTGCCGTTACGAATAAAGAAATCCTCGGCCTTCTGAACCTTATCGGGGGTAAGAAAAATAAGCTTTGCCCATTTGGTGCCGGCCAGGCCATAAACGATCTTGCGGCCAAGGGTTCTGGCAACAACATAATTTATGAGGGAACCGGCGAGGGCACCCGCAGTACCTGCAAGCACAACAAGGAAGATGTTCAGGTCGCCCTTGGCAGCCAGATAGGCGGCCGGCGGCATTACAAGCTCCGAGGGCATCGGCAGCACCGTGCTTTCAATCATCATCAGCAGAAACACCGTGAGGTATCCGATGTTCTGCATGTACCAGTCGATAACCTGCTGAATGAACTCCATGGTTTTTTTTGTTAAAACTATAAAAAAAAGAGCCACCCCGAGGGGTGGCCCTTCTCATGAAAAGACACTCTATTATTCAACAATCACCATCTGCTTGGTTTGAACGAAGCTGCCGGCCTTCAGGGTATAGAAATAGACACCCGGCTCAAGGCTTCCGCCCGACAGGGTGAACATGTTCTTTCCGGAGGGCTTCATGCCTTCGTTGACATCAAGAACCTTGCGGCCCGTGAGGTCCATCACTTCAAAGGTAACGTTTGCGCCTTCGGTGAGTTCATAGGCAATCTCGGTGCTCCCGCTGAACGGGTTCGGGTAGTTCTGGCCCAAAGAGGCGAGAGCCGTGCGTGTATCAACACCGTCGATCAGGTTGCCCTGGTCGTTCAGGTTCAGGTGAACCATCAGGTTGCGCTTGCCGACATAGTCGGTAGCTCCGTTACCCTGACGGAAGGTGCCGTCATATATAGCCACCGTCGGGGTATCGTCCAGCGCCACCGTATTGTCGGTTCCGATCTGCAAACCCTTGTTCCGTCGGTCGAGGTAACCAGGATTGGTATTATCCTGAGATATACCAACATAAACCAGATCGCCCTTCTTCAGGAATTCGGATTCACCGTCTTTGCTGAGCGGCATCGTGATCCATTTGCCGAAATCGGCAGAGTCGAGTTGCTTATACTCCGTAGTCAGGAGTTCAAAGGCTGTGGTGCCTTCTTCGCCCGGAGGCTGGAAGAAGACAACGAAGCGATAGTTCGTAAATTCATCTGCCTTGCCACCTGCGATGAAAACCGAAATGGAGTTCGCTTCACAATCCCCATAGATCGGGAAGATCGACCCGGCAAAATGGTTCAGGTTCTCCACTGCTGCAGTGGTATATGTTTCCTTTGTAAGTGACCAGCTCAGCTTGTTGGTGTTGCCTGCCCTTGAGTAAACACTGTCGGTAACATTGAAGAAAACTTCACGAAGGTTATTCGACGGGTTGTCATCAGCCTCTTTGCCCTTGAATTCATAATTGATCTTGTAGTGACCATAATCAGCCGGTGAATAGGTATCGGCAACCATGGCGGTATCAGGGGTCAGCACATTAACATCCACGGGATCGGAGGTTTTGTGGAATACACTGTTTCCGTTTTTGGTAATGTCGACATCCAGATAGACAGATTCCTGATCATATTCGCCGAAGTTTGTGGCAACCGACTTGAAATTCTGGAAGCCGTTGGTTCCGGTGAGCTGTGATTTCGGTATGTTGGCAATCCACGACACATTGGTATTATCATCGTTGTCGTCCCAGTTCAACCTGATAATTTCAACCTTCATGTCGTTGTTATAGGCTTCGGAGAGTTTGAAATCGTCGAATGCCCAATAGTAAAGATAGGTATCCAGCCAGTGCAGGCGCATCTGAACATTGTTCATACCGGCGGCTACGTCGGAGATGTTTGCCTGAAAGAGGGCTGCTTCACCCGGAGCTTTGTCGAGCGGACGGTCTTTATGGCCGCAGCCGAAGGCAGTGCTGTAGGTAGCGGAGTGGACCCAGTTGTCGACCGAGATTTCCAGCCACATGTGTGCAACGCTGTAGGCCATGAAATGCGTTTCGAAACTGACCACCACCGAAGAGTGCTGGCTGCAGTCGAATGCCGGAAAACCAACGGAGTTGTCAACATTTATCGCCACATCGAGGTTCCCGTCCGCCCAGTTGGTCGCTTCAATGAAGTTCGCAAGGCAGCCGTCATCCTTTGACGATGAATTCAGCGGCGGGTCCTGGGTATAAACATCAACAAAACCCGTTAGAGGCGGCCACCAAACAAAGTTGGTACCCTGATCCAGCGGGTCGATGAAGTAATATCCGGCAGGTGCCGTCCAGCCTTTGTCATCAGCAGGATTGACCCAACCGAAAGTGTTGGAGTAAAAAACCTGCCCGTTGCCTTTGGTACCGGGCTTCTGTGCCTGGGTCGATGCTGCTGCAATCAGACCGACCAGAACAAGGAGAAGTGTAAATTTTCGCATACGCACTCAGTTAAAAGTTAAATGATGTTAAATTTCCCCGATAAATATATGGTGTGGATTTGCATGCACAAAGAAAAAACCCATTTATTTCGAAAAAATACACATCTATTGTTAATCAATGCACAGATAACGGCCCGATCACCTCTTTCAGAGCACTGAGGTGAAGGCTTACTTTTACTACCGAACAAATAATGAAATGAATAAAAGTCAGAGTGTTCAGGCCAATGCCGGTCGAAACAGAAAAGAGTTGAAGCTCGCCGCCGTCCTGATGGCCATCACATTGATCGTTTTCCTCCCAGCCCTTAAGAACGACTTTGTGAGTTGGGACGACGATGAAAACATCACGGCAAACTCCAATGTCCAGCAACTGACCCCGGAAGGAATCAAGGGAATATTCTCGAGCACCGTTACAGGTGGGTACACTCCGCTTACGAGCTTCACCTTCATGCTCGAATACCACTTCTTCGGCATGAAGCCCTTTGCATACCATCTCAACAATATGCTGCTGCATGCCTTGTGCACGCTGCTGGTATTTATTCTGATGCGGAGACTTGGGTTAAGCCTTTTCATTTCCTTCACCACCGCACTGCTTTTCGGTATTCATCCGATGCGTGTAGAGTCAGTTGCCTGGATCTCCGAGCGGAAGGACGTTCTGTATGGTGCCCTCTTCCTGCTTTCGATGCTGTTTTATATACGGTACCGCGACGTAAAAAGAAAGCTGTTCTATTTTCTCGCGCTGGGCACATTTCTGCTGTCGCTCCTCACCAAGATTCAGGCTGTCACTCTGCCACTGGCGCTGGTACTGATCGACTACTTCTTTGAAAAAAAATTCACTGTCAGGCAGTTGATAGACAAGGTCCCCTTCTTTGCGCTTTCGCTCATAACCGGTCTGGTGGGTATTTATATTCTGAAATCCGGGGGTGAACTAGAAACCGGCACGCTGATGCCGCTCATCCAGCGCCTTTTTATCGGCACCTTTTCCTTTTGCACGTACCTTTACAAGGTCATCATCCCCTGGCCCCTTTCAGCTATCTATCCCTACCCCGATGCGCCGGGTGTTCTCCACTACGCCAGTGCAGCTGCCGTCCTGCTCCTGGGATTTTTGCTTTACCGTTATGGAAGACACCGGAAGGAACTGGTTTTCGGATCGCTGTTCTTTTTGTTCAATGTGATCTTCATGCTCCAGATTGTGGGTGCGGGCCAGGCCCTGATGGCCGACCGGTTTACCTATGTCGGATACATCGGATTGTTTTTCATCATAGCCTGGCTTCTGGAGCCAATATTCAACGGGCGATACCGGAATATTGCAATTGCCGGCGGACTGGGATGGATGGTTATCCTTGGCGTAATGACCTGGAAACAAACAGCCGTTTGGAAAACCACCGAAACCCTCTTTACCGATGTCGTCTCAAAATATCCGGAAGTACCGGTCGCATGGAACAACCTGGGTATCTATTACCGCGATAACAACCAGCGGGAAAAAGCAATCGGCGCCTATAGCAGGGCGATTGAGCTGAATCCCGATTCACCGCTGATCTACAACAACCGCGGGGAGCTTTACTTCAGCAAGGGAGATGTGGATAAAGCGCTGAACGACATGAATATGGCCCTTAAAATGAACCCCGGTTATGTAAAGGCCCTCACCAACCGGGGAGCAGTATACGGGTCAAGGGGCGAAAACAGCAAGGCGCTGAAGGATCTCGACAAGGCCATCTCCCTCGACAGCCTGAACCTGCCGGCCATCTCGAACAGGATCCTGGTTTATTACCAGTCGGGAAATCCGGGGAGGGCCATCAATGATGCAACGGAGTATATCAGAATAAAACCGAATGAACCCGACATCTACAATATCCGCGGGCTGTGCCTGGCGGAGCTTGGCCGCCACGGGGATGCGGTGGCCGACTATAACCGGGCAATACCGCTCAGCCCGGATGCCGGCGCCTATTATCAGAACCGGTCGGCAAGTCTCTATGCGCTCGGGGATATCAAGGGAGCACTGCGCGATGCCGGCAAGGCAACCAGCCTCGGTATTAAAATGGATCCGGAATTCATAAAAAAATTGCAGTAGAGACGTTTATAAACGTCTCTGTTAATAGCGAGACGATTAAAAATGTCTCTGTTAATAGCGAGACGATTAAAAATGTCTCTGTTAATAGCCAGACGTTTAAAAACGTCTCGTTTTTAAGAGCGAGAGACGCATGATCATGCGTCTCTACATCGGCCAGACGGTAAGTTTCCCCCGACGGTAGCGAACCACCAGTATGTCGCCGGGCTGGTCACCCTTAACGGTTGATCCCGCCGACCATACCGGAATGCCCGCAAAGGTCCGCTGCTCAACGGCATGTGAATGGCCGTGAAAAATCCCGATCACATTATATCCATGGATGGTTGCTGCCAGGGAATCCCGATCGGGCTGTGTCCACCACAACAGGCTGAACCCATCCCAGCCATAGTGCTGAACCAGCACAACCGGCCGGCCGCTTTTCCCCACATTCTTCGCCAGGTCGTCCCTGAGAAAATTCCGGCTGAACTGGGGTTCGCGGAATGGATCCTTGAAATAATGGCACCAGCCGCAGGTATCAATCCATTCGTTGCCCGGATAGGATCCCAGACTCACAAAGTGAACGCCGTTCCAGTCCCATGAGTAGTGAAGTCCATTCTCCGAAATACCGGTAAGGCCGGGACGCCCGGGGTTCCGCATTTTCACCCCCTGCCGTACAGCCTGATTGAGCCCGCCGTCATGGTTTCCGAAGGTTTCATAAACCGGAAGATTCAGGCGCGATTCGCCGGTGAGGCCATAATCATCGGTGAAAAGCCCCCACGCGCTGTCGGAAGGGCTGTCGAGTATATCCCCGCAGTGCACCACACCAAGCGGTTTCCCCACCTTGCCGGTGAATAATCCGGGCAGGTCGGTGCGCTCCATGCCGTTCATCCGTTCAATGGTCTCCCGGTTTTTCAGGCGGTCGCTCTTGCCGTAATGCGAATCCGATACCACCAGGAAAAAGAAGGTGTCGGTGCGGGAAGAGGATCCGCCGAGGAGCAGCAGGAGAAGGGCTACTGACAGGGCCAGCCGGCGGGCATAAGGCATTACTCGGACCGGATTATTTAGGACATAGGGCATAGGGCAAAAGGCAAAAAACAGACTCAAGACCCATTTTACAGGAATTAAAGAGTGCATCCGGATAGCTTTTCTAAGTGTTTGAATACTCCGCATATAGCGCTCCTTCCTGATTCTTGTTCCTTAAGACTTAAGACTAATTTTTGCCTTCTGCCCTCTGCCCTCTGCCTTCAACCTACCTTACAATCCACTCCTGAACACCCGTGGAAAAAGTATCCGGCTGCCGAATATCGAGCTTCAGGCCGGTGGTGGTGACAGGTTCGAATTCAAGTTTGTTGTACTGGTCCTTCTTCAGGCCATATTCGCCCTTCCGCTTCACCTCAACCCATGAATTGCCCTTCTTGTAAAGCAGCTTCCAGGATTTCGGAACTCGGCATCCGGCGCCCAGGTCCTCATCATCGAACCAGAAAACATCCACGCCGGAAACAGTTTCCGGTTTGGCAAAGTCATACTGCACCCATTCATTACTGGCATTCTTTGGCCACCAGTGGATGAAACCGAATTCACTGCTGCTTGATTTATCGGGGCACTGCTGGTCGTGAACGGTTTCGGGTGATCCGGAACATTTCGAGGCAGTTACGGTTGCCAGCGAGGCGACGGTAGGCGCCGGCAGCGGAGTGGCATATTTTTCATCTTCGGGTATCCAAACCGTCATCTCACCCTTGCCCCGGTTTGCCCAGGCATAATAGGGGATAGCTTTCATTTCTGAAGGTTCCTTCGTGGTGGTTCCGTCGAGGTTGGAGCGGAGCGAAAAACCTTTTGCAGTGATCACACCCACACCGTTCAACAGCCCGGAGTCGAAACCATAAGCAAAGCCCGGCTCAGGCGCCAGCATCAGGTCGAGCACCTTCTGCGAAGGCTGATCGGCCCACTCCATGGCATACATGAGCGGCCCGCGCTGCAGGGCTACCTGGCCCCTGTCGGCTTCCACCTTTTCGTTGGCCCGCACGCGACGGATGTCCATCGGGAAAGCGATCTCCACCCGGTCGCCGGCCTTCCAGCTCCGGCCAATAACGGCATAGCCGTTTTCCGATTTATAACTTACCGGCTTGCCGTTTATCCGGATGGTTACAGCGGCGTTCGCTGGATCGATATAACTGTAAAGGTCGCCCGGCACCACCTGGCTGCCTGTCCAGCCCGGAATGCGAACCATCAGGTTGAAGCGGCCATTATTCTTAGGATTTACGGTAATTTTAATATCGCCGCTCCATGGATAACCGGTTTCCTGTTTGATCCCCACCATACGCGAACCTATTGAAACTTCCGTCTCACTCTGGACAAACAGGTTCACATACAGGTCATTATCCTTAACTGCATAAATATATCCGGGCACCGAAGGGATGAACCGGCAGAGGTTGCTCGGGCAGCATGCGCAGCCAAACCAGGCGCTACGCTCATGCTGGCCTTTCGATTTCAGCACGTTGGGATAAAAAAACCGGTCGCCCGAAAGGCCGAGTCCGCTCAACACCCCATTGTAGAGGCTTCTTTCGAGAACATCCACGAACTTGGCCTCCCCGTGAAGGAGGAACATCCGGTAATTCCAGAAAACATTGGCAATATTGGCGCAGGTTTCGCAATACGCGCTCATATTGGGCAGCTGGTAATCAACCCCGTAAGCCTCACCGGCCCCGGTTGCACCCACTCCGCCGGTGATGTACAGCTTTTTGTTAACCACATTCTTCCAGATCGTATCAACTGCTTTCAGATAGGCCTGGTCGCCGGTCAGCGCCGCTATGTCCGCCATACCGGTAAACATGTAATTGGCCCGCACGGCATGACCATCGGCATCGGTCTGATCGACAGGCTTTTTATGCGCCTGATTGTAAACATCCCCTCCCGGTCCGCGCACATCAAGGAAAAACTTCGCCAGATCGAGATACTCCTTCTTACCCGTTGCCCGGTAAAGCTTTACGAGCCCGATCTCAACCTCCTGGTGTCCGGGATAGTGTTCGCATTTGCCATAACCGAAATCCTTAACGATAAGATCGGCGGCCTTGGTTGCGATATCGAGCATGCTTTTCTTCCCGGTTGCCTGGTAATGAGCAACAGCCGCTTCGAAAAAGTGGCCAAGATTATATAGTTCATGACTGTTGTCGCTCTCCAGCTCCCACCTTTTCGAACCGGCCCAGGGATGGGCGCTGTCGCCCATGATGGTGCGGTTGGTGTACAGGTATCCGTCGGGCTCCTGCGCTGCACCGATCCTGGCAATCAGCTGGTCGAGGTAGGCATCCAGCTTCGGATCTGGTACGGTTTGAAGGGAGTAGGCCGCCCCCTCGATGATTTTGTAAACGTCTGAATCATCGAACGGATAGATAGTGCAGAACTTACCCTGCTCAACGCCGGCGGCAATGTCGAAATTCTTCACACGGCCGGTCTCCTCACTCTGTTTGAAAGCATAAGGAATCGTAAGCTCAGCATTCAGCTTCACCCTTGGTGCCCAGAAAGCGTCTTCGAGTTTTACCTGGTTGAAGGCTACCGGTTGAATCGCATAATCACCGGTGGTGGCTTTCTTTTCGCTGCAGCCGGCAACGAACAGTAATGCAATTGCTGCCGCTGGCAGGAAGGTTAAGGTTCTTTTCATATTGTTGTTTATAAGGTATTTGTCAATATTTCATCAGGTTTTGTCGTTGGTTAAAAGAGACGCATTTATGCGTCTCTACATCGCGTCACGCGTCACGCATCACGCGTCACGATTCACATCCTGTCCGTAATACGCCTCCGGCCCGTGCTTGCGCCCGTAATGCTTATCCATGATGGCCTTCTGAACCCCGGTATCCTTTCCCAGCATTACGGTGCGGAAGGCCATTTTGGCAATCTCCTCCAGAATAACGGCGTGTTTTACGGCCTCGGCCACCGACTTGCCCCAGCAGAAGGGCCCGTGCTCGGCCACCAGCACGCCGGGTACTGAGGAAGGGTCTTTGCCGGCAAAGGCGGCTTCAATCACCCTGCCCGTTTCCAGTTCATACTCGCCGCCGATCTCGGCTGGCGTGAGCATCCGCGTGCAGGGAACCGGACCGTAGAAGTGGTCGGCATGTGTTGTACCCAGACAGGGAATCTCCCGGCAGGCCTGTGCCCACGAGGTGGCCCATTCGGAATGCGTATGAACGATACCGTCAACCATCGGAAACGACTTGTACAGCCAGAGATGTGTGGGTGTGTCGGACGAGGGTCGGAGATGGCCGCCGGTGACCTCACCGTTGAGGCTGACAACAACCATATCGTCGGGCTTCATTTCGTCGTATGAAATGCCGCTTGGCTTAATCACAACCAATCCTTGCGCGCGATCGATTCCCGAGGCATTGCCCCAGGTTAGTTTCACCAGTCCCTCGCGCACCAGTGCAAGGTTGGCCTCGAAGACGGCCTGTTTGAGATGGGAAATTTTCATTATTTGCTTGTTATGCCATCTGGTTAAACATCCAATGAAAAATAGAATCCGCGGTCAAGCAGCTCCTGGTATTTTTCGGGGTTAAACCGGTAGAGGAATGCGCCCTTCTTGGAGGATGACTTATCCTTCTCCTCAAGTTTATCGAGAAAACCCATGGAGAGGATTTTTTTCCGGAAGTTCCGCTTATCAAGCTCTTTCTGGTAAATCCCTTCATAAAGGCTCTGGAGTTGCGGCATCGAGAATTTTTCGGGCAGCAGCTCGAATCCGATCGGCTGAAGGCGGGCGCGCCTCCGCAGCCGGCGGAGTGCCTTATCAACCATCATGCGATGATCAAAGACCAAATCGGGGATTTCTTCCACCGGAGTCCAGTGGGCATCATTGTGCTTTACCAGTTCCCTGTCGTAATCGCCGATCTTGATGAGAGAATAATAGGCTACAGATATTACCCGCTCGCCCGGGTCGCGGTCGACCTCCCCATAGGCAAAAAGCTGCTCCATGTATACACTTTCGAGACCGGTAAGCTGCTTCAGGACACGGGAGGCAGCTTCATACAAACCTTCGCCGCGTTTCGGAAAACCACCCATCAGCGACCAAAGCCCCTTTCCGGGTTCCATGCTCCTGCGAATCAGGAGCAGCTTAAGCCCCTGATGATCAAACCCGAATATCACGCAATCGACCGCCACAAGCATCCGGTCCTCGTCGGTGTAAAACTGGTTCATTGTTCCGCTTTTAAGTGTTAAAAATACACTATTCTTTCATTTCTCCTCTATGCACAACAGCTGTTTTTGATGGTTGATTTTGTATTTTACGCCGGTAACCATTATCCGATTTTATGAAAACCAGGTTCATCACCCTTTTGCTTATCACTGCACTGCCCTTGTTGGTTCAAGGCCAGTCCGGCAACAAGTCGTCACTTACCGTAAAAGATATCATGTCACTGAATTACCAGGGGCAGTCGCCATCGCAGTTCCAGTGGTCGCCCGATTCGAAGTACCTTTACTTTCAATGGAACCAGGGGAACAAACCGGCAGATTCGGCCTTCCGGATCGATCCGGCCAACCCGGTGCTAACCAAGGTTGCTCGCGCCGACCTGCAGAAGCTCAGGCCGGAGAGCAAGCAGTTCAATACTGACAAATCGCTTGAGCTGCTCACCCGGGATGGGGACATTTACCTGGTGAACTGCAAGAAAAAGGATACCGCTCTGGCTTTCAGCACGAGCATGCCGGTTTCGGAAGCCACGTTCACCCATTCGGGCAGGAAGCTTGTTCTGAACATAAGCAATAACCTCTATCTGCTTGATCCGGCGAGTGGCCAGTTCAGGCAGCTCACCAATTTCCAGGCGGAGAAGGCCGAAAAGGCTGAAGCACCCGGCCGGGCGGGCGGCAGGCAATCGGAGAAGCTGAATACCCAGGATCAGTGGCTCACACAGGATCAGGTGAGGCTGTTTCCCAAGGTTGCGGCCCAGGGGGGCGGCGGACGGCGGGGCGGGATGCCCTTTTACGGGATGGGAAGGCCCCCGCAGGGCGGCGGCAAGGCAGGCGGACCGGAAACGGTTTATACAGAGGGATTTTCGGTATCAGGACTGGAACTTTCGCCCGACGAGAAATTCGTGACGTTTACCAAATACTGGCCGGGTGAATCGGCAAAGAGTACCATCATGCCCTCTTATGTTACCCGATCGGGCTATACGGAATCCATCAACACCCGGTCGAAAGTAGGCGAGGTGCCTTCGCGGTCGGCCCTCGGAATTGTTGATCTGACCAGGGATTCGGTTTATGAATTGCGTACTGACCTGATTCCGGGAATCACCGATTTTCCGGATTACGTGAAAGATTACCCGGAAAAATATGCGGAAAGGAAAGCGGATGTCAGGCAGGTACGGATCTCGGGCCCCAGATGGTCGCCCGATGGACGGTTCGGCGTTATCGAGGCGCAGTCGGCTGATTATAAGGACCGTTGGATCCTGGCCATCAATCTGGCCGACGGATCCGTAAGGCAGCTCGACCGGCAGCGCGACGAAGCCTGGATCGCGGGTCCCGGCATCGGTTATGGCCAGAGCACAGGCTGGATGCCCGACGGGAAGCGGCTGTGGTTCCAATCGGAAGCATCGGGCTACTCACATCTGTACTGGGTGAATGTGGAAACCGCTGAAAAGAAAGCGCTTACAAGCGGGGACTTTGAGGTTTATGAGCCGGTAATTTCCAGCGACAAAAAATGGTGGTACTTCACCTCCAACGAAGTGCATCCGGGCGAGCATCATTTTTACAGGATGCCGCTTGAGGGGGGCGCAAGGGAGAAGATCACCTCGATGACAGGCGGCAACGAAGTTACGCTGTCGCCCGATGAAAAGTGGCTTGCCATTGAGTTTTCCACGGCAAACCGGCCTCCGGAACTCTATATCCAGAAAAATGCCGCCGGGGCAGTGGCCGTAGCGGTTACGGATTCGCGGAGCGAAGCCTACAAGGCTTACCCATGGCGGATGCCCGAGTACATCAGTTTCAAGGCTGCCGACGGGGCTACCGTTTATGCGCGGCTTTACAGGCCGGAAGCCGGCAAGGCCAACAAGGCAGGCGTGCTGTTCGTGCACGGCGCCGGGTATCTCCAGAACGCCCACAAGTGGTGGTCGACCTACAACCACGAGTACATGTTCAACAATATGCTCGCCGACAACGGGTACACCGTGCTCGATATCGACTACCGGGGCAGCTCGGGTTATGGCCGCGACTGCCGCACCGGGATTTACCGGCACATGGGAGGCAAAGACCTGTCGGACAATGCCGACGGCGCGCGCTGGTTGGTGGCCAATTGCGGAGTCGACCCGGCCCGCATCGGGCTATACGGCGGATCGTACGGCGGTTTTCTCACGCTCATGGCGTTGTTTACCAACGCCGATGTGTTCACCTCAGGGGCAGCACTTCGCTCGGTAACCGACTGGGCTCATTACAACCACGGGTACACGGCCAATATTCTGAATACCCCGGCCGAGGACAGCCTGGCCTACATCCGCAGTTCACCCATCAACTTTGCCGAAGGGCTCAGGGGCAACCTGCTGATGTGTCATGGCGTACTCGACGACAACGTCCACTTTCAGGATATCGTTCGCCTCTCCGAGCGGCTGATTGATCTTGGGAAGGATAACTGGGAGCTGGCCATTTACCCGCTTGAGCGCCATAGCTTTACCGATCCTGACGCCTGGACCGATGAGTACAAGAGGATATTTAAGTTGTTTCAGGGAACGCTGCGGTAATTATGCTCACTGCGTTCGCTAATTATGCACCGCTGCGCGGCGCTAATTGTGCTCGCTTCGCGAGCTAATTGTGCGCCCTGCGGGCGCTAAGTTTGCACCCGGCCATCACTATATCCTAAAATTAGCGGAGCGCAGCGGAGCCAATTAGTGAGGCGAAGCCGAACCATTTAGCTCGCGCAGCGAGCACAATTAGTGAGGCGAAGCCGAACCAATTAGCGAACGCAGTGAGCACAATTAGCGAAGCGCAGCGGAGCATTTTTTGCCTATCTTTGCACCCTAATTCACCATTCCATGAATCCAATACGGATTTTCACACTCCTAATACCGGCACTTCTGCTGGTGCCAAAGGTTTCCGCACAGGAGCCCTGGACGCTCACGGGATG
>CAYWHP010000045.1:0-18685 GCA_964457845.1 uncultured Porphyromonadaceae bacterium | reverse complement strand
AACACCATCAGGCGAAATGAGCTCGACCTGAAGAAAAACCTCACCGATCTTGAAAAGGCCCGCAACGACCTTGCCTTGAATATCGCGCGTCTATACCTCCAGATCCTGTTCAACGAGGAGCTGCATGACATTACGGTTCAGCAGGCTGAAATCACCAGGCAGCAGGTAAACCGCACACGCATCATGGTGGAAGCGGGTTCCCTCCCGAAGGGTGATCTTCTTGAGATTCAGGCCCAGATGGCCAATGAGGAGTTGAACGAAGTGAATTCGCGCAACCAGCTGACGATGTCGTACCTCGACCTGGCCCAGCTGCTCGACCTGAAGGATCCGACGACGTTCCGCGTTCAGCGGCCCACGTTCGAATCGGTTAAGGTGATCGACAACCTCGGTGGCGTTGAGGAGGTTTACCAGTCGGCTAACCTCACACTGCCCCAGGTGAAAAGCGCCGAACTTGACCTGAAATCGCTCGAGAAGGATCTGCTCATCGCAAAAGGCCGGATGAGCCCGACATTATCGATGAGCTCCTCCTATGGCACCGGCTACTCCGACAGGCTGAAGGATTTTCAGACCGGCAAGACCATGGCGCTGAAGGACCAGCTCGATTTCACCAGCCAAACCAGCCTCGGTTTCAGCCTTACTGTACCCATCTTCAACGGGTGGTCAACACGCACGGGCATCAGAAATGCCGATATCTCCGTGCGCAACGGGAAGTACCAGCTCGAAATCGTCCGCAACCAGCTCCGCAAGGAGATTGAGCAGGCCTTTGCCGACGCTTCGGCCTCCCTCGAGCGGTTCAAGGCAAGCACAAAATCAGTTTCAGCCCTCGAAGAGGCTTTCCGCTATGCCGAACAGAAGTTCAACGTGGGCATGCTCACTTCCCTCGAATACAACGTCGCAAAGAACAACCTCACCAAAGCCCGGTCGGAGTTGCTTCAGGCCAAATACAATTATATTTTCAACACCCGGATCCTTGATTTCTACCGGGGAATTCCCATCGATCTTAAATAATATTCCGATATGAAGCGTAGCAAAATTGTCAGGTATCTCCTGATCGCGGCAGTCGTACTGATCATCATTGCCATGGTTGGCAAGAAGGCCGGATGGTTCGGCAGCGGCCCCCTCACACGTGTGGCTGTTGAATCGGTCCTGAAGCGCACCATCATTGAAACTATAACGGCCAACGGCCGCATCCAGCCCGAAACCGAGGTTAAGCTTAGCCCCGACGTATCCGGTGAAATCGTGGAAATGTCTGTCCGTGAAGGCGATTCGGTCAAACAGGGGGATTTGCTGGTGAAAATCAAGCAGGATTTTTACCTGTCGAGCCGCGACCGTGTAAACGCCGGACTCAATTCGGCCCGGGCCAACCTGTCGAATGCCAAGGCGGCCCAGGTGCAGGCCGAGGCCCAGTTCAGGCAGCAAGAGCTCTCCTACAAACGGAGCAAGCAGCTTCATGACGGAGGTGTGCTTTCGGATTCCGACTTTGAGACGGCCAAAACGCAGTATGATGTTGCCGCCGCCCAGGTGGACGCCGCCAAGCAGTCGGTTTCGGCCGCCTCGTTTACAGTGAAGAGCACCGAGGCTTCGGTGAAGGAGGCCGAGGAAAACCTTCGGAAAACCACCATCTATGCGCCAATCGACGGAATCATCTACGGCCGGAGGGTGGAACAGGGCGAACGGGTTGTCGGTACCGGACAGATGGCCGGTACGGAGATTCTCCGCATTGCCGATCTTCGCCGCATGGAGGTTCAGGTAGAGGTTAACGAAAATGACATCGTCCATGTGAATGTTGGGGATACCGCTTCCATCGAGATCGACTCGTATCTCGGATCGAAGTTCCGCGGCCTCGTTACCGAGATCGCCAATTCGGCCAATACTACCGGCACCTCACTCGACCAGGTGACCAGCTTCAACGTTAAGATCCTGATCCTTGCCGAATCCTACCAGTCGCTGGTTGATTCGGGCAAAGCCGGCAAATATCCGTTCCGCCCCGGCATGACCGCCACGGTGGAGATCGAAACCCAGACACGGAAAGATGTTCCATCCATTGCGATACAGGCTGTTACCACACGCATCGATTCAACCCGCCTGCGTGCCATGCTTGATCCTACACGGCCCGGAGCCGATGAAGAGGGCGGCGAACAGGTGGCGCGCGACGAAATGATGGAGGTGGTCTTTTCCGTAGAGAACAGCATCATCGTCCAGCGCAAAGTAAAAACCGGCATCCAGGATAAGAACTTTATTGAGGTCCTGTCCGGCGTGAATGAGAATGAATCGGTGGTGGTGGCCCCTTATAACGCCGTCTCGAAAAAACTCAAGGACCAGGATAAGGTTGAGGTGGTGACCAAGGAGGAACTTTTCAAGGATCCGAAAAAGAAATAAGCCCGTCTCATGGCCCTGATCCTCAGTATAGAGACTGCATCACCGGTCTGCTCCGTGGCCCTCATCCGCGACGGCATGGTGGTTTCTCTCCGGGAATCCGGAGACGATCGCCCGCATGCCACCAAACTCACGGTATTCATCAGGGAAATGCTTGATGAAACCGGAATTGCGGCAACTTCGCTCGATGCCATATCACTCGGGATGGGACCTGGCTCCTACACGGGTCTCCGCATAGGCGCATCGGTAGCCAAAGGGCTGGCTTACGGCGCCGCAATCCCGGTAATCGGTATCCCTACACTCAAAGCCCTTGCCAGCGGCTTTCTGGCAACCTGCGGGCAAGATATGCCGGAGCACGACAGCCCGCAGCCCCCGCTGCTTTGCCCGATGCTGGACGCCAGGAGGCTGGAGGTATATACCGCCCTATATGACCTGCAGCTGAATGAGGTTCGGGCTGTGGAGGCCCTGGTTCTGGAACCTGACGCCTTCAGCTCCCTGCTTGATGATCGAATCGTTCACTTTTTCGGAACGGGGAGCGACAAGGCAGCCGATATCATTGTCCACCCCAATGCCCGCTTTCATGGCGGAATTGAGCTTTCGGCCGCATGGCAGGCGGAGCCGGCCGAATTACTGTTTCAGGCCAGGGAATTTCTCGATACGGCATACTTCGAACCCCACTACCTTAAGGAGTTCATAGCCAGCATTCCAAAAAACAAGGTTCTCGGCTGATCCGGTTAAATGGCTACCTGTTAGGTAATTTCATCTTTTAAACTAATTTTGCACCCACATTTTAAACAGAGTATATGGCAACGACAGCAGACATCCGTAACGGCATGTGCATTGAACACAACGATGTGTTATACACAATAATCTCCTTTCAGCATGTAAAACCCGGTAAAGGACCTGCCTTTGTCCGTACCAAGATTAAAAACATCACCACCGGAAAAGTCATCGAAGTGACCTTCTCATCCGGCCACAAAATCAATGAAAACCGCGTTGAACGGAGGCCTTACCAGTTCCTTTACAAGGATGACATGGGCTTTCATTTCATGCACAAGGAGACCTACGAGCAGATCAGTATCGATGAGGAGCTTATCAACAACGTTGGCCTGCTGAAAGACGGCGGCGACGTGGAAATGGTTGTTCATGCCGATACCGAAACTGCCCTCTATGCCGAACTGGTTCCAACCGTCGTTATGGAAATCACCTATACCGAGCCCGGTGTCCGAGGTGACACCTCCTCTACCAACTCATCCAAGCAGGCCACGATTGAAACCGGGATCACCATTATGGTGCCGTTATTCTGCGCAACGGGTGACAAAATCCGGATCAATACGTCGGATAATTCGTACATGGAACGGGTGAAATAAATCGTGACGCGTGACGCGTGATGCGTGATGCGAAAACGTGACGCGTGACGCGTGACGCGTGATGCGTGACGCGATTTGTGCATGATGCGTGGTAGAGACGTTTATAAACGTCTCTACACCCCACCGGACGGATTCACCGGTTGTGAAACACCCCCACGGACGGATTCACCGGTTTGGGGACATCCCCCTCCCCAGGTTTTACCGGTTTCCGGTCCAGCGCCACCAATATCGCCATAAAACCCCATACGGCAGCCGACGCCTTATCGGTATCCAAAAAGTTGTTCAGCGTAACATGCAGGTAATAGGTTATCAAACCTACCAGCACCGTCAAGGCTATCATCTTAAGCTCCGGATCGGTTTGCCGCCTGTAGGCCCGTCCCCCGATAACGATCGTGCTGATGAACAGGGCCAGCACGATGAGCCCGCCAAAAAGCCCCTGCTCGCTCAGCGGACCAAGGTATTCCGAATGGGAATTCCCGCCGTCGGCAGCATTGGTGCTGATGATGGTTCGCTCAGAGGATTTCTGAAAAGGTGCATACTGGAACATATACGTACCCGGCCCGAAACCCAGCAGGGGTTTCTCCTCAAACATGCGGATGGCGCAGCTCCAGCGGTTGATCCGTTCGAGGTTGGAAGCATCCGTGGAGATATTTGAGATCGATTCGATATGCTGGCCGAGATTGTCGGATGAATCCTGATTGTTCCCTTCCATCTTCATCAGAAGTGTTTTTCCGAAAATCAGGAATGCAACAGCAACCAGTGCAACTCCAAACAAAACGGTACGTGTCGGTACCCTGAACAATATGATCAGCATGGCCACTATCCCACCCGCCACACTAACCCATGCCGCACGCGAGTAGGAGAACACGAGCCCGGTGATCAGCAGCATGAACACAATCAGGGCGATGGCCTTCATCCAGATGCGGAAGGGTGACCTGATAACATAACCCGCAGCTACAGGCAGGAACATGGAAAGGATAGCTCCGTAAAGGGTATGGTCGTTGAAGAACGGATCAACTGCGGGGTTTGAAGCTTTCTGGTCGAAGAGGCCGATCGACATGTGCTTCAGGGTTACCACCACAATGATGCCTGCAAGCGGAATCATCAGCGTCCACAGGTAGCGCCGGATATTAACCGGATCCTTAAAGAATTGCAGGGCGAGGAAATAGAATACCGATAGGAACCACAGCCTCGATAAAAGGTATTTGAATGATACCAGCGGCATCGTTGAGGTGACAGAGGTCACCAGCAGCCAGGCAAGCTGGAACAGGATGATCTGGGTAACCGGATGTTTCAGTACCCCCCTGTCGTACCCTCCGTCGATGGCGAGGCGAAAAATAAAAATCAGCATCATCCCCGCCAGCAGCGGCTCCGTGGGGAGAAACATGTTGATGTCGAGACCGGTGGAAAACTCCTTCAGGGGCACCGAAAGGGGCACAAAAAAGAGGACGATCCAGAAGAGCCAGTTAAACCGGTAGATGGCGATGAGCACCACAAGGAGCCCTGCAGGCAGTGCCGCAAGAATGTACTTGTCCTTTGTGATGAAGTACGAATTGGCCAATACGAATCCGAGGCTGACCAGGTAGACCAGCCCTATCTGCACCCACCTGTGGCGGATGAGATTAAGCGGGTTTAATATTGCTGCGATTTTCGATAACACCGATAACCACCATGGCCATGATCAGGGTAAAAAAGACCGACATCAGGATAATAACCGAACGCTTCGGCCAGTCCTTCTTGTCGGCTACAAAAGGCGGGGTAACCACCACCGAATAGGTTATATCCTTGATGATTTCGCGATAGGCGTCATCACGCATGGCCTGAACCTTTGCAATCAGTGTGGCACAGCTTTCCACCTGCAGCATGAGCGACCTGGCTTCCGGCGTTTTTGCGGCGACATCGCCATAAAGGTCCTTTAATTCCTGGTTGTCCCTGCCATTTGCCACGGCCTGAAAATAGGCGGTAGACAGACCTTCCGCCTGACCGGTCATCTCCAGCACGCCATACTTGCGGCCGAGATCCCCCAGGCAGCCGGTGAGGCTGTCAACCTGGTGCTTGAGCCTGGTAAGCTCCTCCGTCCGGATCCTGAGCTCCTCCGACTGTTTGATGCGGTGCAAACTGGCCACCTTACGATCGTAAAACATTCGGAGTGAATCCACCATCGCACAGGCAATTATCGGATCGGTATCCATTACGGTTATTTTTACGGCCTCATTTTCCGTCTTGCGGAATGAGACCTCCTCAGAAAACTTCCCGTAAAGTGCCGATTTGTAATACTTGTAGAGGGGCGAAATCTTATAATGCTCATCCAGCTTGAATGCTTCGATCATCTCATCGCGGATATCGCCCGAATTGAGGATTTCGAGCATCTGCTCGGTATAGCTCTCTTCGGAATATTTACCCATGTTCACCGGGTAGATAACCGAGGCCGACTTGTACTTCGGCTTCAGGAAAACGGGAGACGAAAGTACCAGCGCGATGACACCCGCTATAACGGCGATGACACCGAGATGAAATTTCCATTTCAGGATCAGGTCGAGCAGGTTTTTGTTGTTGAGATAAGGGTTCATGTGCTTGTTTTTAAAGGACACGGATCAGGTAGTATTGCTTCTTTCCTTTCTGAATCAGCATAAATCGGTTGTGCATGAGATTGGCTTCCGTCACGGCAACGTCAGGATCGGCAGCCTTTTCCTTGTTCAGGCTGATCCCGCCACCCTGGAGCATTCTACGTGCCTCTCCCTTCGAAGGGAAGATCGGGGTATGGACAGCCAGCAGGTCGATGAGCGGAATACCCTCCTTCAACAGTGCCCTGTCGAGATCCGACATGGGAACACCGTCGAAAACGGCCAGCAGCGTGCGCTCATCCAGCGCAGCAAGCGATTCATAGGTACCCCTGCCAAACAGGATCTGAGATGCCTCAACAGCCATGTCGAGCGCCTCCTGCGAATGCACCATGCGGGTTACCTCTTCGGCCAGCCTCTTCTGCAAAAGCCTTTCATGCGGGGCTTCCCGGTGGCGTGCCGCCAGTTCATCAATCTCCGGCTGCGAGAGCAGGGTGAAAATCCGCAAATAGTTGCCTGCATCCTCGTCGGATGCATTCATCCAGAACTGGTAAAAATGGTACGGAGAGGTCCGTTCCGGATCGAGCCATACCGTTCCGGATTCCGTTTTCCCGAACTTCCCGCCATCGGCCTTTTTAATGAGCGGGCTGGTAAGGGCATACGCCTCGCCCCCGGCTTTCCGACGGATCAGCTCAGTGCCGGTGGTTATATTGCCCCACTTATCGGAGCCGCCCATCTGGAGCTTAACCTGGTTATTCTGATAGAGATGCAGGAAATCGTAGCCCTGAACCAGCTGGTAGCTGAATTCCGTGAACGACATGCCCGAATCGAGCCGCTTCTTGACGGAATCCTTGGCGGTCATGTAGTTTACGGTGATATGCTTCCCGACATCGCGGATGAACTCCAGAAAGGAAAAATCCTTCATCCAATCATAATTGTTCACCATTTCCGCCCGGTTCGGCATATCGGTGTCGAAATCCATAAACCGGGAAAGCTGCTTCCGAATGCACTCCTGATTATGCCGTAATGTCTTCTCATCCAATAGATTACGCTCCTCTGATTTGCCTGAAGGGTCTCCGATCATTCCGGTTGCACCGCCCACAAGGGCATAGGGCTTATGACCGCAAAGCTGAAAGCGTTTCAGGAGCATGATACCCACCAAGTTGCCGATATGGAGTGAATCCGAAGTGGGGTCGAAGCCGATGTAGGCCGCCGTCATTCCGCTCTCCAGTGTCTCCTCCGTGCCGGGCATCATGTCATGAATAAGCCCGCGCCAGCGTAATTCCTCTACGAAATTCATCCTCAAAAATTTTGGCTAAGATAACTATTTGGCCGTTACTCCCTGATCTAAGGTGCCATGTCGGCTTTTTCCGCGGATTTGGCTGCCTTCCCGAGCTCTTCGAGGTGAAGGAAGGGCAGCAGGGTGGGTACGATTTCCGATACGGGTTCATATAACACCGATGCCTTCCGGGCCTCCTCCGGAATAATGGGATGCCGGTCGGAAACGACATCAAGTATCAGCAGGATAACGCTTACAAAGAGGGCAGCCTTAAAAACACCCGCAACGATCCCGGCAAGGCGGTTGATCCAGTTCAGGGCGATGGCTTTGAGCAGGCTGCTCACAATACCACCCAGAATCTGCATCACCACGGCAATGATGATGAACGTGATAATGAAGGAGATCACCGGCATCAGTGAGAAACTCAGCCCGGCCCCTTCGAGCAGGTCGGCAGTCCACCATGAAAATTTTATGGCACCCCAAAGCCCCAGCACCAGTCCGGCCAGCGAGGCAACCTCTCCGACAAAGCCGTTTTTAAAACCGGACAGTAAGCCGCCGGCCAGAATGACGAGTATGACGATGTCGAGCCAGTTCATAGGAGTTCGCTGCGTTGTAAAATCCAAAAGTAGGGAAAATTCGTAACTTTGGTCCGAACCCTTGTCCGGATGCCAATGCCAATAATCAATTCCATAATTTCCTGGTTTGTAACCAAAAGAAAGTATCAGATCGACTTTTTCAGGAAATATCCTGTCGAGGTTCAGAACGATCTTTTCCAGCGGCTGATCCGTGAGGGAAGAAATACGGCCTTCGGTGAAGAGCACCGTTTTGATCTGATCAAAAGCTACACCCAGTTCGTGGAAAGGGTTCCCGTGCGGGATTATCCGGCCATAAAGCCGTATATCGACCGGGCGATGCGGGGCGAGCCAGATGTGCTGTGGCCGGGAGAGATCAGGTGGTTCGCCAAATCATCGGGAACCACCGGCGACAAGAGCAAGTTCATCCCCGTAACCCGCGAAAACATTGAAGAGGGTCATTTTCAGGGGGGAAGGGACTCCCTGCTGTTCTATTTCATCAATTATCCCGACAACGATCTCCTCTCAGGCAAGTCGCTCACAATCGGCGGCAGCCACCATGTTTCAGAACTAAACCCCGAAACAAATCTGGGAGATGTTTCCGCCATTCTGCTTCAGAACATGCCTTTCTACTTTCATTGGATCCGCACACCTGACCTTACGGTGGCACTTATGAACGAATGGGAGGAGAAACTCAACCGAATGTCGGAAATTACCAGCTGTGAAAACGTCACCAGTCTGGCCGGTGTTCCCTCATGGACCCTGGTGCTCCTTCGCAAGATACTCGAGAAGACAGGCAAATCCACCATAATTGAAGTCTGGCCCAACCTCGAGGTTTTTTTTCACGGGGGAGTGAGTTTTGCGCCCTACCGAAGCCAGTTCCGGTCGATTATCGGCTCCGACAAGATCAGGTATATGGAGACCTACAATGCCTCGGAAGGTTTTTTCGGGATACAGGACGATCCAAACGATCCGCATATGCTCCTGATGCTTGATTACGGGGTTTTTTACGAGTTCATCCCGTTTGAGGAACTCGGCTCCGACAATCCGAAAGCACTCACCCTCAATGAAGTGGAAACCGGCAGAAACTATGCCATGATCATCTCCACCAGCGGAGGGCTCTGGCGTTACATGATCGGTGATACCGTGATGTTTTCTTCACTCCGGCCGGTAAAGTTCCGAATAACGGGGCGTACAAAGCACTTTATCAATGCTTTCGGCGAGGAAGTTATTGTCGACAATGCCGAAACCGCACTGCACAAGGCGTGTCAGGGAACCAATGCCGGGATCTCGGACTATACCGCTGCACCGGTATTCATGGGCGATGGGGAGAAAGCCCGCCACCAGTGGCTGATCGAATTCAGCCAGGAACCGGAGAACCTCGATTTTTTCACCGAGCTGCTCGACAATGCCCTCAAGGCACAGAATTCCGATTATGAGGCCAAACGGTACAAGAACCTCGCCCTGCACGCGCCGGAAGTAATTGCGCTCAAACCGGGGACATTTTACGAGTGGCTGCGGTTGAAAGGAAAGCTCGGCGGACAGCACAAGGTTCCGCGCCTGTCGAACGACCGCATCATTGCTGAGGAAATCCTGAAGATCTTCCGGTCATGATGCTTCCCGGCACACTCCTTATCGGACTGCTTCTTGGCGGACTTTCGCCGGCTCCGGCTGCAGGCGCCGAATCCGACACCCTCCGCAGCTGGCAAACACCCGCGACGGCCATTTCATCGGATCCCCTCGGGCAGTTCTATATTGTGCGGGGTAGTCTGGTAGTCCGGTATGACAGCTATGGCGACTCCACCTGCTCCTGGTCGGAAGTCTCCACCGGGCCGGTCACGCTTATCGATTCGGGTGACCCGATGCGGATTCTTATTTACCAGAAAGACTTCAATCTGCTGAGGTTCCTCAACAACCGGCTCGCACCGATCTCGGAGGCCATACGGCTCGACGATCTCGGCATCAGCAACCCGCTGGCGATCGCCGCTGCCCGGGAGGGAGGTTTCTGGGTCCTCGACGGTTTCACCATGCGGCTCCGGCACATCGGGCCGCAGCTGAATACGGTGGTGGAATCCATGCCGGTCGACCTGCCGGCGGGCTCTGCGGCAGCAGCATGCCGTATGGCGGAAGCGGGCGACAGGATTTACCTGCTCCTGCCCGGCCTCGAAATCCGCGTTTTCGACCTGTTTGCAAACCCGTTGAAGCGCATCCCCGTAAAAGCCATCGACTTCCGGCCATATGGCAACAGTCTGCTGCTGGTGCGGCCCGAAGCGGTAACCATCCGGAAAGATCCGGTTACGGAAGAGGAGCCCGTATTCCTTTCACCCGGCCGGGAGATCCGCCAGGCCTGCCTTCTCCCCCAAAAGCTGCTGCTGAGTACATCCGCCGGCGTTTACCTCCTTTCGCGCTAAAAAATATTTTTCCGGGAGCATTCGATTGAAAATTTGTCGTACTTTCGGTTAAACCTAAAATCGGAAATATCACCATGCACATAGCCATAGCGGGCAATATAGGCTCCGGTAAAACAACGCTTACCCGCATTCTCAGCAAACACTATCTGTGGGAACCACACTACGAGGATGTCGATGACAACCCTTACCTGAACGATTTTTATGCAGATATGCAGCGCTGGTCATTCAACCTGCAGATCTACTTCCTCAACTCCCGCTTCAACCAGATCCTTGAGATCCGGAAAAACGAGAAAACGGTCATCCAGGACCGTACCATCTACGAGGATGCCTACATTTTCGCACCCAACCTCCATTCGATGGGGCTGATGAGCACGCGCGACTTCGAAAACTATTATACCCTTTTCAACCTGATGGTTTCCCTGGTGCAGCCGCCCGACCTGATCATTTACCTTCGCGCCTCCGTTCCCACCCTGGTGAACCAGATCCAGAAACGGGGCCGCAAGTACGAGAATTCGATCCGGCTCGACTACCTCAAGCGGTTGAATGAACGCTATGAAAGCTGGGTGGAAACCTACCGCGACGGCAAGCTGCTGATCGTTGACGCCGACTCGATGGATTTTCTCGGCAACCCCGAGGATATCAGCACGGTGATCGACAAGATCAACGCGCAGCTGCACGGGTTGTTCTGACATACATCCTCATGGTGGAGTCTGCGTTTCCTTGCCATCACAGGCATCCCGGGATCACCCCCCCCAGGCTGAAGCCTGGGGTTAGTCATAATCCCATCTGGTGGAATGGAAGGTATTCTGGCTGTATCCATCTGCATACATGCGGAGGTTTCCCCTGGCCAGGCATGGTAACATCTTGGTTTTGAGGCTACTTTTGGGACAGGTCAGGGATTTCCATGTTGTAATCAACTCACTACTACAAAATCCAGCCAGTTGTCGCTATGTCTAGCCCCTGACTTCAGTCTGGGGGTTTTCCATGCCGACACACCCTGTATTGGCCGCTTCGGGAGGAGGATTCAACCGTTCAGATGCGTACTGCCTCCATCCTCAGCCCCGGCCATCTCCCCTCGGGAATCTTCGGCCCGGTAACCTCGATTACCGCGGCAGCCAGCAGGTTTCCGAGTTCCCCGCAGCGTTGCAGCGAATACCCCTTGTTCCATCCGTAAAGGAAACCGGAGGCAAAAAGGTCGCCTGCGCCGGTAGTGTCAATGCAATTGGCTTTGAGGCCCGGCACCTGCCATTTGTCGCTTCCGGATTGCACCCATGCCCCCTCGCTGCCGGTTTTCACAATGGCAATCCGGCATTGGGAAGCAATTTCCTCAACCGCATCTTCGGGTTCCTTGCCGGTATAGGCGAAAGCTTCCTCCTGGTTGGCGAAAAGGATGTCGACATGGCCCGGCAGAATGGCCTGAAGGAAATCGAGATTATCCTCCACCACGTTGTAACTCGCCAGATCGAGCGACACCACGCAGCCGGCTTCCCGAGCCATGTCGAGGGCCGTGCGGATGAGGTCGCGGTTCTGCACCAGGTACCCTTCGATGTGGAAGACGGTCCATCCGCGGAACTGTTCCGGATGAAGAAAGGCCGGTGTCAGCTCAATGGCAGCACCCAGGTAGGTGCCAAAGGTGCGTTCGGAATCGGGTGTCAGCAACGCCATGGCCCGGCCCGTAGGCCTTCCGGGCCGGTAAAACAGGGGCTTTATGCCCATCGACTCCAGATCGTGAATGTAAAAATCGCCCCAGTTGTCATTTCCGGCCGATCCGATAAAACCCGATTCAATACCCAGTTCGGCCAAACCGCAGATAGTGTTGGCCGCCGATCCGCCGGCCACCAGCACCCTGTTCATTCCCTCTGTCCTGTGCTCGATCTCGTGGAGCCGCTCATCGTCAACCAGCTGCATGCTCCCCTTCGGAAGCCGCAACTCCGCTAATATTGAATCATCCTGAACATGGATCAGCACGTCGACGAGGGCGTTGCCCATTCCCAATACTTTCATATATCTCAGATAAATAACAAATTACAAATACAAACATCAAATAAACTCCAAAATTCAATTTTCATTAACCAAACCGGTCATTCAGATGATCCCTCGAAATGGTGCTTCCCGGAGCCCCTGTTGCCCAGCGATTTGCCATTCCAGAATATTTCAGCTGTTGATCCAACGGGAATTCGAACATCCAGGGTATATCCCTTTGCCGATTTCTCCCAGCGGCAAAATATCTCTCCTTTGATGGAGTTGTGGCTGACTTCGGCCCAGCTGATATCGCCCACCACTTTCGGATCGATGATGATCTTTTCAAAACCGGGCGATCCGGGAGCCTGACGGATGCCTCCGATGCCTGTATAGAACCACTCCATAAGGTGGCCCAGCATCATGTGGTTGTTCGAAACATAGCGCAGTGCCGGCCACGACTCGGTAAGCGCGGTTGCCCCGTGACTGAGCTGAAATCCGTATCCCGGCACATCATCCCTTGAGTTCATCCGGTATATCACTTCGTTGCCGCCGGCATCCTGCAGGGCCTGAACCAGGTAGTGGTAGCCCACGTCGCCGGCTGTAAGCGCATAGCCGTCCTTTTCCACCGCGGCAATCAGGTTTTTGTAAACGGCTTCCCGGTCGCCGTCGGGCACAAGGCCAACCACCAGCGGCATGGAATAAGCTGTTTGTGAGCCAGTTGCTATAACATGTGTTTCAGGGTTATAGAAACGCGCATTAAAAGCATCCCGCACCGCGCGGGCGCTGTCGCCGAGGGCTTTGGCATCATCCGCACGACCGAGCATGGCTGCCATTTGCGAAAGGATGTCGAGATCATGGTAATAGATAGCCGTAGCTGTGAGCGCCATCGGGGTCAGCTGCGAAGAGCCGGGCTCACCGGGCCCCAGGTCGAACCAGTCTCCCAGTCCGTGGGAAACAATTCCCCCCTTTGCCGTGGACCCGAGGTAATCCACATACCGCTTCATCATGGGATAAGCGCGCTCCATGGGCTTCCTGTCGGCATACCACTGATACAGGTACCAGGGCAGGATCACCGCCGAGCTGCCCCACTCGGGCGAATCGCGGAACCCGCCGTCAAAAGGCACAAATTCAGGTGCAATATCGGGAACAAGTCCGTTATCCAGCTGTGCCTCCATCATATCGTCTACAATTTTGGCATACAGGTTTCGTATGTCGTAGGTATACCGTATCGAGTTGCCCATCAGGTGCGTTACCTCGAGCCAGCCCAGTTTCTCGCGGTGCGGGCAGTCGGTGGTTACGCTGGCCAGATTGCTGCGCACCGACCAGTCGATGAGTGTAAATATCCGGTTGAACAGGTCGTTGGAGCATGTAAAAGTGCCGGCACCCGGCGAGCTGTTGCGCGTGTGATGAAACACCAGCTCCTCCACCACCGGCAGGTTATCCGGGTTAGGCTTACCGGCCGGAACCGCACCGCTGACACTGACATACCGGAATCCGTAATAGGTGAAACGGGGCATCCAGTTTTCGCTGGTCCCCCCCGCAGCGGTATAGTCGTAATAGTGCGGCCCGCCTGAAGCCTGCTGCGTGACCTGCCCGTTGTCGTCGATCAGCTCGCCGGGCGTGAGGCGCACCGTTTGGCCGGCCTTCGCCGAAACGGAGATCTCCGGTATGCCCGACGCATTCTGTCCAAAATCATACACCCAGCTGCCATCGGCCATCTGGGTGATTTTTACCGGCTGGAATTCCTGCATGGATTTAAGCGGATAATCCCCTTCGTTCCGCATCCGGCCTCCGGGCCCTTTAACGATTAACGCCTTCTGCCAGACCGGCTCGCTCAAACGGGCATCGTAATCTTCTCCACCATAGATAGATGTAAAGGTGGTTGCCGATTTTGCAGCTTCCCAGCTGCCGTCGGTCACCACTTTCGAAATTGTTCCGTCGGCATGGCGGATTACCAGGATCGCTCGCACCATTGGGTTGCCCCAGGCATTAACCATCTTGCGATAGCGTTCCCGGTTGATATTGAAAAAACCGTTCCCGGCGGTAATCCGTATTTCGTGTGTTCCGTCCTCCATAAGGCTGGTCACATCGTATCCGTTATAGAAACAGGTTTTGGCGTAATTTGTCCAGCCCGGCCGCATGAAGCCGCCGGTTATGTCCTGTCCGTCGAAAGCCAGTGTATAATGCCCCATTCCGGTAACAAAGAGATACGCTTCCGTTACCCGTTTGCCTGTCGGAATTAATTTCCGGAAAACAGGCACCACCGGCCGCTGCACGGCCAGATGGCCCAGCTGGTCGCCCGAACCGTGCACACCGGGCACCAGCCGCAGGGAATCTGCCAGCTGCTCAAAGCCGATCCATTCCGCCCCCGCCCAGGCACTGTCGGGGATGCCGGTAACAAACCATGCCTTTTCGCTCCATGCTGAATACTTCCCATCCTGATCCTTCACCCTCACCTGCCACTCATACCTCTTCCCCTCTTCCAGTCTTAACGTCTTAAGGTCTTCCAGTCTCAAGTCTCCTGTCTCATGTCTAATGTCTATTAACCTGAGCTCATAGTCCGTAACGCTGACCTCATCTTCCGAGGCAACCGTCCACGTAAGCTCCGGTGTTCCTTCAACGCCGACCGGGTTCACCAGGTTGTTGCACAGCATCCGGTCGACGTGAAAACGCGGGGTTACGCATCCTGTAAGGCCTGCGGCCAGTATAAGGATGGCGATGCCGGAAGAGGCCGGACTGAAAGCAGTGAATTTCATGTGGTGGCTATACAGGTTGCGCCACATTTTGGTTCCACATCCTGTACCATTTGGGCAGTGCGTTTATGAAAATGACGAACAGGCAGATGATGATCATCACGGTAAAGAAAAAGTTGATGAGGCCGGGTACAAAGGTTGCCTTTACCAGCATCTGCGGGAAGTAAATGGTGGCTACGTTGGTGATGGCGGCATAGAGCGTGGTTATGCCCACGAAAGCCATCGGGAGTATGGTGACCCAGGCATACCGGGCCCTGCCGCGGTTGATGATGTAGGTGGTGCCCACAACGAGGGCGATGGTGGCCATGAGCTGGTTCGCCGCACCGAACATCGGCCAGATGGTACCCACCGTGCCTGTGTAAATAAAATAGCCCCAGCAGAGTACGATGACGGCGCTGGTAAAAAGGTTGCCGGGCAGCCAGGTTGTATTGCCGAAGGGCTTATACACCTTTCCGAGCATCTCCTGCAGCACGAAGCGGGCGATGCGGGTGCCCGCGTCGATGGTGGTGAGGATGAACAGGGCCTCGAACATGATGGCAAAATGGTACCAGTAGCTCATCAGGTGTTTCATACCGGGGATCGACGAAAAGATCTGCGCCATGCCGACGCCGAGTGAGACGGCGCCCCCCGGGCGGCCGGCCACGTTTTCGCCCACCTGCCGGGAGAGCTCCTGGATGTTGCCTTCGGTGAATCCCATGGCCTGAAGCTTGGGCAATACGGCCTGGAATTTCTCCGGTGTGAGGTTGATCTGGAAATAGTCGAGCGGGAAGAGGCTCGTTGCGGCAATCAGGGCCATGATGCTGACAACGCCTTCCGTTAGCATGGAACCAGCGGCAATAGCCTTGATATGCTTGGTTTTCATAATCATTTTCGGTGTCGTCCCGGAACTCACCAGCGAATGGAAGCCCGAGATCGCACCGCAGGCGATCGTGATGAAGAGGTAAGGATAGAGCTTACCGGGTATGATAGGCCCGCCGCCACCGACAAATTCAGTGAACCCGGGCATTTTGATCTCAGGAGCCACAATGATAACACCAACGGCCAGCAACCCGATAACGCCGATCTTCATGATCGAACTCAGGTAGTCGCGGGGTGAGAGGAGCAGCCACACAGGCAGCACCGAGGCCAGGAAACCGTAGCCGCAAAGCATCAGGGTAAGGGTCTTCTTGCTGAAGGTGAAATAGGGAGCCAGGGCTGAATCGGGTATATACCTTCCCAGGATCACGGCGGCAGCCAGCATGGCCACGCCCATGACGGTGGCCTCCACCGTTTTTCCAGGCCTGAGCTTGAACATCCAGACCCCCATGAACATGGCGATCGGGATGGTCATGGCGATGGTAAAGGTGCCCCAGGAGCTCTCTGCCAGTGCGTTGACCACCACCACGCCGAGACCGGCCAGGGTGACGATAAGCGCCAGAATGATGACAACCGAAGCAGTTGTGCCGCTCAGCTTGTTGATCTCGGCGCGGGCGATTTCGGCCAGCGACTTGCCGTCGTGCTCGATGGAAGCGGTGAGAATCACCAGATCGTGAACCGCACCGGCCATAACAGCACCGATAAGCATCCAGATAAAACCGGGATAAAAGCCGAATTGTGCTGCCAAAACAGGCCCGACCAACGGTCCCGCGCCGGCTATAGCAGCGAAATGGTGCCCGAAGAGTACCCACTTGGTCATCGGATAGTAGTTCTGCCCGTCGTACAGGCGATGCGCGGGCGTGGCCTTCAGGTCATTGGCCACGGCCACCTTCGCCACCACAAAACCGAAATAAAACCGGTAAGCCAGGGCGAAAAAGGCGATGGCACCTATAACATAGGGAACCGCATTCATTCAGATGGGGTATTTGGTTGAATTTTTTTCCAGATATAATAAACGGGAATGCCGAGCGCCACGATGATCAGCCCGGGCCACGTAAAAGTTGGCTTGTATATCAGCAGAATGACCATGATAGCCACCGAAAGCAGGACACAGATGGCCGGGATAACAGGATATCCGAAAGCCTTGTACAGGCGTTCTTCCTCGGGCCACCGGCGCCGCAGCACAAATACTGCCGCCGTGGTCAGGGCATAAAAGATGAGGACAGCAAAAATCACATAATCGAGCAGCTGGGAATAGGAACCCGAAAGGCAGAGCAGGCAGGCCCAGACACACTGAAGGATAAGGCCGTTAGCCGGTACGCTTTTGCTATTCAGTTTTCCTATTTTCTTGAAAAACAGATTATTATCCGCCATGGCCCAGTAGACCCTGGCACCGGAAAGAACGAGCCCGTTGTTGCATCCGAAGGTGGAGATGATGATCAGCACGGCCATGATGATGACGGCATATTCGCCAAATATCCCGCTGATAGCGGCCGTTCCGAGGCGGTCATCGGTGGCAAAGGCCATGCCCTGACTGATCACGTCGCCTGCCCCCGGGGTGCCGCGCAGGGGCAGCACCTTAAGATAAACCACGTTGCTCAGCACAAAAAGGAAAGCCGCCACCAGGGTACCCCAGATGAGGCTCAGGGGAATGGTTTTCCGGGGGTTGATCACCTCGGCGGAGTTATACGTGACATTGTACCAGGCATCGTAGGTAAACAGCGAGCCCACCATGGCCGATCCCAGTGCGGCGATAAAGGCCATGCCCACCAGCGGAGTGGCGGCACCCGTTGCGGGATCAAGGCTGGCGGCCTGCCAGAAGTAGAGCGAGTTAGCAGTCCAGCCGGCTGATTTGGCGAAAAAAAAGCCAACGATCAGGAAGAGGAAAAGCACCAGCACTTTGGTGGCGGTAAAGGTATTCTGAACAATCTTGCCGGTTTTAATGCCCCGGGTATTCACCCAGGTGAGCAGGATGATCGAGAGCACCGCCACGAGGTGCACGGCGGTCACCTTGAGCGGCCCCAGATGCATAAGGATGTTCTCCTCGCTGATCCAGGGGATGAGTACACCCGAAAATTTGCTGAAGGCCATTGCTATGGCCGCTATGCTTCCGGTTTGGATCACCGTGAAAAGGGTCCAGCCATAAAGAAAACCGGTGAGGGGGTTGTAGGCTTCGCGCAGGTAAATATATTGTCCTCCGGCCTTGGGCATCATTGAGGCCAGTTCGCCGTAGGTCATGGCGGCAAAGATGGTCATGAGGCCGGTGATGAGCCAGGCCATCAGCATCCAGCCGGGAGATCCGAGGGTTCTTGCCATGTCGGCCGAAACGATGAATATTCCCGATCCGATCATCGATCCGACCACGATCGCGGAAGAGTCGATCAGGTTAAGGCTCCGTTTGAATGTTTTCCCGGTTGAACCGTCCATTGGGCCGTTTTGATTGGTTAGCGTTCCATTAAGAAGAGGCTAAAATAACATTTTTCGTGACGCAACCTCACCCCCCGTCCCTCCCCGCTTTCGCGAGGACAGGCTCTCTCCCGCGCTCA
>CAYWHP010000044.1:7454-32043 GCA_964457845.1 uncultured Porphyromonadaceae bacterium | reverse complement strand
GACCCCGACCTTGGCAAGGTCGTGCTCTACCAACTGAGCTATTCTCGCATTTGGGTTGGCAAATATAAACGATCTTTGCTTTTCGCGAAAACATTCGGCCAAATTTTTTTGCTTTTGTTTATCCGCCGAGCTCCCGATAGCGGAAACAGCCGGTAACATGATCGTTAACCACCCCTGCTGCCTGCAGAAAAGCATAAACAATGGTAGAGCCGACGAACTTGAACCCCCTCTTTAACAGGTCCTTACTGATCCGATCCGACAGATCGGTCTTTGCCGGCAGCTCTTTCATTGATTCCAGGTGGTGGTGCTCCACTTTTCCACTCGTGAATCCCCATATGTAATTATCGAAGCTGCCAAACTCCTGCTGCACGCGCAGAAATGCACCGGCATTGGTAACAGCTGAGCGGATTTTCAGCTGGTTACGGATGATGCCGGGGTTTCCCATCAGCTCCTGAATTCGTTGTTCGTCATAGGCGGCCACAACCGAAGGATCGAAATCATCGAAGGCGGCCCGGAAGTTTTCACGCTTGTGCAGTACGGTCCGCCAGCTCAGCCCGGCCTGAAAGGCATCCAGGATGATAAACTCGAACCATTTCCGGTCGTCGTGGACCGGGGTGCCCCATTCGGTATCGTGATACGCGATCATAAGGGGATCTATTGAGGGCCATTCGCAGGTAGCCATGTTATTTTAATCCTGTAATTCGCTTAATATCATTCAGTTTATTAAGTGCCTCCATCGGGGTCAGGTTATTGATATCCAGTTTGGCTATCTCATCGCGGATCTGTTTTAAAACCGGATCATCCAGCTGGAAGAAAGAGAGCTGCATGCCTTCGCGGTGCTGGGCAAGTTCTTTCACCGGCTCCCGCATAAGTTCGGTTCGGTGCGACGCCTCCAGCTCCTTCAGGATTTCGTTGGCGCGCTGCACGATGGATTTCGGCATCCCGGCCATCCGGGCCACGTGAATCCCGAAACTGTGCTCACTGCCTCCGCGAACCAGTTTACGCAGAAAGATCACCTTGTTGTTGAGTTCCCTTACCGAAACGTTGAAGTTTTTCACGCGCTTGAACGAGCTTTCCATTTCATTCAGCTCATGGTAATGGGTAGCGAACAGGGTTTTGGCCCGGGCGGTTGGATGCTCGTGAATATACTCAACGATCGACCAGGCAATGGAAATACCGTCGTAGGTGCTGGTGCCGCGGCCCAGCTCATCAAACAGCACCAGCGAGCGGGGCGACAAGTTATTTATGATGCTTGCGGCCTCGGTCATTTCAACCATGAAGGTGGATTCTCCCAGTGAGAGGTTATCAGAAGCCCCCACCCTGGTGAAGATCTTATCAACGATCCCGACGGTGGCCGAATCGGCAGGCACGAAGCAGCCGATCTGGGCAAGAAGCACAATGAGGGCCGTTTGACGGAGCAAAGCCGACTTACCGGCCATGTTTGGCCCGGTAATGATGATGATCTGCTGGGTGTCCGTATCGAGGTACAGGTCGTTGGCAATATACTCCTCTCCCAGCGGGAGCTGCTTTTCGATCACGGGGTGGCGCCCCTGGCTGATCTCCAGGACAGGCTCCTCGGTAAGCACGGGACGGATGTACCGGTTGGAAATCGCTATGGTAGCAAACGATCGCAGCACATCAAGGCTGGCAATCAGGCGGGCATCCAGCTGAACCGGTGTAATGTAATCGGACAGCGCCACCACCAGTTCGCCGAAGAGCCTGGTTTCGATCTCAAGGATCTTCTCCTCGGCACCCAGAATTTTGGTTTCGTACTCCTTAAGTTCCTCATTGATATAACGTTCCGCACCAACAAGCGTTTGCTTGCGGGTCCACTCAGGCGGTACCCTCTCCTTGTGGGTGTTCCTCACCTCGAAATAATATCCGAATATGTTGTTGAAACCCACCTTAAGGGAAGTGATACCTGTTCGAACACTCTCGCGTTCCTGCATGGCGGCCAGGTAATCCTTGCCCGAATAGGCAAGTTCCCGCAGCTCGTCGAGGTCGGGGTTAACGCCCGCAGCTATTACCCTCCCCTTGCCCACCTGGTTCGGAGCATCCACCACCAGTTCGCGTTCGATCCGGTCGCGGATGGTGCGGCACGGGTTGAGCTGCTCGCCGATACGACGCAGCGTGGCGTCGTCCGACGATTCACAGGCCAGCTTTACCGGCTCCACCGCCGAAAGGGCAAATCGCAGCTGCACCACTTCACGCGGGCTGATCCGGCCAACGGCGGCTTTGGATATCAGCCGCTCCAGATCGCCGATGTGTCGCACATGGTCCTCGATGTGCTCCCGAAAATCGGGATGCTTCAAAAAATACTCCACCACATTGAACCGCTCATTCAGCAATTGGATCTCCTTAAGGGGCAGCGCCATCCAGCGCTTCAGCAGCCTCGCCCCGATCGGCGAAATCGTCTGGTCGATCACCTCGATCAGTGTTTTGCCGCCTTCGTTGATCGACTGAAACAGCTCGAGGTTACGAATGGTGAATTTATCGAGCCAGACAAACTTATCCTCCTCGATCCTCGAGATGGCCTGAATGTGCTGGGTCCGCTCATGCTGCGTAATATCAAGATAATGGAGGATGGCGCCGGCTGAAATCGTGGCGTACTCCATCCCTGCGATTCCGAAACCCTTCAGCGAAGTGGTCTCAAACTGCCGCAGCAACCGTTCCCGGGCGGCGTCAGCCGTAAAAATCCAGTCGTCGAGCTTATACGTATAAAATTTATGCCCGAAATACTCCAGAAAGATCTTATCCTTGCCGCGCTCAAAAAGCACCTCTTTGGGTGCGAAATTATTGAGCAGCTTGTCGATATACTCAAATGACCCCTCTGCCGTCACAAACTCGCCCGTTGAGATATCCATAAAGGAGACCCCGGCTGCCTGCCTGTCGATGTGAACAGCCGCCAGAAAATTGTTTTCCTTGTGTTCAAGGATCTGGTCATTGATCGACACCCCGGGGGTAATGAGCTCGGTTACCCCGCGTTTCACAATTTTCTTCGTGAGTTTCGGGTCCTCGAGCTGCTCGCATATTGCCACCCGTTCGCCTGCCCGCACCAGCTTCGGCAGGTAGGTATCAAGGGCATGGAACGGAAACCCGGCAAGTTCCACAAACGATGCCGCACCATTGGCCCGCCTCGTCAGGGTAATCCCGAGTATCCGGGAGGCCTTGATGGCATCGTCCGAGAATGTTTCGTAAAAATCGCCGACCCGGAACAGTAAAACTGCATCCGGGAATTTTTGCTTCACCGCCATGTATTGCTTCATCAGCGGCGTATCCACCAAAGGTTCGTTCAATGCCATCCCTGATTTTTCGATTTGAGCAAAGATAAAATTTATCCCGAAGTTGCCTCGTCCCGAGTGCACGCATCCGGCGGCAAATATGTACCTTAGCGCAACAACCCAACGGCTGAAACGCATGAAACGCATACTGGTACTGGGCTCAGGCCTAAGCACGTCGAGCCTGATCGACTATCTCCTCGCTCACTCGGAAAAAGAAAACTGGCTGATAACAGTCGGCGATATCGACGAAAAGACCGCACGTTCCAAAATCGACGGACATCCCCGCGGAACCGCCATCCCGTTCGACATTTTCAATGAAACCGATAAGATCCGCCACATCAGCGAGTCCGACATCGTCATTTCCATGCTGCCCGCCCGTTTCCACCCCATGGTGGCCGAAGCTTGCCTGGCCGCAGGTCGCAACCTGCTCACAGCTTCCTACGTTTCGCCTGAAATAAGGCGACTCGACTACCAGGCCCGGCAGAAAGGGCTTCTCTTTTTCAACGAACTCGGCGTCGACCCAGGCATCGACCATATGTCGGCCATGCGCATCATCGACGCCATCCGTGAAAAAGGGGGCAAAATAACGGGGTTCCGTTCCTTTACCGGAGGCCTGATCGCCCCGGAATCCGACAACAACCCATGGAACTACAAATTCACCTGGAACCCGAGAAACGTGGTCCTTGCCGGCCAGGGCACATCGATGTTCATCCGCGACGGGCAGTACAAATATGTACCTTACCATCAGCTGTTCCGGTCGGCCGAAAAAACCACGATAACCGGGCTTGGCGGTTTTGAGGTTTATCCAAACCGCGATTCCCTCCAGTACCGCGAAGTGTACAACCTGCCCGACATCAAGACGATGATCCGCGGCACCTTCCGCCGCCCCGGATACTGCGAGGCCTGGAACGTCTTCGTTCAGCTCGGCATGACCGACGACAGCTATACGATGGACTATTCCGGAAATCAAACCTGGCTCGGATTTACCGAATCGTTCCTCCCTGCCGGTCACCCGGGTACCATCCGCCAACGGATCGGAGAGTTTCTTGGTATCAGCCCGGATGGCGAAATCATGGATAAAATCGAGTGGCTCGGGCTGTTCGACGACTCCCCGGTCGGCCTTCAGCATGCCACCCCGGCCCAGGTCCTTCAGCATAAACTCGAACAGAGATGGGCGCTCGGTCCCGACGATAAGGACATGATCGTGATGCAGCATATATTCGATTACACCCTTAAAGGAAAAAACCACCGACACCGCTCGTCACTCGTCGTTCTGGGCCGTGATCAGAAAATGACAGCCATGGCCATCACCGTTGGCACCCCCGTTGCCATTGCCACACGGCTCATCCTAAATGGGTCGATCCGGGCTACCGGTGTACAGATACCCACCACCCCTGAATTCTATCTGCCCATTCTGAAAGAGCTGGAAGAGTATGGGATACGGTTTGTGGAGGAGGAGGAATAAGGATAGGTGGTTAGAAGCTTAGGATGTTAGGTGGTTGGGATGAATTGGAGTTGGGGATAAATCCACCAGACTTGCGGCTTGGGTTAAGTTGTAATTCATTTTCCCACGGAGACATCATTAACCCCGCACTTTAGTGTGGGGGTTTGCCTAACCACCCTGGTATGAAGTCAGAGATAAAAGTTACCGGTCAGCCTTCCGTACTCCTCCGACTTTACACCCCTCGAAGATTCAAGCACCAGTTCGCCAAATTCCGATTCCCGTTGAACAAACCCCCATTCCAGCAGAACGCGCTTCACTTCAGCATGCTGGTTGCCGCGGACATTCAGCCTGCGGTTCAGGTACAGCCCGCTGCGGGCAGCTGCCTTTAGTGCCTCCTCAACACGCCCGGCAGGCAAAACCACCGCCAGCAGACCCGAGGGCGAAAGCAATCCAGCCGAACGGCTGATCAGCGCTTCCAGCGGCAATTCATCGTCGTGCCGCGCCAGCGATCGCTGAACATCCGGGTTTTTGAGCGACCGGCTGAAATAGGGCGGATTGCACACGATCATATCGAAGAAATCACCGGCGGGCGGACTCCAGATCCTGAAATCGGCTTCCCTGATTTCTATCCGATCAGGCCACGGCGAGGCTGCCAGGTTATCTGTTGCCTGTGCAGCCGCATCCGGATCTATCTCCAACCCCAATACACTTGCTAAAGGGAAGCGCTGTGCGAGCATAAGGGCAATCAGGCCGGTCCCGGTCCCGATATCGAGTATGGAGCAGCTGCCAGCCGCACCGGGGAAGCATCCGCTGCCGCCCCACGCACCAAGCAGCACGCCGTCGGTTCCCACTTTCATGGCCGTCCGGTCCTGCCGGATCATAAATCGCTTAAACTGAAACCAGCTGTTCGGCATATCAGAAATGATCAAATAAACCCAGACCGAAAAGGGCGAAATCATATTTGCATGGATCTTCCGGATCCATTTTCCGCAGCGCGGCAGTAAGTTCTTCCACCGCCTGCCAGTCGCTGGATTTTCGTTGCAATAGACCAAGGAGACGGGCAACACGGCCTACGTGCGTATCCAGAGGGATCATCAGGCCTGAAGCGGGAATCCCTTTCCACAACCCGAAATGCACCCCGTTACGATCATTCCTGACCATCCACATCAGAAAGAGGTTGAGCCGTTTGGCAGCAGATCCCTTGTTAACGTCGGATACATGCTTGCGCGATCGCGGGGCTATGCCGGAAGCGATGAAAAGATCTCTGAACCGGGACAGTGCTCCAAAAGCGCCCCCATTTTGGAATCCATCGGTAAAAACCTTTTCCAGCCCGCCATGCTGCAGGTAAACACATCGAAGGGCAGCGACAAACCCATTGAGATCTGAGGAATTGAATGTCCGGTGAACAAAGCCATCCAGCCGGCTGATATCGGATTCCGTTGCGTTCATAATGAATTCGAAGGGCTCTCCGCCCATCCTTTCCATCAGTCCGCCGGCACTTTTAACGATGGTGAGCCGGTTGCCCCAGGCAATGGTGGCGGTGAGGAACGCGGCGATCTCCACATCTTCCTTCACCGAAAAACGGTGTGGTATCCGGATCGGGTCCTTCAGAATGAAATCGGGGTTATTGTACTGATCGTGCTTGGCATTAAGCAGATCGCGAAGCTCTTCTTCCGGAATAATCGGCATGATTCAGCCGGTTGCTATGAGGCCGTCGCGCATTGTAATGATCCTGTCGGAGAGGCTTGCAAGCGCCGTATCGTGAGTTACGATCACGAACGTCTGGCCAAATTCATCCCGGAGACGCAGGAAAAGCTGGTGAAGTTCGCGCTGGCTCTCGGAATCGAGGTTCCCCGAAGGCTCATCTGCAAAGATCACGGCCGGATTGTTCATGAGTGCACGGGCAACCGCCACACGTTGTTTTTCGCCACCGGAAAGCTCGGCGGGCTTGTGTTCCATCCGGTCGGTCAGCCGGAGAAAATCGAGCAGTTCAGCTGCCCGCTGTTCCGCTTTCTTCCTGCCGGTTTTGGCAATGTATGCCGGAATGCAGACATTCTCCAGCGCAGTAAACTCAGGAAGAAGATGATGGAACTGAAAGACAAAACCGATCTCCCTGTTGCGGAAGGCGGCCAGCCGCCGGTCATCCATGGAATTGACTTGTGTATCCCGGATTCGGATACTGCCGGAGTCGGGACGATCAAGGGTTCCCATGATCTGGAGCAGTGTGGTTTTTCCGGCCCCGCTGGGACCAACAATCGATACAATCTCGCGCGCCCCGACATCAAGATCAATGCCCTTTAGCACCTGAAGGTTGCCGAAAGATTTCCGGATGTCGCGTACCTGGATCATAATCAATACCGTTTCTTCGGTAAAAGTAAGGATAATTGGAACCCGGGCAAGGGTTACCTGTTCTTGCCGGGCATTACCCTCTTATAATCGAGGTAATAGATAACCTTAACCGAAAAGGAGTTGGTTTGCGGGGAGATCAGGGTGCCCTGAAGGTTATCGAAGTAAGAGAGGAAGACCCCGTTTTCGAACGATTCGCTTTTGGAAATATTGTTCTTCCACACAACAGTGAGGTAACTTCCGGGCGCAAAGTTGAGCGAATACTCAAGGTCGATGTTGAAAATATTGAAATCGAGGTTCGCATTCCCCTCATAGGATTCGAAAGGATCAAGCCCTCCGGCTTCATCGAGGAGGAAATAATCCGTGTAGGCGACCTTCGACCAGTAGTGCCTGAGGGAAAGGCTGAGCGCCGAACGGTTATTGAAAACGTATGAACCTGTCACCGAATTTGTGACCGTCCTTATGTCCCGTTTGCCGAAGATGAGCGATCCGTCGTTCTGGCGGGCAACATAACCTTCATCGCCAATATCCTTCAGGAATTTGAACGACGGGAAGAAACTGAATTTGTTGTTCAGGCGGAACCTCGGCGAAGCATTTACCTGAAAAGCCTTATCGCCGTGTGCGTTGCGGAACCATTGAACGCCGGCATCTGCCGCTACCTTTTTACGATAGTCGGTTGATCCGCCAAGATTGAACATCCAATAGGCCGGACGAACGAAATACCGATCTGCAAGCCGGGGTTCGTACCAGTCATGTGTTTCTACAGGACTGAATTCCAGCGAAATTCGGGTATCCCAGTAATTCTTGTACAGCACGTGCGTATTCCAGTTAATGTTAAACTCGGAGTATTCCCTGCCGCGGTACATCAGGTTATACTCAAAGGCAAGGCTGTTGCTGAGTGAATTCAGTATCCAGAGCGGCTCCATGAACCGGTGCGAAAACATCAGATCCTGTCCGATGATGTTGTTGTTCCTGAGATACCCCATATCATTGATATTGTAGGTATCCGATACCATTTCAAAGGAATAGCCCGCGGTGAAGGCGCCTCCGTATTTTCCGGCCGCAAAGCTCAACGAGTGCCCTGTTCCCGGTTTCCCGCTAAGCGAATCGTATATCATGCTGGCAGCCCCGCTTCCCGAAATCCCGTAACGGTTTGCCTTATCACGAAGCTTCAGCGTGGCTTTGCTAACGTTTGCCATCCTTGTTGTTGAAGGAGTGTAAACATTGGTATTGGTGACATTCACATAGGAGTTCCTTCCGAATACCTGATCGAGTACAAGCACATTGTAATTGGTGAACGGATCGGTTAGCAGCCTTTCCTCGGAACCGGCACCATCCCTTTTGGTGGCATAGGTATTGGCTGTCATGGCATTTAAGAAGCCGATACCCAGGTTCTTCGTATTCCGGCCGGAAATCTTGGTAACGTTGATCAGCTTGGCCTCCTCCGGATTCTGGACCAGGATTTCTCCATCCTCAAGCTGGTTCCACGCGTTGAAATAGCCGGAGGGCCGTTTACCGATCCTCCTCGAATAGAAAAGGCCGGATTTATCGAAGAGTTCCATCCCCTCGGTAAAAAACTGCCTGTTTTCAGAGTATTTAACTTCGTAGGGGGTAAGATTCAGCACGATCTGGTCCGATTTGCGCTGACCGAAATCGGGAATAAGTGTCATATCGAGTGTATAGGCATCATTGATGCCATATTTCAGGTCCATTCCGGCTGCATAGGAAAAGCCGTTGCCATCGGGTGAAATCTGATAATAACCGGCGGCAAAGGGATAGAGCTCGAGCCTGATGGGCGATTTAACCGCCCGGATACCCGTGAGTTCTCCAACCTGGCTCTCCTCACCAAACTTTCTGTCGATAAGGTTCCAGGTGGTGATTTCGCGGGAACGCCTTACCGTCCGCTGGAAATTGATTCCCCAAACCTGCACGTCCTGCTTCGGAAACCGCAGCGCTGAATAGGGGATTTCCACTTCGAGCATCCAACCTTCTGAGGTAAACTTCACCTTCGAGTACCACACGCTGTTCCAGGAGTGATCGCCGCGCATCCACGAATCACCGCTGCTGCTGGCCGATGCGGATTGTTTAAGGTCTCCCTGCACGTTGGCGGCAGAAACTTCGAATTGAAAAAGGTTCTGACCGTCGTTGTAGGGGTTGAGCGATATTTTGAACTGGTCGGTATTCGCATTGGAAATCTGATCCCGCTTGGTAAGCTCCCTGAGGATGCTGTCGGGTGCATGGTCATACAGGTAAATGCCGAAATAAACCGCCTTGTTGTCGTACAGCACACGCACCTGTGTGCGTTGAGTTGCGGGCAGGCCCATGGTTGGGGAATAGGTTACGAAATCGGTGGCAACCTGGGCCGTTTGCCATGCCGGCTCCGTCAGTGAACCGTCGATACTGATCTTTTCATTCGTACGAACCGCAGTCAGCTGCCGCTTATCAACAAGGCCCTGGGCCGATAGAAAATTCAGAAAAAGGAATAAACAGGGCAACAGCTTCTTCATGCGAAAAAATTTGCAGCAAAGATAAAATTTTGGGAAGGTCGTAAAGATGAGGAATACGGTTTGACGACGATGCAACTGTTAAAAAAAGTTAACCGGTCAGCCTTTAAGATCAGTGGTTACATCCTTAACTTCCTTGGCTATTTCGGCCTCATCAATATAACTGCGGATATTCCGGTTAGCCTCCTCGGCATTCTTTTTCACGTCGGCGGTAACATCGTTGATATCAGAGCGGATATCCTGGGTGGATTCCTCGAACTCACGCTTGATGTCATCAGAAACCTTTCGGAACTCGCGCATCCCCTTGGCGAGCCCTTTGGCAACCTCGGGCATCTTATCGGCACCAAAGAGCAGCAGTGCCGCCAAAAGTACAATGATTATCTCGCCTCCGCCCATCTGAACGTTTTTTTACAAATATATAAAAAAATACCCCGGAGGCTGTCCGGGGTATCTTTGTTATTCATTTTCCGGAAGTCCCTTCCGCCTCTGCGACCACCGGTGCAAATCGTATGTTATAGCCGATGCAACAAAGATGGAAGAATAGGTTCCGAAGGCAATACCGAACAACAGTGCGAAAATAAAACCACGGATCGTCGGTCCGCCGAAGATAAAGATGGCAACAAGAACGATCAATGTGGTTCCTGCCGTGTTCAGGGTACGACCAAGTGTGGAGTCAACAGCCTGATTGAACAATTCGTGACGCCCGCGCTTGCGGTACAGTGTCGTGTATTCACGAATCCTGTCGAATACGATCACGGTATCGTTAATGGAATAACCGATGATCGTCAGAATGGCTGCGATGAAAGCCTGGTCAACCTCCATCGAGAAAGGCATGATGCTGTAGAGAAGCGAGTAAGCTCCCAGAACGATTACGGAGTCATGGAAAAGTGATGCGACGGCACCCAAACCAAACTGCCAGTTGCGGAAACGGATCAGGATATACAGGAAGATAACGATCAGTGCGAAAATAACGGCAAAGATGGCTCCCCTCACAATATCCTTGGCAACGGTTGGCCCAACCATCTGGCTGTCGAGTCTGTTCACACTGAGGAATGTCTTCAGGTCGGTTCCCGGCGCCAGAATTGACTTACAACCTTCATAGAGGGCGGCATCAACCTGCGTTGAAACATCCGGGCCCTGATTATCGACGAGATAAGGCGTAATAACTTTAACCTGGTTGGTGGAGCCGAACACCTTAACCTGGGCGGGAACTCCGTTGCAGGCTTCGGTAATGCTGGCTGCCAGACCTTCGGTATTCACCGGCTGATCGAACCGAACGGTAAAGGTACGCCCGCCCTTGAAGTCAACACCAAAGTTCAAGCTCCTGGTTACAAGCGATCCCACAGCAATAACCATCAGTGCTGCCGATAGAATATACATATAACGTCTCTTCTCGATAAACTGCAGTTTGGCGTTTACCAGGAAATTAATTGTCAGGCTGTTTCCGAACTTTATCTTCTTGTCCTTGGCGAGGAGGGCTTCAAAAACCAGGCGCGAAATGAAGATGGCCGAGAACAGTGAGGTCAGGATACCGATAACCAGTGTGGTGGCGAAACCGCGGATCGGGCCGGAACCGAATACGTAAAGGATGATACCGGTAAGGATCGTAGTGACGTTACCGTCGATGATTGCGGACATGGCGTGGTGGTAACCCTCCTTTATGGCGAGCTTCATGCCTTTACCAGCACGAAGCTCCTCCTTGATTCGCTCGTAGATGATAACGTTCGCATCCACAGCCATACCAAGTGTAAGAACGATACCGGCAATACCCGGAAGGGTGAGCACGGCACCGAGTGATGCGAGCACCCCCATAATGAAAAACACGTTGCAAACCAGCGCAAGGTTGGCGATCCAGCCTGCCTGGTTGTAGTACATCAGCATATATAGGAGAACGAGCAAAAATGCAAGGATGAACGAAAGGAGCCCTGAATTGATAGCTTCACGTCCGAGGGAAGGTCCTACGATCTCTTCCTGGGTAATCTGAGCCGGGGCATCCATGCGACCAACGTTAAGGATGTTGGCAAGGTCCTGTGCTTCTTCAATGGTCATCCCGCCGCCGGAAATCGACGAGCGTCCGCCGGAAATTTCATTCTGAACGGTAGGGTTCGACCGCACATAGTTGTCGAGAACAATGGCAATGGAACGTCCGATGTTCTCTTTGGTGAGCCGTTGCCATGTTTTGGCACCTTCACCGTTCATATTAAGGGAAACTTCAGGCTGGTTGGAAGTTCCGCCGAGATCGCTCCGTGCATTGGTTACAACGGCTCCGTCGAGAGCAGGCTTGCCATCGCGGTTGGATACTTTAATTGCAACAAGCGAGTACATTTCGGGATTGCCGTCGATTGACTTGGCCGACCAGTACATCCGCAGGTTGGCGGGGAAGATCGTTTTGATCTGCGGCATTTCCATGATCCTGTTCACCCGGGCGGTGTCGCGGAAGTGTGCATATCCCACAACCGGGCCGGTCATCAGCTGGTTGTTGTTGTCAGCATTCGGCCGGAGTACGAAGAAGAGTGGATTTTCGGTCTTCAGCTGATCCAGGTTGGCGTTGTCGGCAGCTTTGGTGGTATCCTTCTCCAGCTGGTCAATCAGGTTGGAAGCCTTCGCGGTGTCGGCAACAACCGGCTCAGTGGCAGCTTTTGCGGTAGTATCAGCCGGTGCGGCATTCGCCTTCTCCATTTCGGCAAGCCTGGCGTTTGCGCTCTGCAGGAAGGGATATACTTCATTGTTTTCCCAGCACTCCCAGAATTCGAGCTTGGCAGCAACCTGCAGGAGCTTGCGGACACGTTCGTGATCCTTTATACCCGGAAGTTCGATCATTACGCGGCCGGCAGTACCAAGCTCCTGAAAGTTTGGCTGCGCCACACCGAACTGGTCAATACGGGCACGAAGGATTTTAACGGAGTTGTCGATGGCTACCTTGGTTTCCGCATGAAGAACATCAAGTACCTCGGCATTGGTCGAGTTGTACTTGATCCGGTCACGAAGCTGGATCGTGTTGAACACGGCAGCCAGCTTGGCATTCGGATCGGTTTCCTCGAAAGCCTTTCCAAACAGCGTAACAAAATCATCCTGGCTTTTCAGCGACCGTTCTTTTGCCAGGCTGATGGCCTTGGTGAATGTTGCATCAGTGGAGTTGTTTGACAGCGACTTCACCAGATCAACTACCGATACCTCGAGCATGACGTTCATCCCGCCCTTGAGATCAAGACCAAGGTTGAACTCACGTTCCTGGCATTCGCGGTAGGTGTACTTTTTCAGCCAGAGGAAATTGTAGACGGGTAACCCGGAGAGCGAATCCTTGTAAAAATTCTTCTTGATAGGATCGCCCTTGGCATAAGTTGTTGCCTTTTTCTCGATGCGGGCCGTCACAAAGGTGAAGGATAACTGGTAGATGCAAACCAATGCCAACAATATAGCTACCAGCTTGATCGCTCCTTTATTACGCATGTTTTTCCGATTTAAATTATTCTTTTATAATCTGTTCCAATTTGAACGCGCAAATATAAGACAATTATTGAAAAAAAAAGAGGCAATTCCGGCATCAGAATCACCTCTTCCCAATCATCTGATTATCTATTTTATCAAGTCGTCATAGCGCTGTTCAAGCGGCACATTCTTTTCAAAATCCCATAGTGTGGTTTTCCGTACATTATAGAAGTAGTTCCAGTACGTCCTGAGGGCCGTCATGTATCTCGTGATAGCTTCATCTTTCTGTGAAAGAGCATCATTGAGCTTTAAAACATCAAGGCTGCCGAGCATGAACTTCTGCTTGGTAATATCATAGCGCGTTCTCGAAATCGTGTCGGTTTTTGCTGCCAGGATAAGCTGTTCATCCTGCATGTTGAACTGCATGATATCGAGAAACACCTGCTGCTCAAAGTCGATTTTTTGCTGCTGAACATTAACGGTGGTAAGCGCCAGGCTCGACTCGGCCATCCTCACCTGCCCCTTTCTCATTCCCCAGTCGAGAATCGGTATGGTGACTCCGATGTTCAATCGCTGCGACTGCTGCGGATCCCTGTATACCGTTGCCAGGTCGCTGGCCCGCTGGGTTAAGCCATAGCTCGCGATGAGGTTTGCGTTGAACCGGGCATTTGCCTTTTGCTGGGCAACATTCTGTTCTGACTCATAGATGGACCGCTGCATGGAAATCATCTCCGGATTGTTTTCCCGGGCATGCTGTAGTGCCTGATCCACATCTACTTTCAGTTTTGGGACATCCAGCGTGGTGACCAGTTCGATGTTAATCTTGTCGATGAAACCCAGGAAGGTCCTGAGATTCGATTTTTTAACCTCCAGATCAAGAATGTTTTTATTAAGGTTGTCGGTGCTGGTAAGGAGGTTGAGTTCCATCTGCATGAGGTCGCCCTGGTCAATCATCCCAAGCTCAAACCGGCCGCGCGCAATCTTGAGCAGGGTGTCATTGTTGGCGACATTGAATTTCGATGTCTTTACGTTCATCTGCGACAGGGCGAGGTCATAGAAATACCTTACCGCTTTCAGATTGACGTCTTCCATGGAGCTCAGATAGGCTTTCTTTGCCTCCTCATACTTCAGCGGCTCAATCTTTTTCTGCCATTTGAACTTGTTAAAACCGAAAAGAGGCTGCATCAACCCGATGCTTACCGGAGTCGACATCAGCGTTGCCGGGTCATCATTCAACAGGTCCAGCCTGCCCAGTTCCGAACTCACATAAACCCTCCCCCCCGTGATCGGAATATTCTGACTGGCTTCCAGGCTGACCGTGGAGCTGAGCCGGTTCGACGGAGCGTACTTGGTCACCCATTCCCCATTCTCGAGAACCACATCCTTGACGATGGAACGGCTGAGGTCGACGATGTCGGTCTGCAGTGAAACTGAGGGCAGATAGTTGGCCTGGTAAGAGCGGAACGACCAGTAACTGCTGCGGAAACGGTGCTTGGCTAGCAGCGCGTCGAGTGAGTTTGACTGCGCCAGCCTGATCACCTCCTGCAGATCCAGTTTCCTGGCCGGGGCTTCCTGGGCTTCCATGGCCACCGACCTCAGAAGGCCGATAACAATCAGTAATACAATACTTTTTCTCATTTGATACCTTTATGTCTGGTTATGACGCACGTCTATGAAGCTCTTAACGACTCAACCGGATCCTGTTCCGATGCACGCTTGGCCGGCAGATAACCGAAAATGATCCCCACGGCAGCGGAAACGCCGAATGCGATGAAGACCGAAAATGGTTTGACAATGGTTTTGATGTCGGCAAATTGCGTAATGAGACCGGAGAGGATGATTCCGAGAATAACTCCGATCAGTCCGCCGACTATACTGATGAGCGTGGATTCCGACAGGAACTGCACAATGATATCCTTACGGGAAGCACCAATTGCCTGGCGGGTGCCGATTTCCCGGATACGCTCCATCACGGATGCCAGCATGATATTCATAATGCCGATACCTCCAACGATCAGCGAGATACTGGCAATGGCACCCAGTACAATGTTGAAAATATCCTTGGCCCGCTGTTCCTGCTTAAGAAGGAGTTCAGGGACAGTGATTTTGAAATCGGCAACTCCGTTATGCCTCCTCATCAGCATCCTTGTCAGGATTTCAGTTGTTGTGCGCAGCTCCTTCGATTCCCGAACCTGCACAACCACTTTGTCGAGCTGGTTATAGTTTACGTTTTCGGTTGTGCCATCGTCAGTTCCTGTGGTGATGGTCTGTGCCATCATAAACCCGCGCCCCATCCCACCGAACATCTGAACGTTCGATGACACCTCGCCCCGCTTCCGGTTTGCAATGGCACGGTTCAGGTAGCGTATGAGCATTGTCTTGGATGGAACAAACACCTGATCATTGGTATTGGAGATACCCAAACCGGCTGATGAGGAGGATACCATCACCTCGCGCTGATTAAGTATCCCGATCACCCGCAGCCAGTTATGACCAACCTTGACAAACTGGTCGAGAGGGTTTTCAGCCGGGAACAAAAGAGCGGCAACGTTTGATCCGATAACACACACGGCCTGGCCACTCTCCTCATGGACCGAGTTGAACAGGTTGCCCCTTTCGATTTTGAGATTGAACAAATCAAAATAGGATGGGCTCACCCCCATCAATACAGTCGGCCGCCGGATCTGGTTATGCTGTACAAAAGAATTCAGCTGGACTTCGGAGCTCACCGCACCGACTGTAGGTACCACTTCCATTATCGCCTTAACATCCAATAGATTAAGTCCGTTAGAAAATTTTTTCGATTCCTTTTTGCCGTCCTCGGTTGATCCCGAACTCGACTGGTCGATAATGGGTTCAATGATGATGTTGTTTACTCCAACCAGTTTTATCTGGTCGAGGATCTCCTTCTGAGCGCCCTGGCCGATGGCGAGCATGCTGATAACGGCTGCCACGCCAAAAATGATGCCGAGTGCCGTAAGGATGGATTTGAGCTTATTGGCCATGATGGCCTCTACAGCTATTATTATATCATGGAGGTATCGTCGGAACATGTGGTTGATTTTATCGTTGAATCTGCATGTTCATGGCTCCTCCGCCGGTAGCACCGGCTGGCCGGGCTCCCTGCTGCATGCTGCCTCCCTGCATGCCACGGCCGCGCATCATCGACGCTCCGCCGCCATCCTTCATCATTTTCTGGAACTGGTCGCGTTGCTCTTTCGACAGGTTTTTCATATTCATAGCGGGCATACCCTGAGCGGGTCCTGCTTCGAGCATCAGCCGTTCGCGTTCCACCTGTTCCCGCTGCATCCGCTCCATATCTTCACGTTTCTTCTTCTCTTCCTCTATCCGCCGCGCCTTCACTTTCTCAAAAATATCCCAGCCCATGATCTCCCTTTCCTCCCCGTCTTCCGGAACCGACAGATAAACCTCGGCACCGGCGGCGAGTCCTTCGTTTACGATGATGAAATTCTCATTTGCTTCTCCTACATCAATAATCTGCCGCACATTGTCTGATTTCAGGAACACATACGACATAGAGTCGTTGGAATGAACAGCCTCCAGCGGGACGAACATCACGTTATCATAAGTGTTGGTTTTGATCTGTGTTGCAGTTGTCATAGCCGGCCGCAGCGTGGTATCACTCTCGTTGAGGAGCACAATAACCTCAAAAACCTTGGCATCGGAGTTTGGAAGCTGTTCGCCCACATTGGCAACTTCGGTAACCTTGCCGGTATATTGCTTATCAGGAAACGCATCAACACCGATTGAAACAATTTGCCCCGAGCTTATCTTACTGATATCGATCTCGTTGACATAAGTTTTCGAGATCATTTTGGAAAGATCGGGAAGTGTTGCCACAACCGGATCCCAGGCCGAAACCTGTGATCCCACTTTCCGCTTGGCGCCTCCCCACTCCTTTTTGTAAATAACCATGCCGTCCTGCGGTGCATACACGGTGAAATCATCAAGCACCTTATAAAGCTCATCCCGCTGCTGGTACTGCCTCTTCAGATTGATCTCCGCTTTAACCATGGAAGCCTCAGACTGCTCCTTGCGCAAAGCATAGTTTGTTTTTGCCTGCTCATAAGCCCTTTTTGCCTTATCCAGATTCATTTCAGCCTGCCGTATGGTTGCCGGCGGCTCGAATTTCGACTGGTCAAGGACTATCTGGCGCTCCTCGAGGGCATATTCAAGATCCTTGATCTGATTGCGGTAATCCCTGAGGCTCATGGTGGTATCAAGCTGTGTCTGGCGCAGCGACGCCTCATCCCGCTCGATCTGGTCCTCCATCGACTGGAGCGAACTGGTGGCTTCCGTTTTGTCGAGGCTGGCAATATAATCGCCCTTCTTCACAACCGTTCCTTCAGGAACAAGGTCAACCAGCTTAACATTGTGAACCCTGGCTTCGCGGAGACCTTCCGGCCCGCGGATATCAACCGAATTGAGCGCCTGAAGCTCGCCTGTGGTACTTACAATAACATCGAATTTACCTGACCCCACCACTGCTGTCAGCATAACGTTCTTCTCCTCACGGGTGGCGCTGTATATAATTACAGAAGCAAGTACCGCTATAAGAATGACCACAAAGACCCAACGTCTTTTCATATCAGATTGGATTAGTGAAATTGTTGAAAAGAATATCCGATTGCAAACTTAACGGAACGTACTCGTTTGAAAAAACGAACCTCCGGCAATTAGGATATTTTAACAATTCTTAACAAAATCAAGTATTTCGCGAACGATGCGGCTCGCGAATGCCTCTGCCGCAGTTTGGTCGGCGGCTTCGGCATAAATCCGTATGATGGGTTCCGTATTCGATTTTCGAAGGTGCACCCATCCATCAGGGAAATCGATTTTCAATCCGTCCGAATGGTCACGTGGGAAACGGCTGTATAGCCTGTCGATCTCTTCCAGAATCCGGTTGATGTCTGTTGAGGCCGGAAGGTCAATCTTCATTTTAGCCATTTCAAACGCAGGGAGTGATGCCCGGATGGTTGTCATGGGTTTTCCGGCTGTGGCAAAGCCGGTAAGGAAAAGCGCCAGGCCTACCAGTGAATCACGTCCGTAATGGAGTGCTGGGAAAATGACACCCCCATTGCCTTCTCCGCCCAGAATGGCACCGGTTTTCTTCATACCGGTAACTACGTGAACCTCTCCTACGGGCGTTGCCATGTAGGAGCCGCCATGCTTCTCGGTAACAATGCGCAGGGCCCTGCTTGAAGAGAGGTTGGATACGGTGTTGCCGGGTGTTTTTGCCAGCATGAAATCGGCAATGGCCACCAGCGTGTACTCTTCACCAAAAAAGGAACCGTCTTCGCAAACAAAGGCGAGGCGATCCACATCGGGATCCACGGCAATTCCCATGTGTGCCCTGCTTTTCACCACCTGCGCCGACAATTCGCTGAGATGTTCAGGAAGCGGTTCGGGATTGTGGGCAAAGTTGCCGTCAGGCACGCAGTTTACAAGAACTGTTTCCCTCACTCCCAGTGCCTTGAGCAATGCAGGAATGGCAAACCCGCCTACAGAATTAACAGCATCGACGGCTACCGAGATACCGGCTGCGGCAATCGCCGGACCATCAACCTCCGGCAGGGCCAGAATACTGCTGATGTGGCCGGGCAGAAAATCCTCATGCCTTATAGTTCCCAGACGGATCGCCGGGACAAAATCGAATGTACCATGGTCAGCCATCAGGAGTACCTCTTCACCCTCCCTCCCGCTGATGAATTCACCGTGCCGGTTGAGAAGCTTCAGGGCATTCCATTGCCCAGGGTTATGACTTGCCGTGATGATAATGCCTCCGATGGCCCCGTACTGTTCCGCCGCGAGCTCAACCGACGGAGTGGTGGCAAGACCGCCATTGACCACATCAATGCCCAAAGAATTCAAGGTAGAACACACCAGCGAATCAACCAGTGGACCGGATGTGCGGGCGTCACGCCCGACTACCATCAATGGCCTGCCCTCCGATACCGGACCCTTGTGAAGGGCCCAGGTTCCGAATGCTGCGGTAAACCGTACAATATCAACAGGGGTAAGCCCCTCACCGGGTCGACCGCCAATGGTTCCCCGGATACCGGAAATCGATTTTATTAGTGTCATTTTGGGTGGATCAAACCTGCAAGGTACCGAGTTTTAAGATAACTTTGGAAAAGGCGCCAATTTTTGCAACCTTTGCACCCTCAATAATTTAAGTGAAGTGCTGAAAAAACCCATTCACATCATTAAGGCGGAAAAGCCGGGGAAAGTGAGATTGAACCGTTATATTGCCTCCTCCGGAATCTGTTCCCGGAGGGACGCCGATGAACTCATACAACGGGGGGTCGTTGAAGTCAACGGAGTAAAAATAACGGAGCTCGGCTCCCAGGTTGAACCGGGCGACAACGTTAAAGTAAACGGAAAAACCATCCGCAACGAACGTAAAGTTTACGTTCTGCTCAACAAGCCCAAAGACACGCTAACCACTACCGACGATCCGGAAGGCAGGCGCACCGTGATGGACCTTGTCCGGGAAGCAACCACCGAAAGGATTTTCCCGGTTGGGCGCCTCGACCGCAACACAACCGGCGTTCTCCTGCTCACCAATGATGGCGAACTCGCCGGACGGCTCACCCACCCCAGGTATCGCGTAAAGAAGATCTATGAGGTGAGGGCATCAAAAAATATTACCGATGAGATGGTCGAGGTCCTCCTGAAAGGGATCGAACTCGAAGATGGCCTGGCCATGGCAGATTCCGTAACCTTTATCGACCCCATGTCGAAAAAGGATGTCGCCATCGAGATCCACTCCGGAAAAAACAGGATTGTACGCAGAATGTTTGAGTACCTCGGGCTCGAAATCGTTAAGCTCGACCGGGTGAGTTTCGGCGGTCTTACAAAAAAAACATTGAGTCGCGGCAAATGGCGCTACCTCTCTCCCAAAGAGGTTGGCTGGCTCAGAATGCAGCACGGCTAACCCGACACCTGACACCCGACACCCGACACCCGACACCTGACACCTGATACCTGATACCTGACACCTGATACCTGACACCTGATACCCTTTTTCATGAAATCCGGCTTCGTTAATATTATCGGCAACCCAAATGTGGGAAAATCAACACTGATGAACGCCCTCGTGGGCGAGAGAATCTCAGTGATTACCGCCAAGTCACAGACGACAAGGCACCGGATTTTCGGAATCGTCAACGGCGACGGTTACCAGATCGTCTATTCCGACACCCCAGGCCTCATCAATCCGGTTTACAAGCTGCAGGAAGCAATGGTCCGATCGGCACGTTCGGCCCTCAGCGATGCAGATATCCTGTTGTATGTAACAGATGTTCTGGAAACATCCGACAAAAATCCGGACATACTCGAGATCGTGCAGAAATCAACCGTTCCGCTGGTTCTCATCATCAACAAAATCGATCTGAGCAACCAGCAGGATCTGGAGAAACTGGTCGAAAAATGGAACGGCATATTTCCCAGGGCCGAAATTTTCCCGACATCGGCCTTGTTCAAATTCAACCTCGACAACCTCTTCAACCGAATTCTCGAACTGCTGCCCGAGGGATCCGCCTGGTTCGACGAGGACCAGCTGACCGACAGGCCCGAACGGTTTTTTGTCACGGAAATCATCCGTGGCGCGATTCTTGAGAATTATCAGAAAGAGATCCCCTACTCGGTGGAACCGGTAGTGGAAGAATTTAAGGACGAACCGGAAATCCTGCGAATCCGTACCGTTATATTTGTCGAGCGGGATTCCCAGAAAGGGATCCTCATCGGCCACAAGGGAGAATCGCTGAAGCAGGTCGGAATCCAGGCCAGAAAAGAGCTGGAAACCTTCTTTGGCAAAAAAGTATTTCTGGAAATGTTCGTCAAGGTGGCGCAGGACTGGAGAAACAAGCCGGACAGCCTCAGGTCATTCGGCTATGAACTCTGAAAAAGAAAGAAAGTAGTATGGCAAATATAGTTGCAATTGTTGGTCGCCCGAATGTGGGCAAATCTACCCTGTTCAACAGGATTACCCAGTCACGGCAGGCCATCGTGCACGAATCAAGCGGCGTCACGCGTGACCGCCACTATGGGAAAGCATTCTGGAACGGACACGAATTCTCACTCATCGATACCGGAGGCTACATACTAAACTCGGAGGATATTTTCGAGGAAGAGATACGGAAACAGGTGATGCTCGCCATTGAAGAGGCTGATGTCATTATCTTCGCGGTTGATGTTGAATCAGGCATTACCGACCTCGACCAGATTGTCGCCGGTATCCTCAGGAAAGTAAAAAAACCCGTGTTCCTCGCAGTCAACAAATCGGACAACAACACCCGGTTTCTTGAAGCAAACGAATTCTACAGCCTTGGTCTAGGGGAATTGTATCCCGTATCGGCCATGACAGGAACCGGCTCCGGCGAGCTGCTCGATGCAGTCACCGGCGCTTTCGAACGGGCAATCTTTGAGGAGGAACCCGATATCCCGAAATTTGCCGTGGTAGGCCGCCCGAATGTGGGCAAGTCATCGCTGATCAATGCAATCACCGGGGTCGACAGGCATATCGTGACACCGATTTCCGGCACCACCCGTGATTCAATCAACACCCGCTATCAGAAATACGGGCTCGACTTCTTCCTCGTCGATACAGCCGGGTTGCGCAAAAGGGGCAAGGTGTCGGAAGATGTTGAGTTTTATTCCACCATGCGGTCGATACGCGCCATTGAAAACAGCGATGTGTGCCTCCTCATGATCGATGCCGTGGAAGGTATCACTTCCCAGGACATAACCATCTTTGGCAATATCCAGCGAAACCGCAAGGGCGTGGTGATCCTGGTGAACAAATGGGACCTGATTGAGAAGGATACAAACAGCGTGAAAACCTTTACCCGTGAACTGCATGAACGCATAAAGCCCTATACGGATGTGCCGGTTCTCTTCACATCCACACTCACGAAACAGCGTATTCTGAAAGCGCTTGAAACAGCAGTTGAAGTATACAAAAACCGGATTCAGAAGGTCCCGACACACAAACTCAACGAACTCCTGGCCGAGTTTCTCGAAACCTATCCGCCACCGGCAATCAAGGGGAAATTCGTTAAAATCAAGTACGTCACACAACTCCCGATGCACACGCCGGCATTTGCTTTCTTCTGTAATCTGCCCCAGTATATCAAGGAGCCTTACAAGCGCTATCTCGAAAACAAAATCCGCGAAAACTTCAATTTCAGCGGAGTGCCGATGCAGTTGTTCTTCCGCGAAAAATAATGCCATGAAATTCCGATTATCAGCAGCAGCAGCATTCCTGGCCATCCTGGGTGCTTTCCCTTCCTGCAGGAAGGTAGTCGATTATCCGGATGAGCCGGTCATCAGCTTCACTTCGGTCACAAGCAAGGATTCGGCCGACGTTCTTGACAACCCTGTTAAACGGGTAACAATCACCTTTCACCTCACCGACGGAAACGGCGACATGGGACTCGGGACCGCCGATACAACAGGACCCTACCATAAGGACAGCATCTATTATTACAACCTGATCATGCAGGAGTATAAGAACAGCAACGGGTCCTTTACCGAGGTTCCTGCTCCCGGTGGCCTTCGCCAGTACAGGATACCCGACCTGACTCCTTCAGGCCAGAACAAGACACTGATTGCAGATATTTCCGTGACGGTGGAGTACCCCTATTCGAGCTCCAATCCACTGCCTTTCAATGAATTCAGATATGAATTTTACGTGGTCGACAGAAGTCTGAACATCAGCAACCGAGATACGACTTCTGTGGTCGTCTGGTAGATTACTCCTGTTTGTACAACGGCCATTCAAGGAAAAAGGTTGTACCACCGTTCCTTCGGGTTTCAAACCAGATTTTTCCCTGCGAACCTTCCATGATCTTCTTGGCAATAGCCAAACCCAGGCCCATGCCCGATGTCTTGGTGGTAAAATTGGGCTCGAACAGGCGCGAGTGCAGCTCTTCCGGTATACCTGTACCATTGTCGGTTACCTTCACAACAACGCTCTGCTCCCCGGACTCCAGTTCAATGTCCAGCTGCGGATCCGCATCCTCAGGCACTGCCTGCAAGGCATTGCGTATGATATTGTTAAACACCTGAATCACCTGCTCCGGATCGGCAAATATGATGATCTCCTGTTGGCCTCTTGTTTTCCGGTGAAAATGTATCCGGCAGGTATCCTCAAAAAGATGGGTAATCCGCTGTATTTTCTGCACCAGGTCGATGGCCTCGAAATGGGCACCCGGCACCTGGGCGAATTTCGAAAATTCATTGGCAATATTGGATAGCGTGTCGATCTGGTCAATCAGTGTATTGGTAGTTCGGTCGATATGATTATCAAGGTCCGGCGCCTTATCTTTCCATGCACGACGCAGGTGTTGTACGGTAAGTTTCATCGGGGTAAGCGGATTCTTGATCTCGTGGGCTATCTGCCGTGCCATCTCCCTCCAGGCACTCTCCCGCTCCGACCGGGCAAGCTTTTCAGCACTGGTCTGCAGCTCGTTCACCATTCGGTTGTATTCCTTCACCAGGCTGCCGACTTCATCGTCGCGCTGGTATTCAATAGTCTGGCTCCTCTTGCCAAACCGCAGTGCGGCAAGCTTGCTTTGCAGAAGCTGCAGGGGTTTCGAAACCTGGTTGGCAAGGATCAGGGCAAGGAACACAGTCAGGAGTATGAGAATAAAATAAGCATTGAGCATGGCTATCACGATGGTTGAAATCTCACGTGTAGTTTCACTCTGCCGGCTGAAATAGGGTAGATTAAGATACCCGATCAATGCATTGTATTGATTATAAAGCGGCGCATAGGATGAGTAAAAGCCCAGGCTCTCGATGCTCTCGCGGATGATAAAGCGGGGCTTCCCCTCGTGGTGCATGGCCTGGAAGGCAAGCTGGTTCATTTTGTGTCCCGCCAGATTATAGTCGAACACCTCCGGCCTCGATGACACGATCAGATTGCCGTGAGGATCGAAAATATTCATATCGGTGTTGAATACATAGGAAAACTTTATCATGAGCTCATTCAGGCTCCTGTAGCTATTGTCCTGCCAATCCCCGGACAGAACAGCTGTCTTGGCCAGCTTTCCCTGCAAATCAGCCAGAAGCGATTCCGTCTTTTCAATGATCAGTTTCCTGTTGCTCTGCTTGTACTGCTGAATTACATAATAGGTCATGCCGCTGCCGATCAGCATAAACGAGAATACCAAAAAGGCCACCATGGTAAACTGGATCCGCTGCTTGATACTGGGATACGAAAACAACATCCCATGCCTCCACCTGATGAATGCGTTAATCAGCAGCCAGATAAAAAACAGAAAAACAAAAACATAGGAAAAAGTAACAAGGCTGTCACCGCGGCTGTCTGCCCTCCGGCTGATAACAATCTCATTATTCCTGGCAAATTTCTTAATCCAGTGGTGATAGCCATCGGCATCAAAAGCCACCACCTCACCCATTTTGCCCGGGTAAAGACTGCTCGTGAGATTATAGTCATAGTCGCCGCTCTTCAATTGCAGGTTGCCGAGGTGGTATTTGGCATAGGAATAACTCTGGTCAAGGCTGTCCCTGTTAATCTTACCGGTGATCAGCAGCTC
>CAYWHP010000044.1:0-7354 GCA_964457845.1 uncultured Porphyromonadaceae bacterium | reverse complement strand
TATTTATTTTTCAGATAGTTGGTAATAACCGATTGCTGCAGGTCGGGCTGCATGCGCCGATCGGCAACCAAAGCAGCCAGCACCGAATCGGATCGGATATCCGGATCCATTTGTGTCAGGAGCATTTCGGCAATCTGATCATGCTCCGATGATAACTGGTTGAGGATGGAAAGGTGCTGCCCGTCTTCTTTTTCCTGATTGACTCCGTTGATGGAATAGACAGCAAATGAAGCAATCAGAACGAGAATGACGGTCACAAGTCCATGGTTGAAACGGGGCCTGTGAAACCGCAGCAGCAGCAGCATCAGGCCGGATAAAACCATAAAAAACAACGGCAATGCCCATTTGTGGCTATGGCCCAAACTGTTAACCAGCCCGAACCCAAGCGCCGTTACCAGCAAAAGGCCAACCACACTTTGAATCCAGGTTGATCGGGATTTGATCCGGTTTATGATCCGGTAGAGCATGAGTGAAAACGCGACCAGAATTCCGACAACCATCAATGAATCCAGAAGGTTGGGGAACTTAACGGTGAGAACGCGGTAAATTTCAAGCAGGCCGGGCCGTTCCAGCAGCAAATAACGGATCAGCCAGACGGCGCCCAGGAAGAGAAGAACAGACATCATCCAGCCGGCCATGGACAGACTCTGAATTAATCGTTTCTCGTTCGGGTTGGCAGCAGTCTCCCTTCTTCCCGGGAAAAGCTCAAAATACCTGGCAAACCAGGCAGCGAAACTGATTAGGAAAAGGATCGAAATCAACATCTCGCCTCTTGATTCGAGAAAAAGAACGGGATTACCAAAAGGCTGAAAAATCGGAAGATTAAAAACGCAATGAGGAGCATGGAAATACCAGAGCAACCAGCGCATGAGAATCAGATCAGCCAGAAGAGCAGCAAGCCACCAGCCTGTCGGGCGGAGCCTGTATGCCAGCCTGAGCAGATCATTATAAAAGAGCAGAATCAGGAAAACAACGCAAAAGTAAAGCGCCAGTGTCAGCCAGTGCAGCGGCTCACGGCTGGCCAGCTCACCACCCGGGACCAGCGAAAAGGAAAACTTCCCGTTGGCATCGTCAATCGGAATTCCATTGGCTATCGGGGTTACCGAGATACCGAATGAAGAGGGGATATTGCCGCCGATCAAAAAGGCATTGGAAACCAACTCATTGTTATACGGAAAGAACTTCTTCAAAAACACAACCCCAACCACCTTCACATCACCGCTGGAAAACACCCGGGGATAAACCGAGCAGTTTGGAAGTGTGGTGATTACTTCGGAAGGCATCTGCAGGAGATCCCGGGTCTCAACCACCAGTGAATTATCCGACCAGTACACAAGGGAATCGCCAACGGTGATAAAAAGAGCGATGCCGTCATCATCACGCGTGTAGCGGGCGGCAAATCCGGGATCAGCTTTCAGCACTTCCGGCCAGCCATAAGTGGAAACCCGCTGAAGGGCTTCGGCGGAGGCGGTTTCGAGATAACGGATTTTCCGGTGAAAGTCCTTCTCGATCTTTGAGGTTGAAATCCTGACCGGCCCGGCCCGGTGAGCTATCGGATCTACCAGCAGCGCAGTGATGAGCACCAAAAGTGCAAGAACCAGGAAACGGCTGGTTAAAAGCATGTCGCGCCCACTGATTTCAGCCGCTGGTTTCATATGCCGTACATTCAATAATGGAGCAACAATTTACAATTTCCGCGCCAATTTATTGTTTCTTTATACTTTTGAAGTAAAGAATTCAGATGTTGACCGATCCGCTCAACCAGTTTATCAAAGATGCCCTCAACGAGGATATCGGCCCGGGCGACCACACAACGCTTGCCTGCATCCCCGCGGCGGCATCCGGACGCGCAGTTCTCCTTATCAAACAGGAAGGGATATTGGCAGGGGTTGATGTTGCCTGCCGGGTGTTTTCGGCATTCGATCCGGAATTGGCCATCGAACGGATACTCGGTGACGGTGCACGAATCCGGCCGGGCGACAAAGCCTTTATCGTATCCGGAAGCCAGCGGTCGATACTGCAAACCGAACGGCTGGTCCTCAACATCATGCAGCGAATGAGCGGAATCGCCACACAAACGGCCGGTTTCGTTGAAGCTGTTGCCGGCACCGGGGCAAAGATCCTCGACACCCGCAAAACAACACCCAACATGCGCTTCCTTGAAAAGGAAGCCGTCAGGCTTGGTGGAGGGTACAACCACCGGATAGGTCTTTACGACATGGTCCTGATAAAGGACAATCATATCGATTATGCGGGCGGGATAACGAAAGCCCTCCAGGCAACAGCATTATACCTCAGCGGGCATCACCTTGACCTTAAAGTTGAAATCGAAGCCCGCACACTCGAAGATATCCGTGAAATCCTGAACCATGGCGGTGCAAACCGCATCCTCATCGACAACTTCACTCCGGAGCGGATGAAGGAGGCTGTCCTGCTCATCGGCGGAAGGATGGAAACCGAGGCATCCGGCGGCATCGGCCTGAACAACGTGAGGGAATATGCCCTCACCGGAGTTGATTACATCTCCGTTGGCGCCCTTACCCATCAGATCCGGAGTCTTGACATGAGCCTCAAAGCAATATCATGAAACCGGCATGGCTGATCCGGATGGTGAAGAGTGCGGGCATCTGGTTTGCCCGGCTCGGACAACGCACGGTGGTTCCGGGATTTGAAGGCCTTACTCTTTATGAAATCGTCGCATTTGTTCTGAAGGGAGCTCAAAGCGGAACACTTACAACTCGTGCATCAGCAATCGCCTACAACTTTTTTTTAGCCATTTTCCCGGCTATAATCGTCCTCTTCACCTTGATCCCCTATATCCCGATCAGCAATTTCCAACAGGTCCTGATGACGCTGCTTCGCGATCTGATGCCTGCAAGTGTTTATAATGCGGTGCAGAGCTCCATCCAGGAAATCGTGATGCGTAAAAGGAATGATCTCCTCTCTGTTGGCTTTATCATGTCACTGTTCTTCGCTTCAAGGGGAATCGTCTCCCTGGTCCAGTCGTTCAATGCCAGCTACCATAAAAGAGAGAACCGGACATGGCTCAACAGGCAGATCATATCTGTTATGCTGATCTTTATATTCTGCATGCTTATTTCCGTCGCCGTTGTCCTGATCATCTTTTCCGGTATTATGATTGATTTCCTTGAGTCAAGGGGAATCCTTTCAAACAAGTTCCTCATTGCCCTGCTCCTCAACGGTAAATGGCTCATCATCCTGATATGCACCTTTTTCAGCGTCTCATCCCTCTACTATCTCGCACCCGCAAAACGTCGAGAATACAGGTTCATCAGTGCCGGGAGCATTCTCAGCTCCTTCTTCATCATCATCACTTCTGTGGTTTTTTCGGCCTACATAAACAACTTTGGCCAATACAACAAGTTCTACGGCTCTATTGGAACACTGATTGCCTTCCTGATATGGTTGTTCGTGAATTCACTGGTTCTGCTCATCGGCTTCGAACTGAACATGAGCATCCGGCATGCACGGAATAAGAAGGTTGAGGAATCGAAATCCGCTCAGGAATGAGCCTCTACATGTGGTGCAGGTAACGGTAGACCAGCGTACGGATTTCGTCAGTCTTGCCGTAAAGCCTTTCGCTCAATCCCTGATCGCCGTACGACCGCAACTTCCGAATGAAACTGTCTATCGTCCGTGCAGGAAAAACCCCATCCTTTTCGAATGCCGACCGCCTGCTCTCAAGCAGTCCCGCAGATCCGTAGCAGCAGTCCGGCAGCTTCTCAAGACTGTTTAACCGCTGTTTGTTTTCAGGCCGGAAAATATTCACGTCAACATACAGGTTTTCGGCTTTCTGCAGCGCTCCGGGCATTTCGAGCCCATGCAGGGCAGCCACAACCAGACCGGCAAAGAGATGGTAAAGATCGGCCGATCCGTCCGGGCTTCGGATCTCGACGGTCTGCTTGCTTACCCCTTCGTAACGAAGGCCGGCATCCTGCGGATTGGCATCCCCTACCATGTTTCTGTCGCCAAGCCAGCCAAGCGGAACCCTCACGAGTACCGAACGGTTTCTGTCGCCCCAGCAAATATTGGTTGGCGCCTCCTGATGAGGAACCAGCCTGAGATAGGATGTGGGTATCGTGTTTCCGAAAGCGGTAAGGGGGCCGGCCAGATCCATCAAACCGGCAATCATTTTCCGCGCCGTATCGCTCAGACGCCCGCCGTCAACCATCTGGTTGCGGCCATCCTTTTCGAGGTACATATGAACATGGAGGCCGGAGCCCGCCTTGCCAACCGTGATCTTGGGGGCAAAGCTGATGTTGACCGCATATTTTTCCCCGAGCTGCCTGAGAATCCATTTCGCCAGTACCAGCTGGTCAACGGCATCTTCAACATCAACCGGAAGAAACTCAATCTCGTGCTGTTCAAAGGTTTCGGCATCGGTGCTGAAGTTCCCAACCTCGCTGTGGCCATATTTGATGTTGCCGCCACACCGGGCAATCAGGTCCATCGCCTCCAGCCGGATGTATTCATAGTTACTGAACGGACTGGCGGTATGGTACCCACGCTGGTCTTCAGCAGGATACAATTCCTCTTTTTTGCCCTGAACATAATATTCCAGCTCACCCATGGCCTTGAAGGTAAATCCCGTCCGCTCCCTGAACAACCGGTGCGCCTTGCGAAGAATATACTCGGGCGCGGTTTCGAGCGGAACACCTTCGCTGGTGTAAAAAGAACAGAGGATATCCAGGGTTGGCACCAGGGCAAACGGATTAACATAGGCCGTGGAAAACCGGGGGATCACATAGAGGTCACTGGATGCGGCTTCTATATAGGAAAACAGGCTGCTGCCGTCAACCCTTTCACCGGTTGAAAGGATAGCCTCGAGATACTCTCGTGAGTGTATGACGAAATTGAGGATCTTAAGCTTTCCGTCCTCTGCAACATACCTGAAATTCAGCATCTTGATGCCGTTTCCGGCAACATACCGCACAATATCTTCACGTGTAAAACTTCCTGCCGGCTTTTCGAGATATTGCTCCAGCAGGTTCGCCCTTAGTTTGTAATCCGGATTGTTCATGACCCCAGTGCTGCAATCTGTTCTGTCAGTGATTTTATTCTGGCTTCGGCATCGGCCTGCTTGGCCCTTTCCGTTTCAAGCACCTTTGCCGGGGCATTGCTCACAAAGCGCTCGTTCGACAGTTTCTGCATAACTGTCCCGAGGAATCCTGATGCGTATTCCAGCTCTTTCTGCAGTTTCTCCTTTTCAGCCGCCATATCCATGGTGCCATCAAGCGGAACGTAGTACTCAACCGAGCGGATCACCTGACCGGTAGATCCCTGCGTTTTCTGTTCAACAACCCGCACCTCACTCAGGTTAAGCAGCTTAATCAGCACCGGATCGAGATAGTCGTCATAGGCGGTCTCGCCCTGCTTTACCTGGAGGGAAAGCTCTGTACGGAAAGGAATGTTTCGCTCAGCCCGAACCGAACGCACGAAAACAACCGCTTCCTTCATCCTTTCAAATCGTTCAAGCAGTTCTTCATTGTATGGCCCCTCATCAGGCTGTGCGGCCACCATTACGGATTCTCCGGGCCGGCGGGTTGCAACCCGCTGCCAGATCTCCTCGGTGATGAAAGGCATGAAGGGATGAAGCACCAACATCAGCTTTTCCATGATACCAAGTGCCTGTTGGTGAGTCTTAGCGTCGATCGGCTGCTGGTAACCGGGTTTGATAATCTCGAGATACCAGGAGGAAAAGTCATCCCAGAAGAGCTTGTAGGCAGCCATGAGGGCTTCCGACAGGCGGTACTTGCTGAAATGATCGTTTAACTGGCCAAGTTCCTGGTTGAACCTGTCGGTAAACCACTCACCGGCAAGCCGGGATGTTTCCGGTTGCGGAATGGCGGCCGAAACCTCCCATCCCGACAGGAGCCGGAATGCATTCCAGATCTTGTTGCCGAAATTGCGACCCTGCTCGGTCAGCGATTCATCAAATAAAAGATCATTGCCGGCAGATGAACACAGAAGCATTCCAACCCTGACGCCATCCGCGCCAAACTTGGCAATCAGGTCGAGCGGATCGGGTGAGTTGCCAAGGGATTTCGACATTTTCCGCTTCTGGGCATCACGCACCATCCCGGTGAGATAAACGTTTTCAAATGGCTTTGCCTGTCGATATTCATAGCCCGCAATCACCATTCTCGCCACCCAGAAGAATAGAATATCCGGTGCCGTAATCAGGTCATTTGTAGGATAATAATAATTGATATCGGGGTTCTCCGGATTGCGAATCCCGTCAAAAACCGATATCGGCCAGAGCCACGAGGAGAACCAGGTATCAAGGACATCTTCGTCCTGCTGCAGGTCGGCAATCGTCAATCCTTCATTTCCGGATAGTTTGCGGGCCTCTTCGAGGGCCTCCTGCTCATTCATGCCCACAACCACCTTGCCGTCGGGAAGATACCAGGCGGGAATCCGGTGCCCCCACCACAACTGGCGCGAAATGCACCAGTCCTTGATGTTCTCCATCCAGTACCGGTAGGTATTCTTGAATTTAGGAGGTATCAGGCGAACCTCATCGTTCATCACATTTTCCAGCGCCGGGCCTGCCAGCTCTTTCATGCTCAGGAACCACTGCCTGGAGAGTTTCGGTTCTATCACAACATGGGTACGTTCAGAGTAACCCAGCTTATTGGCATACTCTTCAACCTTAACCAGACTGTCGCTCTTCCGCAGCTCAACCTCAGCCAGCTTGCGGGCTTCAAAACGATCGATACCGGCAAACATCCCGGCGCGGGCGCTGACGGTACCGTCATCATTGAATACGTCGATCACCTCGAGCCCGAATTTCATGCCGATCAGATAGTCGTTTTCGTCGTGGGCAGGAGTGATCTTCAACGCTCCCGTGCCAAACTCGATATCCACATATTCATCGAAAATCACAGGCACTTCGCGGTTAACCATCGGCACAATAACACGCGCACCCCTTAGGTGACTGTAGCGGGGATCATTCGGATTCACGCAGACGGCAGTATCACCCAGGATGGTTTCCGGCCTTGTGGTGGCAACGGTGAGATATTCATCCTCTTTACCGACAATCTTATACCTTACATAATACAATTTCGACTGCAGCTCCCGGTAGATTACCTCCTCATCAGAGATGGCGGTCTGGGCTTGCGGATCCCAGTTCACCATCCGGACACCACGATAAACATAACCCTTCCGGTACAGGTCGACAAAAACCTTAATGACACTTTCCGAAAGGTCGGGGTCCATGGTGAATTTCGTGCGCTCCCAGTCACAGGAGGCGCCAAGCTTTTTCAACTGTTCCAGAATGATCCCGCCATGTTTATGGGTCCATTCCCATGCATGGCCAATGAACTCGTCCCGG
>CAYWHP010000043.1:25014-32402 GCA_964457845.1 uncultured Porphyromonadaceae bacterium | reverse complement strand
GTTGGGGTTCCTGATTTCCACCACACTAAATCAGGGGATTTCCTCCGGAAACTCCAGGCCATCCAGTCGAGCGTCCGGGTTACTTCAAGCAAAACCAGTACAATGAACAGGTTGCAGAAGTACGGGTATCTTTTATAAAGAGTCTTAAACATCCGGAAATTTGAGGCTTAAAGATAACTTAGTATCTTTCAATTGAGAAACGTATCAAATCCCAAATTTCCATTGATTATAGATGTGACCTCGCCAATCATAATTATTCAAATGAGCTATTTCACCGTCATAACCTCGCTTGCCTGCTTTTTTACCGGAACCGTCATGCCACAGGCTGTCAGGCCCGGAGAGCAGCTTCCCGTGAACGGTAAAACCGAGATCGCCTACAACATAAAATGGGCGGAGGAGGCCTTTTCCGGCAGGACTCGAGGTCACCAGGCAGGCCATCTGAATACCGGGATCCCTTTCTCCTTCGTTTATGGCGGCAGGCACTCCTCGGAGTTCATCAACAGCTGGGTGAAGCGGGTGAAGGATGAGAGGGCCGATGCCACCAGTCGGGTACGGACCCTAACCCTTACCGACCCGGTAACCGGGCTGGAAGTCAGGGCTGTTGCAACGATCTATACCAACACCGCAGGGGTAGACTGGATCGTTTACTTCACCAATAAGGGCCAAAAGGATACACCTGTTATTGAACAGGTTATGGCCGTGGATGTGAGTATCGGCCTTCAGGGAAACCCGTCCCCGCCGGTATTGCACAGGATAAAAGGCGGTGGCGGTGGTGCCGACGACTGGATGCCGTTCGATGAAACCCTCACGCCAGGGCAGCAGAGTGAGTTTGCCCCGGTCGCCGGACGCTCGTCGCTGGGCAACACGCCCTGGTTCAACCTGCAGTGGGACGGCGGTGGGGTGATCACAGCCATCGGCTGGACCGGACAATGGAAAGCTGGTGTAGAAAACAGCGGCGGCAAGGCGCGCATCCGGGCCGGGATGCAGAATATCCATACGAAGCTGCTTCCCGGCGAATCAATCCGAAGCCCGCGGATCCTGCAGCTTTACTGGTTCGGGAACGATGATATCCGTGCGCACAACCTCTTTCGCAGCACCATGCTGGCCCATGTGTTGCCTAAGATCTCCGGGAAACCGGTTACCCCGCCGATTTCGCACCTGAGCACCGCCTTTTATGAAATGGACAAGGGGACCGAGGGGGATATCCTTTCACATCTGACTTCGATAAATGGATTGGGTTTTGAGAATTTCTGGGTGGATGCTTATTACGGGAAGAACGATTTTCCGACGGTTGGCAACTACATCTTTCCACCGATCAGGGGATTCAACACCAGCCGCTTGCCGGAAGGGATGAAACCGGTTGGCGATGCGGTACGGAAAACCGGCATGACCTTCCTGATGTGGTTCGAGTACGACCGCGTGAGCCCAGGCACCCTCATGGCCAAAGAGCACCCCGAATGGGTGGTGATGGCCCGGGATGAGGGGTGGGGCATGTTCAACCTGGCCATCCCCGAAGCATTCGATCATATCTACCGGTACCTGTCGGAGTCGATCCGGGATTACGGACTCAGCTGGATGCGGGTCGACAACAACGGGGTCAATTACGAGAAAATCTGGGCACAGCTCGACCGGGACCATCCCGACAGGGTTGGCATGGCTGAAATACGCTGTGTGGAAGGGCATTATCGGTTATGGGACAATTTGCTTAATGAGTTCCCCGGCCTGGCCATCGACAACTGTGCTTCAGGCGGTTGCCGGATCGATCTGGAGACCTGTTCCCGCTCCATTCCGCTCTGGCGCACCGATGCCATCATCGGCCCTCTCTTCGATAAAAACTTCAATCAGGCTGCCATGCAGAATCAGGTAATGACGGCAGGCCTCAGCCGGTATCTCCCTTACAGCGTAGCCGGCCAGATGGGGTCAACCCCCTACCTCTTCCGGAGTGGGTTCAACGGCGGGATCTCCTTTTGTGAGGATGTGCGACCCACCGATTATCCGCGCGAATTGCTTAAACAGGCCATTTCAGAGGGTAAGCGCATCAGGAAGTATTATTCCGGCAATTACTACCCGCTTACAGCTGTCACGCTGGATCCCGCGGGATGGTGCGTGATCCAATACCACCTGACGGGAGAAAGTGCAGGAATGATCCTGGCCTTGCGCCGCCCGCAGTCGGAACAGGCTGCTTTCCCACTGTCGGCACTGCGGGAGATTGACCCCAGGGCAAGCTATAAGGTCACCCGATACCCCGGCTATGATCCAGTGCCGCCGGTGGTGATGTCTGGCGCGGAACTGGCGGGATCAACAGCGGAAATCAATGAAAAACCCGGTTCAATACTCATAGAATATGAAAAAGTCATCAGGTGATCCAGGGAGGCTTTTCCTCCTTTTCGTTGTGGCCATCGGGGTTATGGCAGCATCATGCGGAAGGGGGCCGGATGTAGCCTCCGGCTCCGCGGAATTGGCGATGAAATCAACATGGGTGACGGAGCACCTCACCGGCACCGGCCAGCGGCCGCCCTTCTCGTTTCAGTATGGCGGAAAGGCCTCAGCTGATCTGCTGCAGAGTTGGCCGAAACGAACCTGGATCCGGAAGGCCGGTGGTTCGGTTACCGAAATTGCCAGTATCTGGACGGATCCGGAAACAGGACTGGAGGTTCGTTGCACCGCGAAGGCGTATCGGGATTATCCAGTAGTGGAATGGACGGTCCGCTTTAAAAACAACGGTGCGGGCAATACGCCTGTAATCAGGAATATACAAGGGATTGACGATCAGTTTGAAAGTGCATCGGCAGGTGGTTTCGTTTTGCACGGCAACAAGGGCGACTGGTGCGTTGCAGAAAGCTACGAGCCCTGGCAGAAGCCCCTCGAACAGGATTCAGCGGTATACTTTGCGCCCGTCGGGGGTCGGGCAACCAACGGGCCCGGCGGCTGGCCGTATTTTAACCTGCAGATGCCCGGGGGCGGGGTTATGCTGGCCGTGGGGTGGCCCGGACAGTGGGCCGCTTCATTCACCCGTCACGGAGTCAGTGGGGTGCATGTAACGGCGGGACAGGAAGTCACGAACCTCAGCCTGAAACCGGGCGAGGTGATCCGTTCCCCGCTGATCGCGCTCCATTTCTGGAAGGGAACCGATGTGGTGCGTTCTCAAAACCTGTGGCGCCGCTGGATGACCGAACATAACCTGCCCCGGACGGCCGACAACAAGCCGCCGGTGCCGATGTACATCTTTTGCAGCGGTGCCTTTTATCCGGGCCTGAACGTGAGCGAAGCCAGCGAAAGGCAGTTCATCGACACCCTGGTAAAACAGAATATCAAAGTCGATTACTGGTGGATGGATGCAGGCTGGTACCCGTGCAAAGGCCAATGGTGGAACACCGGCACCTGGGAGGTTGATGCAACTCGTTTCCCGGACGGTATAAAGGCTGTCAGCGATTACGCCCACAGCAAAGATATGAAGCTGATCCTTTGGATGGAGCCTGAACGGGTTGGGGATCAAGCCAGCTGGCTGGCCGTTAATCATCCGGAATGGCTGCTCGGGGGGACACTGCTGAACATGGGCAATCCCGATGCCCTCGCCTGGGTCACCGGCCATGTCGATTCACTCATCACGGAGCAGGGCATCGACCTGTACCGGCAGGATTATAATATCGATCCGCTGAATTACTGGCGGGCAAATGATCCGGCCGACCGGCAGGGAATCACCGAAAACCTGTATGTGCAGGGTTACCTGGCCTACTGGGACGAGTTGAGGAGGCGACACCCGGGCATGCTGATCGATGCCTGTGCTTCGGGCGGGCGACGGAACGACCTGGAAACCATGCGCCGTGCCGTGCCGCTGTTGCGGAGCGATTACCAGGCTTTCGACGGGAACCTTTCGCTGGCCATCGGAAATCAGGGCCATACCTACGGCCTCTCGAGCTGGCTGCCGTTTTATGGCCAGGGTGTGTATCAGAATGAGGGACACATGGACTATTATGTGAAAAGCCACATGAGCCCCAGCTTCGGCATTTGTCTGGATGTGCGGAAACCCGGTATCAACTGGGACGAATACCGGCGCCTGACGGAACAATGGCAGACGGTGGCCGGCTGCATGTCGGGCGACTATTATCCGCTCACCCCATACAGCCTGCGGCCCGACAAATGGATCGCCTGGCAGTTCGACCGGCCGGCGGAGGGTGACGGTATTATCCAGGCCTTTCGCCGGGACAGCTGCAGCGAGGCTGCCGTAACCCTGCGGCTCTGCAACCTGAGCCCGGGCGCCGGTTATGAGATAACCAACCCCGACAGGGAGGGGCATACCGTGATGCAAGGAAAGGATCTCATGGAAAAGGGTTTGCCCCTGGAGATAACCGACCGGCCCGGTGCGGCGATTATTTCATACAGGAAACTGCGTTAAAGGGGGCTCTCTCTGACCACCCTTTTAACGGCTGTTTTACCCGACTGGTTTACCGTTACAAAGTAAATGCCATTTGACCAGGTACTTACATCGACCCTGGATGTGCTGCCGGTCATCAGAAAGGTTGCCACCATACGGCCGGAACCATCCGTTATGACAACGGTTGCCGGTTTTGCCGAAAGGCCTGTTTCGATGACGATTTCGTTATCGGCGGGAGAGGGGAAGACTTTAACAGTAAGGCCCTTGTCGGTATTATTCTCGATACCGGATGAACCGGTGCCCCGCTTAAGGATGGTCCCTTTTCCGCCGACGGCAAAACCCACCGAGTCGGAGACCATGAAGAGGGCATTGAGCGGTTCGATGCCACGGTATTCGTTGATCCAGTCGGTCCCGCCGTTGAGGGTACGGTTGATGCCGCCGGCGTTTTCCACGGTGTAGCCAAGGCCGCCGAGGGAAAAGAAATGGCAGTCGTTCACGTAATGCGGGATATCGCTGTTCACCGTTTTCACCTTGAAATGCCAGCAGGTATCGCCCGTGGCGCCCCCCGGCAGGATGTCGTCGCGCGTAATGTCATACAGAATCGACAGCACGTTGCTGGTATCGTCGGGCATGAAGCGGTCGTAGAAGTTCCTGAAGATCAGTACGGTATCATTTATGACAGTAAAAGCGGTGTAGGCCGAAGTATTGTCGAAATCGAACGGATCGGGAGTCTCCCATTTGGCGTTGCCCGCCGAGTGGCGGAACTGCGTGCTGTAGGTTGCGAACCCCCCGATGGTGCCGAATACGAACACGCTGGCCGGATTTGCCGGGTCGGTTTCCAGGTCGGTGAGCACCGTATTTCCGCCTCCCCTGAACACCATCTGCCAGGTCAGGCCGCTGTCGGTGCTCTTCTGCAGCCCCTTCCAGGCCGCGAGGAACCAGATGTTGCCGTTTTCGCACCGCACCTGGCACGGCTCGCCCACCACGTCGTAGCTGTTGATGACTTCCCAGCTGAGCCCGCCGTCGGTGGTGGCAAATAGTTTGGTGATGCCGCTGCCATCGTCGAAGGTTTTGAATCCTGATACGTAATAACTTGTTTCCGAGGTTACTGCAACCGATGTGAAGGTGATGTCTTTTTCAGGACTGATAAGCTCCCATATATCACCACCATCCGCGGTCCTGTAAACGGAACCGTTTTCACCTACGGCCACCCCGGTGAGGCTGCCGCTGAATGCGACATCGAGGAGGGTATTGCCTGTGAAAGGTTCAATCCGGGTCCACTGGGCCGACAGGCTGTTGCCGGCCATGAGGCAGATGGCCAGCAGACATAGGGTTTTCATGGTTTTCATGACCGCTCACTACAAGTTTCGTGCAATTTTTGACTTGTTGCCGGGAACGGTTTGTTCGTTTCCCCAATTCCTGATCCGAAAGTTGCCACCCGAAATCGGTCAGCGGCGGATCACCACTTTTCGCACAGCCACCCGCCCGTCGGCGAAGTTGATGCGCAGCAGGCAGAGCCCCGTAAGGGAGGCAGGGATGGTGATGCTGATTCCGGCTGGACTACGAAGGATCGTGTACCCGCCGGCTTCCCGGCCGTCGGAGGTGAAGATCGCCAGTTTCATGGAACTTGCCGGGTTCCTGAATTCCAGATGAACGATATCCGACGCCGGGTTGGGCCAGAACCGCACCACCGGGTCGCCGGTGCTGTCGGCCGGCGGCGCGTACCAAAGATCTTTCAGCCCCCTGATCTGTCCGGGCGGGATCTCCCCGTCCCATACACGTACCTCATCGATGGCGCCGCGAAAGGCATACAGGGTTTCCACTTCGTCCATCCTGCCGATCGTGAAGGGTTTGGTTGAGGGGAGGATGGCTCCGGAAAAGGATTTTAAGGCCTCAAGGGTGCCGTTGACATACAATTCCATCGAATACCCCGTATAGATGACGGTGGCGTGGTAATAGCGGTTCAGTTCGATCACCGGGCCATCCAGGTCGCATATGCCTGCATCGGTTTTGACGGTCCACCGCAGGCGGCCTTCCGGGGTGAGCGAGAGTTTGTAGCGCTGCTGCCACGATCCGTGGGAGAGGATGAACCTCTCGGAGCCGAGCTCCTCCACCTTCACCCAGCAGCTGAGGCTCACGGCGCCGGTGAAGTTCAGTTCGGGGCCGTTCTCCGTGTAAATGATGTTTTGTCCCGTGGTAAACCGGTATGCCAGCGACGGCAGTCCGCGGGCGTCATCGGTGCGCATTACCCCGGATGATGTGGCATGGAACCGGTCGGCCGCCTCGTTGCGGTCGCCGGCATCGAACGGGTACCAGATGATCGGCTCCCGGAAGGGCAGGGTGGTGTCCTTAACCAGCGCCTCCGCCGTTGCCGAAGCAGACAGTTTATCCCGGTTGGTTACCGTGACCGAGATCTTTGCCACACCCGGAACAGCCGGGGCCTGCCAGAAAACGGTGTTACCCGCCGGTTGGCCCAGCGTGCCGGAGGAGGCGGTCCACACATACACCGGCGTGTCGCCTGCAACAGGCTCCACCAGCGCCGTAAAGAGGGTGCTGCCGCTTGTTGCAGTATATTTTGCAGAGGATTGGATGCCGGTCACCACCGGCGGAACGGCAATCCGGTCAACCACCACCAGCCGCAAGGAGTCTTCGGCAACCTGACCGCCAGCACGGATGCGGCATTTCAGCACCGCCAGGCCCGGCATTCCCGGCGCCATCAGCAGCGCCGCAGCCATTCCCTGACCTTCCACCTGCATACCATCGAGCAGCCATTCGAAGGTCACCGGCTCACCGGAAGGGATGTTTTCCGGCTCACACCAGGCCGTGAGGGCCGAGCTTTTGCCGATCGTATCCCGCAGCACGGCCAGCGACTTGATCCGCAGCACCGCCGTATAGTCGTAACGGTAGTGGTGGTCGAGGATGTCACCGCCTGCGTACAGCCTGCCGTTGCGTGCCTCCGGTATCAGTGTGCTGTTATATAGCCTGATAAGCCTCACCTCGCCGGCAGGTATTT
>CAYWHP010000043.1:0-24914 GCA_964457845.1 uncultured Porphyromonadaceae bacterium | reverse complement strand
GCGGTGCCTTCCACGGCGTTCATCCGGGCGGCGGCAAGCGTTCCATATGGCAGCTGGAGCTCATACGAAGGGTTTGTTTTCAACCCGGCCAGAAAATCCATTGCCAGCCGCGAGCCGGTGAGGTATTTCTTTTCGCCCGTTTCGAGGTAGGCGTTATAGAGCAGCCAGGCGATGCTCCCGGCCGATTCGGGCTCCGGAACGCTCTCGTTGAGCGGGATACCTGTAATCAGGTTGAAGGCTCTGAAGTTCATGTTTGGCAGCTTCCATGGGGTGGCGCCTCCGCCCAGGGCGGCGACGCAGCCGAGCCAGCGGTCGGCAACGGCAACGAACTGGCTTTCAAACTCTGGCACCTTGCCGGGATAGAGCGCACGGAGCTGGTAAAAGAAGAGATTCGGCATCAGGTCGTACCACCAGTCGCTGCCCGAAGCGGCGAAGTAGCCATTGAGGTAAACGTTCTGCCTGTTTTTCAGGTTAAAGAAATCAATCGTTTTTGCCACCCAGTTAATCCCATCCTGATCGCTTTTGTCGATGCCGGCAAGCGAGGCCCCTACAATGGCCGGCAAAAGGTTGACCGCCTCCGCCTGATTGAGGTGGCTGTCGGCACCCACATAGGAGTCAAGGTAAAGGGCCGTGTTTTCGGGGTAGTTGAACCGGCCCTTGTCACTGAGTTTCGAGAGGGGCAGGTATTGCCCCGTTTTACCGAGGTCGAATACGAACCGGTCGTAATCACGGGCCACCTTTTTCCAGTCGCGGATCAGCAGCGGTGCCGGGGATGCGGGCATCAGGCTGATCCTGGCAATATCCAGCTGCCCCTGCTGGGCGAACAGCCCGAGGGGAATGAGGAGGGTGAGTAACAGTACCGAAGAGCGGGCCATGGCGTAAAAAAATAAAAGAGAAGGCTCAATTGCCTGATAATGAATTACCGGGAAGATTGAGCCTCTCCTTATAACAAACTTAACTATTTAACCAAACTACCAACTATTACTTTTCGTCGTTGTAGAGTTTCGAAACCTGACCGTCGGTCAGGGGGATGTTGTAAATCTTCAGTTCATCGATGGCACCTTTAAAGTAACCGAGATTGGCTGAAGTGGTCCATTCCATGAAACTGGCTGCCAGTTCGGCATCCGTGGCTACGCCGCCGATGATGAACGGTTGTGCGGTGGGGGTAAGGGTCTGCAGGAGCGGACCGATCCCTTTATTGGATTCCGTCCATGTTTTGGTGAGTGTGCCGTTCACATAGAACTTCAGTTCCTTGGTGGTGGCGTTCACGCTGGCAACGATGTGGTTCCATACGTTGATCTTGATGCAGTTGTCGGTTTCATTGTCGGCATCAACGATGCCGCCGTCGACTTTCTTGTAGGTAAAGAAAGGCTTGCCGCCGTCCTGGGTCTGCAGTTTGTAACCGTTCCAGTAGTTCTGCGAAACGATGTAGTTGTCGGCCCTGAGCACATCAGGCTTCACCCATACGGAGATGGAGATGTTAGCCGGAAGGAAGGCAGTGGTATAGGGAACTTCAAGATGGCCTCCCCCGGTAAGATAGACGGCTTTCCCGCCTTTAATGCCGGCACCCCATGTGGGCATGGCGGCATCGGCGCCCATGATCACGGCATTCCCCTTGAAGAAGGTGGCCACATGCTTAACCGTTGAAAAGGCTGTTGCAGTGGATCCGGTTCCTTCATCAAAATGCCAGCCGGCATTCAGGTAGAGGGCCTCATCGATGAACCCGTAAGCCTTGGAGTCGAGTGTCTTCATGGCTTCGGTGAGCTGCACGGTGAGTGCGGTGATCTGAACATCGGTAATTTCGGTGGCATTCGATGTTTTCACAGTGGCCAATGTTGCCTTGAAGGCATCGATGGCGGCTTGCGGATAATCGGCAGCGGTTGCAGCAGCCGAAAGTGCATCGGCTTTTACAATCAGGGCGGTGAGGGCGGTATGGTCGCCGTCAACAACAACGGGATCTTTTTTACAGGATCCGAGGGTCAGGGCTGATCCTACAATCAGCAGCAGCACGAGGGTGCGCATTTTAATCAAACTTTTCATGTTCATAATGTTTAAGTAAATGGAAATTTATTTGTGAAATCTTTTGTGTCGTTTTATTTAATGCCCTGATTGGCATCGATTTCGGCCTGGGGTATCGGGAACCAGCGGTTGGTATCGTAATTGAACAATACGCCGAGTGCGCTTTCTGCCTCGCTTTTGCCCCAGCGCATCAGATCGAAGTAGCGGTGGAACTCTTGCGCAAGTTCAACCCGCCGTTCATGCCGGATGGCGGTTCTCAGCAGGGCCTGGTCGGTTGTCAGGATATCGGCGAGCAGGTCGGCCGGCGGGGTTCCCGCAAAGCTGGCCCGGGCACGCTGCCGCACGCGGTTGAGGTTGGCCAGGGCGGAGTCGGCCCGGCCGGTTTCATTGTATGCTTCGGCCTTCATAAGCAGGACGTCGGCGTAGCGCAGGTAGGTGTAATTAAGGCTGCCGTCGCCCTTGAGCGAGGAGGAGACCTCCGAAAGGGGCTGCTGGTGCTTTTTTGTGAGGTAACCCGTGGGCGACCAGCCGGCATTGAAGAGGTCGCCATTGAGCCAGGGCTGCCCGTCGCGGCCAACCGATGCGTCGAGGCGGGGATCGGTTTCACCGCCGGCGCTCTTTTCGAAGGCGTCAACCAAACCCTGGGTGGGGGCATTGAAATAGTACCCCCCCTCGGGCGAGGGAGCGAACCACTGATTAAGCGTGCTGCCGGTTTGCGGGTTCTGGTTGCTGAGGTGCTGGATTTCGAAGAGCGACTCGCTGCCGTTTTCGTTTTTAAGCCGGAACAGGTCCGCGTAAACGGGCAACAACCGGTAAATGCCGAGTGCATCCACCTGCACGAAGCCGGCGATTGCTGCGGCCCATTTCCCCTGATAAAGTGCCGTTTTTCCCAGCATGGCCAGGGCAGCGCCGCGGGTGATACGACCATTGTCGGCCGATGAATAGGTGACCGGCAGCACGGGTGCGGCTTCGGTAAGGTCCTTTTCGATCTGTGCCCAGATGTCGGCTACCTCACTGAGCGGAACATGTATGGTTTCGGAGGTCAGCTGCGGAAGGAGCTTCAGCGGCACCTTGCCGAAGACGTTCACCAGGTTGAAATAGCCGTAGGCACGGAGGAATTTCGCCTCCCCGATGATCCTGGCTTTAACGGCCTCATCCATCACCACCGCCGGTACATTGGCGATGACATTGTTGGCCCGGGCGATCCCCTCATAGGTGAAGCGCCAGAAATTGCTTACGAAACCGTTGTTGGCATCGGTGGTGTATTTGTCGATGTAGGTTATTTCCGACTGGTCGCCCGGGTTTCCCCCCTTTACGGCATCATCCGAAGCCACATCCCCGAACACCCACAGGGAGTTGTCGGGGTTGGAGAAGGTGATGGCATGGTAGGCACCGGTGAGCGCCTGAAGCGCCTGCTTGTCGTTCTGGTAGAAGGTGGCCGACGAGAAGTTCCCTTTCAGGTCTTCGGTAAGGAAATCGGTGCAGCCGTTCAGCAGGGTGAGGGTTGCTCCCAGCAGGAGGATGCCCGTTATGTTCTTCAATTGCTTTTTCATTGCCTTTTGGAATTAAAAGGTGATGTCGATTCCAAACATGAGGGTGGTGGCCGAGGGATAGGTGCCCCAGTCGATGCCGCCGGCCCGGTCGCCTTCGGATTGGGAGTTGTTGCTCACCGTCATCTCCGGATCGAGCCCCGGATAGCGGGTGAGGGTAAACAGGTTGGTCCCGGAGAGATAGAGCCTTATCTGGGATAACCCTTTGGTTTTCAGTTTCTCCGAAGGAAGAGTGTATCCAATCTGCATGTTTTTCAGCCGCAGGTAGGAGCCGTCTTCGAGAAACCTCGATGATGGCCGGGCATTGTTCGATTTGGATGTCCAGGAGGCCCTGGGCTGGGTATCGGAAGTGCCTTCGCCGGTCCAGCGCTCGTCGAAATAGCGCTGGGTTACGGTAAAGCCCCTGTAGAATCCTTCAATGTCCTGGTTGATCTGAACATAGATCTTGTTGCCGTAAGCGCCCTGGAAGAACACGCTCAGATCGAAGTTTTTATAGTTGACATTCATGTTGATGCCGGCAAGCAGTTTTGGTATGGAGCTGCCCAGGTGCACCCTGTCGTCATTGTCGATGCGCCCGTCGAGGTTCTGGTCCACGAACTTCACATCGCCGGGCTGGATGTCGTTCCCCTGGAAAGCCGACAGCAGGATGTCGGTCTGGTTCTGAAAGATCCCGGCCATCTCGAGGAGGTAGAAGGAGCCGATGGGCTGGCCTACCTCGGTGCGGGTGGCGTAGATCCCCGAATCCACCCGGCCGCCGAAGAGCGGCGCATCGAGCTTGAGCACCTCATTGTGCAGAAAGGTGAGGTTCCCGCCGATGGCATACCCCCAGTCGCCCTTGTTATGGCGGTAAAGGGCCTCCAGCTCAACCCCCGTATTCAGCACCGATCCGCTGTTGATCCAGGCGGCTTCGGCATACCCTGTTGAAGGCGGATTGGGCGCCTTTACAAGCATGTTTTCCGTAACCTTGTAGAAATAGTCGAGCGAAAAGGAGATGGCCCCCTTCCACAGTTCGGCATCGATGCCGGCATTGTACTGGTAGCTGGTTTCCCATTTCAGGTTGGAGTTCCCGAGCGCTGTCTGCGCATAGCCGCCGCTGCTGATACCGCCGAACGGATAGTTGAAATAGGGCGAAATCCGGTCACTGGCGGCGTAAAGCCCGATGTCCTGATTCCCGATGGCGCCGTAGCCTGCACGAAGTTTCAGGTTGCTCAGCCAGTCGATGTCCTGCAGGAATTTCTCCTGTTTGATGACCCATCCGGCCGACAGGGAATAGAAGGTTCCCCATTTGTTATTTCCGGTAAAACGCGATGATCCGTCGCGGCGCAGCGTGCCCGAAACGTAGTATTTCCCTTTGTAATCGTAGTTGGCCCTGCCGAAAAAGGAGGCCAGACTGGAGGCAAATTCGCTCTGGCTGGAGATCTTGATGCCAAGGCCGTTCCCGATATAGAGGAGGTTGGCCTGTTCAACCGGAAAATCCATATCGCTGGCATATAGGGCTTTGCCGCCATTCCGGATGGCCTCGAACCCTGCCATAGCGGAAAAGGTATGTGATTTGCCGAACATGGTTTCGTAGTTCAGCAGGTTGTTCATGGTGACGTTGGAGATGCGTTCGTTGCCGATGCTGAGGCCGTTCTTCGCATTGATGCGGCTGAGTGTTCCCCATGTGGGACTGAACTTGCGCATGATCGTGTTCCGGTAGTCGATCCCGAGGTTGGTGGTGAATTTCAGCTTGCTGCTGATTTTCGCGGTGAAGTATGCCTTCCCCAGGTAGCTGTCGTCGCTGCGGTTATTGTCGTTGTTGGCGGTCATCCCGATCGGGTTGTACCCGTCGCCGAGGAAGGAGTCGAACATTTGATTGCCGAAAAATTCGGATGGCCGGTCTACAAAAGTTCCGTCGGCAAACCGCACAGGAATGCCGGGGTTGCGGAAAAAGGCATAGCGCACCACACTGCCGCCGTTGCCGCCGTAGCCGTCGCCCGAACTGCCGATCATGTCATTGTCCGATAGCCCGGCCAGCATGCTCATGCCCGCGGTGAGCCATTTGTTTACCTCGGTATTCACCGAAAGCCGCACCGTTCCGCGGGAATATCCCGTTCCCTTTATGATCCCCTGCTGGTTGAAGAGGGAGGTTGACAAAAGATAATTTGTTGATTCATTGCCCCCCGAGAAGGTGAGCTCGTGCGAATTTACCGGAGCCGTCCTGAGCAATTCCTTAACGTAATCCACATCATCGAAGCCGGCAGCATCTTCGGCCGTGATCAGGCTGCGGCGCAGTCCTTCCGGCAGCAGCGCGTTGTCGTTCGTAGCGGCCTCGTTGTAGAGGGTGACATAGTCGGCGGTATTCACCATGTCGGTTAGTCGGGTGGCTTTCTGGAAGCCGGTCTGACCGTGGTAGGTGACCCGTGTGGCCCCCTTGTTTCCTTTTTTCGTGGTGATCAGCACCACGCCGTTGTTGGCGCGCGATCCGTAGATGGCTGCTGCGGAGGCATCCTTGAGCACCGAGATATTTTCGATGTCGCCGGGCGAGAGAATGCGCAGGGCATCCGCGGTGGGCATGCCATCGACAATATAGAGCGGCTCATTGCCCGAGTTGATCGAGCCCGCACCCCTGATCCGCACAGCAACCCCCTCACCCGGCGCACCGGTATTCTGGGTCACCTGCACGCCGGCAGCCCGTCCCTGAAGGGCCTGCGCCACATCGGGCACCGGCACCTTGGTGAGTTCCCGGCTGCTGACACTGGTTACGGCGCCGAGCACGCTGCGCTTTTTAATGGTGCCGTAGCCGATAACCACCAGCTCTTCAATTGCTATCTGATTGGTAACAAGGTTGATATCAATGCGTGTGCGTGTTCCCGGGATCTCCTCCACCGGCAGGTAACCCACATACGACCATTGGATCACCGATTGATTGGTGAGTTCGGCCGATTCGAGCCGGTAGTTGCCGAAGCTGTCGGTGATGGTTCCCGCCTGGGTCCCTTTAATGAAGACGGTTACGCCAACCAGTGTTTCCCCGGTGCGGGCATCCTTAACGGTCCCCTCAACAGTGCGCTGGGCGATGAGTGATGCGGCAGCCATAAGTACCACGACCAGGGCGAAATATCTTTTCATGTTGTTGGTCTTTTCGGGTTATTGATAGGCTATTACGGTATGTCCGGCCCGGATTCGGGTGCCCTCGGTTTTCAGCCGGATGCCTGCGGGCAGCACCACCACAAGTGCGGCCTCCGAGGCGGGCAGACGGATTTTTACATTGCCGCGGCTCTCTTTGGCGAGGTAGGTTTTCGAAACGATGTCGAAGAGGTCGACGCTGCAGTCCGAGACATACGTGACCGTGCGTACTTCGTTATAAGGATTGTAATACAGGTATACCGGGAAAGGATTATCAGCATAAAAATCAGTGGCATTGCAGTTCAGCGAAAGGATTCCCTCCACATCGGTGGTGCCGGCGATGGCGCCGAACACGCCGGCGATGGAGGTGCTGTAGAGGCTGAACATCGATTCGGGCGGCTGGCCGGTAACCCATTTCGGACCGTCGCCTATGGCTACGGGCGACATCCCGATGAGGGCGGGGTTGTTGAGGTCATCGGTTTTGCGGACGCCCTCGTATCCGATGATGCCTTTGGTGATATTCTTCAGGGCGGGCAGCCATTGGTGACTGTCGTCGGACTGGTCGGGGTAAAAGAGGCGCGAGGCGTTTACCGCGTTGAGCATGTATTTGCCGATGGCGAGGGCATAGCGGGGCTCGTATTTCACCATGGGCACCAGCGGCCAGGCCATGGCCACCGAATTCATGAAGAAGGCGTAACCGCCTCCGTCGGTGATGCTGCCCTGCAGCCCGGAAACATCGTAGTCACCCCATTTTTCGGCAATTACGCCCCAGCCGTAGCGGCCGTCACGGTCCTGGCAGCCGTCGAAGGTCTGGTTAAGCAGGCGGGCGACATCGTATGTCGTTCCGTATTCCGCATTGAGTCGGGCGGCGGTATAGGCGCCGAAGGGAAGGAGGATCTCGTAAAAGCGGCTCTCCTTCTGGCTCAGCAGGGCTTCGGTGGCGCTTTTGGCACCCCTGAGGTAGCGTTCGTCGCCGAAAAGGCGGTAGGCCGAGAGCAGCACGTAGGCATGGCCCCCTGCGGCATCCTGCTGGTACGGGATCTGGCTCCGCATGCCCTGCATCTGCCTGTAGTCGAAGTACGAGTAATCGTAATTGCCGTTCAGCACAGAGTCGGCTTTGAAGAATTGTTCGGCCACCCGCCGCTGTATCCGTTCGGTATTCTCCACATCGGGGAAAAGCGCTGCCACACCATAATAGAGCACATTGGGGTATACATCGTACCACCAGTCGCGGCCGTAGCCGCCCCCGGCCATGGCCACCGCCGGGTTGGTGTTGTTCATCACGATATCCCATTTCGTGTCACTGTTGAAATAGTTCTGTGCCATGCGCACGAAGTTGTACCCGTGCTGACTGGTTTTGTCGATGCCCAGCAGGCCTGCGCTCACAAGGGAGTTGAGGGAGGTGAGCGCCTCGTGAAATTCGCCGTTGTTATGGGTTGGCCCCTGCCGCACGTCGCCGATCACGGTGTAGAGGCCGTAAGTCACCTGATCGATGTTACGACGGCTGCTGTCGAGCCAGATGAGCGGCCCGCAGGGGGCCTGCGTATGGAAATCGTATACCATGCTGTCGAACAGGAGGGCCTTTTTCTTCCAGTCGATGATCTTCAGCGGCTGCGGCAGTGCGGGCATCTGATCGATGCGCGGCAACGAAACCTGCGCCACCGGTTCGCCCTGCTGCGGACTGCAGGAGAGGCAAAACAAGAAAAGGGTCAGTGAGGGAAGGAGGTACCGGATGGTCATGGCTGGTCGGGATAAGAGTGTTTCGTGATGTTACGGGCCAAAGGAATCGAGAGCACCTGCAGGAGGGCGACAATGATAAGCGACCAGCGGAGCGCGAAGGTTTCGGAAACAATGAGGGCCAGGAAGATGAAGAGGCCCAGTCCGGTAACCCTGCCGGCATAAAGACCGAATTCATGGTTGAGGATGTAAGCGTACGGGTTGCGGTTTTCGCGTTTCGAAACCACATCGATCACCTTCATCATGATGGGATAGTATGCCAGGTCGTGAAGGGGCTGGAAAAACACCTTGCACAGCACAAACACCATGACACCAACAACCGACAATTCGATGCCGTTGACGATGGTTCCGATCAGGAACAGGAAGATGCCCGTGGCGAAGATCAGGATGCGGTGTTTCGGTTTGGCAAAACGGCCCAGCAGGTAGATCAGTATGGCGGTAAGCCCGCCGCTGATGGCCTGGATGAGGCTCAGGGAGCCCTCTTTGCCCACATATTTCATGATGAGCATGGCAGGCGCCGTAACAAGAAACCCCTGCACCAGGCCCTTCAGGGCGGCGAGGAGGATCTGCTTGTTCCAGAGCCTGTCGAAGCGGAAGTAGAGGAAGTCCTTCTGCACCGGGTTGGAAAAATTGCCGCGCGCCAGTGAAAAGCAGGCGAGAATGGTAATGGCGAAAACGATGAGGGTTACGATGCGGTAACCGGAATAGATGCTGAAGTCGATGCCGAACAGGTGCGTGCCGTCGATGGTGACGAGCAGGGCGCCGATGGCAAGCGGTATCCCGATGTTGGATACGGTAAAGAAGAACGATTCGAGGCCGAAGAAGTAGTTGCGGTTTTTGTCGTCGGTGGAGTTGAGGGCCATCAGGTACCTGTTGGTCCAGAAGAAGCCCGACGCCGCGCCGATGAGGGTTCCTGAAACGATCAGCCCGGTGAGGTGAATGTCTTTCATGAACATCATGCCGGCCATCGAAAGGCCGCTCAGGAGGATGCCGAAGCTGTAGAGGTGCGCCACGCTGAACCGTTTGAGCAGGAACCCGTTGGTGAGCGATGTGATGATGATCCCGGTATACATCGCCACCTGGAAGATGGCTACGTAGCTGGTATCGGCGAAGTACCGCATGATGTATGCGGCCATGAATATCTCGACCACCGGAAGTACCAATGCGTATAACATGTTGGTAATCAGCAGTACCCGCATGTTGTGCGGCATCGAAAGAAAAAACCGGTACTCGGTGGTGAGTTTGTTGGGCATTGCTGGCGTATCCGTTTAAATCAGTGTGGAAAGAATTTCAGAGATGGAGAGTGTAGCGCCGCAGATCACCTCGTCGCTGGCGCCGTAATACATGAAAATGGTATCCCCTTTTACATAGTGGCCGTTGGTGAACACCACGTTGCCGAAGAAGCCGGTCTGTTCATAGGGTTGCATGGGCTCCATGATCGGTTCGGCACTTCTGGCGAGGACCTTTGCCGGGTCGTTGATGTCGAGCAGCATGGCCCCCAGGCAGTAGCGGTGATCGGCATTGGCGCCGTGGTAAATTTCGAGCCATCCCTTTTCGGTGCGGATGGGTGCACCGCCGGCGCCAACGCGTGCAGAGTCCCACATGCCGGGGCGCGAGGTGGCGATGCAGGCATGACGGCCCCAGTGGATCAGGTCGGGCGATTCAGCCACCCAGATGTAATTGCCGCCCAGCTCGGGACTGCTGGGGCGGTGCAGCGCATAGTACTTGCCGTTGATCTTTTCATCGAAAATGGCACAGTCCTTATTGTGTGGCGGGAAGATCATCCCTTCACGGTTGAATTGCTTCCAGTTGGTGGTGCGGATCAGTCCTACTCCCACCCCGAATTCTGAGACTTCGGTAAAAGACAGGCAAAAGCCGTCATCCATGGTTGCCACGCGGCAATCCTCGATGCCGAAGGTTTCCAGCCTGCCCTTGCCGAAAATGGGCGGATACCCTGCCGGTTCATGAAAGTGAACACCATCGTCGCTGCACACCAGCCGCAGGTAGGAGAGGGTGGTGAGGTAATCCTTCTTTTTGTAATTGATGATGCGCGGATCGGAGGCATCGAGGTCGGGATCGTCTTTGCCGAAACTCAGGATTTCGATCTCTCCGTTCTTGTTGTAAACCGGGAAGCTGATCATGCCCTCAATCTGCTTTGGCCGTTCGGCGACGCGCAGGAGGAGCCATATTTTTCCCTCGAACAGAAAGACCCCCGGGTTGAGGAGGCATACGATTTCCATCCCTTCGATTCCGGGTTTCAGTTGGGACGGCCTGATCAGGGGATTTTCGGAAAAACGCGAAGCAATATCCATAGGTGTTTGTCTATCAGAAACAAACTTACCGTGGATATGGGGTTCGTTCCGTCCGCCCTATTCCTGATCTTGTCCGACAGGGTGCAAACTGACCCCGTTTCAGGCGTAGTCGGCCGGTTTTTTCCGGTAGTCGGAGGGGGAGCAGCCGTACGACCGGTTGAACAGGTCGTAGAAGTGGGTGCGGCTGGCAAAGCCGGTTTGATCGATGATCTCGCTGACGGTCATCGATGAGGATTTGAGGAGGATGGCCGCCTTGTTGAGGCGCCGCTTGAAGATCAGGCTGTGCGGCGTGGTTCCGAGCACCGACCTTGTTTTGTTATACAGCGCCGATTTGCTGATGGCCAGTTTGTCGCACAGCTTGTCGGAGGAGAGGTGTTCGTCGTCGAGGTTTTCATCGATGAAGCTGAGCAGCTTCTGGAAGAACGGGTCGGGAATGGACTGGGCCAAAGCATGGTTCCCCTCGGGTTTGGCGAACTGGTTGAGGATAGATGCGCGGAGCTGGAGGAGTTTCCGTATCCTGACCTTCAGGTGTTCGGGGTTAAATGGCTTGGGGATATAGGAGTCGGCCCCGGCCTTCAGACCGGCAATGCGGTCCTCGATCTCGGCCCGGGCGGCGAGGAGGATGACGGGCAGGTGGCTGGTGTCGAAGTTGTCGCGGATGCGCCTGCACAATTCGATTCCATCCATTTCCGGCATCACCACGTCGGAAACAATCAGGTCGGGACGGTCGGTTATCACTTTATGGTAAGCCTCCCTGCCGTTTCCGGCAAAGATGATGTTATAATCCGCCTCGAGGAACTCCTTGAGCAGGACAAGGATTTCGGGATCGTCATCAATCAGGAGGATCAGTGGTTTAGTAGCGGAGGCCCGGCGGTTTTCAAAAGGGATCTCCAGCCCCGATTCATCCATGAAACGGGGTTCGGCAAATTCCCTGACGGGCTCATCCTGCAATTCAGGGGGGCTCAGTTCGTGCACGTCGGGAAATACGCAGGTAAACCGGGTGCCTTCTTCCGGCCGGTTTTCAAAACGGATGGTGCCTTTCAGGAGTTCGACGAGGCCTTTGGTGACGGCCAGACCGAGGCCTGTTGACCGGTACCCGGGCGAGGCGCCCTTGTTGTGTGCCGAAGCGATCCCGAAGGGTTCGAAGAGTGTTTCTGCCTCGCCTGGCCGGATGCCGACACCTGTATCTTCAACCTCAACGGTGAGGGCACCGTTTTCGAGCCGGAGGATGGCATTAACGGTTCCTCCCTCGCGGTTGTACTTGATGGCATTCGAGATCAGGTTGGTGATGATCCGCTGGAATTTGTCGGCATCGGTAAGGAAAGTGACCGCAGGATCCGTTGCCGTCACCACGCAGCGGATATCGCGCTGTTCTGCAAACAGTTCCAGATCGGAAATTACATCCGTCACCAGATCAACAGGGTTCGTGAGCCGGATGTGGAGCGGCTCCTTCCCTTTCTCGAGTTTTCTGAACTGCATGATCTCGAGCACGAGTTTCTGCAGCTTGATGCTGTTGTTGAATACCTTCAGCAGCCGCGGGTTTTCGGCCGTATTCCGGGTATTTTCAAGCAGGGTATGGATATGCGAAGATATCAGCGTGAGCGGGGTGCGGAATTCATGGGCCACATTGGTGAAGAATTCAATTTTGTAGCTCTGGAGTTCCTCTTCCTTTTTCTTCTGAAATTCCCTCAGGATGTTTTCCTCCTTCCTTGCCAGGCGCCGGCGGTACGCCTTTATGATGATCAGCTGGATCCCGATAAATAACAGGATATAGAGGCCTATTGCCCATGCGGTGAGCCATATCGGAGGATCGATCGTTATACGAATTTCCCGCATGCCTGCCGGCCAGTCGCCGTTTTCATCGCTGACACGCATCTGAAGGGTATATTTCCCGGGTTTAAGGTTTGAAAAGGTGATCAGCTGATTCGGGGGGGTGATGGTCCATTCGTCATCAAAATTCAGGAGCCGGAAGGATATGCGGTAGCGGTCCTGTCCCCAGTAGGCCAGCGCCGAAACATCGAAGGCGAAGGAGTTCTGGCTGCCGGGCAGCCGGATGCTGTTCTGCAGGTTGATCCGGCTGGTGAGGATACCCTCCGGGACGATCTCCACGGGCTGGTTCCGTATCAGCAAACGGTTAACCGAGAGTGGCGGCGACCAGGAGGAGAACCTGATCTTCTCTGTCTGTATGATATCAACCCCCATGGTGCCGCCTACATACAGCTGCCCGGTTTTACGGTCGAAAAAGGAGGCGCCGTCGCTGTATTCAAAGTTGATCAGACCATCGTTGGTGGTGAAGCTCCTCACGATTTCCCGGTTTATTCCGGCCAGCGAAAGCCCCATTCGCGTTGTCAGCCAGAGGTTTCCGGCCGCATCGGCCTGCATGGCATTTATGCAGGTGTTCGTCAGTTCCGTCTGGCTTTTCATGGCGGTAACCCGAGCCGAATCCGCTGACAGGGGCACGAGGCTGAAGATGCCGTTACTGCTGCCCGCCAGGATATTACCGCCCGGATCTGCAAGAAGGCAGAGAATGTCGTCGTTCCGGATAAGGCCCGGATGGGACACGGTGGAGTACTGGGCGATGATCCGCCGGGTAATGGTATTGTAGCGGTAGATGCCCGAGCCGCGTGTGCCGATCCAGATGATCCCCGGCTTCTCCTCGGCGATGGCGTAAACGATCTGCTTCTGCTGCCAGGCGGCATCTATGTTCTTGTCGAGGATAACCTGCGTAAATCCCAGCGGAACCGATATGTTGTTTTTGTCCACCTCCACCATAATGACACCGTAGCCGCTGGTCCCGAGGAAGATGTGGTGGTCGCCGTCCTCCATGATCCGGTAAACCGAGGAGAATGTCAGCGGGTTGCCGGTTCTGAAGTCGCGCGGGAAATTCCGGATGGTGCCGTATCCCGGTGAAATGATGTCGATTCCCTGCCCGTCGGTGCCCACCCAAATCGAACCATCGTCGCGCTCCAGCATGGAGAGAACGGAGTTGTTGCTCAATCCCGATGTTTCCGACAGCCTTTTGATCAATTTTCCGGTGGCGTCAAAAATATCGATGCCGCCGCCTTTTGTGCCAACGAGGAGGTCCCCTCGCCGGTTAACCAGCAGGCTCCGCACAATCGGGTAGGCGAGGTCAACCGATGAAAGGCGCCGGTTGGGGAATTCCGTCAGCTTAAGCGTATAAACACCGTTTCCGTCGGTGCCGATCCAAAGGATATCCGGCTCCGATTCAAAGATGCTGATGATCCTTGTCGACAGCTGGTTGTTGATCCGGGCGCCGGAAAACCGTTCGAACCGGGTAAACGTGCGGGTTGCCGGATCGAGCCGGTAGAGCTGGCCCTTGCCGGTTCCGGCCCACAGCAGCGTTTGATCGCGGGAAAGGGCAAGCGAGGTGATGACATCACCGGGGATATCAAACTCATTCACCTCGCCGGTTTCAGGATCGGCCATCAATGCCGGCCCCGAACGCTGGGTGAACAGGAGGCGTGGACGCTCGTTTATATGGAAATACAACGAAGAGATGAGCGCCCCGGTGAGGGGGAGCCGTGCAACCTCCTCCAGACGGGTGCCGTTTAACCGCATCAGGCTGCCGGTAATGGTGATGAAGAAGACCTCCCTGGCGGTGACGTGGATTCGGGTAACCGACAGGGAGGCCTGCACCGACCCCTTTTCGAATTCCATCTTTTCAAAACCACCGGCGGCGTAGTCAAACCGGAAGATCCCCCTTCCGAGCACGGAGGCGAATGTCCCGTACCCGTCGGAGTGGCCTATGGCGATGTCGTTTTCGTAATTGATCTGCTCCGACTCGTGGGTGAAGAAGGCGGTAAACCGGTCGTTTATATTGTTATACAGGGCAATACCCTTGTTGGTAAGCATCCAGACAGGACCACCGGCGGTGGGCCAGAGCTCACGGATCACATGGTTGTGAATTGCGCCGGGGCTGTTGCCGGGCAGGTAGGTTTCGATGGTGCCGCCATTATACCGGTTGAGCCCGTTCCAGGTGCCGAACCAGATATATCCCTCGGCATCCTTCACGATCGAGGTTACTGCACCGTTCGACAATCCCTCGCGGCGGGATATGGAATTGACATTGGTCCGGAATTCTGCGTTTGAAGGAAGAGTTGGGGAGAAAAGTAAAACTGCCAAAAGGAGCCGTCGGAGAGTCACATAAACGAAATCAGATAACTGTCAACTATTTAGTAAAGATAGTTGTATGTTTATCAATTATGAAGAAAATCAGGATTACGGCCGTTCTTTTGGCGGCAATCATCTCGCTGGCAGGTTTTGCCCAGCAGGTGGAGGTTAAGAACAACAGCTTCTACATCAACGGGAATAAGTTCTTTGTGAAGGGAATAGGCTATGAGGTTGGCGCCCTGCCCGGGAAGCTGCCATGGGCCCGGACCTTCGATGCCGTGGTGCTGCGCGCCGACATGCAGCGCATCCTTCGGGGAGGGTTCAACACCATCCGCACCTGGGGTGCTTTCACTGCCCAGGAGCTCGATGTGCTCAAGGAATTCGATATTAAGATTATCATGGGCATCTGGGTGGAACCTGCCGGGAACTTCTCCGACAAGGCATTCTCCGATCAGGCAAAAGCCATCGTTTCGGGTGTGCTCAGCTATTCAAAACGGTACAATAACATCATCGCCTACCTGATCATGAACGAACCGCTGCCCGAAGCAATCGCCGCGGCAGGCTATAGCGGAACGGTAACCCTGTGGAACGACCTCGCTGCCATCATCCGCACCGCTCATCCGAACAGGCCGGTGAGCATCGCCAATACCCCCACGGGCACGTACATTGATCCGGCCGTTTTTGATTTCAGCGCCTATAACGTATACATATACAATCCGGTAACGGTGAATTACCTCCATGGCTACCGCGACTACACTGCCTATCTGAATAAACTGAAAAATCCGGGGCCTCCCCTGATCATCACCGAGTATGGCCTGTCGGTTTCGCCCTCCGGGCCGGGCAACATGGGTTATGGCGGAAACAGCCTCGCGGTGCAGGAGGAAGGGATCCTGCATATGTACAAATCGCTGGTTGACGGTGGTGCGGCGGGCTCCTGCGTGTTCAACTACAGCGACGGCTGGTGGAAGGCCGGTAACGAATTCGTGCACACTGATGCCGCCGAGGAGTGGTTCGGACTGGTGAACTACACCTCCGTGACCGACAAATTCGGGCAGGAACGCCCGGTGTGGAAGGCGGTCAGGAAATACCAGTCGGCCATCATCACCCAGCCCCGCTCATCGGAAATCTATGGCAGCAGCGTGCCGTTGGAGGTATTCAGCGATGACACCATTGCCCGGATCGATATTGTGCTCGACAACAAGGTGCTGTTCAAGAAATCACCGGTGCCCGCGTACTTTGCGGATACCCTGGTTTTCACGGCGACTGATCCGGATGACGCCCTGCTTGTATTCAATTGCTACGACGCAGGCAACAACCTGGTGAAGCGTGAAGAGAAACGCATCCTGGTTGCCGGTTCGGGACTCCCTCTTCCGGCGGTTAAAATCAGCATCGCGAACAAGGATTACTGGAAAAGCGGTTATATCGATGTGGATTATACGGTTGACAAGCCTTCCGGGCTGACCGCCGGAACACGGCTCGATTATGTTTTTTACCCGCATGTGGGCTTCAACTACGGTGATCAGTACCAGTGGACAATGCCCGCCGGCTCCCAGGTTAAAATGTCGGCCCGGCACTATTTCAACGGCACGGTGAATGTAATCACGGTTGGTGCGGCCTTCGACGTTACTTACGGCAGTTTCAGAAAGCGCATTGTCAATCAGCTGGTCATCTCCCGGATCAATACCATCGCCAGTGGTATCGAAGCTGCCTCAGCGGTCATATCGGAGTTTCGGATTTACCCCAATCCATCAAAGGAAGTTTTCTACATTTCCGGCGACATTGAGGATCCGACACGGCCAATAAACGGCATGATTATCAATAGTCAGGGTGCAACAGTAATGCAACTCTCAGGGGTTGTTCCGGGCAACGCGGTTGACCTGCGCGGCTTAAAACCCGGTGTTTATTACATCAGGCTGGCACAGGAAGGCAAGATGGCAGCCGGCACGGTGAAGCTTGTAAAAATGTAGGTCGGTTCGGTCTGGCATCCGTTGTGAGCCCGATTCTATTTGCCGGGCGTAACGATCATCTCCTTTTTATCGGTTTGGTAGATCCCGAAGTACCCCAGTGCATGGTTGCTGAAGTTCCCGATGGGATTGTACGGCGTGGCCGACACGAAACTCGGCATCTGCATATCGTTGATCTGGTCGAAATAGGCAAAGCTTACCGAGTCGATCGACTGGAATTCTAAGTCGACCGTGTCACCTATCGCAAAGCCATAATGAAGGATTGGCATGTGGACGGTAGCGCCGCAGAAGTGCTCGTTGGAGGTAATGGCGAACATGCCGGTTTCAGGAACACCATTGTGGATCACCTTCATGCGGTAGCAGTTGAAAGTGCAGCCGGGGTCCACCCATGTTGCATTCATCAGATAGGCCGAGCTGCTGGTCCCTTTGCGGGGATCCGAAAGGGTAGGTTCGAAAAAGGTGTGCAGGAGTTTAACCGGCTTGGGAACCCTGGTTTCGGCCGAATATTCTTCGTTATCAGCTGTTTTTACGTTGATCCGCATGTGTTCATCCGCGTTCAGGATCAGGCTGCCGGCCGTGTACCGGCCCGGGGCCGGTTCGCTGAGTACAATGGTGCTGCCGGCACCATTGGTGAGTTCCACCCGTGCCCCTCTTACCCGGGTTAATTCCCCGCTTTCATAAAACCCGTACGATTTCGATACGTTAACCACGCACTCCCCGGCCGTGGCGTTGATGGATGCCTCAATCACAATCCTTGGCTCCGTATTGCTGAGGTCGAGAACAATAACTTCCTCGCAGGAAACCCACAGAAGGGGCAGGCAGAGGGCGAGGGGTAACAAAAGTCTTAGACGGTACATATTCCTGATAGTTAAAATTTGAAGTTCCAGCTGATCGACGGCACGGTGCCGAAGAGCGACATCCTTACGGCCTCGGTGGTGCCGGGCGCGGTTTCGCTGTCGCGGAATGAGATGGTATAGGCATTCTTCCTGTTGTACACATTGTAACAGGAGACATTGATTTCTGAGTTCCACCGTTTGTGCTTCCTGAATTGCCAGGTCACACCCAGGTCGAGACGATGATAGTCGGGCATCCTTGATCCGTTCCGTTCGGTGTAGAGGCTTACCAGCTGCCCGTCGATGATGTATTTTCCGCTCGGGAACGTGACTGCATCGCCGGTGTAATAGATCCAGTTGCCGGATAGTGCAATCCGTTCGGTAAGCTGGTAGGTGCCCACCACCGAAATATTGTGCGTGCGGTCCTGGCGCGAGCTGAACCAGTTCCCGAGATTAATCAGGTCGAATTGCTTTTCCGATTTCGACAGGGTATAGCTGATCCATCCGGTTAGTTTGCCGATGTTCCGCATGGCCTGGAATTCAACCCCGTACGCCCTGCCCCTGCCGAAAACCAGCTCGGATTCAATGTCGGGGTTGAAATAGGTGTTGGCCCCGTTCTGATAATCAACGAGGTTACTAAGCGCCTTGTAATAGAGCTCCACACTGAGCTCCAGCCCGGGCGCGGGGAGGCTCCTGAACCAGCCGAGGGCAACCTGGTCGGCAATGGTTGGACGGATGAGTGGAGTGCTGGGGGTCCACAGATCGGTTGGAGTGCCCGACAGCGAATTCGAAAGGATATGGAGATACTGAAACATCCTGTTGTAGCTGGCCTTTACGGAGCTGGCCTTTTTCAGCAGCCAGGTGGCTGTCATCCGGGGCTCGAATCCGACATAGGTGTTGTAAAAGTCACCGCCGGAATAGACGGTCGAGTCGAGGAGCACCTGGTGGCCCTGCCATGTTTTCACGGTTGCCGGACCAACGTTGCTGAAGATGCTCATCCTGGCGCCATAGCTGATGCTGATGGCTTCTGTGAACTTTTGTTCGCCGGCCAGGTAGGCGCCGCTCTCCAGCGCCTGCTGCCCTTGTATCTGGCCCAGAAAACCGCCGATTGCGGTGCTGCTGTCAGCGGAGAATTCGCCCGGCTTGAACTGGTGCCAGGTGCTGTTCCACCCGAAACGGACGGTATTGTTGCTGTTTCGGTAGAGCGTATAGTCCTGCTTGATGGTATAATCGATGATGCCGGATTTCAGCTTGAATGCCGTGTTGCCCATGGATACCTTGAATCCATAGGTGTAATTGCTGTAAATCAGGCAGGTATTGAGGAAAAGACTCTGACTGAAAATGTGGCTCCAGCGTGTGGTGAGGGTGGTATTCCCCGAATCGTACCCTACGCCCTTCTGGCCGAATATGTCCTTGCCAAGATAGCCAGATACGTAAAGGCGGTCCTTGCTGCCAAGGATGTAGTTGGCCTTCAAGTTCAGGTCGTAAAAGTAAAATGCCAGACTGTCGGCCTTGTCGCTGACGGCTTTGTACATCACGTCGGCATAGGTTCTCCGACCGGAGATCAGGATCGAGCTTTTATCCTTCACCAGCGGTCCTTCCACCGACAACCTCGATGAGATGAGTCCGAGACCGCCGGTAACCCCCCACTCCTTGTAATTGCCGTCGCGCATGCGGATGTCGAGCACCGAGGATACCCTGCCGCCATAATTTGCCGGTATGCCTCCCTTATACAGTTTCACATCCTTTATGGCATCGGAATTAAAGACCGAGAAGAACCCCATCAGGTGTGAAGCATTGTATACCGGGGCCTCATCCAGGAGTATATGGTTCTGGTCGGCCTCGCCGCCCCGCACAAAGTAGTTGCTGCTTCCCTCGCTGCTGGGGCTCACGCCCGGAAGCAGCTGGATGCCCTTGAGGATGTCTTTTTCACCAAAAAGTGCCGGTACAGCCTTCAGTTGGTTGATATCCAGACGGATGGCGCTCATTTCGAGATTCTTGACAGCGCTTTTAGAGCTTTTGGCGGTGATCTCCACTTCCTTCAGCTGTGCCTGGCCGGGCGTGAGTTCAATATCGGATGTGCTGTTGGCTTTGAGGTTGATTTTCCGGGTAACGGTTTCGTAGCCGAGGTAAGAGTATTGCAGGGTGTAGCTGCCCGACGGGACAGAGAGGGAATAGAATCCGTATTGATTGGTGCTTGCACCGGTTCCCAGCTCAATAACCGCCACGTTGGCCGAGATGAGCACTTCGCCTGTTTTTGCGCAGCGAATGTATCCGCTCACGGAGTAGCCCTGATCACCGGCGGGAACCGATCCGGCGGCAGCCGCAATAACCACCGCGAGAAAGCCGGCCAGCAGATAAAAAGTCTTCATTTAGTAAGTGGTCTGTATAAAAAGGCAAAAAACAAGCGTTAACGACTGTTGAAGGTCCGTTTGCCTGTTAAATCCTACATTTCGACGTATAAATTATCCTGTGCGTAATTCCAGTCGCGAATATACCGGAATGGCGCGCCGAAAAGGCACGATCTGCTGCACAACGTCCAAGTTTTTGACGAATCGTGAATTATTTCACACCAAAACCGGCGAGTGCCGCTTTTGGCCGTTGGTAAAGGGCTTTGCGCGAATCAGCAGTCACTATCCTTTGTCTCTTTTAAGCCTTATAGGGTGGTGCGAACCCCGTTTTTCAAAGGGTAGAGATCCCATGAGTCGAGACTGCACCACAACCCACCAACGAACCGATTTAATCTGCAGAAGCCGGTATTATCATTGTATCACCTTAATGACGACATTGCCGGTTTTGGTGCCGGTCTCCACATATCGTGTTGCCTCGACGATCTGCTCCAGCGAATAGGAGCGGTCGATAACGGGTTTGAATTTCCCCGCCTCCGCCAATCCTTTCAGATAGGCTACATCCTCCCCGTTTATGGAAGGGATCGGGAAGAGAAGCCTTTTTCCGCCAAACAGCGGGGTGATGAGGGCGAGTAAAGGATTCTGCCCGCCGGGCCCCAGTTCGGTGGAAATGTAAATCCCCTTTTTCTTCAGCAAGGGCTTGCACTTCGCAAAGGTGCTCTTCCCGACGGCATCGAAAACGAAATCGAATTTCCGGCTGGTACGGGTAAAATCTTCTTTTAAATAGTCGATGACTTCATCGGCGCCAAGTGAGCGCACCAGTTCGACATTCGGGGTTCCGCAAACAGCCGTCACATGCGCGCTCATGCTTTTTACAAGCTGAACGGCAGCGGAACCGATGGCGCCCGTGGCCCCGTTGATGAGGATCTCCTGGCCGCTTGTCACCCCGGCCGCCCGGATGTCGCACAGGGCATAGTGACCGCCTTCCAGTATCGGTGCAGCCGTGGTAAAGGTGAAAGTGCCCGGAAGGGTGGCCATAGGGCCGTTTTCATCCATAACCATATACTCTGCATGGGCGCCGAACCGCGTGTCGTTATATCCGAACACCCTGTCGCCCTTTTTAAAGAGGGTCACCCCGGGGCCGATGGCCTCGACTTCGCCGGCAAACTCATTGCCAAGCACCTGGTTCTTGGGCCGGAACAAGCCGCTGAAAAACCGGGAAATGAAATATTCGGCGCTCCGGAACCCGCAGTCGGTGCGGTTAACGGTGGTGGCGTGAACCAGTATCAGCACCTCCCTGTCGCCGGGTACAGGCTTCGGGATTTCCGCCAGCCGGAGCACCTCCGGAGGGCCGTAACTCGTATGGATAACCGCTTTCATCATTTCAGTCAGTGTTGGTGGTTACGGAGAATCAATCCAAAGATCCGTTAAATCCGGGATTGAACGACACTGGCAGCAAATAGTATTTATAAATTTCTACATTTAGGTTTTTTGAAATCGATGAACAACCAGCGTAACCTTGTCAAAACGTTTGGCATCGGGTATGTAGTCATATTCGTGATAGCCAACATCATCGGGTCGGGTGTGTACAAGAAGATCGCCCCGATGGCGGCCGAACTGCACTCCCCGGAGTGGATCCTTCTGGCCTGGGTGGCAGGCGGGATTGTCACCCTGTTCGGCGCGCTCAGCAATGCCGAAGTGGCCGGCATGCTGGCCGATACCGGCGGCGATTTCGTCTATTTCAAGAAGATATACAACCGCTTTTTCGCCTTCCTCTATGGCTGGTCGCTCTTCACCGTAATCCAGACAGCCACCATCGCCTCGCTGGCCTATGTGTTTACCCAGTCGCTGAACAGCATCGTGCCGATCCCCCGTGTGCTGGAGTCGCTCGACGGCTTTTCGATCGGCGGGGTGTTCACGCCGTTCCACGATTTCGGGATCAAGCTCACGGCCATCCTCCTCATCATGCTCCTCACCCTGCTGAATATCAAGAGTCTGCGCAATGGCGCCGGCACCAGCAAGATCATTCTCTACCTGGTGGCGGCCGGACTGCTCACCATCGTCGTATTCGGTCTGCTCACCCCAACCGTGCGGCCGGCGGCTGAAGCGGTTGCGGGCGGCATCTCAACCGGCACCGTCACCCTGTCGGCCTTCTTCACCGCCATGCTGGCCGCCTTCTGGGCCTACCAGGGGTGGGCCTCCGTAGGCTTTATCGGCGGCGAGGTGAAGGATGCCAATAAAAACCTCCCCCGCGGCATCCTGATCGGCGTTTTCATCGTCATCGGAATCTACCTCCTGGTTAACGTTACCTACCTGAAACTCCTCTCCGTGCCGCAGCTCGAGCAGATTCACGCCGCCGGCAACCAGATCGCCGCCGTGGAGGCCGTCCGTGTCTTCTGGGGCAAGGCAGGCGTCCTCTTCATCTCCACCCTCATCCTGATCACCACGCTGGGCTGCACCAACGCCAGCATCCTCACCGGCGCCCGTCCCACCTTCGCCATGGCCCGCGAAGGGCTCTTCTTCAGAGGCCTCGCCAAGGTGAACAAGGCTAATGTTCCATCCAATGCATTGCTTGTTCAGGGAATCTGGTCGTCCATCCTGGTGCTTTCCGGCAGTTTCGACCAGCTCACCGACATGCTCATCTTCGCCGTCTTCATCTTCTACGGCGCCACGTCGCTGGGCGTCATCGTCCTGCGCCGCCGCATGCCGGATGCGCCGCGGCCTTACAAAGTATGGGGGTACCCGTATGTGCCGATTTTCTATATCCTCTTCTGTATCGGGCTGTTCGTGAACACCATCATCACCAAGCCGCGCGAGGCGGGCATCGGGCTGGTGCTCATCCTGGCCGGCATACCGGTGTTCTGGCTGCTGCAGCGGCGAAAACCACAGCAGGCTTAACGCGTCATTATTTTTCGAAAACCTGCCGCATGGCCTCCAGGTATTCGTATCCGAATTCCCTTTCGGGCTCGAGGAAACTGCCTTCGGTCCACTCGTTCCAGCTGTTTACGGTGATGATTTTATTTTTATTCTGATTTTTATCGCACCATATCCTGGCCCTTTCCAGTGCTGCCGAAAAGTTCGCAGGGGTATTGTCCCGCAAAACGGCCATGCACGGGTAACCAAAATTCGCGAATTTCACCTCGCGGCTGCAGCGCGGCGTGGCGTCCCAGCCTACCGTTACGTTGGGGTAGTAAGGCTGCTTAACTGATTTTACATACTCCCCGGCCCATTCGAAATAGCGGTCTTCCACCACCTTGTAGTCGGTTTCGGGAAACCGGTCGAGCCCTGCGTGGTGAACCCAAACATAGGAGGTGCTGCTGGTAAATGATAGATAATCAAGTAATTCTGCCGGATTCTTCAATTCCTTTTCCCCGGGCAGGATCTGCACGCCCCACACCACGGCATTCAGGTGCAGGTCGCGGAACCCGGCCTTCTTCACCTTGGCACGGAACCGCTCCAGCGCCGCCCGGGCCTGCTCCTTGCCGCCCATTCCTTCGATGAACCGGAAGAGCTCATAGATGGAGAAGTAGGGGCAGCCATCAACCAGCCAATAGTTGGGCCGGCTGAAATAGGCCGAAATGATGTAGTCGGTCATGCGGTCGAAAGTCTGCGGGGTAACAGTGCCGCGGTAAAACAGGGCCTGCTCCGGTGCCTGCGGGTTCCGGGGGAAGAGGTCCACCCAGTCGTGGTTGGCCCACATCAGGGCGAACTTCATGCGGCTGCCGTTTCCGGCCTTCAGGAATCCCTGCTCGAGGCCCCTCTCCAGGAACGGCCCGTCGTTGTAGTAATACCAGTCGTAAATGAAGACATCCACACCATAATCAGCTGCCGTGGCGATCTTCATCTCCATCACCTTCGGGTCCGATTCATTGGTGTATCCCCACAAAGGGATCTTGGGCTGGTGCTGGCCTTCGAAACGGGGAACGGCATTCTTCACCAGCTCCCATTCCGACCACCCCCTGCCGTAGCGGGCCTCGTTGCGGGCATCGTCGTGGTGATAGTTCGGGAAATAGTAGGCAGCGATGTCGTAGCCGGGGGAGCGATCCACCGCACGGGCGGCCGGTTTCTGCGCCATGGCGGGTACGACGGCGAGAATGGAAAGCAGCGGTGTCAGGTACCGGAGGGAAGTCTTCATTGGCGGATTCAGTTTGCCTAAAGATAGGGGTTTTGAACCTGCCTGGCGGCTGCCCTTTAACATCAATCATCAGCCGGCAACACGTGCGCTTACAATGGGCGGGTTCCGGTAAAAGAGGTGTGATTGAGCTGCATGGTGGTTACTTTCTTGCGAACCACATCCAGCCGGGCCATGGCGATCGGAAGGATCAGATGGCTTTCGCCGTCGCCGGTGAGGAATTCATGCACACCGGCACTTACCGGAGCCTGGTAGGGACTGATCCCTTCGCCCACCAGTGCGGGGTCGATCTCCACGTCGATGAATGAAACCCGTTCGGTAATCCGGTTAACCAGAAGGTGGTCAACTTTACCGATTATGCGCCGGTCGGCATCTAGTACATCCCAGCCCCGGGGATCGGTTGAATCATCGGAAACCTGGTAGTCGGTAAGGTCGTCAAGGTCGAAAAGGACCCTGCCGTTTTCGGGAAAGTCAGTTGTATTCATAATGTCTATTGGTCTTTGAGCCAGAGAATGTAAACGAGGTAGGCAGTGATAATGGAGGCAACGATAATCCAGGGCCAGAGCCGCAGCTTCCGGTCGATTTTGATTACCGTCGTTTTTTCGCCCGGGGTTTTGTGCCGGATGCTTTTGATGAAGGTCATCCGGTTGGATTTCACCTGACCGAGCACGTCAGTGTCTTCGATGAGCACCGGCCGCTGGTAGCCGGTTGCAGGGGTCACACGGATCCCCGATTGGTTTTTTTGTAACATATCCTGTAATTATCCTGTAAATGTAGCCTTGC
>CAYWHP010000042.1:14744-33882 GCA_964457845.1 uncultured Porphyromonadaceae bacterium | reverse complement strand
CCATTCTTCCGGATTAGCGAAGGCATGCACCTTATCGGGCCTCCAGGTGGGCAATACCTTCACCTTCCACCCCGATGCGGCGATCTGCTTATGGTATTCAAGCGAATCGAGCGGATCATCAGTGGTGCAAACCACCTCAACCTGCATCTTTTCGAGGAGGGAGCGGACCGAATACGCCGGAGTGTTCAGGAGGGCGGTGGTTTCCTCGTAAATAACTGAAGAAGTGACGGGTGACAAGTGACGAGTGACACCAAAATATCGCTCGAGTTCGAGGTGGGTCCAGTGGTATAGCGGGTTTCCGAGGGTGTAGGGCACCGTTTCCGCCCACTTTTCGAATTTTTCCGGATCGGCGGCTTGGCCTGTTACGAACCGCTCATCGATGCCGTTGGCCCGCATGGCCCGCCACTTGTAGTGGTCGCCGTACAGCCAGGCCTCTGTGATACTCGAAAACCGGTGGTCATCGGCAATCAGTTTCGGACTGAGGTGTGAATGGTAATCGATAACGGGCATCTTCTCGGCATGGCCGAAGTAGAGGTCGCGGGCCGTTTCGCCGGCAAGCAGGAATTCCTCCCCCAGGAAAGGTTTCATCAGCTGATTTTTTAATACCACTGGTTATGGAAAAATTCTCCGCGGGGCCGGTCGGTGCGCTCGAAAGTGTGTGCCCCGAAAAAGTCACGCTGCGCCTGCAGCAGGTTGGCCGGCAGCCTTTCGCTGCGGTATCCGTCGAAGAAGGAGAGCGATGCGGAGAGCGTTGGCACCGGGATGCCGTTCATCACGGCATCGGAAACCACTCTGCGCCATGCGGCCTGCGACCGGCTGATCTGTTCCGTAAAGAACGGGTCGAGAAGCAGATTCGCGAGCGAGGGGTTGCGTTCGTAGGCTTCTTTTATTTTGCCGAGGAAAGCCGAACGGATGATACAGCCACCCCTCCACATCAGGGCGATGCCCCCGTAGTTGAGATTCCAGCCATATTCCTTCGCCGCAGCCTGCATCAGCATATAGCCCTGAGCATAGGAGATGATCTTTGCGGCATAAAGTGCCTGCTGCAGGTCGGCAACATAATCCGTCGGAAAAATCCGTGTATGCTTGAGTCCTTCCGGCTTCAGCTGTGCCGAGGCCAGCACGCGCTCCTCCTTCATTGCGGAAAGGCTGCGTGAGAAGACCGATTCCGTAATGAGTGTGAGCGGAACGCCGAGCTCCAGCGCGGCTTTAGCGGTCCACTGGCCGGTGCCTTTCTGGCCGGCGGTATCGAGGATCAGGTCGACCAGCGGCCTGCCCTCCGGATCCTTGAATTTCAGAATATCCCTGGTTATCTCAATAAGGTAGCTGTCGAGCTCGCCGCGGTTCCATTCGCCGAACACCTCCGACATCTGGTCGGGGCTCATGCCGAGCCGCTCCTTCATGATCTGGTACACTTCGCAGATCAGCTGCATGTCGCCGTATTCGATTCCGTTGTGCACCATCTTCACGAAATGGCCCGCTCCGTTTTCGCCCACCCACTCACAGCAGGCGGCACCGCCATCCACCTTGGCGGCAATGGCCTGGAAGAGCGGTTTCACCAGCGGCCATCCGGCCTTCGAGCCGCCGGGCATGATCGACGGGCCCTTTAGGGCACCCTCTTCACCGCCGGAGACCCCGGTACCGATGAAGAGCAGCCCCTTGCTTTCGATGTAGCCGGTCCGCCGGGTGGTATCCGGGTAGTGGCTGTTGCCGCCGTCGATGATCACGTCGCCGGGTTCGAGCAGCGGGATCAGCTGGTCGATGAGGTCGTCGACCGGCTTGCCGGCCTTCACCATCATCATCACTTTGCGCGGGGGTTCCAGCGAGGCCGTGAGCTCCGCGAGGGTGTGAAAACCCTGAATGGTTTTGCCGGATGCCGCCCCGGCAATGAACCGGTCGGTGCGGTCGGGTGTCCGGTTGTAAACGGCTACCCTGAAACCGTGGTTTGCCATGTTCAGGACGAGGTTTTCCCCCATCACTGCGAGGCCGATCAGGCCAATGTCATTTTTACTCATATTTTATTCTGATTTAACTCGTTGCTGGTTTGCCCCACAACCCGACTGCCGGGTTGCGGATATAATAAAACTCTTCGCCGGCTGGATTCGTATGGAAACCGTTCTGAAAGCGTGCGGGATTGTACATTTCAACCGGACCCTCCGGGTGCCCGTAATCGAAGCCGGCCTCCTCCACCTCGCGCTGCGAGAGGTGGCCGGGGCAGTAGCGGATACGGAAGCGCCCCTCGCTGCTGCCATGGATGAGGTGCGCCGCGGCGCTGAGGTTGTTCTGCAGTTCCGGGTTGTTTCGCACGGACTCCAGGGTAGCCGGCGTGCCGTGATAACCGTATTTCCGGATCAGCCGGTCGATCTCGGGGTCCTCGCCGAATTCGCGCACCCCCGGTGCCACAACGATAAGTTCTCCGCCATCGGCAATCGCCATCCGGGTGCGGTATATCGACTTATTCCCGAGCCATGTGCTGCGGTATTCTCCGGGATCGAGCCATACCACCACCTTGTTTAGCGGCCTGTCGGTTTTTATAATATTCACCCTTGCCGAAAGTTCAGCCGCGGCGAAAAAGACATCCTCGTTGCTGCCGATAAAGATCCCGCGGGTAACCGGCCCGGGACTGTCGGCGATCACTGTTTGAACATAAACGATGGGCAAATCGGCCAGGTAACGGCCGGATGCGTAGTTGAGCAGGCGCCTCACCGGGTTGTCGGCCACGCCCATGATGCGCTCCATGCCGTACACGGCGCCGAGGAAGTGGCTCTTGTTGATGCTCTCCGGCCCGCCGCAGCCGATCAGCAGGTTCTTGTTGTAGTTGGCCAGGCCGATCACCTCGTGGGGCACCACCTGACCGATGGAGAGGATCAGGTCGTGATGGCCCTCCCACACCAGGCGGTTGAGCTCCACCGGCCAGGAGTAGCTGAGCGCTCCCTCCGAAATATCGCGGATGTAATCAGCCGGGACCTCGCCGATGCGCACCACGTCGTTGCGCCAGTCGTGCACACGGAAAAGGCTGTGCGGGATGCCCGGGAACATGCGGTCGAGCTCGGCTTCCGTCATGGGCCGGTGGGTACCCAGGGCCGGCAGGATGTCGGTTACGGAATCACCAAAAAAGTCGTACGCCATGCACGTAAGCTCGCCGGCCCGGGAATGGAAGCGGGTGATATCGGGAGGAATGATCAGCACCCGCCGGCGCGGCCCCAGCCTGCCGAGCGCCTCGGCGAGGCTGGCCCTAAGGTCAGCGGCCGTGAGGCTGTGCAGGTCCGATCCGTTGGCGTAAAGCTCCATGCGTTATGCCCAGCAGGGTTTTTCGGGCAGTAGTTTCTCAAATGCCGCAATCAGGTCGTCCTGGTATTCCCCTTCGTAGGCGCCCGCCAGAAAACGGTCGATGGCCTCGTTGTGGAAGCGCTCCCACGAAGCCTCCTCGCTGCCGGGGTTGATCGGGTAAAAAAGCACACCGTTGTTGCGGGCCGCTTTCAGGTCGCCCGGGGCATCACCGATCATCAGGATGTGGTTATCGGCATATTTGCCTTTGGCGGCATATTTCAGATGCTCCGATTTGGTGCCGAACTCCTGTCCGGCAATTATTCTCGTAAACTGCTTTATATCATGCTCTTCCCATTCACGATTGAGCGCTTCACCGGGGGTCTGCGAAACCACCATCATATCGGCTCGCGGGCTAAGCTTTTCGAGGCTCTCGCGGACGAAGGGGAACGGGGGAATGCCGAAGATCATCTGGCCAATATCCTCGTTCACCTTTTTCGACCAGGCCAGGGCGAGGTCGATTTCGGGGATATTCACCTTCGCGGCATAGGCGGTGAGGGCCGGGTTGCCCAGACTGGTTTCGCTGCGGGTCCATTCGGCGAGCGCGGAGATATCGGGAACGGTAAAATTGCGCGCCTTCACCTCGTGCCGCTCCTCCAGTTGCCGGATGGTTTCGATGACGGCCAGGAAGCGGTTCACGCCCCGGTGTTTCGAATAGAGGTTGACAAATTCCCAGGTTTGGCGGGCGGCTGTGGCTACCGGCTGAAATCCCCAGTAGCGGATAAAGTTCGGGCAGAAGCACTCTTTCTGCTTGATCTCCATGGTGTCGAAAGCGCAGCCGTCGGAATCGATCCCGACAAAAAAACCGTGCCGGGGCTCAAGGCTGAGCAGTTGTTCGTGGTTGGTCATTATTCAGCTTCAGGTTGATAGGATTCGAGTTTCTGAGGGGCAAATACGGGGTTGAAGCGGGCAAAGCGCTGGAGGCCGTTCACCAACGGGATCGACGGCCAGTCGGAGCCGATGAGCGGATGCGCGTAACGGATGAAATCGTCGGTAACATCCACACGGCTTTCGGCAATCCACTTTTCGGGGAAGGTCCGTTCCGACAGGGCTACCTTTTCCAGCGGCACCTTGTCATATCGGACATGGTACAACGGTCCGGGATCGCGCAGGATGGTGGCCATCCAGCCATTTCCCTCGTTCATGGCGATATCCACCGCCTTCTGGCCCACTCGATAGGCCTCGTCGAGGTCGATGGTGGAAGCATAGATCATCGCATGGCGCTGGTCGGTACCCGGTACCTGCCCGCGGGCGGCACCTCGGGCCTTCAGGCCGACGGCGTTGAGGTAGTTGACCACCTGCTGGCTGATCACCTCTTTGGCCGCTCCATATTCAATATGGCCGAATGAATCCCTTACGTGCTCGAAATCGCCGCCGAGGCCAGGCCCAGTTCCGGTAAGCTCGAAGCCTTCGCTCACCACAACGATGCAGCGGCCGTCGCTTTTCAGCTGGTCGTTCACCTTGTCGGCCATTTCATTCGCACTCACCTTCGACTCGGCCAGGTAGATCTGCAGCGGCATCTCCCTTTTCGGGTCGGCCAGGCGCGCCGCTGCCGGGATGTACCCGATCTTGCGGCCCATGGCCTGCAAAACCAGAACGGGATCGGCCGGCGACGAACCGCCGTTCTCCTCGTTGGCGGCCTGAATGGCATAGGCCCAGTAACGGGCCGTGCTGCCATAACCCGGGGTATGGTCGATCAGCTGAAATTCACTGTCACCGACATCGTTATCGATGGTTTTCGGTACGCCCACGGCAATGAGGTCGAGACCGTGGGTTCGGGCCATTTCGCTCACCTTGAAGGCGGTATGCTGTGAATCGTTTCCGCCGATATAGAAAAAGTAGCCGATATCGTGGGCGCGGAACACATCGAGTATACGGGCAAAGTCTTTCTGCTGTTTATCCCTGAGCTTGTAGCGGCAGGTGCCGATGCTCCCCGCGGCCGGGGTGGTTCGAAGGAGCGAAACCTCCTGTTCAGTTTGAGCGGAGAGGTCGAGCAGCTCCTCACGGAGCACCCCTTCAATGCCGTGCCAGCCGCCGTAAAGTTTGCCGAACCTGTCGGGGAAGTACCTGCATGTTTCGATAATCCCCCGAAGGGTGTTGTTGATCACTGCTGACGGGCCGCCGGATTGGGCGATGATGACGTTTTTCATATGGTATCGGGTATCGGGTTTCGGGTATCGGGTATCAGGTATCAGGTATCGGGTATCGGGTATCAGGTTTCGGGTTTCGGGTTTTGGGTGTCGGGCCCTCTTATAGTCTTTACGTCTTCCAGTCTTACAGTCTTACAGTCTAATGTCTCATGTCTTCTGTCTCACGTCTTCTTTCAAACGCCTCCGTAGGCGGAATACCCGCCGTCGACCGGCAGAACGATGCCGGTTATGAATTCCGACAGGTCCGATAGCAGGAACAGCGTTGCTCCCTGCAGGTTTTCCGGCGATCCGTACCGTCCCATCGGCGTGCTGGCAATTATTTTGCGGCCACGGGGGGTGGGTTCGCCGCTCTCCTTGCTGGTGAGCAGGAAACGGTTCTGTTCGGTGAGGAAGAATCCGGGTGCGATGGCGTTCACCCGCACGCCTGCCGGGGCGAGGTGTACGGCCAGCCACTGGGTAAAGTTGTTTACGGAGGCTTTGGCGGCTGAATAGGCGGGAATCCTGGTGAGCGGCCGGAATGAATTCATCGAGCTGATGTTGAGGATCACTCCGTATCCCCTCTCCGCCATTCCGGCGCCGAAAACCTGGCTGGGCAGCAGCGTCCCGATGAAATTCAGGTTGAATACACCCTGAAACCCCGACATATCCAGTTCAAAAAATGTGGGTGACAATCCGGGATCAGCCGAAAAAAGTTCTGAGGCGGTGGTGGCTTTGGGCGAGTTGCCACCGGCACCGTTTATCAGAAAATCAACCGGTCCGAGTTCTGCCACTACCACCGCCCTGGCCTCCTCAAGCGCCTGACGGCTGAGCACATCGGCCCCGACGCCCATACAGGGCGTGCCGGTTTTGGCCTGCAGCGCCGCCGCGAGGGTTTTGGCGCCTTCCGGATTTATGTCGAGTATGGCAACCTTGACGCCCGCCGTGGCAAGGGCTTCGGAAATGGCCCCGCCGATAACGCCGGCTCCGCCGGTGATCACGCAGGTGCGGCCGGCCAGGCCGGGCAAAAGGGGTTGATGGATGCTGGATTGAGTCATTGATTTGTTTTCTCCTGACCAAAGATAAACATTACACCGTCGGGTTCAAAACAGCCGCATCTGAACCGGCGGCGCGCTGCCCGCATACGGTTCAGCGGGGCCCGATCCTTCCGCGTCGGAAAGGTTGTATACCGGTGACTCCCCATGCCTGGATGCAATCTCCACACGGACTAAACCGGCATGGGCGCGAAAAAGCTCAAGCGCCAGTTCGGGCCTGTTGTTGTCCTGTGAGAGGTGCGAAAGCAGCAAATGTGTCATAAATGGCGAGCGGTGGCTGAGAAAAAGCTCCAGGGCCTGATCGTTCGACAGATGACCATGACTGCTGCGGATCCGGTTTTTGAGAAACATCGGGTACCTGCCCTCCTCAAGCATCTTCTCATCGTAGTTCGACTCGAGGAATGCTGCATGGCACTGGCTGAAATGGTGCTTCACATGGCTGCAGGCCTCCCCCAGATCCGTAAACACACCCACCGTTCTCCCGCAGCCTGTCACCGTGAAGCTGAACGGATCGGCGGCATCGTGCTGCTTGGGGAATGGGTGCACCAAGAGGTTGCCGGCCTGTACCGGCTTGTGGGCCTGAAAGGTCCTCACAAGTCCCCCGCCGATATTCATCCGGCTGTTGCGGTAGGTGTTTTCGGTGATATACACCGGTATGCCGTAGCGCTTCGAAATCACCTGCCCGCCCGCCGTGTGGTCGGTATGCTCATGCGAGATGAAAATAGCCCGCACCTGGTCGAGCGAGAGGCCGATCCGCTCCATCCGCCGCTCAGTCTCGCGAAAAGTTACGCCGGCATCAATCAGCACCGCGTCGTTGCTGTCGCCGATGTAATAACAGTTACCGTTACTGCCGGAATTAAGGGATGCGAAAAAAAGTGGCATGACGCCTGCAAAGAAAGGAATTTCAGATTTACCGCTGACCGCTCCCGGCGATTTGCTACCTTTAAATCCACTTTCGCCTAAACCGGAAATTACATGCTTGCCAAGGGAAACGGGTATTTTAACGAGCTGATGGATTACCATCGCGAGGGAACCGACCTGAAAAGCAAGTACGCCATGATGCGATCGCTGCTTGAGCGCGTGGCCCGCGACATGACCGCCGGCGATCAGGTTCAGTTTTCAAATCTCTTTTCGAGGCTCAATTATGCCTGCGACAAGATGATGCTCGATAAGGGCAACGCCTGGCAGCTAAACACCTTCCGCATCCATGCCAACAAAGTGCTGCACGAGGGCTTCAGCCCATCCAATGAGCAATACCTGCATGACCTGAAGGCCATTGCATTCGCTATCGGGCACTTTTACGGGGCATTTATCCCAAAAGAGCTGCTGGAAATCCTGCCAAAAACCGGCCCGGTGAGAGCGGCGGAAAAAATCAAAAAGGCCCGGCGGGCCCGTATCCGCTTTACTGTGGATAAAACAGACGGGGAATATATATATGGCTACGACGAGGCATTGGCAACCGAAACCACCGTTAAGGTGAAATTCAATGTGGACGGGATTAACGATGTGTTCAACCCCGTTATCCCCGGCCTCTGGAAAGGTGCACAGCTCAACCTGCTCGATGTGGCAACAGGAAGCGACGGGGCTTATATCCCCTCCTTCATCGTTCTCGAACCAGATTATCTCGTGGATATCAGCGCGCTGGCCGAATGTTTCAAGGAGTACGGCAACCATCCGCTCAACTATATCCGGAGCAAGTTCGCCCCGATGGAGAATACAGCCCCCATTCTGCTCGGTAATGCCGCCAACCTGTTTCTCGACGAGCTGGTGAATGAGATACCCGGCAACCCGGTAAAATACGAAGATGTACTGAAAAAAGCCTTCCGATCGCAGGCGTTCGAATTTTCAGGCTGCACCGATATTAACCACGATTTTTTCTCCGCTGCCGAGCAGCAGTTCAACAACATACGGTCCGTTATCACCACCCTGTTTCCCTCTCCGGGATACCGCATCGATCCCGGCCTGGCCGTGCTCGAACCCTCCTTTATATGCGAACACCTTGGCCTTCAGGGAAGAATGGACCTGCTGCAGTCCGACCTCACCCGCCTCATCGAACTCAAGTCGGGAAAGGCGCAGGAGATCTGGCGCACCACGGAGATAACCCACCGGGAGAACCATTATGTCCAGATGAACCTCTATCTGGCCGTACTCTATTACAACTCCGGCGTGGAACCGAAGGCCATCAAAGGGTACCTCCTCTATTCGAAATACCCCAAACTTTACGAAGAGCAAATGCTCTGGAAACTCGTCAAGGAGGCCGTCAGCCTGCGCAACGGGATCATCCTGAACGAATGGCTGGCCATGAACGGCGGTACCCGCAGCCTCCTCAGCGATCTCCGGCCCGAAACCCTTAATGTTAAAGGGATGAAAGGCAACTACTGGGACCGGTACATGGAACCCGGCATAACAACCTTTATCCGGCCCTTCCAGGATTCCTCCCTTACGCTCGAACTCGACTATTTCCACGCCTTCTGGTCATTCACCGCCCGTGAGCAGATCCTCTCAAAATCAGGCGGAACCGAATACGAAACCAACCGCGGCGTGAGCTCCCTCTGGCTCTCCTCCCTTCAGGAAAAGTCGGAATCCGGTGAAATCCTCATCGATCTCACCATTCTGGAGAATAATTCCGACAGGGCCGTCCCGGAAATCCGGTTTTCTGTCCCTTCCAACGAAAACGACTTTTTACCGAACTTCCGGGCAGGCGACATCATTATTCTTTATGAGCGTAACATTCCGGGGGCCAATGTCACCAACCGGCAGGTTTTCAAGGGCTCCATCGCCAGCATCGCGCCGGACCAGATCACCGTGCGCCTGAGAAGCCGCCAGCGGAACCAGACGGTATTGCCCGCAGAAAGCAAATATGCCATCGAGCCCGATTTTCTCGACTCCTCCTATAACTCCATCTTCCGCGGTCTTTACTCCTTCCTCGATGCCTGCCCTGACCGCCGCGACCTGCTGCTTAACCGGCGCGCGCCCGAATTCGACGAAACCCGCAAATTGAATGGAAATTACGGGAACAACGAGCTCAACAGCATCGTTTTGCGGGCCAAACAGGCGCTCGACTATTATCTGCTCACCGGCCCGCCGGGAACCGGCAAAACCTCGGTTGCCCTCCGTTCGATGGTAGAGGAGTTTTGTACCGAACCGGACATCAATATCCTCCTTCTCTCCTATACCAACCGGGCCGTTGATGAGATATGCGACGCCCTCGACGAGGTGTCCGGCAAGCCACCGTACATCCGTATTGGATCGGAACTCGCATGCGCCGAAAAGCACCGCCCGCGCCTGCTCGAACATGTAATCGGGGCATGCGGCAGTAGGAAGGAGGTAAGAAACGCAATCCAGCTGAGCCGGATATTCACCGGCACTGTCTCCTCGCTCTCCGGAAAAACGGAACTCTTCCGGCTCATAAGCTTCAACGTGGCCATCATAGATGAAGCTTCCCAGATCCTTGAACCGCAAATCATTGGCCTGCTTTCAGCTCGTAACGAAACAGGCGGCAATGCCATCGCCAGGTTTATCATGATCGGAGACCACCGGCAGCTGCCGGCCGTCGTTCAGCAGTCGCAGGCCGATTCCGTCATCAACAGCGAGGCCCTGAATGCCATTGGCCTCGTCAACCGCCGGAATTCGCTGTTCGAGCGGCTCTACCGGCTGAGCGGCGCCGGCGACAAAGCCGCAGCCGGCATGCTGCACCGCCAGTACAGGATGCATCCCGATATCGCCCGCTTTCCAAACAATGAGTTCTACAGGGGTGAACTGGTCGACGGCGACAAACCCCACCAAACCGGCGGACTCCCTTACACGGTATTCGATTCATCCAATGATACGGAAAAACAGGTGGCCACAACAAGGCTCGCCTTTTTTCCCTCCCGCAGGGAACCAGCCGGAAAGTCGAACAAAATCAACAGCCATGAGGCAGCCATCGTTGCAGGTATCACCCTGGCAATCTGGAACCTGTACAAAAAAAACGGCATCACCTTCATTCCGGAAAAGACAATCGGGATCATCACCCCGTACCGCAGCCAGATATCCCTTATCCGGCACGAGCTCTATAAACACGGCATACCCGCACTTGCCGGCATCACCGTGGATACGGTGGAAAGGTTTCAGGGCAGCCAGCGGAACATCATCATCTATTCATTTTGCATCAACCGCCCCTACCAGCTGGAATTTCTCGCCAATACCTTCGAGGAGGATGGCGTGCTCATCGACCGGAAACTGAATGTTGCCATAACACGTGCCAAAGAACAGCTTTTCATTACCGGAAACCCGGAAATCCTTGCAGGCAACGAAATCTATAAACGCCTGATGGAGTTCATCCAATCGCAGGACGGCGATTGAACGTAACCGAAAAGGTGGTTTTTATGCTTCTTTTCCTAACTTTATCGTCACAAGGGATTTTCCCTTATCTGTAACGACCTGAGACTATCCAGACATGAAATCCGTGTTCCGAGGAATCATCGCACTTGTAGCCGTTGCGGCCATCCTTCTCCTTTCAGACCTCCCGAACAGGGGTCGAGGAACAGTGAGGCCCAAAACGGTGAACCAGGTACTCAAGCTGTGCCTGGTCCATTACGTGGATAATTTCAATTCGGAGGATTGTGAAAAGGGGATCCGCCAGGCGCTCGACGATAACCAGAAAAACAATGGCGTGAGCTATTCGCTGAAGGTTTTCAACGCTCAGGGCGATGTTTCCACCCTGAACAGCATTGCCGGTTCCATTGGCAACGAAGACTGGGACCTTGTTTTTGCCACCTCCACACCAACCGTCCAGCTCCTGTCGAAAAAGCTTCCGGGCAAGAAGATTGTCTTCACCAATGTAGGGGATCCGGTGGCGGCAGGTGTTGCCACAACTTTCGAAGACCATCTGCCCAACATGACAGGCATATCAACGATGAGTGATTTCGAGGGACTTCTGATGTTGCTGATGAAAATCAAACCGGACATCCGGCGCATCGGAACCATATTTACACCCGGTGAAACAAACTCGGTTGCTTACCGCAGCCGGCTTGAAGAGGCTGCAAAAAAAGCAGGGCTCCAGCTGGTTTCCATGCCGGCCAACACCGCCAGCGAGGTGCTCGAAGCGGCCAAAACACTGGTCGCAAATAAGATCGACGCCTTTACCCAAATTTCGGACAACCTCATCGGGAGCTGCAGTGCAGCCATACTAAAGGTATCCTTTAACAGCCGGGTTCCCTATTTCGGATTTGTATCACACCACCTCGGACAGGGAGCCGTGGCCGTTTGCGCACGCGATAATTTCCAGGCAGGCTTCGAAGCCGGTGTCATGGGCCTCTCCGTCATAGCCGGCCAGGACCCCGCCAAAGTGCCAATCCGTTTCGTTAACAAAACGGATTTCATTGTTTGTGAGGAAAATGCCCGGCATTTTAATATAACAATCCCTGATCGGCTTTTCCGGGAAATCCCAACCATGAAAAGATTCACCAGAAACGACCAAACGAAATAAAATGCTTACTAAACTGGAAATACGAAAAGACCCGCCAGGCACGGAACAGCGGATCCACCTCGAAGGCAGGCTCGACGCCAGCTGGGCGGGTCATCTCGATGACTACCTGAACGGGCTGGTCAGGGAAGGATCATACCGCCTCATTGTCAATATGGCCGGGGTTCATTATCTGAGCTCTGCCGGGATCAGGATACTGGTGAGCCAATATAAGAACATCAAGAAAATCGGAGGGATGTTCGTTCTGGAGGAGCTGTCGGAACCGGTAAGGGAGGTCCTCACCATGGTTGGGATGATAGGCTATCTCACCGATGATACTCCGGAAGCTGTCGCTGAACAGGCACCGCAATCCACACAAAAGACCATCAAGGGATACCGTTTTGATTATGAGCCGCTTTCGAAAGATCCCATGGAGGTTGAGCTTATCGGCAACCCAAACCTTATGGGAGCCTCGGGCTACACCGAAGCCGACAACCGCGTGATACACTTCCCTTCGCAACACTATGCACTCGGCATTGGTGCAATCGGAAGTGGATTTGAAGATTGCGAAAACAGGTATGGTGAATTCCTGGCCCTGGGAGAGGCGCTGGTTTACAAACCTTCCGACGGCACCAAGGTGCCCGACTATACCGTCCGGACAGGACGTCTGGAACCGGAAGTCAATGCGCTTTATGGAATCGTTGCTCACGGGGAATTCAACGGAAGGGTGTTCTTTGAGCCGGCCGAACCCGGCATAACCATTCCGGCTGGAGATCTGGCAGCAGCGTTTGGCGAAATCAGCGGCCTCAACCGGTTCGTTTTCCTCATGGTTGCGGAGAGCGACGGGCTCGTCGGGGTGAGTCTGAGCACTCCCCCTGTGGGCGGCAAGAACCTGTTTGAATTCCCGGAAGTGCGGGAAAACTTTCATTTCACAACCGAAGCGGCGCACGCCCGAATGCTCACGGTTTCCTTCGGCGTCTGCGTCACGGCGCCAACCGGGGCGCTGCGTTCCTTCCTGCGGCCGGAGCGTCCGGGCTCAGACCTTTTCACCCACATCCACACGGTAATTTTTCCCTATCAGGCAATGGCGAAAAAGGAGGTATCCGCAGCTGCGATTATCCAGCGGTTATTTGAAAGCAGTGTCGCCGGGGATGTTCTCCATCTGATTCATGATTCACGCGAAATAGCCGGTCTCGGCTCCAGCTCCTTCCGGCAGGGTTCTGCCTGGATCGGAAGATTCAATGATAATCAACAAAATACCGGTCAATGACACTACTGATAGGCTCCCTAACCATCGGCCTGGTTCTGGCTCTCCTGGCACTGGGCATATTCATCAGTTTCCGGATATTCGACTTTCCTGATATCACGGCTGAAGGATCTTTCACTTTCGGGGCTGCCATAACGGCCTCCCTCATCATCGCAGGCGTCGGCCCCGTTCCGGCAACCCTCATGGCCTTTGCCGGAGGCCTTCTGGCGGGCGCTGCAACAGGGGTCATCCATACCCGGTTCAAAATCAACCCGCTTCTGTCAGGGATCCTTGTGATGACAGCCTTGTACTCGGTTAACCTCCATGTGATGGGTAAAAGCAACCTGCCGCTGCTCTCGAAAAACACCCTCTTCAGCGGATTCGAGAAATTCTCCGAAAACATCTCCGGCAAGGATGCCATGGTTAACCTTCTGGGCTGGAGTGTTCCGGCCAAAGAGCTTTGGACACTCCTGTTCTGCCTGATCATAATCGTCTTTTTCAGCCTGCTGCTCTGGTGGTTCTTCCGGACAAACCTGGGAACGGCCATGCGTGCCACGGGCGATAACGACCAGATGATCCGCGCACTGGGAGTCAATACCAAAGTAATGATCATCTTCGGTGTTGCCCTTTCGAACGGATTCATCGCCATGTCGGGCTCCATGCTGGCGCAGTTCCAGGGTTTTGCCGATGTGCAGATGGGTATCGGTATGATGGTTTGGGGCCTTGCCAGCGTCATCATCGGCGAGGCGCTCATCAACGACAGCAGCCTTGGGATGGTGATTGCCGGAACGGTGATCGGTGCCGTCCTCTTCCGGTTGCTGGTGGCAATCGCCCTCAGGTGGGGAATGAACCCGAACGACCTGAAGCTTATCACGGCAGCATTTGTGTTCCTTGCCCTTGTATTGCCGGGCTTTATGAAGAAGACCAGAAAGCTTAAACTCTTCAGTTAATCAGCATGCTCGAAATATCAAACATCAGCAAAACCTTCAACCCGGGCACCATCAACGAAGTGATGGCGCTGCAGGAGGTAACCCTGACCATTGCCGACGGGAGTTTCGTTTGTGTGCTGGGCACCAACGGCTCCGGTAAATCAACCCTGCTTAACGCTGTGGCCGGCACCTTTATCGTTGATTCGGGAACCATCCGGCTCAACGGCCGTGAGATCACCCGCTGGCCCGAGCACCGGCGAGCACAGCTCGTTGGCCGTGTGTTTCAGAACCCTTTCAGTGGCACGGCGCCCGGCATGTCGATCGCCGAAAACCTCGCCCTGGCGGCCAAACGCGGAAAGAAGAGAGGATTAGGCTGGGGACTCACTGCCTCGGTGGTCAGGGACCTGAAGTCAAGGGTTGGCGCCCTCAAAATGGGTCTCGAGGAACGCCTCGACAGCCCCATTGGAAAATTATCGGGCGGACAGCGGCAGGCACTAACCCTGCTCATGTCGAGCTGGCTGAAACCGGATCTCCTTTTGCTGGATGAGCATACAGCGGCACTCGACCCGAAAACCGCAGGCAAAGTGATCGAGCTCACCGATCGGATCGTCAATGAAGGGAAACTCACCACCATGATGGTTACCCACTCGATGCAGCAGGCCGTCAACTTAGGCGACCGAATCATCATGATGCATCAGGGGCGCATCCGTTATGACTTCAGCGGCGACGAAAAGAAAAGGCTTAAGGTTCCCGACCTTCTGGCCCTTTTCGACGACCTTCGCCGAAAAGATCAGATCGACCAGACGGTAGCAGAACTTCTTCTCGAAAATTATGTCTGATCTTTCCGTAAGCGTATGAAATCATTAATCAGACCCATCGCCTTTCTGATCGCTGCAGCCGCAGTATTGCTCCTGGCCGACCTGCGAAACCGCACCGGCGTGCACAGGGAAAAAGGCATCTACCGCATTGCCGTTTTCAGGTTCAATTCCAACCAGATTTTGGAAGAGACAGAACAAGGCCTGTTAAAAGGCCTTTACGAAATGGATAGTTACAGGCTGGGAAAGGTTGAGATCAAGCGATACTGTCCCGAAGGCGATATGCCAACAGCCAATACCATTGCCCGCAGCATTGTGGGCGACAAGTTCAACATGGTGATCTCGATCAGTACCCCGGGCCTCCAGACAATGGCCAACGGAAACAAGGACGGCACCGTACTCCATGTTTTCTGCGCCGTTACGGACCCCGCATCTGCAGGCGTCGGCATCACCGGTCCCGGGCCCGGCGAACATCCCGGACATCTGGTAGGCATCGGAACTTTCCAGCCTGTGGAAGAGGTTTTCAGGATAGCCAAACAGATGAAACCCGACCTCAAAAAGGTGGGCGTGGTCTGGTGCACAAGCGAATCGTGCTCTGAAGCCTGTGTGAAAAAAGCCCGCACCATTTGCAGTGAGCTCGGCATTGAGCTCCTGGAAAAGAGCGTCGAGTCGGTAACACAAGTGTATGAAGCTACCCAATCGCTGTGCATGAGCCAGGTGGAAGCACTCTGGATCGGCGGCGACAATGTGGTGGAGCCTGCCATCGGCGTGTACGTATCAGCCGGGCTGAAAAACCGGATACCCGTAATCACCAACAACCCCAAACATGCTCTTAAGGGAGCCATGGTCAGCCTTGGCGCCAACTATTTCCAGGTTGGCTATTCTGCTGCTGAACTTGTTGATACACTGATAAAAGGTTTTCCTCCATCCCGCGTGGAAATCAGGAATGTGGTTCCGGAGCGGCTCTTTATCAACGATTCGATGAGAAACCTGATGAAAGACAACTGGACCCTTCCGCAGGCTGTCCTTTCGCGTACCGATTCCCTGTTGCGGCAAAATTAAACTTTCCACCATGGGTTACATTTTTACCTTTCTTCCGGTTATCATCTTTCTGCTCTTCCTTTTCCTGCTCGACAGCTTCCGCCTCGTACGGGTCAACCTCCTGATAGCCTGCCTTGCATGGGGGATGGTTTGTACCGCCTTTGCCTATTTCCTGAATACCTGGGCACAGAGTGCGATGAACCTCGACGACGAAAAATTTTCCCGCTATGCCGCCCCGGTAATCGAGGAATCCCTCAAGGCCCTCCTGATCATCATCCTGGTAGCAAGGCGCAGGGTAGGATTCCTTATCGACGCTGCCATCTACGGTTTTGCTGTGGGAACCGGGTTCTCCCTGCTCGAAAACATCTGGTACCTGGTTGGTGCCCCGCCGGAGACAAGCCCGCTCAACTGGGTTATCCGGGGATTCGGCACGGCCCTCATGCACGGGGGATGCACATCGATTTTGGCTATGATCCTGATCTCGGGCATGAACGGATCGGCGAAAATCGGCCTCGCCATCTGGCCGGGTCTGCTGACTGCCATGGTGATCCATTCCGGCTTTAACCATTTCCCGGTTGACCCGCTCATGCAAACCCTCCTGATCATGGCACTGCTGCCGGTTCTGTTCATGCTGGCCTTCCGGTTCAGCAACCGCAAATTGCACGACTGGCTCGAAATCGAACTCAGTAATGAAGTGGAGATCATCACAATGATCCGAAAAGGCGAGTTCGGCACAACCAAACCGGGGGCTTACCTGGTGTCGATCCGGAGCCGCTTTAACCCGGAAACGGTTGTCGATATGTACTGCTACCTCAGCCTCTACATGGAGCTTTCCATCATCGCCAAGCGTAATCTGATGCTCCGTGAAAGCGGATTCCCCATAACAGCGGAACCCGACCTGAACAATAAGCTGACTGAGCTGGCTAACCTTCGACGCCAGATCGGTCGGCTGGGTGAACTGGCCCTGGCACCCCTGTTGCGGATGAATTACCGTAATCTATGGAAAATCAATCAATTGAAAATCCAAAAGGGAGAATGAACCAAATAAAAAGAATTATTTAACTTAACCTCCTCTTACAACGAAAACAAACATTGTCATGGGAAACAGGAACAGGTACCTATACATCCTAGGCCTATTGGCTGCCATAGGTTTAGGGTTCATTGCCGGAACATTGCTTGATTGGCCGAAGTCCGACGAATCCGAACTCGCCGGAACCGTCGGGAAGGCAAAAAAATACAGGAGTGTTCAGATGTCAGCTAAAGACATTGAGCTCCGTAGCGAGTTCACCAAAGATTCCACACAACTCCGTTCCATGATCCAGGGGATGATTACATTTTCCGTTGCGAGCGATGAGCTGAGTAAAAGCATCGACATGGCCGTCTCCTCTTTCCGGTTCAAGGGATTGGGCAGCCAGGTTTCAGAGGAAAATCAAATCAGGGTTCTTGAGGATTATTCGAATTATATCCGCAATAACAATAAAAAGCTCCTTGCCACCATCGACATGTTCACCGGTTTCTATACCGGCGACAGCATCGACCAGTCGCAGGATGTGGAACGGAACCTCAGGGAATTCGGAAGCTATGTAAAAGGGCTTGCGGAGAAAAACAGGGTGCTGAGCGATGCCGCCAGTTCAATGGATAATTTTATGCTCAATAATGCCGCCCTGCAATCCCATCAGGCAGGACTTAAGGAATTGAAGTCCGTTAGGGACCGCCTCCTGATTAAGGGTATACAGATGGCTGCCTTCATCGGTAGCAGGGATCAGGTCGGGGTTCTGGTTGGTGCCATCCTGTTAAACGAAGAAAAAATCGGATTAGTGGTCGACGGTGCCTCCGCCACGCTCGGCAACAAGGATACGAACCTCAACAGGAATGTGGGCAGTGCCGAATCCCTGGTAGGCGTAACCGTCGGGGCGGGAACACTAAACATTGTGATTGGCTCTCATGTGTTGGCCAATGATGGCCTGAATGTCATCTTACTGGCCTATGACCAGGATGCCAAACAGTTCATAGCAGCCTCAGGGTCGGCTGTAAACGCCATCGCGGCTTCCAATACCCTTCAGATTGTGTGCGCCACGGAAAAAGACAACCTCAGTGTGTTCTGCTCGGACTACAATCTTCAGGATATGGTCAACAGCGGACTCTGCTCTTTCCAGAATGCACAGGATGCGCTGCAGATATACAATGCGGGGGGCCTGATCGGGGTAACAGCCAGCTACAACATCATTATCGATGCCGCTGCCGGCAAGGATCTCGGTATCATCGTGCTTTGACAGGGCAAATTTACTAATCAATTATCACCGGAAGATTGGCTTCCGGTTGTACAACAAAACTCGATATGGCTGAAGACAAGAAGATGCAGGTTAAGATCATGGTGGTTGATGACGAGGTGGATCTCGAACCGCTGATCAGGCAAAAATTCCGCAGGGAGATTCGCGAAGGGGTTTATGATTTTGTTTTCGCGCACAACGGCCTCGAGGCGCTTGCGAAACTCCTTGAGCAACCGGAAATACGGCTGATCCTATCCGATATCAACATGCCGGAAATGGACGGGCTCACCCTGTTAACGAAGCTGAAGGAGCTCAAGAACCCGGCGCTGAAAACCGTTATCGTATCGGCGTATGGCGATATGGAGAATATCCGCACGGCCATGAACCGTGGGGCCTTCGATTTTGTTACAAAGCCGATCAGCTTCGACGACCTCGAAATTACCATCAACAAAACAATCGACGAAATCAGTGTGATCTGGCAAAGCCAGCAGGAGCACGACCAGCTGGTTTCCATTCAGCAGGACCTGCAGACGGCCCGTGAGATCCAGCAGGCCATACTGCCCAAGATATTCCCTCCTTTCCCCGGCAGAACCGACTTTTCCATCTACGCCTCCATGCTGGCGGCCAAGGAGGTGGGTGGTGACTTTTTCGACTTCTTCATGATCGATCAGGATCGTCTGGCCTTTGTGATCGGTGACGTGTCGGGGAAAGGGGTTCCAGCCTCCATCTTTATGGCAGTAAGCCGGACCCTCATACGGGCAACCGGCCTTACGGGAATCTCCACATCGGAATGCATGAACTATGTAAACAGGCTGCTCTGCAACGAAAGCGTATCCTGCATGTTCGTGACGGTCTTCTACGGGATACTCAATACGGCCACCGG
>CAYWHP010000042.1:4647-14644 GCA_964457845.1 uncultured Porphyromonadaceae bacterium | reverse complement strand
ACAGGCTAAACACCTGCCGGATAACAAAATGAGGTCATTCCCTGCACACCCCGGCAAACCTGCCCCCTCTGCGGCGCTGCTGTTGTGCCTGTTGATGACCTGCCTGCAGACAGCTTTCGGGCAAGGCAGGCTGCTTCTTAATAAATTCGAAACACCCGATGTGAACCTGGTCTTTCTGGATAAGAGCTCCTCCTACCTCGTTCCGCACACGGTAAAGTCATTCACCAATGCCCTCGATTTCCACCGGCAATTCTGGGACTACAGGCCTTCTGAAAAAACCGGGATTCTGTTCAACGATTTCACCGACCTCGGCAATGGAGGCACCATGGTTATCCCATGGAACTTCCTCAACATTGCTGTGGCCCCGTTCGACTACACCTATTCGGTAGTTCCGGCCAACGAACGGCTCCAGTGGCTCATGAGCCATGAGCTGGCCCACCAGGTGAATTGCGACAAGGCCTCAAAATCCGACCGCCTCTTCCGGGCCCTGCTCGGAGGGAAAGTAATCCCCGATAACCGCGATCCCATTTCATTGGCTTACAGCTATTTAACCACCCCCAGATGGTATTCCCCACGCTGGTACCATGAGGGCATAGCCGTCTTCATGGAGACATGGATGTCGGGTGGCATCGGCCGTGTGCTCGGCGGATACGACGAAATGGTATTCCGTTCCATGGTGCGCGACAGCGCCTATTTCTATCATGTGGTGGGTTTGGAGACGGAAGGAACCACCATCGACTTCCAGGTAGGGGTTAATGCCTACCTGTACGGTACCCGCTTCGTGAGCTACCTGGCCAACACCTACGGCATCGACAGGCTCAAGGATTTTTATTCCAGGAGCGATACCAGCAAACGCTTTTATGCCAGGCAGTTCGAACATGTTTATGGCACTTCCGTGGAGAAAGAATGGGAACAATGGATCAGCTGGGAAAAGGCGTTCCAGCAGAAAAACCTTGAAACCATCCGTGAGTACGAACCAACTTCGTTCCGCCCCCTATTCAAACAAGCCATCGGATCGGTTTCACGCCAATTTTACGACGCCGGTCGGGGAAAACTGATCATGGCCGTAAACTATCCGGGGAAACTGGCCCATATCGCCGAACTCGACATCCGGACCGGGCACATGCGAAAGATTGCACCTGTGGCGACTCCGGGCCTCTATTATGTAACCAGCCTCGCCTGGGATGATTCATCAAAAACAGTGTTCGCTTCAACGTACAACAAGGATTGGCGCGGCCTTCAGTCGATCGATGCCCTGACCGGCAAAACCCGGGACCTCATTCCGATCACCCGTTGCGGAAGCCTGGTTTTCGACCCGCACAGCAAGGCGCTCTGGGGCGTCCAGAGCATGGCCGGTCGCACATCGCTTGTCCGCTTTCCGGCCCCTTATAACCAGTTTGAGGAAATCATGACACTGCCGTACGGACAGGAAATTTTCGATACCGATATTTCTCCCGATGGCACCCTGCTGTCGGCAACCCTCTCGGATGTGACCGGAAAGCAACAGCTGGTTGTTTACCGCATTGCCGGACTCCTCTCCGGCAGCACGGAGCGCCGCATCTTGCATGAATTCGAGGACAACGTGGCGGCAAATTTTGTTTTTTCACCCGACGGGAAATACCTGTACGGCACCTCCTACTTTACGGGGGTATCCAACATCTTCCGCGTTTCTCTCAATAACCCGGAGGCAGAGATCCTGAGCAACGCTGAAACCGGTTTCTTCCGGCCGGTTCCCGTTTCTGCGGATTCCATGGTGTTCCTGAATTATACCGCCGAAGGGATGGTGCCTGGCATTACGGGTATCAAACCCCTGACCGACGTAAACCCTGTTTCCTATCTCGGCCAGATCGTGTATGAAAAACACCGGGATCTCGAACAATGGAACCTTCCCCCACTCTCATCAATCAGGCTGGATTCAAACCGCATTATAGAAAGGAGATACCGGCCGCTTACATCGATGAAGCTGGCGGGCGCCTATCCGATTATCCAGGGGTACAAGCAATATGCCGCAGCCGGCTATCGGTTGAATTTTATGGATCCAATGGGGCTCAATGCCTTGACCCTCAAGCTTTCCATCAGCCCTTACGACAGCCTGCCAATGAAGCAGGTTCCCCATATTTCAGCCGAATACCGCTACTGGAACTGGACATTTACCGGCAACTACAACTACGCCGATTTCTATGATCTGTTCGGACCAACCCGGTTCAGCCGGGCCGGATACTCCTTCTCCGCCCGGTATCTTAAGATACTCAACCGGAATTCACCTGGCAAAACCGACTTCTCGGCCAAAGTAACAGCCTATGGCGATCTGGAGAAGCTGCCTTTTTACCAGAATATTACATCAGACTATAAAAACCTCTTCACGGGTGTTTTCAACTTTCACCGGAGCTGGCTCCGGAAGTCGCTCGGGGCTGTTGAACCTGAACAGGGTTACGACTGGAACGCCTATGCCTGGACAAGCCTCGCGGGTAAGACATTCTATCCCCAGCTGATCAATAACTTTGATTTCGGGTTCCTGCTGCCGTTGCGCAACTCATCCCTCTGGTTCCGCACATCGCTCGGACAGTCGTTCGGCCCGCAGGACAAATCCAACTCCTATTTCTATTTCGGTGGATTCGGGAATAATTACCTGGATTACCGTTCTTCCCAGCAATACCGTGAAATGTCGAGCTTCCCGGGGATGGAGATCGATGCAATACCAGCCCTGAACTACGGCAAACTCACTGTGGAAGCCAACCTCACCCCGCTGCGCTTCCGCAAACTGGGATTCACCGGGCTCTACGCCACGTATGCCCGGCTCACGCTGTTCGGCATGGGCATGCACACCAACCTTGCAAACAGGCTCGAACCGGGAGACTATCTTTCGGCCGGGGCACAGCTCGATTGTGAAATCGTCTTCTTTTCGCTCCTGAAAACCACGCTCTCTATGGGCTATGCCCGGGCCTGGGCTGCCGGCAAACCGGAAGACCTCTTCATGGTATCACTTAAATTCTGATAACGCAGTTATTATTTATCTTTGGTACTTAACATGGATGCACAAACCGCCCGGAAAATAGTGAAAATCGAAAACCAGATCGGTGAACTCGCCAGTCTGGAATCATTTCTTGAAGGTCTCGGTGAGGAGTGGGATCTGTCGTTTCCCCTGATCATGTCGATTAACCTCGCTCTGGAGGAAGCGCTTACAAATACCATCTCCTACGGCTATGACGACAGCGACACACATACCATTGAGATCAGCTTCGGAAAATCGGAAACAACCCTCACCATCGTTATAACCGATGACGGCCATCCCTATGATCCGACGCTGAAAGCGGATCCCGACATCACACTGGCTGCAGAGGACCGTCCGATCGGCGGACTTGGGATATACCTGATTAAAAAGATCATGGACAAAGTTGTATATGAACGCGCAGGAAACAAGAATCATTTAATACTTACAAAAATACTGGAACAATGAATTTACAAGTAACTACCTCGGGCGATTTTAAAATTGTCAGTGTAACCGGACGTATCGATACCACCAATGCCGGAGAATTCGAGCGACCGCTGATCGAACTGATCGAAAGCGGCGCCAGCCAGATCATCCTCGACTGTGCAGGGCTGAACTACATAAGCAGTTCGGGTCTCCGCGTATTCCTCGTTATCCAGAAAAGGATTGTCGGGCTGAAGGGTTCATTTCGCCTCTGCAGCCTGCAGCCAGGTATTAAGGAAATCTTTGACATCTCCGGATTCTCATCCATTTTCTCGGTTTACCCGGATACAGCAGCCGCACAGGCCTGACCTGAGATGATTTCATACAAGGATTACGCGGATTCATTTGAATCGCAATGTGATCCCGGAACGCTGGATATTTCCCGAACGGAAACGGGCTATGGCATTTTCGGGCCCTCGGGCCTGTCTGCCACACCGGCAGGGCACTCCTACCAGCATAATTCCGAGGAGTTCATCAGGTTGCTCATTACCGATCTGCAGCTCTTCCATGTGCCGGGCCTCCGCTCTATGGCCTCGCCGGTCCTTTTCGGGTTCCTGAAGGACATTTTGGAAACCGGTCCTGATCCTTTTCCTGAAGATTGGGATGCCCTTCTTCTGGCGGATCCGTTTGTCAGGATCAAGCGTGAAGGCCGGCCCCTGGAGCAGCCTTTCGGGCCCGACGATCGGCTGTTCAGTTTTTCATTTGTTTCACTAAGCCGCCTGGTGGGCGCAGTCAACGATTTTGCAGGCAAAATCATGGGTGAAGTGAGCCTTGGTGAAGACGAAACCCAACCGTTCACCAGCCTTCTATGGCTGAGCTACGAAAGGCTGCCCCTTCCGGTACGTGCGGCTGTGCAGGCACTAAGCACCATACATGGTGCCGGTATTGTAATGCCGCTCATGGTCGTATCGGGAGCCATCAACCCCGTTGAATATGCCAAAGGCCTTATTTCGATGAAGGCTGCCGGGGAAGGTGATTTCACGGCAATTCTGGCGGAAGCTTCCCGGGTAAAAGCATTTCTGAAGAGTCTTGATGACCGGCGCGGGCAGCGCCAGCACCTGGCTGCCCTCATCCGCGAAGGGGAAGGTGACGTCGTTGAATTCAAGTCAACCCTGCGCTGGGATATCCGGCAGGCAAAAACCAATCCGGCCATCGAACGGGCGTGCCTGAAAACCATCTCGGCATTTCTGAATTCGGGTGGTGGCAACCTTCTGATCGGTGTGCGCGACGACGGCTCGATCGAAGGAATTGAAACAGACAAATTCGCTAACGAGGATAAGTTTCTCCTTCACCTTTGGACACTCATCCGCACCTGTCTGGGCCGTGATGTGAGCCCGTACATCAGTACACGCACCGCCCGGGAAGATGCGAAAACAGTATGCATGGTGACCTGCATGCCTTCAGCAAGGCCTGTTTTTCTGCGTCAGCCGGGTTTCGACGAGGAGATGTTTATCCGGGTAGGGCCGTCGAGCCATGCGATGGATATCAGCGAAGCCCTGAAATATGTGGCGGACCGTTTTGCAGTCAGGTGATCAGGTGATATTCAGTAATTCGTCGAGACCGGAAATCTTAAAGGTCTTCTTTACGAAAGGCTGGCAATTGGCAATGGAGAAACGTCCCGGACCAGCAAGTTTTGCCTGGTTGACACATATCCTGATAAAGGAAGATGCCATGTAATCCACTGCTTTCAGGTCGAAGACAATCTTATCGCCCGGATTCCTGATGTTGAGCATCGGTTCCGCATCGATGATCTCCGTAATCTTTGTTACGGCCAGGGTATCCATTCGGCCCGCAAACTCCAGTCGGATCTCTTTCAGTTCGTTATTGTAATGAAAAGTCAGCATGGCTGTTGATTAATGGTTTTTATAATAATCGCGGACAACTTCATCCGCGGTAACTGATTCATCAAGATAGCGGGTCCGGTCGAACCCGAACCACAATTCATTGGGTTTTCGCCGGCTCACCCGCTGGATATTGATCAGGTGCCTGGCGGTGATGTTTTCGGTGGTGATATTTTTCCCACCGGTGCCACATCCGAGGGTAAAGGATGGGGGCAGGTGGTTGTACAGGTAACCCACTGCGCCCTGAGTGGTAGGGGTATTCACCAGGATTCTCCCGGCGTTCATCACAGTGGAATATTCCATGATTCGTTTCTCGTCGTTGGCGTAAATGCCGGCGCTGTGGCCGATTCCGCCAAGGTAATTCAGATCGATGCACATGTTTACCGCAGCATGGTAATCCCTGGCCGTGTAGAAAGCCAGAATAGGCGCCAGCACCTCCACCGAGAGCGGGTAACCGGGACCGATTCCGTGCAGCTCTGCCAGCAGCAGGCGGGTTCCTTCCGGGACCTCTATACCAGCCTTGCGGGCTATCACCGACACAGGCTGACCGAGGACGTACGGGCTCATCGCGCCGGTTTCGGCAATAACGGCAACCTTCTCCACCCGGCTTATTTCATCAGGATTAAGAAAATAACCGCCCTGCCGCTCAAACTCTTCCTTCACCGCCTGCCCGATACTTTCCTCCATCACCACGGCCTGCTCGCTGGCGCAAATGGTACCGTTGTCGAATGTTTTTGATGACAGGATGCTGCTGACAGCAAACGGGATATCGGCGCTTTCATCAATGAATACGGGGACGTTGCCCGGCCCTACACCAATAGCCGGGTTACCGGAGCTGTACGCGGCATTCACCAGCCCGGATCCGCCGGTTGCCAGGATCAGCGCAAGTTTTGGATGCGACATAACCAGCAGAGAAAGTTCGCGGTTCTTTGAAGGTATCATCTGTATGCAATCCTCAGGCGCACCAGCGGCAAGCGCTGCTTCGTAACAGATCCTTACCGCTTCTGCAGAGCACTTGCTGGCGCCGCGGTGGGCACTGATAATTACAGGGTTCCGCGATTTCATGCAGATAAGAATCTTGAACATGACGGTGGAGGTGGGATTGGTAACCGGTATCACTGCCATCACCGGTCCGAGCGGCTGGGCAATTTCGGTAATTCCGGTATGGGGATCGTATGAAATTGGCCCAACGGTTTTCTCATCCCTTATGCTTTCATAAACAAGCTGGGTGCTGAGCACATTCTTGATTACCTTGTCCTCCCACACACCCATGCCTGTCTCTTCCCAGGCCATTTTTGCCAGTGTTACCCGGCTGTTGAATCCTGCAATGAAAACCGCCTCAACGATTTTGTCTGTCTGTTCCTGGTTGAATTGCTGAAACTCTGCAGCTGCCAAAACAGCCTTATCCAGAAAGGCATCTGCTTTTTCCTGAAGTGGATCCATAAGCGGTTATTGCTTAAAAAGAACTAAAAATAACTGATTATTTGACATCCCTTCCGTGCTGAAAAAAATGATGTCCCTTTGGGTTGTAGATAACGGTAAGCGCTCCGGGCAAAACCCGGATGTCAAACTGGGAGGCAAAATTCAGTTCACCGTCAACATGGAATGGAACATCCTTTTCAAAGTCAATTGTCAGCTGTTCCGTTTGCAAATAGTTTACATGAGGGCTGTTGATGTGGGTTCCTTTGGGTACCTTGAGGAGAATATTGAATCGCTGGAGCAGATTGATACGCGTAACATTGCAAACATCCAGCAACCCGTCATCGGCAATAGCCTTCGGAGTAATGAAAAAACCACCTGCAAACCTCCGGCCAACGGCAACCGTGTTCATGAAACAGGTTGAAGTGGTTCGTACCTTACCCGAAACTGTGGTCATCTGCTTTTCCTTAAAGAAAAGTAACGTTTTCACAATTTGCCAGATATATTTAGCAGGACCGCCCTTCTTGACTTTCCCGTCAGCGGAATAATTTTCCGCTGCCACCTGTGCATCAAAACCGAGCCCCATGCCGTTGAGGAAGTACTTCCCGTTGCACGATCCCACATCCATCTTTGTGGAATTCAGATCAAAAAAAGATGTCCATTCGTTCTCCCCGAAGCGATTCGGAAATCCCAGGATCTGGATCGTATCATTACCGGTTCCGGCAGGGATTATGCCGCAGATGATATCATTGCGGCCAATGAGTGGCCGGGCAATTTCGTTCAGGGTACCATCACCGCCAACACCGATAATATAGCTATAGCCCTTGCTGGCACAGGCTTCAGACAATTCGACGGCATGTTTCGGATACTCGGTGAACAGAATGTCGGCCTCCACGCGAAATTTCCTGATCATCGCCTCGAGTTCAGGAACAAAGGTTTTTGCAAATCCGTTTCCCGCTACAGGGTTGACGATGAATGCCCATCTTCCCCGGTTATCCTGATTTTTTATCATACCTGGCTGCTGTTATTTTCGGTTTGAATATAAGCTGATTCTATCACAACCCTGACACGGTTCAGGATCTCATGATCCTCCTCCCCGGCCAGCTCTTTCCATTCGATTGGTTTGTGGATAACCACATCCACCTTCGACTCAAAATTGATGGAGAACCGGTTCTTTGGCTTGAGCAGAAAAAAACCGTTTAGGGTAACCGGCAAAACACTCATCTCGGTTGCCTTAAGAACATGAACGAATCCCTTCCTGAATCGGTTTATGCTGCCGTCGGTTGTTCGGGTTCCTTCAGGAAAAATGGCTATCGTCTGAGATCCGGATTTTTCGAGCAGATGGCTAAGCATCTCCTTGGTATTGCGAAGATCACCCGACTTCATGGGTACATAATGGGTAAGCTTCAGCACCCGCCCAAAGATAGGAATACGAAGCAGGTGCTCACGTCCGAACCACGAGACCCCCGGATAGAACGATAGGATGGCCATGATGTCGAACAGGCTTGCATGGTTAGCTAAAAGGATGTAGTTCTTTCCTTTCTCAACATGCTCGATTCCGCTAATCCTCAGCCGCTTGCCCAGCATCAGGAATATCCCCCGTGCCCAGATGCGCATGACACCCCGGATGGACTTTTTCATATTGAAGGCGGCAACGATAAGAACCGACAGCACGCAAACAGCGGTGTACAGGTACAAAAAGAAAAATACGGCAACCGAGATTAGCCCATAGAATCGGGAACGCCTGATAAAGATTTTTCCCATAAACTCCTTCCCAAAGAGGAACAAATAAAGGTAAAAATACAATAGCAAGCAACCCGTAAAATTTTCAGTACATGCATTATGCCGGGTCTCGTGCCGACAATCAAAAAATAATTAAAAAATATACATTCTGTTAAAATAAATTAAAATAAATACATTTTTAGCAATATAAATATGCAATTATTTCAAAATAATAATATTTTATAAGATTGTCCTTTAAATTAAATTTCAATTAATCCGCTCCATATTCAGCCCGGATTGACCGAACCCGCCATCTTCCGCAGCCCGACAACACTTTCCATATTTAAGACAACGTAACTCGCACTATTTCTGTTATTTAGATCACATATTCCATGCCGGAACGGTCGCATTCCCGATTACGGAAAAAATTGCAAATTGCTGGGAGTGTTTAGTCCTCATATTCAGCATCTTAGAGAATTGGTTTACTTTTTGTATAAGGTACGATACCACCAGGTAACGCAGGAACATACCAGGATTAGGCTTAAGAAACCAGGATTTAGAGTAAAACGAAGGCTATGAAAACAAGAATTATCTACCGCTTTTTCGGAATGGAAAATGCATTCAACCCGTTCAACAAAATTCTTCTCGTTTGTTTGCTCCTTTTAGGATCATTCAGTGCGGGCGCTCAGAGCGTTACAGAACTGACTGGCTTCCTGACCGGTCAGAAATCATCTGACGATCCCGCAGTCGTTTCTGCAGCAGAGCATCTTGAAACTCTTCTGAACGAATCAAAACCAACTGTATTTGTTAGTGCCGAGATCACGACGATGGATGAAACCCCGCCGGTTCGTGCCCACGTAAAGGCAACTGCAGTTGGCAAGCTGAGCCTTGAGAATCCCCTTTTCAATGAGGTCGAATTAATAACCATCCGGCTGAAAAAATCAACCGACATGAACTTTGTTCTCGACCTGCTGAGGGTGACCGGATTTCCTTTATTGAAATACGTTTACTTTCTGTGCGAATTCCCAGCAAGCCCTGATGATCTGAACAAACTCTTCATCGCCAAACCCGGAATTACGGTCCTCTATAAAATATCGCTTGCTTCCTAATTACCCATCGACTCTCCAAACACCAAGGTGATGAAAAATATTTACCAACTCAGGAAATCAACCAGAATTACCAGAATCAGCATTCTGGTTTTTGTTGTTTTAACAGGGCTTCCGATTCTGGCCTCCGCTCAGGTCATCAAGTCCTTTACCCAGCGGACCTCCGTTTACTCCCCTGAAAAAAGGATCTACTCGATCAATGGCGATTTCACAATGATCGGAAATACCAACCTTCAGCTTGCGGCCGGCCTTGACTGGGATGAACCAAACAGCAATAACCAAATGGTTTATGTTGATATTGATGATGATCCGAATACATGGAACTCATCCTCAGCCAACCTTGGTTTTTCAACGGAAAATGGCGCTGTTCCTTCCTGCTCCAACATCATTTATGCAGGATTGTACTGGACGGGAAGGGCGCACAACGGTACCAGCCC
>CAYWHP010000042.1:0-4547 GCA_964457845.1 uncultured Porphyromonadaceae bacterium | reverse complement strand
GTGTATGAAAACTCGAAAATGAATTACCGCGACGTCACCATTTTTGACGGACACGCATATGTTACGGGCAATACAACAGTCAATTATGAACTCCCGGTGACAGGTTTCAATACAGCACAGGCAGGACCTATAAACATGAAGCTGGGCTTGATGGCCGGCGAAGGCGATTTATCCATTTCGGGTGACTATTTTAAAATCCAGAAGCTTCAGTCCTCAAATTGGGAAACATTAAGCCATACCGGAAACTCAACCACCAACTTCTTCAACAGTTCGGTGAATACCGGCGGAAATGAGAGGAATCCAAGCCTTCAGAATAACACCGGTCTCGACATAACCATGTTCAATATCCCGAATACCGGCAACACTGTCATTACCAACAATCAAACTCAGACCAAGTTCCAATACGGTTCTACTCAGGATACCTACATTATATTCTGCATCGCCATGGGAGTTGATGCCTACAAACCGGTTGTCGAGGGACTTATTTCACTCACCGCAGTGAACGGCTCCCCGGTCAACAACCTGGTTTCCGCTTCACCAGGAGACATTCTCACCTACAAGGTCGACATACGAAATAAGGGCACGGAGGCCATTACCAATACAAAGATTGTGGTCCCTATTCCCTATTCAACCACGTATGTGAATAACACAGTTGGAAAAACCGTGTATTTCGCACCACTACCTACGCCGAATACTGCCTATTATGATCCTTCGGCCGGGGCCAACGGGTCAATAATATATAATCTGGGCACGCTGCCTTACCTTGGAAATCCTTCCACTATTCTGGCTGATGTGACTTTTCAGGTGAAGGTAACCGAAGATTGTTCAATCCTGAAGTTCTGTGAAGCAGGTATTTGTATTGACGGCGTTATAAGTGGCTCAGGGGCAATCACAAATGTTGCCTTCACCGATGCCAACCTGATCACAGGTTTTGAGAGCCAGTCCGGGACATGCGACGAAGAACCGATTCCTGCACCACTTTGCTTAGACATCGATGCTGATAATTACGTCACATTAAATTGCAAAAGCACACCGGATACCCGGGAGTTCTCTTATTGCAATACCGATTTGACCATTCCGATAACTGAGGTTTCCGGATTCTTCCCGGCAGGTTCACGCTTTTACAACGAATCCCGCACCGTTGAATACACGATCACCAATCCATTCCCCTCTACTGTCGGGACTGTCAATTACGTTGCCGTGCCCCCAGGCTCTGCTTCCTGTGTTATTAATTTTCAAATCAAGGTCAAAAGCATCGAATCGATACCGGTAGTTGCATCTCCGGTCACCTATTGCCAGTATGAAACTGCTCTGCCATTGACAGCCACGCCGAGCAATGCGGGATCATTGAGTCCGTATACCTTATATTATTATACCCAGGCAAACGGCGGTACCCCTCAACTGTATATCACGCCGTCAACAACCACAACGGGTTCAACCATCTATTATGTCGCCGAAGGGGAATCGGGTTCCTGCATAAGTCCGAACAGGGCCGCCATTACCGTCACCGTAAACGCCAAACCCACTGTTCTGGTAACCAACCCTTCATCGGTGTGCGAACCGGGAACTGTGGATCTGACTAACGCGTCAATAATTGCCGGTTCAACCGCCGGATTAACGTATACCTACTGGACCAATGCAGCAGGGACCTTGCCTTTGGCAGAACCCGCTGCAGCAACCTCGGGCACCTATTATATAAAAGGCACCAATGCCACAACAGGTTGTTACGATATCAAACCGGTTGTAGTTTTAATCAACCCGCTGCCGACGATAACGGTTACCACCGAACCAACCTGCTCGCCGGATTTCACAACCTATTCCCTGGTTGTTTCGGTAAGTTCGGGGAATGTAACAACATCGGCAGGAACTGCCGCAAGCATTGGCGATAATAACTGGACCATAAGCGCGGTGCCGATTGGCACCCAGATCACGGTCACCGTAAAAAATGCCAACGACTGCATCAAATCCTTACCGGTCTCAGCACCCGACTGCCACTGCCCGCCGATTGCCGCACCGGTCAGCGGAGGCAACCAGGCATTTTGCACAGGGAATGCTGTGCCGGCAATTACTGCAACAGTGGCCACAGGAGAAACGGTCGATTGGTTTACCGTGGAAATCGGCGGAAACCCTGCCGCTACCGGTACAAGTTATACACCCTCGGCAGCAGGCACCTATTTTGCTGAAGCAAGGAATATCAGTTCCAATTGCAAGAGCAGCAGTCGCACTGCAATAACCATAACTGAAAATCCACTTCCTTCCGTTACCGCTAACAATCCGGCTGCTGTCTGTTCCCCGGCTACGGTTAACCTGACTCTGCCGGCAGTAACCTTCGGAAGCACCGACGGGTTGGATTTTAGCTATTGGACTGATGCAGCCGCTACAGTAGCCGTTTTAACTCCGGCAGCTGTCGGTGCAGGCACCTATTATATTAAAGGTACCATCCCTGCAACCGGGTGTTTCGACATTGAGCCGGTCACTGTATCTGTAAATGAATCACCAACAATTGAAATCACCACTGCAGCTGCCTGTGCGGATAATTTGCTAACCTATTCCGTTTCCGTAACAGTAAGCGCCGGAACAGTAACGAGCACGGCTGGAACCGTAACCGATAACGGCAGCAATAACTGGACGATCAGTGCAGTTCCTTCCGGAGTCAACATCACGTTAACCGTTACAACTACCCAAAATTGTGCCAACTCGCTTCCCGTTTCAGCACCTGATTGCCTCTGCTCTGTTGTTCCGGCACCGATAAGCGGCGGGAACGCTGAGTATTGTACCGGCAGTAAGATACCGACCCTTTCAGTGGTTGTTGGCAGCGGTGAAACAGCCGACTGGTACACCGCATTCCCCGACGGCACCTTGATTGTTGCAGGCTCCACCTCCTATACTCCAACAGCTCCGGGCACCTATTATGCAGAAGCCAGAAATACCACCACGAACTGTACAAGCAGCAGCCGTACACCGGTTACGCTTACCGAATATCCCGTGCCAACCATTTCCGGTACCTTAACAACATGCACAAACGCATCAACTCAGCTTGGCGGTTCGGGAACTCCAGCTGCTTCAAACCCCTGGGTATCAGAATCGCCCTTGATTGCCAGTGTTTCAGACATGGGCTTGGTGACCGGATTACTTCCCGGAACCAGTCTGGTCACCTATACGGACAACCATGGATGCAGCGCTACCGTATCGGTAACCATATTCAGCTCACCCACCTGCACAATAACCGGTGCTGAAGGGCCTCTTTGCCCCGCCTCCGAGGGAAACACGTATTCTGCTCCCAATGGAATGAGCGCCTATAACTGGTCTGTTTCCGGCAATGCAACCATCGTTGGCACCACAGATTCAAAAACAGTGGCAGTTACAGCCGGATCAGCATGTGGGAACACCTTTACACTGAGCCTCACCGTAACCGATGAACACGGATGTCAATCTACTTGCAGCAAAACCGTTGAAGTTAACGACTTAGTCCCACCAACCATTACCCTGGGAGCTGCTGGCACCCTCGGATGCAATCCGTCAGCAGACCAGATTCAGGCTGCATTCGGTTCAGCATCGGTTTCGGATGATTGTAGTACCGGCTTGATTGCAACCGGCATTGTCAGTGCCGAAACAGGATCTGGTTGTAATTATTCGACAACGAAAAACTGGTCCGTCACCGATCATTGCGGGAATACTCAAACCAAATCTCAGACCGTAACGTATATCAGAGATGTTGAGAATCCTGTCATTTCATCAATTCCCGCGGACATCACCGTCAGTTGCCCAACAGAAATACCTGCCGCAAATCTTGCTGCAGTTACTGCCTCCGACAACTGTACAGTTGTATTATCAAAATCCTCAAATGATATCGTAACCCCGGGGAGCTGCCCAAATCGCTACAGCATCGCCCGTACATACACAGTAACCGATGATTGCGGGAATTCTTCGAACATGGTCCAGACCATTACGGTCGACGACCTGACCGCTCCGATACTTACAGGATCTGTTCCATCCGGGCAGACCAACATGAATTATTGTTTCACGAATATACCGGCAGGTCCGTCAACAGAGGATATTAAGGCTCAATACACTGATAATTGCGGAGGGGCTATATCGGTAACCAAATCCGGCACACCTACAGGTGATGATTGTAATTGGTCAGTAACCTATACATATGAAATAAAGGATGCTTGCGGCAACACCGTAAATCCGGCACCCACTGTTACCTATTCCGGAAAAAATCTATCGTTACCCGTCATGCCCGACAACGGTGGCAGCACGGTGGAATGCCTCAGCGCAGCTGTTGCCCCATCGGCACCGACAACCGTTACCGACAAGTGCGGCAACGTCCTCACCGGCGTGCTCACCTCGACAGTTGATGACCCGGCTACCTTCGTCTGCGAAGGAACCCGCACATACACCTATACCTTTACCGATTGCGCCAGCAACGCCTCCACCTGGAAGTACGTCTACACCATCGATGTGATCACCAAACCGGTGGTTCCCGCCGACGGTGGCAGCACGGTGGAATGCCTCAGCGCAGCTGTTGCCCCATCGGCACCGAC
>CAYWHP010000041.1:0-34203 GCA_964457845.1 uncultured Porphyromonadaceae bacterium | reverse complement strand
TTGGGCCTCACCGCACTGGCATTGGCCGGCTGCCGGGAAAAACTCCCGGTTAAACCCAATATCCTTTTCATCATGTCGGATGACCATGCTTTTCAGGCAATTTCCGCCTACGGACATGGCCTTAACAGCACCCCGAATATCGACCGCCTGGCAGCTTCGGGCATGCGCTTCGACAAGGCATTCTGCACGAACTCCATCAGTGCTCCCTGCCGTGCGGTGATACTTACCGGGAAGTTCAGCCATCAGAACGGGCTGCGGGATAACAGTGACAAATTCGACGGATCACAGATGACCCTGCCCAAACTGCTTCGGCCCGCCGGTTACCAGAGTGCCATCATCGGCAAGTGGCACCTTAAAACCGACCCGGTGGGTTTCGATTTCTGGCGCATTTTACTCGATCAGGGGCCTTACTACAATCCCGACCTTAAGGACTCAACCGGCACCCGCCGCTATGAGGGTTATACCACTACGGTGATCGGCGATCAGGCAATCGAATGGCTGGATAAACGCGATCCGGAAAAGCCATTCTTCCTGATGGTGCATCATAAGGCACCGCATAGGAACTGGATGCCCGAGCCAAAATATTTTGGGTATTTCAAGGATAAGAAGTTCCCTGTGCCCGAAAGCTTCTTCGACGATTATTCCAACCGTGGCCGTGCGGCAAAGGAACAGGAGATGTCAGTTATCGAGGATATGACAGTGAATTACGACCTTAAGGTTTTTCCCCATGCGGGTGATTCAGTCACCGGTGACGACAAGGCCTGGGAGGGCGGTTTGAAACGGATGACTCCTGAACAGCGCGCCGCCTGGGATGCGTATTATCAGAAGGTGAGCGATGATTATTATGCACGCGACCTCTCCGGTCGCGACCTGGCCTTATGGAAATTCCAGCGATATATGGAGGATTACCTTGCCGTAATACAGAGTGTGGATGACCAGGTTGGCCGGCTGATGGACTATCTGAAGCAGAATGGCCTAGATAAAAACACGCTGGTGGTTTATACCTCCGATCAGGGCTTTTATCTGGGTGAGCACGGTTGGTTCGATAAGCGTTTTATGTATGAGGAGAGTTTTCGCACGCCCCTCATTATGAGCATGCCAGGTGTCATCGCGCCGGGTGCCCGGTCTGATGACATGGTACAGCATATCGATTTCGCCCCTACATTTCTTGAACTGGCCGGACTGCCATTGAACGATTCCCTTCAGGGATTGTCGATGGTGCCGGTGATTGACGGGCGAACGGGCGGGGCCTCCCCTGCGGCCTGGCGCGACGCTATTTATTACCACTATTATGAATATCCCGGTGTTCATGCCGTGAAAAGACATTATGGCATCCGGACCGACCGGTATAAACTGATCCATTTCTACAATGATATCGATGAATGGGAACTTTACGACCTCGAAAAAGATCCCCGGGAGATGAACAATTTGTATGATGATCCGTCCTATTCCACGGTATTGCCGGAGCTGAAATCACGATTGGTTGAATTACAGAAGCAATACCGCGACGAAGAGGCACTGATTAGAAATTAGTATCATGAAAAAAGTTTGCCTGATCTTTTTTTTATTTGCTGCTGCGGTTACCGCGGGCATTTCACAATCAATCCGGGAACAGGTGTATGCCGCCTATGTTGCGGGTAATACGGATTCCTGGGAGCGAATCCTGAAGGATAACCGGGAAAAACAGATGTCTCCGGCCGAGGAGTATGAATTTGCCTTTGCGCATTACGGTTTTATCGGGTATTGCATCAGCCGTGAGGAAAAGCAGCGTGCCAGACCCTATCTCGATCATGTTGAGAAGATGACTAACCGCCTGATGGAACTTTATCCGGATGATGCGAGGTACATTGCCCTTCGCGGGGCATTGTATGGTTTCAGGATATTTTACCAGCCGCAGAAGGCCATGTTTATCGGCCCCAAGGCACTCAGGCGGGTAACAGAGGCACTTGAAATGGATGCCGAATGTCCGCATGCCTGGATTGAGAACGCAAACAAGGATTATTGGATGCCCGAGATGTTTGGAGGATCAAAAACCAAGGCGCTGGCCGGATACGAAAAGGCGATCAGCCTGATGGAAAAGGATCCCGCATCGATCCATGACAATTGGTTCTATCTCAGCGCACACATGGTACTGGCATCCTGGAACGAGGAACGGGGTCGTTCCTTTACTGCCCGCGAGCTGTACCGTAAAGTCCGGAAAATTGAGCCGGCCTTTGTATGGGCCAGGGAGAAACTTGGCGAGTAAGATGCTGATGATACGAAAAACCCCGGACCAGGGTCCGGGGTTTTTCGTATGACAATAGATTGGTCAGGCTTAATAAGCGTTACAGCTTTTCGATGTCCTTCAGGTGCTCAAGCCCGGCGCCTTCTATATTGACTGATTTTGAAAGCTTGCTCAAATCATTCATGTTCAGTTTTCCGGAGATGAAAACCAATGCGTTGTCCTTCTCTCCGCCTACCAGAATGATCAGTTCTGTTACCAGCCCGTTTTCTTTTTTAGCCAGCATGAGAACCTCTTCCCCTTTGCTTTTAGCCGTCATCAACTCTTCATAATCCCGCTTGTCGAGGTCGGAAAGAACTTCATCATACAGGTTAACCTGATTGCCGTCTTCCGTGGCCAGAACCTTGATTTCGTGAAGCCGGCTCAGGAATTCCTTCGATTCCTTGTCGTCATCCGCGTTGGCCACCATTTTCATGAGGCCTTTACTGATTGTTACAACCGTGAAGCCATCGCGGTCACCGTATTTTTTGAACACTTTGTCAATGGCCGAATTCTGGGCCAGCGCGAAAACCGGCAGCAGAATGGCCAGCAGGAGGGTAGCAGTACTTTTCATTGTGATCGTTTTAATTTTTTTTTCGATGTTTTTCACAATGCAGACGAACAACTTCCGGATTTGTAACAGCCATCTAAAAAATACATCTCCGTTAATAATTTAACATTATACCGGGATCGGTTATTTTTTTATTCTGAAAATCAAATTGTTATAGTTGTCTTGTAGTAATAAAATGCATGAATTGTTTTTTTTATTCATGAATTCTACTTTACCTTTGACCCCGGTTAAAACCAATTAGTAGTGAAAAACAGCGTGATTACAGGCCTCCTTCTTATTAACGTCCTCCTCGTGGGGACAGTTGACCGGGAAGGCTGCGTATAATCACCAACTATACAAAAGCATTAAAAAGACCTTCCCGGACAACCTGGAGGGTTTTTTTTTGTTAGGATAGGAAATCAGAAGTGAAGGCATGACAACACTGAAAAGCGAAACGAGTACCGGGGGGAGGAGAATGGCGGGGGCACGCAGCCTTTGGCGGGCCAACGGGATGAAGAACCACCATTTTGGGAAACCGGTTATCGCCATTGTAAATTCCTTCACCCAGTTTGTTCCCGGGCATGTTCACCTGCAGCATGTAGGGCAGATGGTCAAATCTGAAATAGAAAAACTGGGCTGCTTTGCCGCGGAGTTCAATACCATTGCCATAGATGACGGCATCGCCATGGGCCATAACGGCATGCTCTACTCACTGCCTTCGCGTGACCTGATCGCCGACAGCATTGAATATATGTGCAGCGGGCATTCGGTTGATGCCATGGTTTGCATATCAAACTGTGACAAGATCACGCCGGGGATGCTGATGGCCGCCATGCGCCTCAACATACCTGCGATATTCGTTTCCGGAGGGCCGATGGAAGCTGGTAGGATAGGATCAAAGGATTATGACCTGGTTGATGTGATGGTAGCTGCCGCCGACCAGAACGTTAGCGACGCTGACCTGGCGGATCTCGAGGAGAATGCATGTCCCGGCTGCGGATCCTGCAGCGGACTGTTTACCGCCAACAGCATGAATTGCCTGGCCGAAGCGCTCGGTATGGCACTTCCCGGAAACGGCACCGTTCTGGCCACCCACGCGAACCGCATAAAACTGTTCGAAAAATCAGCACAGGTGATTGTTGAGATGGCCAACGCCTGCTACTTTAAAAATGACCTTTCGGTGCTCCCGCGCTCCATCGCCACACGGCAGGCATTTCTGAATGCCATGACGGTTGATATTGCGATGGGCGGATCCACCAATACAATATTGCACCTGCTGGCTATTGCAAACGAGGCGGAGGTTGATTTTACGTTGGAGGATTGCGACAAGCTCTCAAGGAAAACGCCAAATCTCTGCAAAATAGCCCCTTCGTCGCATTACCATGTTCAGGACTTCAGCCGGGCAGGTGGTGTCATAAGCCTGATGGCCGAACTCGACAAGTCGGGACTGATCGACGGTTCGCTTAAAAGGGCCGATGGCCTGACAGTAGCCGAAGCCATCGAACGGTACGATATTCTTTCACCCGGGGTTTGTGAGGAAGCCATCTCCAATTCGCTTGCAGCACCCGGCGGGCAGGGGATGAACAGAGTAATGGGCTCACAGGACAGCCGGTGGGCTTCTGCCGACACCGACCGTTCATCGGGATGCATACGCGATACGGAACACGCATACAGTCAGGATGGCGGCCTTGCCGTATTGTACGGAAATCTGGCCACGCACGGCGCAGTGGTCAAGACTGCCGGAATCACGGCTGACCAGCGCCGTTTCAGCGGCCCTGCAAGGGTGTTCTATTCGCAGGAGGATGCTGTTGAAGGTATACTCAATGGTACCGTTAAGCCGGGCGATGTAGTGACCATCCTCTTCGAAGGCCCGAAAGGCGGACCCGGAATGCAGGAGATGCTCTATCCCACCTCTTACCTCAAGTCGAGAGGGCTCGATAAGTATTGTGCACTTATCACCGACGGACGCTTTTCCGGAGGGACCGCAGGACTATCCATCGGTCATATTTCACCCGAAGCAGCTGCCGGCGGCGCTGTCGGTTGTTTGAAGGACGGCGATATAATCAATATCGATCTGGATACACGAACCCTCGAATGCCCGGCGATCGCTGAATCGGATAATTATCCGTCACAACCCCCCCGTGCCAGGAACCGGAAGGTTTCAAAGGCACTGCAGGCTTATGCCTCCATGGTCGGACCATCACACAAGGGTGCTGTAAGAATGATATAATGTATGATGAATTTAAAATTGTCAGTAATGTTCTTCCGTGTCACGCATCACGCGTCACGCGTCACGATTTAACCATATGACTGAAACCACAATGATACCCGGTGCGGATGCGATTATTCTGGCATTGCAGGCTGAAGGAGTTGATACCATGTTTGGTTACCCCGGCGGGGCAATCATGCCGCTCTACGATTCGATGTATCGTTTTGGGAACCGGCCAAGGCACATATTAACCCGACACGAGCAGGGAGCGATTCATGCCGCCCAGGGATATGCCCGGGTAACCGGCAAGCCGGGCGTCTGCATTGCAACTTCAGGACCCGGAGCCACCAACCTGCTGACAGGAATCGCCGATGCCTTCATCGATTCAACACCGCTGGTATGCATAACCGGACAGGTGCATGCATGGCTTATCGGTTCCGATGCTTTCCAGGAAGCAGACATCCTCGGACTCACAACCCCGATTACCAAGTGGAACGTACGGGTTACCAATTCCGCCGATCTGCTGAAGAATCTGGCAAAGGCATTTTTTATCGCCCGCACGGGTCGCCCCGGACCGGTAGTGATCGACATTGCCAAAAACGTCCTTATCGAAAAGATAAATTATGATTACGAAATCTGCGAAGGTCTGCCTTCATACAAGCCGCAGCCGATACCGGACGACAGCAGGATAAGGAAGGCTGCTGAATGGATCAACGAGGCACAGCGCCCGATCCTTTTCTGGGGACAGGGAGTACTTCTGTCGGATGCCTGCAGCGAAATGAAATTGCTGATCGAGAAGGCCGGCCTGCCTGCAGCGTCAACGCTGCTTGGCTTATCGGCACTCCCGACAGCTCACCCGATGAACATGGGAATGCTTGGCATGCACGGCAACTATGCGCCTAATGTACTGTCGGCGCAGGCCGATCTTATTATTGCAATAGGCATGCGCTTCGACGACAGGGTAACCAGTGATACAAAAACCTTCCTGCCCAATGCGCGGATCATCCACATCGATATTGATGCTTCTGAGCATGGCAAAGTAGTAAAGCCGCATCTGGCTATTGCCGGTGATGCCGCACGCGTTATGAAAACACTGGCTGAATATGTTGAGCCGGCCGTGCATCCGGAGTGGATCGCCGAATTCCGCAAGCTGATTGCCGTGGAAAATGAAAAGGTGATTTATGGTGACCTTTCACTCGATCCTGAAAAAATCCTGATGGGTGCCATGATCAGGCGGATGTCGGAGCGTTTTCCAAAGGATACCATTATTACTACAGATGTCGGCCAGCACCAGATGAAGGTGGCACGCTACTTTAATTTCTCCACCCCTCGTCAGCTGGTGACATCCGGCGGTCTCGGCACAATGGGTTTCGGCCTTCCTGCGGCCATCGGCGCCAAAATCGGCTTACCCGGGACAACTGTCGTGGTGGTGATCGGCGACGGAGGCTTCCAGATGACCATGCAGGAAATCATGACAATCATACAGGAAGGTGCCGACGTAAAAGTAATCGTGATGAACAACGGATTCCTGGGTATGGTGCGCCAGTGGCAGGAACTCTTTTTTGCCAAGCGCTACGCCAGCACCGAGCTGATCAATCCCGACTTTACCCGGGTTGTTGAGGCTATGGGCCTCCCTTCCAAGCGGATAGCAAAATCATCCGAGGTGGATGGTGCAATCGAATGGATGCTCAATTCAAACGGTCCCTGCTTCCTTGAGGTGGCAACGGATCCCGAAGAAAATGTATTTCCGATGGTCCCCGCCGGGACCGCGGTATCAGATATTTGGCTGGAAAAGAAATAACTTATAGTAATATGAAAAACAATTATCTCGTTACAGTTTATGCCCACGACCGGATCGGGCTGCTGCTGAGAATCGCGCAAATTGTTGCGAAAAAGAACCTGAGTATCGAACGGCTGACCCTGCATGAATCAGCAGTGCCGGGAGTTACCTGGATCAACCTGGTGGTGAAGACCGATTCGCATACGGTTCAAACCCTTGTCAAACTGCTGGAGAAACAGGTTGAGGTTCTGCAGGCATTCCACGCCGTTGAACCCGTGAGAACAGCATTTACCGGGAGTGAACAGAAATCAAGGCATTTAATCAGTTAATACAAGAAAAATGGCAGAAATGATGTTTGGCGGTGTCCAGGAACAAGTGGTCACCCGTGATGAATTTACACTTGAGAAAGCCCGCCAGGTACTGGCAAATGAAACTATTGCCATTGTCGGATATGGCGTCCAGGGTCCCGGCCAGGCACTGAACCTTCGCGATAACGGGATGAAGGTTATCGTAGGACAGCGCAAAGGCGGAGCCAGCTGGAAAAAGGCCGAAGCCGACGGATGGGTTGAAAATGTTACCCTTTTTGATATTGATGAGGCTTGCAGCCGCGGAACGATTATTCAGTTCCTCCTGAGCGACGCCGGTCAGATCGACGCATGGCCGACCGTGAAAAAGCACCTGACTGCCGGTAAGGCACTCTATTTCTCCCATGGGTTCGGTATTACCTTCAGTGAAAAAACCGGCATTGTTCCGCCCGCCGATGTTGACGTGATCCTGGCCGCACCAAAAGGTTCGGGCACCTCACTGCGCCGGCTTTTCGTGGCAGGCAAAGGCCTCAATTCGAGCTTTGCCGTTTATCAGGATGCAACCGGCAGGGCCCGTGAACGGGTTATTGCTCTGGGCATCGGTATCGGATCGGGTTACCTGTTCGAAACCGACTTCAGGAAGGAAGTCTATTCCGACCTTACCGGTGAGCGCGGCGTCCTGATGGGTGCCATCGCAGGTGTTTTTGAGGCCCAGTACAACTGTCTCCGGAAAAACGGACACAGCCCCTCCGAAGCCTTCAACGAAACAGTTGAGGAGCTTACCCAGAGTCTGATGCCGCTGGTGGCCGAAAACGGAATGGACTGGATGTATGCCAACTGCTCCACAACAGCACAGCGCGGTGCACTCGACTGGAGGCATAAGTTCCGCGAAGCAGTGGAACCTGTTTATGACGAGCTGTACGAAAGTGTAAAGTCGGGCAGGGAAGCCGAAATAGCCATCGAGGCTGGCCGTAAACCCGACTACCGGGAAAAGCTTGAAGCCGAACTTAAGGAGCTCCGCGAATCCGAAATCTGGGCTACCGGTGCACAGGTTCGCAAACTGCGGCCGTAACATGGACCATCTTTATATTTTTGATACCACCCTCCGGGATGGTGAGCAGGTCCCTGGCTGTCAGCTGAATACAATCGAAAAGATCGAGGTGGCGCAAGCTCTCGAACTTCTCGGGGTAGATGTTATCGAAGCCGGATTCCCGGTTTCAAGCCCCGGCGATTTCGCAGCTGTCGTGGAGATCGCAAAGGCGGTGCGCGAGCCGATCGTTTGCGGCCTTACACGCGCGGTGGAAAAGGATATCGAAGTCGCCGCCGAAGCACTCAAGGCAGCTAAACGCGCCAGGATTCATACCGGCATCGGAACCTCCCCCTATCATATCCTGCTGAAGCTGAAGTCGAACCAGGAGGAAATCATCGAAAGGGCCATCGCAGCCGTGAAGTATGCAAAACGGTTTGTCGAGGATGTTGAATTCTACGCCGAAGATGCCGGACGCACCGACAATGTTTACCTGGCGCGTGTGGTGGAGGCAGTGATCAAAGCCGGCGCAACGGTGGTTAATATCCCCGATACAACCGGGTATTGCATGCCCTATGAGTACGGCGAAAAGATCAAGTTCCTCATCGACAATGTGCCGAACGTTCACAAGGCAATCCTGTCTACCCATTGTCACAATGATCTGGGAATGGCAACGGCGAATTCGCTGGCCGGCGTGATGAACGGCGCGCGCCAGGTGGAGGTTACCATTAACGGAATCGGCGAAAGGGCGGGCAACACGTCACTCGAGGAAACCGTCATGGCCATCCGCACCCGAAAAGACTTCCCGGTGATTACCACCATCAACACCCCGCTGATTATCGATACCAGCCGGCTTGTATCTTCTTTGATGAACATGCCTGTTCAGCCAAACAAGGCTATTGTCGGGCGAAATGCGTTTGCCCATTCATCAGGCATCCATCAGGACGGTGTGCTTAAGAACCGCGAAAACTATGAGATCATCGACCCCGCCGATGTCGGTGTCGATGAGTCGAGCATCGTGCTGACGGCTCGCTCCGGACGTGCGGCGCTTAAACATCACCTCGACAGGATCGGTTACCATTACACCAACGGGAATCTTGATGAGGTGTATGCCCGATTCCTGGAGATGGCCGACAAGTCGAAACAAATTACCGATGCCGACCTGTTGATGCTGGTTGGACGTACCAATACCTCGGAGACCCATGTCTCGCTGAAACTGCTGCAGGTGCTGTCAGGCATGTCGACCACCCCGATGGCGACCGTGCATATCCTCATCAACGGTGAGGAAAAGGCGGCAACAGCAGAAGGCAACGGACCGTTCGATGCCGCTTTCAAGGCGGTCACCAAATTGATCGAAGAGCCCTTCGAACTTGATGAATTCCTCATTCAGGCCATCACCAAGGGCAGCGACGATGTGGGTAAAGTTCATGTACGGGTGAAGGGACGCAACCGGATTTTCTACGGATTCTCGGCCGATACGGATATCGTAACTGCTTCCGTGAAGGCCCTGATCGATGCACTGAACAAAATGACAGGGAGTTATGATGAGTAAAACCTTGTTTGCCAAAGTCTGGGATCGTCACGAAGTGTCGGTACTGGAGGATGGCTCTTCTGTTTTTTATATCGACAGGCATTTTATCCACGAAGTGACCAGCCCGCAGGCTTTCGCAGGCCTCGAAAAACGGGGGCTCCCCTTTTTCAGGCCCGCTCAGGCGATCGCCACCATGGACCACAATATTCCCACCACCGGCCAGTCGAATCCCCTTATGGGTCCGGAATCCACCCTTCAGGTGGCCCGGCTGAAGGAAAACTGCGAAAAGTACGGGATCACGCTCTACGGCATGAACCACCCCAAAAACGGGATCGTCCATGTTATAGGGCCTGAGCTTGGCCTCACGCAGCCCGGCATGACCATTGTGTGCGGCGACAGCCACACCGCCACCCATGGAGCTTTCGGAACCATTGCTTTTGGCATCGGAACCAGCGAAGTGGAAATGGTGATGGCCAGCCAGTGCCTGCTGCAGCGCAGGCCGAAAACCATGCGCATCACCATCAGCGGAACACTCTCTGCCGCTGTCACCGCAAAAGATCTGATCCTTTTCCTGATCTCCCGTCTGGGTACAGGCGCCGGTACCGGCTATTTCATCGAGTACGCGGGTGAGGCCATCCGCTCCCTCAGCATGGAAGGCCGGATGACCGTATGCAACATGGCCATCGAGATGGGAGCCCGCGGCGGCCTTATCGCTCCGGATGATACCACCTTCGCATACATAGCCGGCCGCGAATATGCCCCAAAGGGTGCCGCATGGGATATCGCGGTGGCGGAATGGCAGGAACTCAAGAGCGATGACGGCGCGATTTTCGACCGTGAGGAGACATTCGATGCCTCAGAAATAAGCCCGATGATCACCTGGGGAACAAACCCCGGCGCCGGCATTCCGATCGATGGAGTTATTCCGCAGGGAGATACCAAAGCGCTGGAATACATGGGTCTTGCCAGTGGCGATCAACTCCTTGGCCATCCCATCGACTATGTTTTTGTCGGAAGCTGCACCAACGGCCGCATCGAGGACCTGCGCGAGTTCGCCTCCCTGGTGAAGGGGCGCCGGAAAGCCGATGGCGTTACCGCCTGGATTGTGCCCGGTTCCAGAATGGTGGAAAAACAGGCCATCGAAGAGGGGATCGACAAGATCCTGACGGATGCCGGTTTCGAACTCCGCCAGCCTGGCTGCTCCGCATGCCTCGCCATGAACGACGACAAGGTGCCGGCCGGAAAATATTGCATCTCAACCTCCAACCGGAATTTCGAAGGACGCCAGGGACCGGGAGCGAGAACGCTGCTGGCAAGCCCGCTGGCTGCCGCTGCAGCTGCCGTTACGGGGAGGATTACCGACCCGAGGACGATGAGGTAAGACGTGAGACGTGAGACGTGAGACATGAGACGTGAGACATGAGACGTGAGACGTGAGACGTGAGACGTGAGACCTGAGACGTGAGACATGAGACGATAAGACGGGAAGACGAACTGACTTTAAGATTGTATGATTGGATTCATCGCTCCTAACCCACTAACCTCCTAACCTCCTGGCCCCGATACCCGATACCCGATACCCGATACCCGACACCCGACACCCGATACCTGAAACCCGATACCTGACACCCAATACCCAATACCCAATACCCGATACCTGAAACCCGATTCCCGAAACCCGATACCCGATACCCGACACCCCCCAATCCTTATGCCCTTCGAACCCATCACCAAAATAGTTTCCCCGGTTGTATGTCTGCCAGTCGACAACATCGACACCGACCGGATCATTCCTGCCCGGTTTCTAAAGGCCGTCGACAGCGCAGGATTCGGTAAAAACCTCTTTTTCGACTGGCGTTACCTTCCCGATGGTACACCCGATCCGGAGTTTGTGCTGAACCGGCCCGATGGCCGCGGGCAGATACTCCTTACCGGCCGGAACTTCGGCTGCGGATCGTCGCGTGAACATGCCGCCTGGGCACTCTGGCAGCACGGATTCCGTGTCATCATCTCCTCGGGATTTGCCGATATTTTCCGCACCAACGCCCTGAACAACGGCCTGCTGCCGCTCGAGGTGGACCCGGAAACCCTGGCCTCCCTGATGGAAACGTATACAACCAACCCCGCTGAACCCTGGTCGGTTGATCTTTCAACGCAGCTCCTGTATACATCGGGCAAATTATCGGTTCCCGGCACATCATTCGAAATCAATGCTTTCCGCAAGCAGTGCCTGCTCACCGGCAGCGATCTGATCGACTACCTCGCCGGACTGAAGGAACAGATCACCGCATTCGAAAAGCAATATCAGGCTTAAAACAACTATCGTGGAGTACAAAATTGCCGTTCTTCCGGGCGATGGCATCGGGCCCGAAATCATCGCCGAAGCCATTAAAGTCCTAAATGCTGTTGCTGTCCGGTTCGGACATGCTTTTTCCTATGAATATGGACTGATAGGCGGTGCCGCCATGCGGCAGGGCCTTGATCCCTATCCCGAAGAAACCCACCGGATATGCGCCTCGGCAGATGCCATCCTTTTCGGTGCCATCGGCGACCCTCTCTATGACAACAACCCGGATGCTAAGGTGCGGCCGGAACAGGGACTGCTGGCCATGCGCCGCAAGCTGGGCCTGTACGCCAACCTTCGCCCGGTGAAAATGTATCCTGAACTGCTCGACCTGAGCCCGCTGAAGGAGGAGCGCATCCTTGGCGCCGACCTGCTGGTGGTTCGGGAACTTACCGGCGGCCTCTATTTCGGTGAACCCCGCGAACTGCGGGAGAACGGCACCGTAGCCGTGGATACCTGTGTTTACTCCGTTGCCGAAATAGAACGGATCGCCCATGTGGCATTCAAACTGGCCATGCTGCGCCGGAAAAAAGTTACCCTGGTTGATAAAGCCAACGTACTCGAAACCTCGCGGCTCTGGAGGCGGGTGGTCACACCCCTCGCACTGCAGTATCCCGAAGTGGAGCTCGACTACCTGTTTGTCGACAATACGGCCATGCAGCTGATCATCAACCCCAAACGGTTCGATGTGATTCTTACTGAAAATCTTTTCGGGGATATCCTGTCCGATGAAGCCAGTGTTATAAGCGGGTCTATCGGACTTCTGCCGTCGGCTTCGATCGGCGATGATGTCCCCCTCTTCGAGCCGATACACGGCAGTTTCCCGGATGGTGCCGGGAAAAATATCGCCAACCCGCTGGCAACCATCCTTTCGGCCGCCATGCTGCTCCGTTCCGGGCTCAACCTGCCCGATGAAGCCGAGGCGGTTGAAAAGGCTGTTGAGGAGTCGATTCGCGCAAAAGTGCTGACACAAGACCTCAACCGTGTTAACCCGGTGGGGACAAAAGAGGTGGGCGATTTCGTTGCCGCCCATATCTGATAGTACATCAGGGCGTTGTCATCCCCGCGAAAGCCGGGACCCCGTTCCAAACCCAGTATTCCGGCAGGAGCTTATGTGTAATTTACGAGTCAGCGACGAGGTCCCGGCTTTCGCCGGGATGACAACGCTTCTTGCTAATACCCGTTCGACGGCGTCATTTCCCACGCCTTAACCGATTTCACCCTGACATCGCCGCCGCTGGCGAAAATCCGGATACCCTTCCCGCCGAGGGTTGGATAAACCGAGTGTGCGATCGCCTGTCGGTCGTTGGCATATACCTCTACAATGGAGCGGTCCACAAAGACCCTTAAAACCAGCGGTTCATCGCGGCTGACCTCAAACGGCGCCGCTTCGGTATTCCGGCGGCCATAGGATAAGCTCGATTTAGTTGCGTCGCAGACCAACTTTTTCTCCCTGGCATCGTATAAAAGGACCGTCTCCTCCCTCCCGTCGGCCGAACGGCAGACGCTTACGCCCGCCTGGGCAGCGGTGCCGGGTTCCAGCACAATCTCCAGCTCCATCAGTTCCGTGCCGAAGTTATCGAGGTTCAGCCCGGTACCGGCCTTCACGGTGAAACTGCTTTTCGACTTCTCATTCATCCGCAGCATGGCAAGTTCTTTAACGGGCTGCATCCGCAGGGTGCCGTCGCTGCCCAGCCAGAGCGAGCGGGGAAGCCCGTATGTGCCTGTCCAGCCTGAATAATTCTTGAGGCTGTCGGGCCGGTCATCGAATATCCAGGCCCACATCACTTGTCGGCCGTTGCCGTCAACCAGCGCCTCCGGGGCGAAATAGCCGTTGTCGGCCCAGGTCATCCGGCCATGCGTTTCAGGATAGAAATGATCATCCCTGTAGTCGCCGGTGTAGTACTGGCATCCCTTGTTATGACTGATGAAAAGCATCAGGTGCTTCCCGCTGAATGCCCCTCCGTCGGGGCCCGAGGGCAGCGGCAGGAAACTCGGGCACATGTTGTCCTCACTCTGGTCGGTCCATGCCCGCTTCGACTCATAGAACGGGTGCATATACTCCCATTTTTTCAGGTCATCCGAACGGAACAGGTAGGTGCGGTCGCCCTGCATGAGGTCGGGCGCATCGGCCGCCCGTCCGTATTTATTGAGTACTAAAAGGTTGCCCGTGAGCATGTAGTATTTGCCGTCCTTCATCCATATATTCGACGGATCGGCCGATCCGTAAACCCGGGTGAGACCGGTATTATCCCTGATTTCGGTAATGCCCCATTCGGTGGATTTAATGACAGGATTTTCAGGAACTTTTGTCCAGCTGTTGAAGTCGGGATCCCGGCTCTCGGCCAGCCCGATTCCTTTATCGCCCCACAACATCCAGTACGAAAGGTATCCCTTGCCGTCTGGCGCCACGAAAGCTCCTCCGCTGAAGCACCCGTCGTCGCCGTTACCCGGGCCGATGGCATCGGGGTGGTTGCGCCAGTGAACCAGATCGGTACTGGAGATGTGCCCCCAGCAGAAGCCCGATGCTTCCCTGTTATAGAGGTACATCAGGTGATAGCGGCCGTTGTGCCAGAAGGCCCCGTTGGGGTCGCCCGGCATGCCGTTATCCTCCGGTATGCAGAAATGGTAAGCGGGCCGGTAGGGGTCGGCCAGCAGCCTTTCGCGGAATTCCCGTGTCGTTTGAATAACCTTTTTCGGTACCGGCAGGTTGTCGGGCAAGACCTTTGCCCCTGCTGTTTTAATTTCCGCCGCCGACGGCGCGGCGGTTACCGTGGCTTGCTGGTTGCCCAGCACCAGGCAGCCCTTTTCAACGCGGACATCCCCGCTGATGGTTATGTTCGTGAACCGCCCCTGCCTGTCCTGAAGGCTCCCTGCTTCGAATGGCCACCACGCCCAGGGTTCGGGTCCCGTAACCCTGTCGGGGACCAGCGCGGCAACCTCGGTGGACGTTAGTGCACGGTCGTAAATTCTTGCATCACTGATGGATCCTTCAAAATAGCCATCGCCCTGCATGTCGAGGTGCCGCCTTCCGAAAAGGACGGTGCCGGCGGCAGTGAAAGCCTGCTGTTCACTGATGTCGTAAGCGGTGCACTCCTTCCCGTTCTGCAGGATGGTAACCCTTATGCCTTTGTAGATAATGGCGATCTGGATGAACGGGGCCGGGCCCGCTCCGGTCAGCTGACAGGAGCTGGTTTCAGCTCCGGAACGCCTGAAGCTGTCGCTCCCTGCCATCCAGCGCCCCTTGATCCGCTCGCCGTAAACGATGGCGTCGAAATGACTGAATCCATCGTCGATGGTGAGCACACTGCCACCCTGGTGCGTAACATCCGCCGGCATTACCCATGCCACCAGCGTCTTGTCGGTGAGGGGCCTGCCGTTGCCCGGCTGCGGATACCCGACGGTTCCGGTGATGAGGGCCAACAGCATCATTCCCAATAAAAGCCTTGTCGTTTTCATTTTTTATCAGCTATGCGTTCAAAATCAAGATCATGGAAATCGAAACTGAAATCGGTTGCGGGGCTGATGGCTTTCATCGTGATCCCGGCTGCCCTGCCGTCGATGCCCGGGCGGAATAGCACGAAGGCATCGGCATCCATGCTGCGGTCGTACCATCTGGCAACATACGTGGTGCCTTTGTAATACAACAGTTCACCGACCAGGCCGGGCGACCGTTTGGCCCGGATGGTCATTTTGCCATCGGTGTTTTCGATGAAAATCTCCCCGAACCAGGGGTCCCGGTATGTTCCCGTGTAGAGTGCCGGATCGGGTTGTATGGCGCCCGATGCCTTCAGTTTTGCGATTTCATCAAAAACCACCCTGGTCGCATCGGCGGCCCCTTCCGCATTTTTCCGGACACCGTCGCCGTATCTGCTCACCCAGTCGGTACCTGTAATGCCGAGATAGCTATCCTTGATCTGGTTGGTCACCGCGCTGAATGCCGCGCCAACCTGCTGGTTGGTGAGCACGATGATGCCGAGGTTCAGCTCGGGGTACATCGTGATCATCGTTACCATGCCTGCCAGACCGCCGGTATGCGACACCTCCAGATAACCCTTTACGTCGGCCAGCCGGAAGCCCAGCCCGTAAGCGGCGAAATGGGAATTGTAGGGTGGGGTGGTGTTCACCCCCATCAGGGTTTGCGGGGTCCACAGCTCCTTGTGGCTGCGTTTGCTGATCAGTACCGTTTTGTTGCCGGAGCCATACGTGCCGTTGCTGAGGTGCAGGGTAACCCATTTCGAGAGGTCGACAACACTGGCATATATTCCGCCTGCGGCATTCATAAGGTCGCCGGTGGAGCGCACGATAACCTGCACCTTGCCGTCGACACTGCCGTGCGCGGCGATTACATTTGACGTGTCCCTGAGCCGGGTGAACGAGGGTGCACTCTCCTTCATTTCCAGCGGATTGAGGATCCTTTTCTGGATAAACTCCTCCCAGGATATTCCGGAAACTTTTGCAATTACCTCACCGGCAACAATATAGAGGTTGTTGTCGTAATCGTATTTCGCACGGAACGGGGAAACCTGTTTCAGGTAGCGCAGATTATGGATGACATCCGCCCGGGTGAAATCGCTCCCGTCGGGCCAGATCATCAGGTCGCCGGCGCCAAGCCCCATGCCGCTCCGGTGGCAAAGCAGGTCGCGGATGGTGAAGTCCTGTGTAACGTAAGGATCGTAAAGCCTGAATTCCGGCAGGTAATCCACCACTTTGTCGTCCCAGCCGATTTTGCCTTCGTCAACCAGCATGCCGAGTGCCGTAGTGGTAAAGGCCTTCGAGTTGGAGGCAATGCCGAACAGGGTGTGCTCGTCCATCGGTTTGCCGGTGGCAAGCGACCGTACGCCATACCCTTTGGCAAAAATGAGCTGCCCGTCTTTAACGATCCCGACGGCGATGCCGGGTACTTCAAAGGTTTTCATGGTAGTAAGAACGAGCTTGTCGATGGCCTCCGGCGTCATCGGTTGCGACCGGACGATGCCGGCGGATGCGCAAACGGTCATCAGAAACAGGAGAAGGGAGATTTTTTTCATTTGAGGTTGATAGGATATATCCAAAGATAGGCGAACAGACGTCAATTTTCATTGGATTTGGCTATTTTTGAAAGAGTGCCATGACCACAAATGCCTTTTTTGTCATCCCGGCGAAAGCCGGGATCTCTTGCCCGAAACCGAACAACGCAAAATCAATAAATCCATGAAACGCTCCTTTCCCCTACTGGTCGTCCTGTTGACCCTGATGATGTTATCCGCTTGCCGCGAACCCCGCCCCAAATCCAATTACGTTGCCATCAAACCCGGGGAACCCTCAGAGTCGATCATAGCAAAAGCATCGAAAGTGGCTCCTTCGGAACGACAGCTTGCCTGGCAGCAGCTGGAGTTTACAATGTTCACCCATTTTGGCATGAACACCTTCACCAACCGCGAATGGGGTGAAGGCACCGAAGATCCGCAGCTCTTCAACCCCACCGCCTTTGATGCAAAGCAATGGGTGAAGGTGGCGCAGGAGGCAGGCATGCGCATGATCATCCTCACCGCCAAGCATCACGACGGGTTCTGCCTCTGGCCGAGCGAATACACGAACCACAGCGTGAAATCGTCGCCCTGGCTGGGCGGCAAAGGCGACGTTGTAGGCGCCCTGGCCGATGCGTGCCACGAATCGGGGATGAAGATCGGCGTGTACCTCTCACCGTGGGACAGGCATGAACAATCATACGGAACCGAGCAGTACAACGATTATTTCGTTAACCAGCTCACTGAACTCCTTACAAAATACGGCCGCATCGATGAGGTGTGGTTCGACGGCGCCTGCGGCGAAGGGCCGAACGGCAAAAGGCAGGTGTACGACTGGCTCCGTTTTTACGGCACTGTACGGAAACTCCAGCCGGAAGCCACCATCGCCGTGATGGGTCCCGATGTTCGCTGGGTGGGCACGGAATCCGGCTACGGAAGGCCCACCGAATGGTCGGTGGTGCCCTACACCGCGGGTAATCCCGACAAGGTGGCCGATGCATCGCAGAAGGCGCCAACAGATGGTGTATTCATACCTGCCGGCGACATGATGCAGCAGGACCTGGGCAGCCGCAGCAAAATCATCCAGGCGCCCGCCCTGATCTGGTACCCGTCGGAAGTGGATGTCTCCATCCGCCCCGGCTGGTTTTATCATCCCGCAGAGGATGAGCGGGTTAAGACTCCTGAAAAGCTCCTGGATATCTGGTTCGCATCGGTCGGACAGAATTCCCTGCTGTTGCTTAATGTACCACCCGATCAACGCGGCCTGATCAATGAACACGATGCCGCGGCCCTGAAGGAATTCAAAGCAGTGCGCGATGCCATTTTCGGCGAGAACCTCGCCGATGGCGCCAGGGCCGAAGCCTCCTCCTCGGCCGCCGGCACCTCTCCCGGAAATGTCCTGATCCCCGGTCTCGACAAATTCTGGATGCCGAAAAAGGGCGAGCCCACCTCCTATGTTACCCTCGAACTCACCGGCGAAAAAACATTCGACTGTCTCCAGATCCGCGAAAACATCCGGTACGGCCAGCGCATCGAACAATTCTCCCTCGAAGTGTGGAAAGGAGAGCGCTGGCGCGAAGTCACCCGCGCTACCACCGCCGGCTACTCCCGCTTCCTCCGTTTCGAACCGGTCACCGCATCAAAGGTGCGCATCCGAATCATCCAGTCGAGGGCCACGCCCGCCCTGGCTTTTATCGGCCTGCACAAACGGCTGCCGGGCCTCATCATGAAACCGGCCTCCGGAGCATTCTTAGATTCATTAAGTGTCAGAATTACAGGTGATTCTGAGTCTGATCGGATTTTTTATACCGACAACGGCACCCTCCCCGATGAAAAATCCACCCTTTATACGAAGCCGCTTTCAATCAGGCAGTCGAGCCTGATCACAGCGGTAGCCATCGACAGCCGCGGCGTCAGAAGTTTCATCCGGACCGGCAATTTCACGAAGGCCGAGTTCAGCATCCGCTATCCCATAGCCCCAAGCCCGAAGTACCCGCCGAAAAACCAGATTGTGCTGCTCAACGGGCAACTGGGTGAGCCCGACTACGCCGGCGGCGACTGGCTGGGTTGGGAGGGAACCGATATGGCCGCCGAAATCGATCTTGGGAAGGTGAAGGACATTAAAGGCCTGTCCGCTGATTTTCTGAATTCAACCGGCAGCTGGGTATTCCTGCCAAAAGAGGTGGTATTCGAAAGCTCCCTCAACGGCCGGAACTGGGAAATGGCCGGCCGGGTGCCGAACGCTGTTGCCTGGGATAAATTCAACGAAGTGCGTAAAACGTTCCAGCTCGACCGGGCTATGAAGGCCAGGTACGTACGCGTCAGGGCGGTGAGCCCGAAAACATGCCCTCCGGGCCATGCCGGAGCCGGAAACCCCTGTTGGATGTTTGCCGACGAAATTACGATCGTCGAATAGCCTCCAGCAATTCCGGAGTCAGCCCGCCGGCCGTAAAAGCCGAAAGGCCTTTGCCACCGGCATCGCGCACCTGACGGATGGTTTCGGCCAGCACCGCCGGTGTGAATTCCGCGGGGTTGATCATGATACCCGGAAAAACGGCCGCCTCCGGCCCCATTTCCGCAAGGGTTTCCCTTACGCAATCGGCAATCCATCCGGTGGGCTTCAGGTAATACTGGTGATACAGCATCGGAAGATAGGCGTCGAGGTTGAACCGCGCCCAATCCTGCCTGACCATCCGCCTCGACATTTCCGGGGTGGGGAAAACCGCCGCGGTTATTACCGATCCTTTCCTGTGGATTGCCTCTGCAATGCCCCTCACCACATTTACCAGCTGATCAAGCCGGAACTGATGCCAGACCGGATCTTTCGAAGGATCTTCCAGACTCATCGGGTCGTACCCGTGCTTTTCACGGAAGATGCTCCTGCAGAGCGGGCAGTAACAGTAGTCGAATTCAGGCATTTCGTGGTCCTGCACGAGATTATACCCCGGCTGCAGACCATCCGGCAGATAGATATCGCAATACCGCACATAATCCAGGTGTACCCCGCTGATCCCGGGGATCTCCGAAAGGGCTGAGTAATCGCGGATCAGAAGCTCCTTTACTTCGGGCCGCGAGGGGCACAGCCACCGGTAGTACCCCACGTAAGGGGGCTTGTCGACCACCGATTGGCCAAGCCGGTTTACCGTGTACCATTCCGGATGCGCCTCCATGTAATCCCCCCGGTTCATGGTCCATCGCCAGGTGTGGATCTGCATGCCTTCGCGCTGCGCCAGCGGCCCCACTTTGGCATAAACATCGCTGCCGGCGTTCAAAAGGAGGCCGCCGATGCCGGCTGTCACCAGTTTTGCGAAGAGTGCCTGCCACTCTTTATCCGGCGTGCCGATCCATCCGTCGGCCCATGCCCAGTTGGACGGGAGGGTTTTTATCCCGGCTGCCGGTTGTGAGAACGCTGTAAAACCGGAAGAAAGCCATATGCCGGAGAGGCCGGCCAGCGATGATCTGAGGAACTGACTCCTTTTCATAGGCCAATGGCATGCAGAAATTTCGGCACCAGAATGATAAGCCCGATGATTGCTGAACAAACGGCCGAAATGAGCACCGCCGCTGCGGCCAAATCCTTGGCCTGACCGATCAGTTGATCCGGGCCGGTGTCAATCCGGTCGGCAAGCCGCTCCACGGCCGAATTGACAAGCTCCATGGATAACACAAGGCCGATGCAGAAAATGATGATAATCCACTCCGCCGGGGTCAGCCTGAGCCAGATACAGGCGGGGATCAGCACAATCGTAACGGCCAGGTGTATCCAGGCGTTGTGCTCCTCTTTCACCAGCCACTTCAAACCCCGGAAAGCATGCCGGAAGCCGCGCAGCCTTGCCGATACCGTGAATTTCGTTGATTTCATCCCCGCATGTTTTTCAATATCTTTACAAAATTGGCATTTAATCCGACATAATACCACCATGCAACCCCCCCTCCTCCCGTCTCTCCGTCTTCCCGTCTTACAGTCTTTCCGTCTTACAGTCTTCCAGTCTCTCCGTCTTATCGTCTTTTTGTCTTCTGTCTCCTGTCTCCTGTCTCTTGTCTCCTGTTCCGTCCCTCTAACACCGCGTGAGTCGAATAATCTGAAATTCAATCAGCTGCCTCAAACATGGGACGAAGGCCTGCCGCTCGGAAACGGCTGGCTTGGAGCCCTCGTATGGCAAAAGGGTGAGGCGTTGCGCTTCTCGCTCGACCGTGCCGACCTGTGGGACTTGAGGCCGGTACCGGAATTGTCGCTGCCGGAATGGAATTTCAAATGGGTGATGCAAAAGTGGATGGAGAAAGACTACGGTAAGGTGCAGGAACTGTTCGATTACAAAGCCTATGATCAGGCAGCCACACCCACGAAGATCCCCGGCGCCGCCTTGGAATTTTCGTGGAAAGGGTCGGAGGCCCCGTCTTCCGTGGAGCTTGATCTTGCTACAGCAACAGGAAAAGTGGTATGGCCCGGAGGCGCCAGGCTGGAGACGTTCGTGCACGCAGAAAAGCCGTTGGGCTATTTCCGCTTTTCGGGCATACCTGCCGATTTTGCCCTCAGGCTGGTGCCGCCGGTTTACCAGGACGATAGCCAAGCAGCCGGAATTGATGTGGTTGGAGGACAGGATCTTCGGCGGCTGGGTTATCAGCAGGGTCAGGTGGTTGAAAAGCCCGGCAAGCTGTTTTACCGTCAGATTGGTTCGCTGGGATTTTATTATACCGTTAGCGTGGAGTGGGAGATCAAAGGGGCCGAATGTACCGGCAGATGGTCGGTTACCTCCTCGCTTTCGGATCTGAGCGGTAAGCCGGATGCCAAGGAAGTTACTGCAACGGCGCCAGATTTCGTAACTGCCGAGAGGGAGCATGAAACATGGTGGAAGGGGTTCTGGGCAAAGTCGGATATCCGCGTTCCTGACACCATTCTGCAGAAGCAGTGGTACCTTGAACAGTATAAATTCGGATCGGCAGCCCGGGCCGATGCCCCGCCGATTTCGCTGCAGGCGGTATGGACGGCCGACAATGGCAAGCTGCCTCCCTGGAAAGGAGATTTTCATAACGACCTGAATACACAGCTCTCCTACTGGCCGGCATACAGCGGAAACCACCTCGATCTGGAGGAGGGTTACCTGAACTGGTTGTGGAAGATCAAGCCGGCTTGTGAAAAGTATACGAGAAGCTATTTCGGAACCGGAGGCCTCAATGTGCCCGGCGTGGCCACCCTCGAGGGTGAGCCGATGGGGGGATGGATACAGTATTCATTCGGTCCGACGGTTTCAGCCTGGCTGGCGCAGCATTTTTACCTGCACTGGAGGTATACCATGGACAGGAAGTTCCTGGCCGAGCGGGCTTATCCGTACCTTGCGGGCGTGGCGCAATTTCTCGATGAGTTTTCCGTAAGGGATTCAGCCGGTCTGCGCAAGCTGCCGCTCAGCTCTTCACCCGAGATACACGACAACTCACCGCAGGCCTGGTTTGACAGGACGACAAATTACGATCTCGGGATGATCCTTTTTACTTTCGATAAGGCGGCCGAACTGGCGAATGAACTTGGCCTGACCGACGATGCCGCCAGATGGACCGACATTCTCGGACAATGGCCCGGGTTTGCCATCGATTCAACCGGTCTCGGATTTGCTCCAGGACATCCATACCGTGCGAGCCACAGGCATTTTTCACACCTCATCGGATGGCACCCGCTCGGTGTAATCGACTGGTCGGACGGACCGGAGGAACAAAAGGTGATCTCCGGCACCTTGCGGACGCTTGAAAAGTACGGTCCCGACTGGTGGTGCGGCTACTCCTACAGCTGGCTGGGCAACCTCTATGCACGTGCCTTCGACGGAGAGAAGGCAGCCGGTGTGCTGCGCGACTTTGCCACCTGTTTTACCCTTCCCAACAGCTTTCATGTTAACGGCGACCAAACAAAAAGCGGGAAATCGAAATTTCTCTACCGTCCGTTCACACTGGAGGGGAACTTTGCCTTTGCTGCCGGGTTACAGGAAATGCTGATCCAGTCGCATACCGGCGTAATCCGGGTGTTCCCGGCCATTCCGGCCGGCTGGAAAGAGGTTTCATTCGACAACCTCCGGGCCGAGGGGGCGTTTCTGGTGACGGCCGTTATGGCCGAAGGCAAGGTGACACAGATTGTGATCCATGCCGAAAAAGATGGAGTCTGCAGGCTGGCTGATCCGGAGGATAAAACAAAAACGCTGGAATATCCGGTGAAAGCCGGCGGTGTGATTACCTGGAGCCGAAAAACAGGCGGCTCCTGACAGGCGGTTTGGCCGGTAGGGTAACAATAACCGTTGTGCCGGCAGCGGGCCGGCTCTCTATTTGCAGGCTCCCTCCGTGCCGGTGGATAAAGTCTTTGCAAAGCATCATCCCTAAACCCGTACCGGGTTCATTCCTCGTTCCTTTGGTTGTAAATCTTGAATTGACTGATAGCAAGGCATCAACCTGATCTGCCGTCATGCCCTGGCCTTCATCTTTTACCAGGATCTCCACTCCGTCTGTTTTCTGAAGAGCGGCTATTTCAATACGACTACCCGGGGAGGAGAATTTGATTGCGTTTGAAACCAGGTTGCGCAAAACCGTCTGGAGCATGTTGCTGTCGAACCTGGCGGTCAATCCTGAATCGATGCGGTTTTCGACAAGGATTTCCTTTTTGGCGGAATTCAATGAATTGAGGTGAATTACCTCTTCAACAACAGGGTGAAGTTCCCCGGTTGAAGGATTGAAAACCAGCTTTCCGGATTCCGACTGTGACCATTGAAGGATATTTTCGAGCAGTTCGTATACATGGTTCAGGGAATGATTAAGGGCACTCACGGTTTTGATCCGGTTCGGATCCCCGCTGGAGGCAGCCTCATCATCCAGGATTTCCGCAATTCCAAGAATACCGCTGAAAGGGTTTCTTATATCGTGGGCGAGGATGGAAAAAAGGCGCTCCTTGGTTCGGGTTATCTTCATCCTGACCCAGTACTGCTGGAAACCAAGCAGGAAAAGAAGGAGGAAGGCAGCAATAACACCAACCAGTATGATGATGGCCACCCTGCGGCTTTGCTCCTTGCGAAGCAAGGCAAGCTCCGTTGCCTGGTTCATCCGGATCTCTTCGAGGTTCCGGATTGCCGCGATGTGTTCAAACTCCATCTGTTTCAGCCTCGACTTGTCCTTCCGCTGGACGACGGAGTCATTAATTTCCTTGAGACGGGTAAGGTAGCCAACTGTTTCTTTATAATTGTTTTCTGCCTCGCCGATAAACGCCAGGTACTCATAACATTCCCGAATCTGGTCGGTCGAATGGATTTTGGTGGCAAGCGACAGGGCTTTCTTATACATTTCCGCAGACTTCAGGCGGTTTTCATCAATGGAAAGATAACCCATTGTCAGGTACACGGATATCATCTGGTAAGAGTCCCCGGCCAGGCGGGCATATTCCAGCGCCCGGTTAACATCATTGTTCATCTCAACAATATTGCCGAGCTTCTTGTTGGTCAGGGCCATGTTGGAACAGGTGATAGAAAGGAATCTGTAATTATTGCGGGCAAGATGGTAAGCGAGGCATTTACGGTAATAGGGAAGTACCGAGTCCATCTGACCAAGCTCATTGAAGCTGTTGGCTATGTTGTTGTAAAATCTGACACTGAGCAGGGTGTCGTTGCCTGAAATGGCCAGTCCCTTTCGGTAATAAGAGAGTGCCTGTGCATAATCCTGTCCCTGGTAATAGACGGTCCCCAGCCCGTTATAGCTGTTTGACAGTATGTTTGTATCGGCATGGGTTTCGCCAAGCAGCCTCATGCGGTTGAACGAAGCGGCGGCTTCGTCGAGGTTGCCCACCTTCCAGCTGTAGTTGCCGAGAATCTCATTCAGGATGAATTTCGATCGGTAATCCACGCCCAGGGTGTCAAACTTTAGGGCTTTCCCGGCATAGGTGGAAATCAGGTACTCCTGCTCGGTTCCCACCAGGATCCTGCATAGCTCGGTGCTGTTACGAACGTATGTAGTGTCATCCAGAGTATGGGTGTCGAGAATATGAAGCAGGCTGTCGATCCGCGATTGTCCGGCCAGAGCGGCCGGAAGCAGGGCGAGAATTGCTATTCCTGTCAGAATTCTATGAATCCGCCGCATGGTATATCAGTACTAGACAAGCATCCGGTAAAGTCAACAAATGGAGATCAAAATTGGGTATAAAGGGCGGTTTTGGCAATTATGGCCCTACTTATTTGATAAACCCTGTTATCTCCTGTTTGCCAATGCCCGGTCCTTCCCACATAACTTTCAGCCCGAGACCGCCCTTGCGCTGAAAATAGATCAGCCGGACCGGATGCAATCCCTTCGCCAGGGCGGCCGGGGCAGCAACCTCTGCCGACCCGTGTATCCCGTCGTAATCAATCAGTACTGTTTTGTCGATCGAAAGCCTGGCTCCGTCGTCTGATGCAAGGTAGATCCGATAGGCGCCGGTTTCCGGAACGTCGATGTAGCCCTCAAAAACCAGTCCGAACAGTTCTGTGGCACCGCCCGCAAAAGTGAGGTCAATCCTGGCTGCTGTGCCGGTTTTTTTCGGTTTCAGCAAGCCGAAATCGGGTAGCTTGTCCCAGTTGCCATCAAACAGGCTTACCTTCAAACCGGGTTTTCCGCCTGTTACGCTCGTGGCGGCAACAGGAGTAACCTTTTTGATCTCAAATACAGCTGTCCGGCTGGTGTCTTCCCCGGGCCAGAACGACTTTGTCTTTAAGGTAGTCGACGAATTGATTGTAATCGGTTTGTCGTATAGAGGCGAGTCTTTACCCGGAGCGGATCCGTCGAGGGTATAGCGGATTTCCGCACCATCGGCCGGGCTGAAAAGTTCGGCCGCAAACTCATCCGTAAACTCAAGCATCCCCGATTTGAGCCGTGGGGCAATTTTCCCCGAGTGTGCATTGGCAACAGCTGCAATCCCCATCTTAACGAAATGGCGGTCGTAGGTCATCAGCCCGTTGGTCTCCGTTTCACAGTCGGTGGTCTGCGTGTAAACACATGCACTCAGGCCGGCTTCGTCGCGCAGACGGAATACCTCCTGATAGAAATTCTCGTATTTGCTCACCAGTGCTCCGACATCGGCCATCTTCTCGTAGCCCCAGTTCTCCTGTTGCCATACGTGGTCCTTCACATAAAGTCCCAGCCCGCCGAATTCGCCCAGCACAATGGCCCTGTTCTCCTCCACCGGAGGTGCAACCGGATCGGGATAATGATGGATGTCCATCACGTCGCCCGCACCCATGTCGGTCCAGCCGCTGGCGTTGTTCACAAGCCTCGATGGATCCAGCATTTTCACAAAGTCGGCAATCTTTTCAGTATGATACTGCCCCCAGCCTTCGTTGAACGGCACCCACATCACAATAGAAGGCGGATTGAAATGGTCATTAACAAGCTCGGTGAGCTCATCCTCGAAATTGGCCCTGGCAATATGGGCTATCGGCAGTGAATCATTGGTCACCGGAACGCCGTAATACATGCTGGGCATATCCTGCCAGACCAAAAATCCCATGCGGTCAGTCCAGTAATAAAACCGTCTCGGTTCCACCTTGACATGCTTGCGAAGCATATTGAAACCCATCGCTTTCAGGGAATCCAGATCAGCCTTCATGGCCTCTTCGGTTGGCGGGGTATAGAGCCCGTCGGGCCAGAATCCCTGGTCGAGCGGACCGTTCTGGAACACAAACTTATTATTGAGCAAAAGGCGTGTGATGCCTTTTTCATCTTTACCGATTGATATCTTTCGCATGCCGAAGTATCCTTTTACTTTGTCGACAACCGATACGCGCCGTATAACAGCTATCTGAAGATCATAGAGATAGGGGTCTTCAGGTGACCAGAGATGCGGGTTTTCCACGGGCAGTGTCATTTCTTCATCCGGGTCGCCTTCGCCCGAAGCAATCTGCTTGCCGTTGCTGAACACACGGATCCTCACCCGGTCGCGGCCATGCAACCCGTCACTCAGAACTTTCACGCGCACCTCACCCTTGTCGATGTCGGGAGTGAGCCGGTAATCCGTGATATGTGCCGCGGGAACTTTTTCGATCCACACGGTTTGCCAGATGCCGGATGAGGGCGTGTACCAGATGCCTCCCGGGGTGGTGAACTGTTTTCCGCAGGGCTGATAACCTTCGGTTGACGGATCCATAACCGAAACAGTCAGTTTGTGCTTAACTCCCGGTTTCACGAAATCCGTGATGTCGAAACTGAACGGGTCGTAACCGCCGCGGTGCGAGCCAACCTTTTCTCCGTCAATATATACATGGGCCTCCCAGTCGACAGCTTCGAAGTTGAGCAGTATTCGCGTGCCTTTCAGATGGGCCGGAACTTTCAGTACCCGCTGGTACCAAATCCGGTCGGCAGCGGTCACCCGCTTCATTACTCCCGAGAGCGCCGATTCGATCGGGTAGGGAACAAGGATCTTACCGTCCCAGCTTTCGGGAATCCCGGCAAGCGTGTCAGTGATTTTGTAATCCCAAAGGCCATTGAGATTGCTCCAGTTGTTGCGTTCCATCTGCGGCCTCGGATACTCCGTCCAGGTACTGCCGGGCACCACATCCGCCGCCCATTGAGTAGCCAGCGGCCCCTTTGCAGCCTTCCATTCACCGGTTTCATTGTTCTTGCAACTAACTGCAAGTATGATCATTAACAGAAATAAAACTGGCCTGCTGAGAAAGGAAGATCTGGTTTTCATAATATGACGGGCTAAAATAAATAACGCTGATTTCGACTGTCGCTTAGCTTTGCAACCTATTTTTACCCCAAATTTAATAATTATGCGTAAAGGCATTGCGGGAACGGCACTCATTGCTGCCCTTATTTTTACCGCCGTCATCGGCGGATGCTACTATGATAACGAGGAACGCCTGTATCCCGATGCAGGAAGTGGGTGTGATACCCTTAATGTCACCTTTAGCAAGTCGGTGCTGCCCATCCTGCAAACCAACTGCCTGAGCTGCCACGGTGCAGCCAACTACACGGCGAACGGCGGAGGCCTCAATTTCGAAGATTTTACCCTGGTTAAGGCAGTGGCCGAAGGTGGTATGCTCCTCGGTGCAATTACCCATAACCCGTCGTACTCCCCGATGCCAAAGAACGGCGCCAAACTCGACACCTGCTCCATCAGCAAAATCAAGCAATGGATCGATGCCGGATCCATCAACAACCTCCCCTAACCTCCTAACCTCCTAACCTTGAAAACACCACTCCCCCTCATATCCCTCCTCCTCACCCTCTCCCTCTCACTGCCGGGGCAAAGCCTGTCGGACCTCCTTGCCGACGAATCCCCGTCGGGCCCGCAGAATGTTGAAGCCCTCTTCAAGGCCACACGGGTGGCTAACGCCCATTCCGTGAAGCAACTGAAAAAGGGAGACCTCGATATCCGAATCTCACACCGTTTTGGCCGGGTAAACTCGGGTGCCTATGAATTCTTTGGCCTCGATCAATCGAACATCCACCTGAGCGCCGAATACGGACTCCTCGACCGACTGATGGTGGGTATCGGCCGCGGGACTTTCGAGAAAACCATCGATGGGTTTGCCCGCCTGAACATCGCCAATCAGCAAACCGGAAAGGGTGCATTTCCGCTCACCATAAGCTACCTTTCGTCAATCGAAACCATCGGCCTCCGATGGAGCGATACCACCCGCACCAACTATTTTTCCTCCAGGCTGAGCTTTACCAACCAGCTCCTGATCGCCCGGAAATTCTCGCGACTGACGCTGCAGCTGATGCCGACGCTCCTGCACAGGAACCTCGTGGCCACCGAAGCCGATCAGAATGATCTGTTTGCCATGGGTGTCGCCGGCCGCTATAAGGTGGCCAACCGTCTCTCTGTGAATGCCGAGTATTTTTATGTTGGGCGCCCCGTTCCGCAGCTTACCGGCACCAAATATTACAACCCGCTCTCCATCGGGTTCGATATCGAAACAGGCGGTCATGTATTCCAGCTCGTGCTGACCAATGCGCAGGGAATGCGCGAAGGCGGATTTATCGGTAAAACAACCGGATCCTGGCTCAAGGGTGACATCCATCTCGGTTTCAACATTTCCCGGGTCTTTACGTTAGATTATAAAGACAAATAATGAAAACGCTTTTGTTGGGAATGGCCCTTTCTCTGGCCATCACATCGGTGCTCCCCGCGCAGAACCGCTGGTTTACAAAAACCGGGCACATCGGGATTTTCTCCCACACATCGGTTGAAGATATCAAAGCCGACAACGATCAGGTAACCAGCTTGCTGGATGTTTCAACCGGTGAAATAGTCTTCTCCGTTCTTTCACGGTCATTCCAGTTCCCCAAGCCGCTCATGCAGGAACATTTCAACGAAAATTACATCGAATCGGAGAAATTTCCCAAATCGTCGTTCGAGGGAAAAATAGCGGGTGCAACCGCCGCTGACCTTGCCAAACCCGGCAAACATACGGTGAAGGTGTCAGGAAAACTCACTATCCATGGCGTTACAAAGGACGTCACCACCGATGCAACCCTTACCGTTGGCGAGGGCAAACTAACCGGAGAAGCGGCGTTTGAAGTCATTCCCGAAGATTATGGGATTAAAATTCCTGCGATGGTGCGGAACAACATCGCCAAAACCATCAGCCTCACCATTAAGATGGATTACCAACCCTACCAGGTAAAAAAATAGCCGGCATGAAGAAAAAATTATTCCGATGGGCCGCACTGCTGGTGACAGTTGGTGCCATCTCCGCCGGAACCGTCTACTGGTACGGCTTTCTCCGTAAGGAAAAGCCAATGAGCAGGATGAATCCCGATTTCACCATCACTGCCGATTCCCTTTTTTCTGCTTTCAGCAGGGATGAGGCCGCGGCAAATAGTAAATTCGGAGGCAAGATACTCCTCATCAGCTCTTCAGTCATTTCAGTCGACAAGGATGCCAGGGGAAATGTCAGCGTTACTTTGGTAGACCCGTTTGCCGGCGTAACCTGCACCATCGACAGCCTCGAGGCAACCGTTCAATACGCGGAAATCCAGGCCCTAACAGAAGGTGCGCCGGTGCAGATCAAGGGACGCTGCGATGGTATGCTTTCCGATGTAAAATTGAGTAAATGCATGATAGTTAAATAATTGATTATGATAGTGTCCGTTCGGCTCTTCGTTCTTTGCCTGTTAACGCAGCTCTTCCTTTCCCCCGCTCAGGCACAGGATCAGCTTCCGGTGACTGATGTTTTTATTAACGGCCTCGAAGGCTATCCCCAGTACCGGATTCCGGCGGTTCTCCATTCCCGGCAGGGCACACTCCTCGCCTTCTGTGAGGGTCGGGAAAGCATCAGCGACCATGCAGCCAATGATATCGTTTTGAAACGGAGCGCCGACAGGGGTGTCACCTGGCAGCCGCTGAAGGTGATTGCCGAGGACGGTGTTAATTGCCTCAGCAACCCCGAAGTTGTTCAGGTGGAGCCTTCGGGAAGGATACTGGTGATGTTTCAGATATACCCCAAGGGATACCATGAGGCGCAGGTTGGTCCGGGAACGGATAACGACACAACATGTCGCTCCTTTATCATCCATTCCGATGATGATGGGGTTACCTGGTCGAAGCGACGGGAGATAACCAGGGGCGTTAAGCGGCCAACCTTTGCCACCAGTGTTGCCAGCGGGCCCGGAAACGGCATACAGCTGCAATTCGGCCCCCACAAGGGCCGGATACTGATGCCCTTTAACCAGGGCCCGGTGAACCGCTGGAAAACCTATGCCGCCTACAGCGATGATCTCGGCAATACATGGGCATACGGGGAGGTGGCATTCGAACAGGATGCCGGTTACGGCAATGAGGTGCAGATGGTGGAGCTCTCCGATGGATCGGTTCTGCTCAACGCCCGTATTCAGGGCGGCGGGAAATACCGTAAAACGGGAATAAGCCGCGACGGCGGGCTAAACTGGACGGGGCTCATAACGGAACCGCTGCTTCCCGACCCGGTATGCATGGCTTCAATTATCCGGATTGGTTCATCCGCCCGCAAGCCGGCGCCGATAGTCTTTTCAAATCCTGCCGATCAGAACATCAGGGTGAACGGCGTAGTACGCATCTCCTATGATGATGCCCGGACGTGGGAGGTATACCGACTGGTTTATCCCGGCTCATTTGCCTATTCACATCTGGCGGATATGGGGAAAAATGAGGTGGGACTGCTCTTTGAACGCGACGAATATTCAAAAATAAGTTTCATGAGGATCGGCCTCTGACACGGCCATTTTTCCTTAATAACTCCGGAACCGGAGGTGGCGGGTATAGCGGCCTGCAGCCAGCGAGTCCTGCTCGGTGCGGCCGAGTTCCAGCCCGTAAATGCCCGTTGAAGAATAGGTGGTGAATATGCCGAATCCGTTGGTGATATTGGAATAGCCCGTTCCGTGATAATCATCTGAAATCTCATAAACGTCGCGGTAGTACTCCATCTCCCTGTTGGAGGAGAGAACAATGAAATCAACTTTCCTGCAAATCCTCGCTTCCACTTCAGGATCCGGTGGAATAACGCTCCTTACCTTGGCATAAAAGTTTTCAGGCCGGAAATAGTATGAATAGTACTTGTGCCCACCGCCCGGATACCCGGTCATGTTTGTTTCGATGCCGCTGAGCACCCATTCGGCCGTCATTTCCCGTTCCCCATCGTAAAGGAAATCAGTATAGTGCATCCTGACGAGGATCTGGAAATAACTCTCCTTGTTGGTGTCGTACCATTCCATCAGGAATGGCTCCTCGGTATAAAAGTACACTCTCACAAAGGTATACCGGGGTTCGGTAAGCCGGGGTATCGTGCGCAGCCGGGTTGCCGCGCTTATGGTGTCGGCCTGGCCGGGAACAACTACTTTGAGCCAGAGGTTGAGGTTGTATGCATCGGTTGGGAAATCTTCCGGCCTCAGGCGGATCTGCGAAGCATCTGTCTGAAAGATGCGGTTCGGTGCCGTCGCAAAGATCCCGGGAAGACGCGCCTCAATGGTGCGTTCCTGTAATTCGGTACGGCTGATAAGGCCTCCGGTGAGGTTGCGGGTTTCGAGAAACACCTTTGCGTTGGCGTAATAAATCGAATCCGGGATCCGGGCATAATCGAGTGCATTGCCGGCCCCGATAAAGGTTTTGGTAAGCCTCACCGAATAGGTGCTGTCCTGCGGACTGATCACGCCGTAAATAACAGGGATGGGTGTGGATGGGATGTTGGGTTCGAAAATATCGCTGCAGCCGGTCAGCATGACGAGGGCCGGCAAAACCGGAAAGAGAAACTTCAGGCGGATGTCCATATCGGTAAAAGTGCGGCAATTTAGCTAAAAACCGCACAATGGTTAGAACCGATGGCCTGCCGAAAGTTTAATGCACTATTTTTGTTGAAAATAGCCGTTATGAACAGAAAAGCGTTCGGTTTGGTTGGTGTGGTGCTGATTCTCGTTTTGGGCTCCTGTACCTCGCAGGCAGACAAAAAGGCAGCCGCAGATTTCGCAAAGGTGGATGCCCTCCTGGCCGGTCATGAGCCGGGTGGAGCGCTGCAGCTTCTCGATTCAATTATTGAATGGAACAAAAGCGATTTCGGGATCACCCGGGAGGCCATGCAACGCCGTAAGCCCGTGGCCATCCAATATCATCACGGCATCATCGATGCAACAGAGGTTCAGCTCCGGGGCCTCAACCCGAAGGTTTCAGCCCTGTCTGCAGATTTTATTCTCACCCCGGGTGAGGCCGGAGGGCCGGGAACCTTTGAATACCGGCGGCAGGCTGTTGAATCGTCGTGGAACCGCACCTTCCTTAAGATCGGCCTGAATGAGGCGGGTGAGGTATGGATGACATCCCGCTATTACGGAAACAGCTGGATCGATCATACCAGCCTGCGGATATACGATCAGGAGAATTATGTGGTGACGGATACCATTGGTCTCGGCCATGAATGGAACCGCAAGGTGGAGGACCAGGGCGACAAGTGGGAAACCATCGATTTCAAACAGGGATCAGATGCCGGGGCCATCGCCTTTATCGCCGACAACAGTACAAAATCACTTAAGGCGCGGTTTACCGGTAAATCGTTTCATTATATCGTGCTCGAATCCTTCGACAAAGAAGCCTTTCGCAAGGGCTGGGAGTTGGCACAGCTTTTGAAAGACAGAAGCGGGCTGCGCCAGACCATCGCACTTCACCAGGCTGAACTGAGGAAGCTGGGAGACCAGGCGGGCTCCTAACATCGCTAATAAACCCGTTATCCATGAAAACCATCTTCAAAACGCTGAAACCGGGATTTCTCATCCTGGCCGTTACCCTCGCCGTCCTGTTAAGCGCCTGTTCCGACGATACACCCGATATCCGTGACCAGGCTACCGGGCAGTTTGCCTATACTGTCAAAATTTATGAGGTTGTCGGCAATGATCTCGTTTATCTGGGCGACCAGGGAACGAATTATGACATCACCGGCACACTCAAGGTCGCAAAAAACTCTGGTGATCCCGATGCCCTCGATTTTTACGACGGAAATATCCTTATGTTCCAGGGAATCGATGTCAGGGATGCCGGTAATGCCCTTGTGTTCGACGTGCCAACTCAGGAGGCATGGGTTGGACCGGGTAATGTACAGGTTGCCGGTTATCCTTACTGGAACGTGAATTCGAACACCTACCACGGCGCCTTTCTCTATGACAGCGACGAACTCGAAATCGCATTCGAAACACGCATCATGGATATCGATACCTATCTGGTCATGATTATGACCGCGGTGCGCAAATAAGCTTCCTGTCAGACGGTTTTAAGCTTCCACTTACCCTTCCTGAACAGATAAAGTGAAACCAGCGTCATGGCTGTTTCTGCCGCCACAATGGCGATAAAAGTGCCGTTCGGGCCCATGCCGGCCGGTTTCGAAAGGAACCAGGCCAACGGGATCTCAAACAGCCAGAAACAGACAAAATAGACTTTGGTAGGCGTTAATGTGTCACCTGCACCATTAAACGACTGGATCAGTACCATGCCGAGCCCGTAAAAAAGGAATCCGATGCTGATGATCCGAAGGGCTGAGATGCCGGGCTCCACCACAGCCGGATCCGCAATGAAAAGGCGGATGAAGTCGCCGGGGAAAATGGCCATTATGAGCCCGAATATACTGAGTATAACCATGTTCAATTTGGCAGTTATCCATACCGACCGCTCGGCACGGTCGGGCTGGCCGGCTCCGAGATTCTGCCCCACCAGCGTTGAAGCGGCATTGCT
>CAYWHP010000040.1:29630-35641 GCA_964457845.1 uncultured Porphyromonadaceae bacterium | reverse complement strand
CCGTCGTTCGACGGAAGGCTGATCTTGTCGAAGTGGCTCTTCAGGGAACTGTTCAGAATATCAAGTCGCGGCTGGATATTTGGAGTGTGACGAACTTTCAGGAAACGCTGGACAGCCTCCTGAAGCTCCCTGTAATTTATTGGTTTCAGCAGGTAGTGGAGCGCCGAAAACTCGAAAGCTTTGAGAGCGAACTCGTTATAGGCCGTTACGAAAATAATTTCAAAATCAGCTTTCCCGATCCGGTTCAGCAAATCAAAGGCATCCCCATCGGGCATTGCGATATCAAGAAAAACCAGCTCGGGTTTGAACTCCTGGATGGTTTGGATTCCTGCCTCTACACAGTTCGCGGTTCCCACAACTTCCGCTTCGGCGCAGTACCTTTCCAGCAGCGTCTGCAAGGTTAGCATGCTCTTGTGCTCATCCTCGATAATAACCGTTCTGATTTTGTCGTCCATCGTAAAATTCGTTATGATTTCAGATCTTTCGGTAGGAATAGCTCAACCAGGGTACCCATTGCTGATCCATCAGGCTGGTGGAGATCCGTAATAATTAGGTGGATTTTCTTTCGGTTGGTTTTGTTCAGCAATTCAATCCGCTCCTCAACATTCCGGATTCCACTCGAAACATGAGTGTCCTTTTTCCTTTTAAGGCTCATCGCCTTCTCTCTGCCGATGCCGTTGTCCTCAATTCTGCACTGGTAAAAATCGATGCAGTCGGAGAAGGTGATTGTCAGTGTTCCGGGAGCTTTCATGGGCAGCAATCCATGCCAGATCGCGTTCTCAACGAAAGGCTGAATCAGCATTGGCGGGATCATCGTTTCGTGATAGTCGATCAGGGTGTCCTTTACAATCTCAAACTCAAATTCGTTTTCGAACCGGAGTTTCTCCATCCCGAGATAGAGGGTCAGCGCCGATATCTCCTCAGTGAGCGGTATCAGGTTTTTTTTGGAATTATCCAGGATCCTTCTGATCAGACCCGAAAAATTCGTGAGGTAATTGTTTGCCTGCATTTCATCGTGCTGAATGATGAAGTGTTGGATGGAGTTCAAGGAGTTGAAAATGAAATGGGGATTCATCTGAGCCAGAAGTGATCGCTTTTCTGCAAGAAGTAACCGGTGCTTTTCGTCTTCCCGCATGCGGATAATGCCAAGAACGAGCTTGAAAACCAAAAGTAACAGCCCCAGGCCGAACAGGAAGTACCCGGCAAATGCAACCTTTGTTTCATACCAGTGCCTGCGGATCTGAAAGGAAATCTGCTTTTCTGTTGATTCATCGAACAGGCCACTGAATGATGCATTGTAACGGAAGGTATAACGGCCATATCGCAGATCTGGATAGCGTGCCTCGGGATTATTTCCATCGATGTAATTCTCATCGGTTCCTTCCAGCTTGTATCGGTAGTTAATATCCTGAGGGCTCAGGTAATCCACCAGATTAAATTTGAAAACCAGGTTGTTGTTATTGGGATTAAATGATTTGTCGGGAGTCAGCAGACCGGGCTTGTCATTTATGATAACCCGGCATTGGCCCAATTGAAGCTTGAATGGCTTATGAGTCAAGAAGTTGCATGGCAACTGAACAGCCCCTTTGCTGGTGCCTATCCATAAATTGTTTTTAAAACGGGTGATGCTGTGGATACGGTTTGATGGCAGCCCCTCGGCAGTGGTGAAGTGCGTGATGGTCGTACTTCCGGTAACAGGGTCCAGCGCTATCCGGTTAAGACCATTGTTTGTTCCTGCCCAAACAACAGAGTCATTTTCCGTGAACAGCAGATCGATGATGTCGCTCGACAGGCCATCGCCACGGGTAATGCGTAAGTAGGTTGAATCGGGCCGAATTACGGCGATGCCATAATCGGCAATGCTTACCCATACATTTCTCCCGGTAAGCGAGATGTCGTGGATCCTCTTCCCGAAGAGGGTATCCTTTTCGGCCCATGAATAGATAACGGAATCCTTGCTGCTGTATAGTCCTGCATTCTGAGTGCCAACCCAGAACCTGCCCGAAGAGTCGATCTCCATAGCCCTGACACGCTTGATTGCCGCGGTTAGGTCAGGTCGTGGACCAAAAGTGCTGATAAGTGTGCTATCGTCCCAGGTACGGATGTTCGCTCCATCCTTGAATACCAAAATTTTGCCCGACATGCTGGCAAGCCAGAGGCCATCCGGCCTGCTGAGGTACTCGTAAGGATAGGAATCGAAATGCCCGAGACCGCAGTGCCTGCCCTGTTTAGTAATTTCATTGATGCCACCGTTGAATAGAACCATATGGTCATCAGGCGTAATAAACATTTTGCGAATGGGACCTTTGGTCATGAGAAGCTCTATTTCACTCATCCGGTAAACACCGTTGATGCCCGGGCTGGCTTTGAATAATCTACCGGATTGGGTACCCAGATATACAAAATCCGAATCAGAAGTTACAGAGGTGATGATATTGTCCTGTTCGTCAAGACTCTTGATCTCGTAAACCGGGATGTCAAGGGTAATGGCCTGATAAATGCCGTTGGTTGTGGTGGAGAACCAATAGCTTCCCTGATAATCCCTGGTTATGCCGGATACGGTTTCACCATTGAGATAGTTGACAGGTGTTGAGTTCAGGTCACTGTTCATAAATCTGAATGCCCCCTGACCCTCAAGCCCGATCCAGAAACTACCCTCCTCATCTGCAAATACGGTGATTATATCCTGCTTGAACTCCCTGCTGGACTTGAGGGCACCGTCCTTGATATAAAACACCTGCTTTGAGCAGCTGAAGAGGAAACTATCATCTCCCAGGGGATAAAGCGACTTCCTGGCGGAATTCGATGGATCCAGAATGTGACAGCTGATATAAAACCAGTCGCCCTTTTTCCAAACCCGGGAGGGGGCCGGATGGGTACTGTCGGCGGGAAGCAATTGATCCCAGTAAAAACGTTCAGGAGTGTAATGGATGGCTACAGCAGGATGACCCATAACATCCCGGTGGCCGGTGATCAGGCTTGCACCTTTACCAGGAGTAACCTTATAAAGACCCGGCCTGTTGTAGCAAAGGAGCAGAGAGCTGTCGGGGTTTACCAAAATCTGCTGGATATATTCTCCGGCAGCAGCCATGCTGTGGATTACGTTGTTCTCGGGATAAGGACGGGCCGAATCACCGGTTATCCGGTAGATGTAATTGTTGATGGACGATGCCCAGATGGCTCCGCCGGCATCGGTGAAAATCCGGAAATTCGAATTTTCCTTTAATCCTTCTGCAACAGTGAACTGCCTTGAGTTGTTTCCGTCGTAGCTCCAGATTCCCCTGTCGGTGACCGCCCATAGTACGTGGTTTTTGTCAAAGAGAATCCCGTAAACCTCATTTGACGGCAAACCTACCCTGGATTCAAAGGTATACCTTTTGTAATGGGGGTCCTGCGCACATACATCCGGGCCGGCCATACAAAGGATTGCGGCAATCAGAACGGAAAGGGAAAGGATCAGGCGCACGAAGGTTGGTTAATTAACTCAAATTTAATGATAATCGGCCTTACCTCCCTCTGGAAAAGGTTAAATTTGTATCAAATTTGCAAGAATGCCCAAAAGAACAAAAAGAGAGAGCCCAGGTTCGGCTTCAAAGAAAATTCTGCGTAGCAAGATACTCGGTTTTTTCAACCAGAATGCATCACATGTTCTGAATCCAAAGCAGATCAGTGCGAAGCTGGGGCTCACGGAAGCTTCCCAGCGCAGCCTGATAACGGATATCCTTTCAGAGCTGGTGAGAAGCGGCCAGATAATTGAACCTGAACGCGGTCGGTTCCAGCTTAAGGTACGCGGCGGCCATATAACCGGTATCGTACAGATGACCCGTTCGGGCGCTGCCTATATACTATCGGAGGACGTTAAAGAGGATGTTTATATCCATAACCGGAATGTAAACCGGGCCCTGAATGGCGATAAGGTAAAGGTTTACCTGTATGCGCACCGCGAAGGACAGCGGCTCTCCGGAGAGATCGTGGAGATCCTCGAGCAGCGTGAACGCACCTTCGTCGGTACCCTGGAACGGTCGTCGGGATACTATTTCATGATACCCGACAACAGCGATATGCCGTATGACATTTTTATCCATCCCCGTAACCTGAAGGGTGCCGAGGAGGGACAGAAGGTAGTTGCACGCATCACCGACTGGCCGCCCACCGCAAAAAACCCGTTTGGAGAAGTTATCGACGTTCTGGGGAAAGCCGGTTTGCATGAAACCGAAACCCATGCAATCCTCGCAGAGTTCGAACTGCCCTATAAGTTCCCTGAAAACGTTCTTCAGCAGGCCGAACTGGTGCCGGGCGACATCACCATGGCAGAGATCCGCCAGCGCAGAGATTTCAGGGAGGTGACAACCTTTACGATCGACCCGGCAGACGCCAAGGATTTTGATGATGCCCTCTCGATACGCAAACTGGATAACGGTAACTGGGAGGTGGGCATACACATTGCCGATGTAAGCCACTATGTAACTCCCTTCTCCGAAATCGACAAGGAGGCCTTCGCCCGCGGCACCTCCGTTTATCTGGTCGACCGGGTGGTGCCGATGCTCCCGGAAAGGCTTTCGAATGACCTCTGCTCGCTCAAGCCGCATGTCGACAGGCTAACCTATTCCACGGTGCTGGAGATGAACGATAAATCGGAGGTGCTCGGCCAATGGTTCGGCAAAACGGTGATCCACTCCGACCGCCGCTTTTCGTATGAAGAGGCCCAGCAGATTCTGGAAACCGGTGAGGGCGACCTCTCTGCCGAGCTGCTTCAGATTCACCGTATGGCATCTGTGCTTCGCGATATCCGGTTCAAGTCGGGTTCGTTTTCCTTTGAGAGGGTAGAAGTGAAGTTCCATATCGACGAGAACGGTAAGCCAACGGGAGTATACTTTAAAGAATCAAAGGATTCCAACTGGCTCATCGAGGAGTTCATGCTGCTGGCCAACAAAAAAGTTGCCGAACGGATAGGGAAGGTCAGGCAGGGTCAGAAACCCAAGACGTTCGTATACCGTATCCACGACCGGCCAAATGCCGAAAAGCTGATCAATTTCTCGAATTTCGTCCACCAGTTCGGCTATTCGGTGAAAACCGCCAGCCATAAAGCTATCGCCGATTCCATGAACAAGCTCCTTACCAGCATCCGCGGTAAGAATGAGCAGTATATCATCGAAAGCCTTGCGATCCGGGTAATGGCCAAAGCCAAGTATTCCACCAACAATATTGGCCATTACGGCCTTTCCTTCGATCACTATACCCATTTTACCTCGCCGATCCGGCGCTATCCCGACCTCATGGTCCACCGCCTGCTGGAGCATTATCTGCACGACGGAGCTTCGGAAAATCAGCAAAAGGTGGAGGGCATGTGCATCCAGTCGAGCATGATGGAGGAACGTGCCGTGAAGGCCGAGCGCGCCAGTATTAAGTATAAACAGGTTGAATTTCTGGAGGATAAGCTTGGACAGCAGTTCGAAGGAATCATCTCAGGCATCAGTGAATGGGGATTTTATGTGGAACTCGTTGATAACCATTGCGAAGGCATGGTGGCTATGCGCGACATGGACGATGATTTCTACGAATACGACGAAAAGAACTATTGCATGATCGGCGCGCAAACCCGTAAGAAATTCACCATCGGGCAGAAAGTCACCATCGAGATTGCGCGTACTAACCTGGCCAAGAGGCAGATGGACTTTAAGCTTGTTAAATAAAGTTATGAAGGAGTAATAGTAAAGTCAGAGATTCGAAACGAGAATTTTGAATTGACAGAGCCAGATCGGCCTTCAGGATCCTTTGCCCCGTACGATCCTTGATTTTGTACATTCAAAATTCAAAACTGGTCCTCGAATCTCAGACCTTTTACTTGAATTATAAGTCCTTCTGCCTTATCAACTTGAAACCACCCCGTTTTTCGAGGTGCCCCGCAACGTATTCCTGCTCGGTTTGCCCCGGAGTCGGAACCAGCAGCGCCGTTTTTCCGAAGTAAAGCAGGTCGGACAGGGTTGAATTGCCCGGCCGGCAGATGATCT
>CAYWHP010000040.1:0-29530 GCA_964457845.1 uncultured Porphyromonadaceae bacterium | reverse complement strand
CGGGAAACGGGCCCGATATACGCCGCATTTGCCGGAAGCCTGCGGGGGTGGGTGAGAAGACCGGAAAGGTTGGGCTCGCCGGCATGATCGGCAATCAGGATCTCGGAAAAATGCCGCAGGGCCATCCTGTGGATCCGGTAAACAACCCCCTCCGCAAACCCGAACCCGCGCGGGGCCTTCAGCCAGAGCTGGTTGGTTATGAAAATGCTGTGGACATCGCTGTGCCACATTCCATAACGATGATCGCTGATGACGCGGGTAATCCCGTATTCCTTCACGAGACGGGAAAGCTGCCGGTGATTTGAACGGATTGCGCCCCAGATTCCGGGAATCTGCGGAAAAAGACGTGCAAAAAATTGGTTACCCGCGGCATATCGTACCGGAAAGAACGGCAGCCTCACCCATTCCAGAAGGGGAAAACGATGACGAAGAAAGTCGAGTGAGGTCCCGTCGGAAGCAAGGATAACACGGTGCCCGTCCGCCAGTGCTGTCTCAATAAACGGAACCAGCCTCACCGTGTGCCCGAGCCCCCATTCCAGCGGACTTGCCAGGATCGTTTCGTGGCGGGCAGGTGCTTTCATTCTTCAGTAGGAGACCTGTACCGGTATGCCCGCCGCTTTAACCCTTGCGGCAATGGAATCCAGCACTTCGGCGCTCACCTTGCTGAGCGACTGGAGAGGGGTGTCGCGTGCCAGTGTATAAATCATCACCATCTCGGGGTTCACTTTTCGTACCATCTCCATCCAGTCGGAAACTTCGCCATCAGAGGAATTGTCGACCATCACGGCGCCAACTTCCCCTTTTAAAAAAAGCGTCTGCAGGATGAACCGCCCGTTAAACCGGATCATGCCCTCAATCACCTTGTCGATGGAATAGCCGGCGGCCGGCTGGTTAATGATCTGTACCGTGCTTTCGCGGGCCGAATCGAGTTTGAGAATGTTCATATCGATCTTGCCGAGGGCCTCAAAAATCCCGGGCCTGTCAATACGCGATGCGTTCGACAAAACGGCAATGCCCACACCCGGGGCCAGGCGGTTTCGGATTTCGACGGTGTCGGCTATAATTCCCTCAAATTCAGGATGAATGGTGGGCTCGCCGTTACCGGCAAATGTTATCCTGTCGAGCGGCCCGCCTGCTTCAAGGATCTCCCGTACACGCTCCTCAAGCCGGGTTCGGATGTCCGCCCTCGCTGGAAGTGCCCGGCGCCCGCTCTCTTCATCGCTCCATCCGCACTCGCAGTAAATGCAGTTGAAATTGCAGAATTTACGGCTCACCGGCAACAGGTTGATGCCGAGCGAAGCACCCAGCCTGCGGCTGCTTACAGGTCCGAATATGATGTCGTCGAATAGAAAGGTTGCCATTTTTTCTGCTTTTCCCGGTGGGCCGACAAAGATAAGGCATTTGTCGTTATATGGTGATATTTGTCATTTTGAGGAGGTTAATCCGGAAGTACCTTTTCCAAACAATTGGAGTTGTGCGAAAGGGATTGCATTATGGAAAAAATTGTCTGGAAAAGCGAGTACTCATCAGGACTGAACTACCTCGATAACCACCGCAGAAATTATATCGAGATCGTTAATGAACTGATCGATATCTATAATTCAAAAAACTGTGCCACCCGTTTGCCGATGGTCTTCCATCGCCTGGCTTTCTATATCGAAGACTATTTCGCGAAAAAAGAGATGGCTATCCGGGAGGCCCCTCATATCGCATTCTCCGAATACAAGAAGGAGCATCAGCGGTTTACGGCCGGAATCAGCCGTTTCCAGGAACGCTTCAGCCACGGCGAAAAGGAAATCTGCGGGGAAATGATCGGATTTATGATGGATTGGCTGCTGAATTACATGACCCGTTTTGGTACCGAAGCCCCGGAATATATGCGCACTAAAGGGTTTGAATAACCTAAATCAGCCTGACCGGCCGGCTTTCGGCTGTTAAACGGTCAAGCTTCCAGTCGAATACCGGTATATTAACGAGTCCGGGTTTTTTACCCGCCTCAACCGACCCAAGCCCGGCGTCGAATCCAAGTGCCTTTGCCCCGTTCAGGGTTGCCCATTCCAGAAGCTCTTCAAACGCCAGTTCAGGCCACTTTTCTCCGATCTCTTTCATCTCATCAAGCACCGAAAGGCTTTCACAGGAGGCCAGGCTGTCGGTCCCGAGGCATACACGGTGACCCGCCCGGCTGAACCGCACCGGATCGGGCCATAGGTTGCTGATGTACCGGTTGGAGCGCACGCAGAACACATAACTCACCCCGCGCACGTTTCCCGTTAGGGGAATGGCTCCAACGGCATTGTGCACCAGGAGACATTCCGAATCCGGCAAGTATTTGTCCAATAGTTTATTAAGATCGACGGCTTCCTCGGGTATGGCCCAGAGGTCCAATCCCGATTGCCGGAACCTGTCGGCCAGAGGCCCCTGCCCTTCATGCAGCAGCTCAATTTCCTCAGGGCTTTCGTTGGCATGGATGCTGATCAGCCGTGTAAGGTCTTTTTGCCCCGACAGAAGGTTCCACATCCGGGATCCCAGTGAATACGGGGCATGTGGTGAGAGGGTGGCCGGTGAGCCGGCCTGCGCGAAAAGCGCGGCAATGCGCAGCCCCTCCGCCATCCGGGCTTCGGCTACATCCTCATTCAGCCCGAACAGTTCAACAAAGGTGTGGTACCGGATACTGCTCTCCTGTTTCACCTTCAGTGATATGTCAGTGTTGCTGATGTCGCCGGCTCCGGAAATGCCCTGGAGGTACATGATGCGATCGGCCTCCTTCGCCGCCTTCACGATCCGTGCAGGATCCGATTCCCGGTTCCCGCTGATGCCCATGACAAATCCGGCCAGACCGGTGCCCCGGGGGATGGCCCCGGCCATGTGAGAAAGCTCAAGATGAAGATGTGCATTGATAAAGCCCGGAACGATAATGCCGGGGTAAAACTCAAGACCGGCCTCCTCAACGGGCTTGCCGCCTGTCTCCCTCACGCGCAGGATTGTACCGTCATCTTCGGTCTCAATAATACCATACGGTATGGGCCTGCCGGAAACTGTATGTATCCGGTGCGCCGAGAATTTACGCATATCGGGTCATTCGTCGGTTTTCTCAATTTTCGGCTCCGCGGCCTGACGCTTCTCAAGATCCTTAATCACCTTTTCATACACCCGCGTGAGGGAAGGCGGATGCCTCGTGTACCAGGCAACCGAGGAATCCATTTGCGCTTTCGTAATCCCGTGTTTCTCCAGAACCGAGGGATAGTAGTAAAGCGACTTGTCGCGCTTAACATCCGCCATGCCATTGTTGGTATAGAGCACGGCATCCGTAAGGTGTATATCCACCAGCAGTTCAACCATCTTCTTCTCCTCAAGGATTCCCGATGATCCCGGACGACTGGAGCAGGAGCCGGCTATGAGCGCGAATGCAATCAGTATATACAGCTTCCCCTTCATTTGATTTTCTTCATCAGTTCTGAGGCAAAAACGAAATCATTAAGCACTTTGTTGTCACTTCTGAGAATCTCTTCACTCGAACCCTCCCAGCATTTTCTGCCTTCCGAAAGGAACAGGACATGATCGCCGATCTCCATCACCGAATTCATGTCATGCGTGTTAATGACCGTTGTGATATTGAATTCCAGCGTGATTTCCCGAATCAGGTTGTCAATAACGATGGCCGTCTGAGGATCAAGTCCGGAGTTTGGCTCATCGCAAAACAGGTATTTGGGATTCAGTGTAATGGCCCGGGCAATAGCCACCCGTTTCTTCATGCCCCCGCTGAGCTCTGCCGGCGTGAGCTTGTTCGAACCCGGCAGGTGGACGCGCTCCAGGCAGAAGTTTACCCGCTCAAGCTTCTGCTCGCGGCTCCATCGGGTAAAAAAATCCATGGGCAGCCGCAGATTCTCCTCCACCGTCATCGAGTCGAACAGGGCGCCGCCCTGGAATACTACCCCCATCTGCTGACGGAAGCTTCGCTGCTGTTCGCTGTCGAGCCCCGAAAACCGGTCATCCCCGTACCAAATCTCCCCCTGGTCGGGCTGGAACATGCCGATAAGGCATTTGAGCAATACTGTTTTTCCCGATCCGCTTCGGCCAATGATGAGGTTGGTGGTTGCTTCACGGAACTCTGCCGAGATCCCCAGCAGCACATCCTTACTATCGAATGATTTCGTTATGTTTTCCAGCCTGATCATCCCAGCATAATTTGTGTGATGAGGTAATCGGCTATCAGGATCATGATCATGCTGTAGGCCACTGCCAGTGTGCTCGACCGGCCGACATCAAGGGCGCCTCCTTTGGTGTGATAGCCGAAGTATGCCGACACCGACGTGATAAGGAAGGCGAAAACCACCGATTTGATCAGTGTATAGGTAACCTTGTATGAATCATATTCAAAGCGGATGCCGTGAATATAATCCGCGGAGGTCATCAGATGTGCGGTTACGGAAATGAACCAGCCGCCGATCAGGCCGATGAAGATGCTAAGAATAACCAGAATAGGCGTTATGATCATCATCCCGACCACTTTGGGCTGAACAAGGTAGGCGGCGGCATTGATACCCATCGTCTCCAGTGCATCGATTTGTTCCGTTACCCGCATGGTGCCGATCTCCGATGAAATGTTCGACCCGACTTTACCCGCCAGGATCAGGCATAGCACCGTGGAGGAGAACTCCAGCACCAGCACGTCGCGTGCGGTGAATGAATTATAGTATACCGGGATGAGCGGATTGGAGAGACCGGCCGTCATGTGAATGATTACCACCATGCCAATGAAGAAGGAGATGATGATCACAATCCCCAGCGAGGAGACCCCAAGTTTGTCGATCTCCTTCACCACCTGACGGAAATAGATCCCGTGCTTCTCCGGCTTTGTAAATACCTGCCTTACAAATCGGATGTACTTTCCAAGGGTGATCAACGGCCGCATACGGGTACTAAATTTAACCGAAGATAGTAATAAAATATGTAATATTGCGGCGCCTGCAATTGGTTGTATAGTTGCAATACGCAGTAAATCAACATGAAAGCTTCCGTTTCGCCCAATCAGTTATGGAAATCCCGCCTGCCGGAAGGGTCCATCGAACTGGTTGATGCATGGCTTACCGAAACACCGGTGCCAATACTCCTTTCGCGGTCGAGGCGGAGCAAACACGGCGATTTCCGGATCCCCCGGAACGGCAGGCCGGCTTACATCACGGTGAACCACGATCTTCACCCCGTTGAGTTCCTTATCACCCTGGCGCATGAGGTGGCGCACTGGCGCAACTGGAATAAGCATGGCAGGCGGGTGAGGCCGCATGGCCCTGAATGGCGGAACGAGTTCCGCAGCATGCTCACCCAGGTGCAGCAGGCCGGGTTCCTGGAGCCTGCCGTATCAGCTGAAATCGGGAGACATTATTTCAAGCGGAAGCTCATCGGTTCCGGCGCTTCCGAGCCGTTGAACCGCCTGCTCGGCAAGATGCCGGAGGAGAGCGGAGCCTTGCGCGTGGAGGACCTTCCCGAAGGGGCGCGGTTTCGCCTTAAGAGCGGTAAGGTTTTCATAAAAGGCCGAAAGCTCAGGAAAAGATACCAATGCCGGGAAGCTTTCTCCCTGAGGATTTATTCCGTACATCCGCACGCGGAAGTAAAGGAAACAATCGTATCTTAGAATCATGGACAAGAATATCTATTGCGTCATCATGGCGGGCGGGATCGGAAGCCGGTTCTGGCCCTATAGTCGTACGGGAAGGCCCAAGCAGTTTCTCGATATCCTCGGAACAGGCCGCACATTGCTTCAGCAGACCATCAGCCGGTACCGTGAAATCTGCCCCATCGGGAATATTTTCATTGTCAGTAACGAGGAGTATGGCCAGCTGATCCTCGAGCAGGTACCGGAAATCCAGCCCGGCCAGGTCCTGCTCGAGCCATTCCGCCGCAATACAGCGCCCTGCATTGCGTATGCCAACCACCGGATTGCCATGCTCAACCCTGAGGCGAAAATCATCGTTGCTCCATCCGATCACCTGATCGCCGACGAGGAGGAGTTCCGTCGCGTCATTCTGGAGGGTGTGAGCTTTGCCGGCAGCACGGATGCACTGCTCACGCTCGGTATTATGCCCAACCGACCGGAAACCGGATACGGATACATCCAGGTGAACGGACAGGGCGATGTTGCAGGATACAAAGGCCTCAGAGAGGTTAAAACCTTTACCGAAAAGCCGAATCTCGAACTGGCTAAGATTTTCCTCGAAAGCGGCGACTTCTTCTGGAATTCAGGGATGTTTATATGGTCGCTGCCATCAATAACACGTGCATTCGAAAAGCATCTGCCAGATATCCAGGGCCTTTTCAACGACGGAGCCGCACTGTACGGAACTTCCGAGGAGGCTTCCTTTATTCGCGATGTTTATGAGGCATGCGGGAAGATCTCAATCGACTACGGCATCATGGAGAATGCCGCGAATGTGTACGTTTTATGCGCCGATTTCGGATGGTCAGATCTGGGTACCTGGGGCAGCCTCTATGAACATCTGAAGCACGATGAAGCCGGTAACGGCACCGGAAGCGGACAGGCCATTGCTTTCAACGCTAAAAACAACGTGGTTCATGCACCGGCCGGGAAGCTGACGGTTATTCAGGGACTTGAGGATTACATCATCGTTGATACGGAGGATGTTCTGTTAATCTGCCGTAAGCAGGATGAGCAGCAGATCCGGATGATGGTTGACGAAGTTAAGCTTCGCGCTGGCGAACGATATATCTAGATAGGGCAGGAGGGGCGCTGGGACAAAACCCCCACACTAAAGTGCGGGGTTACTGATCTCTTTGTAATGAACCTTTTATGTTATTGATATACTAGGTTATAAGCGAAGGCATCATTAACCCCAGACTTCAGTCTGGGGATTTTGTCCCAGCCCGTTTCTGCCTTTTTAGTATTCCCAGAGGTCGTGTTCGAACTGGAAAATCATGTTTTCTATCCGCTGTGCCTCGGCCAGTGATTCTGCGCCAACGGCATAATCAGCCACGATCCTGTTGTCGTACACGTTGCTCTCCTGCACCACGAATCCGTGGAAGAAGCGCTTATAGAAGATCTCATCAAAACTCCTCATTTCATTGTCATTGAAGGTGTTGAAAACTTCTTTTTGTGCGAGGAAAGGCCTTGCTTCGGGATATTTAACCCAAAAAAGCTTTTTCTTCTGAATATTAAGTTTGTCAACATCGTCGGCCTCATAATAGACACGGATGGGGCAGATTCCAATAATTCTAACATCAAGTACCGAACGCTTGCGATCGAAAAACCACATCTCCTTAACCATAACCTGCAGAACTTCATCCGTGCGTATCTCACCCGGAATCTTGACGGTGTCCGTCAGGCCGGTGGTTACGTTCGGAACGGCAATCAGGCGTTCTTTGGCATCGAAATTGGCCATGACCTGATCATAGGTGATCAGTTCCTTGAATTCGTTGGGGTCGTCGAGCGGTGCTGAATAGGCCTGAAGGCCGTCTTCCTTGATGGAACCAAGAAGGGCTTCTATCAGGTTCATTCGGTTACCAATGGCTTTGGTTGGGAAATAAAGCGGTTGGTTCATCTTCTCGCGCAGGTCGATCATACGCCAGACCACCTTCGACCACATGATGTCGGCTTCCCTTACATGCGGATATTCGATGGGTTTCTTGCTGAAGATATGTTCCTTTTTGAACACCAGGTCGATGCCCGACCATGTTGCCGGATCTGCGAGTTTTGCAGTGTCCTTCACTTCCTGAACCTGTGCCAGCAAGCAAGGGCTGATCAGAACCGCAAGTGCTATCGATAAAAATCCTGCTTTTTTCATATTCAAGTTCTATTGTATCGTAAATGTGATGGACGGGAGCGTGCGAGGAATTCCGTCGGCGCTCTGTGCCACAATATCTCTGATAATGACGATATCGTCTTTTTTCCGGCTTGCAAAAAGTTTCTTCTGATCGGCGGTAAAAAGTGCATTGGTGGATGCAACGTCCTGCACAAAGTTGCCGCTGGAAGAAACCATTACCTTGAACCCCTTGACCTCGAATTTCATGTCGAAAAGGAAACCCTCGAGTTCGGCAACAACGCCAGTCTGGGCCTGCAGCACGTTCTTCTCGATTTTCCCGCCGCTCTTTCCACCAACTTTGGGGGTTGGGTCCGGAACTTTGAACAACCGGTACTCCTTGTCAGGGTAAGTTTGAATCTTGCCATTGATTTCAGCCGTAACAGTAAGGATGGCTTTCCCTTCCGACTTCCTTGGCTTGACGATCCAGTTCAGGTCATCCACCTTGATGAGCTCGGCATTCGTCATGGTTGCCTTAATGCTGTTTAGTGTGGCACCAACCGCATTAATTTCCAGAGGGTTACTAACCCCCATATAGAAGGCGTTCATTTTGGATGGCGAAGAGATCAGCATCGGAGGGATAACTTCGTACTGTTGCTTGAAGTCATAGATACGGTTGCTTCCATCGGGAGCGGTGTAATTGATAACGCCGCCCCAGCTGAAAATACCTGGCTTTGTTGTGCTGACCGTGTATTTCCCATGTCCGTCACGATAGGGTAATGCCGAGCCGCCAACGGTGATCCTGGGGCTGATGGTTGTATCGAAAGCGGCGAGCAGTACATCGGCTTCATAGGGGCTGCCCAGCACAACGGTGGAGGCAGCCGGAATTACGACAGCCTGCAGCTGGTTGAACTTGAACGACTGGGCGTCGATATTCTTATACAGGTGGTTGAGCACATCGGTTTCCGCACCACGCACATCCGACTGCATTTTGGTCATCAGTGTTACAACACCGATAAGCGGCAGATACTCAAAATTATCCTGTTCCCAGGTTTTCCCGAAATCCTTTGAAGTTTCCTGCGGAGGATCTTTTATGGTAAGCGTTCTTTCCAAAGAGACCAGCATCGTACTGTCGCTGGTTCCTGCAATGGATAGCATGAACTGCTTATATTTCTCCAGTGAATTCCGGAGATCCTTGGCCCTGCTCAGGCGCTCGGCGCCCACCTGTACGGTTTCCACCAGCATGATCTGGGCCGGAACGTTCAGCTGGTCCTGATTCCTGATGCTGTCGAGATTCGCTTCCGCACCGTCTGCTTCGCGGACGATCGCCCATTTGTATTCGGTGATCTTGTCAATCATCTTCTGGGTCTGGGCCTTTACCGAATCCGCCTTTGCCTTGAAGGGACCCACTTTCACCTTGTTCAGTTCATATGCATTGTCAAATGCAGCGTAGGTCATCCTGTTTTTGGCGGCAAAACTCTGAACCGACTGGTTCAGGCTCTTGTCAACCCGGGCGATGACATCCAGGGTCTCCCTGGATACATTCAATGCCAGCAGCGCTGTCAACACGAGGTACATCATGTTGATCATCTTCTGCCGGGGGGTCAGCTTAGGGTGTGCCATAAATTATATATCAGCAGTTCAGCAGATTAAACATTTTCCTTAACATTCAGAGCGGTCAGCATGTTGCCATAAACACGGTTGAGCATGGCAAGTTTCTTGCCCAGCTTCTCAACTTCATCGTGGTAGGCCTTGGTTGTCTGAACCGAGGCATTGAGGTTGTTAAGCATGGCATCCAGCCCTTCGTGAGCGGCCTTGGCCGACTTCAGGTGGGTGTCTTCACCGCGGAGCTGCAGTTCATAAACGGAATTAAGTGCAGCCAGGTTTTTATTCATCTTCTCGAGCTGCTCGGAATAGCCGTGGCTGGACGTGTTCAGCTTTCCGATCAGGTCGGCTGTCTTGGAATAAGATTGGGTAAGTGTGGCGGCCGAACGGTTGAGCTCTTCGGTGGAGTGCTTGTAGGCTTCTCCGAAACTGTTGAGATTGTCGGCAGCCTTCTTGATACTTGTTGTGAACTGCTGGGTTTCGATATGGGCGGTGGTTATTTCCGACATCTTGCTGGAAGTTTCGGACAACTTCTGGATTCCGTGGCCCAGTTTAGTAAAGAGTTCAGGGGTTATCTCAGCCTTGGCGAGCATATCATCGAAACGCTGCAGAGCGGAGCCCGATGCGGCAGGCCTTACGGCTTTCTTTTCGACTTTGGTGGCTTTATCTGCCAGTTCGGGATAGACGCGGTCCCATTCCCAGTCTTCAGGCAGAGGCTCGAAGGCGGCAAAGAAGAAAATGACTGCTTCCGTACCAAGGCCGGCGATAAGGAAATAGCTCGAAAGCGGGAAGTGCTCCAGCTTCATAAGAGCACCGATCATAACTATACTGGCTCCCCAGCTGTAGAGGTAGGCCATGAAGTTTTTCCACCACTTCTGCTGTACAAATTCTCTGATCTTCATGAATGATAGGGTTTTACGTAGAGTCGTTTATAAACGACTCTACAACGTAATTGTTATTGTTTGTCTAATCCCATTGTTGACCTGACGCACCGGAACCCGACATACGATTTCGCCGAATCCTGATATTCATACGAACGGGTACCGTTCTGCAGGTATACGGCAATATCTTTCCAGGATCCGCCTCGTACTACTTTTCTTTTCATGACGGGAGAATCGCTGGGCAGTGCATTGTATTCGTAATTCGGGTTGAGGTCGTGGGTAAAGCTGTAGGCTGCTTCGTCGAAAGCGGAGATGGTCCATTCGGCAACGTTGCCCGACATGTCATACAGGTTATAATCATTGGGTTCGAAGGAACCTACCGGCGACGGTTTCAGGAAGCCGTCGTCAACATAGTTGCCCCTGAGCGGTTTAAAGTTGGCCAGGAAACAACCTTTTGCATTGCGTGTATAGGGACTTCCCCAGGGATACATGGAAAGGTTCCTGCCTCCGCGGGATGCATATTCCCATTCATATTCAGTAGGAAGACGGTAATTTTGCACGAAATTCCCACCCTTGGTTGTCACCAGATAATTGTTGTACAGTTGTGTGCGCCATACACAGAAGGCCTGAGCCTGCTCCCAGGTAATACCGACAACCGGATAGTCATCAAATCCCGGATGCCAGAAGTACATTTTGGCCATCGGGTCGTTGTAACTGTAGGTAAAATCGGAAATCCAGGAGAGCGTGTCGGGATAAATATTTATTTCATACTTTCTTACGAACTTCGACCGGTCGGATGGAAGTTCCTGATCTTTGTAAACCGAGGTGCCATCGGAATTGGTAATCGACCTTTTGTAATCATCTTTAGCCTTTGCGGCGTCCTGATAATTAATTTCCTGATACATGTATACCAGTTTCCGGGTATCGAGTTCCTTGCGGCGGAAGAATCTTTCGTTTTCAGGTATATACATTGACTCCATCGCTGTTACGACTTCCGGATCCCGGGTGTCGATTTTAGTATCCCAGTTTATGAACGGAGGATCCACCGGGTTCTTGTTTTCGTCTTCAGAGATGAGGTATTCATCCGGGAACTGTTCCCCGAGGGTTTTGCGGGTAAGGGAGTCGATCACCCAGTGAACGAACTGTCGGTACTCGTTGTTGGTGATTTCCGTTTCATCCATCCAGAAGGCATCCACGGAGATGGTTTTCGACTGGGAGTTCATGGCAAAGGACGGGTCCTCATCATTTGGCCCCACAATAAAGGATCCCATCGGAACCTTAACCATGCCGTAGGGATCGGGTTCAAACCATTTTTCCCTTTTTTGCACACCAATCAGTTCGCCGTTGCCCGTGCCGCTGCCACTGCATCCCGACAGGATCCAGGCCGTGATCAAACTTAGGAATACCAGCTTCTTCATAATATAGGCAGTCAGTTATAAAAATCTCACACTTTTGTAACGTTGGGAGTACTTGTCCGTTGCAATCTCCAGGTTGTAACCGAGCACGAACTCCACCGATCCGTTGCTGTACGATCCGATGGCAGAGGTGGTGAAGTCGTAGGAGATACCGGCACGTATGCCGTTCGAAAGTTCAGTTCCAACCATAACAGCCACGGCATCGCCGAGCCTGTAAGAAACGCCTCCCCAAAACCGTTTATTGTATAGTACAAGTACATTTACATCGAGCTGAAATGAAGCCCCGTCAGATTTTCCGAACAGCGACGGCTGCACTTCGAAAACCGGGTTGGCCAGTTTGAAGAGATAGCCGGCTGTTGCATAGTAGTGCCGCTTCATTTTCATCATGGCTCCGGAGCCGAAATCCACATTGGGTTCCAGCAGGTGGGTTGTCGAGAAACCGGCGTAATAGGTATCCGTATTGTAGAATACGCCGAGGCCCATGTCGAAGGTCATTGAGGTTACCTGTTCATCTGGAATTGCGGGATCCTGAGAGGCAGGTGAATGATTGTCGCTGTCGGGGATGAACCATTTGCCGTTGATGGCCCTGCTTAGAAGCCCGACGTTAAGGCCGATGCCGAGTTTGCCCTCGCCAATTTCCATTCTGTAGGCGTAATCCCCGTAGATCGACATGTTTTTTTCGAAACCCAGTCGGTCATCGATGAACACGATGCCGGCACCGCTGGGAATGTTGAATGGTTTAACCGGTGTATGAACGCTGAAAAGCGTTGTCTTGGGATTTCCTTCAAAGCCCATCCATTGCTGACGGTTGATCATCCCTGCGCTAAGCATTCCCTGGCCTCCGGCAAAACCCGGATTCACCGCCAGCTGGTTGAACATATTATGGGTGAACTGGGGATCCTGTTGTGCGAACACACTCTTCCCCGCCATTAAGGCCACAGCAATAAAAAGGAAAATTTTTACCGTGAATGCGTTCATGTTCAAATTTAAGACAGTAAAGATAAACGAAAAAATATATACACAGCAATACCATTAACGGTTGCATGCGGTATTAAGTATGCATTCCCGGTCATGAAAGCCGTCGGTAATGGTTCCACCACCGGTCGGGCACTTCGCCATCCACTGCAACCTGGTAATCGGCTGGAGAGCAGGCTACATAAAGGGAACGGGGATATTTCGGGTCCGGATGCGGAATTTCCATCCACCAGCGCCCTGAAGCCGGACTTTTATAAAAAGTCAGGTTGAACCCTGTTTTTGGCAGGTTAATCAAATACTTCTGATATAACCTGATGTCACTGAAAGGGTAGTCATTCTTTCGCTGGCTCACCCCCTGGAGGAAGTGCCAGATCATCTGGGCCGCGAGCGAAGCGGTTTGACCGTTGAGCTCCCGGGCGGGCCGGAAGCTGCAAAGGGCAAAGAGGCTCAGCTTGTCGCTCAGCCCTGCAAACCGGGCCAGCTGGCAGGATTCCTCTGCCGTGAAACCGTTGGCCGAGGGGAAGTTGACTCCCGGAGCCTCCGTCTGACGGATGGAATTCATCGAGAATACCACCATATCGGAATTCCGGAATACGGGTTCCGATTCGCGGATGTCATCGCGCAGCTTTCCGAGACGGTGGTGCTCGAAAAAAAGCTCGCCCATCCGGTCAAGACTGGCTGGGTCGTTGAAGTAGGTTTGGTACCCCATGTGGACGAAATCATACAAACAGCCGTCAGTTTCCGTAACCATCTCGAAAAGGTAATGACTTTTCGAGGCCTGGCTTTCAGGCATAATGTCGATGATCGAATCAACAACAGCCAGGTTATAAGGGGTTTCCAAACGATTGAATGCTTTTCCGTATGCCTTGATGTCATGCATGTCCCGGCCGATTACTACGAGCGTCTTCCGCGCCTTACCCAGCTCGGCGATAACATCAGTGAGCCCCGCGAGGGTGTCCGCAGGACTTCTGCCTTCGCGCAGATTCCCAAGATCGGCAACCTCCCCTTCGGGAAGAACCGAAACAAGGCCATATAAATAACTCCGTATCTCATCAGCCTGGGCATGATTGCCCATGCCGGCAATGATTACACCGGCCTTGCCCAGATCGGGCTTCCGGCCGCCGGTCCGGTGTATGGCAACCGACTCTGCGTGGGGAGTCAGGGTGCGGTCGTCGGAGTGCACGGCGAGCGGGCCTACCGGATCGAAATAGTGTAGAATCTCCTGTAATTCAGCCATAAATGCTATTTCTTGTCAGCCGAATTTTTAATCAATGTCCTGCAGTCTTCCAGGCTCAGTTTGGCCGGATCCTGACTTTTAGGAATCTTGTAATTTTTTTTCTGAAAGGAAATATAGGGACCGAAGCGTCCATTAAGGACTTTAAGGTCTGGTTCTTCAGTAAATTCCTGTATCACTCGCATCAGGTCGGTGGTGCGTTTTTCGGTGATCAGCTCGATGGCTCGGTCGATTTCGATGGTCATCGGGTCATCCACCCCTTTCTTGAGGGAATAAAATGCACTCTTGTGCCGGATATATGGGCCAAAACGGCCGACACCCACCGAAATGGCCGCCTCCTCAAAATCGCCCAGGCTTCTGGGTAAGGAGAAGAGTTTCAATGCCTCCTCCAGGGTAATGGTCTCGAGCAACTGCCCCTTGGCAAGCCTGGCAAAACGAGGCTTGGTGCCCTCGGTGGCTTCACCGATCTGGGCCATCGGGCCATAACGGCCTATTTTTACGAGTACCTGTTCGCCGGATACCGGGTCGGTGCCGAGGATCCGTTCTCCGGAACTCCTCGATGAGTTCTTCTCGGTGGAAGCAACCTGTTCATGAAAAGGGCTGTAGAAGCGATGGATCATCTCGTGCCAAACCATCTTGCCATCGGCGATTGCGTCGAATTCGGCCTCCACGCTGGCAGTGAAATTGAAATCCACAATGTTGCCAAAATGCTCCGTCAGGAAGTCATTAACAACCATTCCGATATCGGTGGGAAAGAGCTTCGATTTCTCGAAACCGGTTTTCTCGTTCTTAATAAAACCAGTGATCTTGCCCCCCTTGAGTTTGAGCCCGTCGAGTGTTCGTATGGTGCCCTGCCGGTCCTCCTTCACAACGTATTCACGAGTCTGTATGGTGGAGATGGTCGGTGCAAAGGTCGAAGGGCGCCCGATACCGAGTTCTTCGAGCTTCTTTACGAGGCTTGCCTCGGTATATCGGGCCGGTGCGCGGGTAAATCCCTGAAGCGCCTCGATGGATTCGAGATCGAGCTTCTGGCCCTGCTGCAGGGGCGGTATCAGTTCCGATCCGCTGTCACTGTTCTCGTCATCCACACTTTCGCGGTATACCCGTATGAACCCGTCGAACAGAAGAACCTCTCCCGTGGCAACCAACGTTTCCTTGCGGTTGGATATGTGTATGTTCACCGTGGTCTTTTCCAGCTCGGCGTCACTCATCTGGGAGGCAATGGTGCGCTTCCAGATCAGTTCGTACAATTTCTTCTCGTTGGCCGATCCTGCAATTTCATGGTTGTCCATGTATGTGGGCCGGATAGCCTCATGAGCCTCCTGTGCGCCTTTCGACTTGGTCTTGAACTGCCTTGTCTTCAGATATTTTTCGCCGTAATCCTGCAGGATCTCCTTTTTTGCGGTGTTCAGCGCCAGATCAGAAAGGTTTACAGAGTCGGTACGCATGTAGGTGATCTTTCCCGATTCGTAGAGCTTCTGGGCCAGCGTCATGGTTTGTGATACCGAAAAACCAAACTTACGGCTGGCCTCCTGCTGAAGCGTAGAGGTGGTAAACGGCGGTGCCGGAGACTTTCTCAGCGGTTTCTTCTCAACCCCTTCGACAGTAAACTCGGAGGTCTTACAGTTTTCGAGGAATTCAACCACTTCCTCGCGTTTGCTGAACCGCTTGTCGAGTTCGGCCTTCAGCTCCACAGTCCGGCCATCTTTTTCGGTGATCTCAAATACGGCAACAATCCGGTATGCTGGTACCGCATTAAAGTTGAGCACTTCGCGCTCACGTTCCACGAGGAGCCTCACGGCAACACTCTGAACGCGACCGGCCGAAAGCGAGGGCTTAACCTTTTTCCAGAGGATCGGACTCAGCTCAAATCCCACCAGGCGATCGAGAACGCGGCGGGCCTGCTGCGCGTTCACGAGGTTCTGGTCGATCGGCCTGGGGTTCTGGATGGCCTTCAGGATCGCCTCTTTGGTAATTTCATGAAATACGATGCGCTGCGCTTTCTCCGACGGAATGCCGAGTACCTCGGCAAGGTGCCACGAGATGGCCTCCCCTTCACGGTCCTCGTCGGAAGCAAGCCATACCTTCCCGGATTCCTGTGCCAGCTTCTTCAACTCGGCAACAACTTTCTTCTTGTCGGGAGATATTATATAATGCGGCTCGTAGTTCTTTTTTATATTGATTCCGAACTCTTTTTTGGCCAGATCACGAATGTGGCCGAAGCTGGATTTAACCAGATAGTCCTTGCCTAAAAACTTCTCAATGGTCTTAGCCTTAGCGGGTGATTCTACAATTACAAGATTTTCAGCCATTTTGGGTGGTCCCTTTTAAAAAAAACCGCACAAAGATTAAATAATTTTCTGATGTATAGACGCGTTTAGTTTTGTAAAAAGGAAAAATGCAGGCCAAAAACTGAATCACCTCACCCCCCCGGGGCCGGGTGGCGAAGAGGATCAAGCTTTATATTACCTTTGCAAAATTATTGATGAGGATATGGATCAATCAAATATGACAAACAAGTATCTCAAAATATTCTGGCTGGTTTTCGCCGGGGGAGTGGTGTTCATGTTCCTGTTTTTTACACTGATATCCAAGGGGTTATTTGGAAAAATGCCCTCATTTGAGGAACTCGAAAATCCCATGATCGAGGCCACACAGGTGATTTCCGAAGATGGTGTTTCCCTGGGTTCGTTCTTTTCGGCACAGGAGAACCGGGCCATCGTACCCTATGAAAAGATAAGCCCGTTCATGATAGGAGCCATCATCTCCATCGAGGACCAGCGTTATTACCGGCATTCAGGAATCGATTTCAGGGGCCTTCTGCGGGTTATTTTCAAGAGCCTGATTCTAAGGCAGGATACCGGGGGCGGAAGTACCATCACGCAGCAACTGGCGAAAAATCTTTTCCCGCGGGAGGATAATCTCGGACCCATCGGGTTCGCTATCAGGAAGTTTCGCGAATGGGTAATTGCCGTGAAGCTGGAAAAAACATTCACAAAGGAGGAGATCCTCGCCCTCTACCTGAACAAGCTGAGTTTCGTGAACAATGCCGAAGGGATCCAGACAGCCTCACAGGTATATTTCAACAAGGAGGCCAGCCAGCTGGAGCTGCACGAAGCTGCCATGCTTGCCGGAATGGTGAAGAACCCGTCCCTTTACAACCCGCTGCGGTTCGGCACAAAAAATACACTGCCCAGGCGCAATACAGTGCTCGACAAGATGGAGGACCGTGGAATGGCCGATGCAGCTTCCGTTCAGAAAGCCAAAGCGATGGGCCTTGAACTGGATTATCATCGTGTCGACCACAAGCTGGGCCGTGCCACCTATTTCAGGGAGTACCTCCGCGGTTTGCTGACAGAAAAAAAACCATCGGCTGCTGAAAGTGCTGCCGCCTGGGAGGCTAACCCGCTGCGCGGTTTCGTGTACAAGCATACCAAGCCGGATGGCACACCCTATAATATTTATCGCGACGGACTGCGGATCTACACGACGATCGATTCGCGCATGCAGCAGTATGCCGAGGAGGCAGTAGTGGACCATCTGAAAAAAGATCTTCAGCCCACTTTCGACAAGGAATTGAGAAGGTTTCGCCGAAGCCCGTTCTCGAACACCTGTTCCGATGAGGATATCACCCGCTCACTGAATTCGGCCAAAGGCTGGAGCGAGCGTTACCGCATCCTCAAGCGGGAGCAGCGGCTGCCCGATGAGGAGATCAACAGGCTCTTCAACACCCCGACGCCGATGAGTATTTTCAGCTGGAAGGGCGAGATCGACACCGTGATGACCCCGATGGATTCCATCCGGTACTATAAGCGTTATCTGCGTTCAGCCTTCATGGCCATGGTGCCCCAGACCGGCTATGTTAAGGCATACGTGGGCGGCCCCGATTACCGGTACTTCCAGTATGACCAGATCATGCAGGGCAGGCGCCAGGTGGGGTCGATCTTCAAGCCGTTCGTGTATACCGTTGCCATGGAAAACGGCCTGTCTCCCTGTCTGGAGGTGCCGAACGTTCCTGTGACTTTCGTGGGAAATTTTAACAGCGTGGAGGGCAGCACGTATGAACCCGAGTTTTCGGATGCCAAGGATCTCGACGGACAGATGGTTACCCTGCGGACCGGTGTTTCGAAGTCGCTGAACCAGATATCGGCGTGGGTAATGAAACAGTACAATCCCGAAGCCGTCATCGAAGTGGCACGGAAGGTGGGCATCAAGTCGGAAATACCGCCGGTGATTCCCATCTGCGTGGGTGCTGTCGACCTGCCCGTTTACGAGGTGGCCGGTGCATTCACCGCCTTCGCCAACAAGGGCATCTGGGTGGAGCCGATCATGGTAACACGCATCGAAGACAAAAACGGCAACCTGCTCGCGGCGTTCAGTACGCGCGAAGAGGTGGCCATGAGCGAAGAAACCGCCTACAAGATGCTGTACATGATGGAGGGGGTCACCAGTCAGGAGGGAACCGCCCGGCGGCTACGAAATAAGCCCGAGTACCTGTTTACCAATCCTATAGCTGGAAAGACCGGTACTACCAACAATTATGCCGATGGCTGGTTCGTGGGCATTGTGCCTAACCTCATCGGCGCGGCATGGACAGGCGCCGAGGACAAGATGGTCCATTTCCAGAACCACGATATGGGTCAGGGTGCCAACATGGCCTTGCCGATCTGGGCCCTGTTCATGAAAAAGTGTTACGCCGATCCTGCCCTGAGCGTGTCAAAGGAGGCCTTCGAGAAGCCCGCCTCGCTGTGGGATCAGCTCAACTGCGACGGCGTTCAGCCACAGGAGACCAAAAAAGCCAAGCGGAAAAAGTCGGATTTCGACGAATTTTAAGCGAACAGCAGCTTAAGCAGATCGCCCAGATGGCGCACCGGCACGATCTCTATGCCGAACCGCTTGCTGTCGATCCCCTTCAGATTGTAGGCGGGAATAAAGATTTTTTTAAAACCGAGACGGCCAGCTTCCGCAAGTCGGTTCTCAATCCTTGTAACCGGGCGCGCTTCGCCTGACAGGCCTATTTCGCCGGTGAAGCAAAACTGCTGATCCAGCGGGTCGTTCCTGTCGGATGAAAGGATGGCGGCGATAACTGCCATGTCGGTGGCGGGATCGGTGATCCGCATGCCGCCGGCCATATTCAGGAATACATCCTTGGCGGCCAGCCTGAAACCGGCTCGCTTCTCCAGCACGGCGAGCAGCATGTTCAGCCTGCGCGGGTCGAAACCGGTGGTGGAGCGCTGCGGGGTGCCGTAAACCGAGGTGCTTACCAGTGCCTGCGTCTCCAGCAGCAGGGGTCGCTGACCCTCCATCGAAACCGATATGGCATTGCCTGAAAGCGACAGGTCGCGGTTGGCAAGCAAAAGCTCCGATGGGTTGCTCACCTCGCGCAGCCCCTTCGAATTCATCTCGAATATACCGATCTCGTCGGTGGAGCCGAACCGGTTCTTGCTGGCGCGAAGGATGCGGTACTGGTGGTGCAGGTCGCCTTCGAACTGGAGCACCGTGTCGACCATGTGTTCGAGCACTTTCGGACCGGCCAGGTTGCCCTCCTTGTTGATGTGGCCGATGAGGATAACCGGCGTCTGGCTCTCTTTGGCAAATTTCATGAGGTCGGTGGCGCACTCCCGGATCTGGCTGATGGTGCCGGCCGATCCCTCCACCCGTTCGGTAACCATTGTCTGAATCGAATCAACAATTACCAGCTCCGGCTGAAACGCATCGAGCTGGAGCAGCAGGCTCTCCATGGAAGTCTCGCTAAGGAGGAAGAAGCCGGCATGGTCTCCGCCGATCCGCTCGGCGCGCAGCTTGAGCTGCTGAAGGCTCTCCTCTCCCGAAACGTATAATATCTTTTTGTGCTGCAGGCGCAGGGCCATCTGCAGAACGAGGGTCGACTTGCCGATCCCCGGCTCGCCGCCAATGAGTACCAGCGACCCCGGCACCAGTCCGTCGCCCGTTACCCGGTCGAACTCGGCAATGCCGCAGCGGATCCGCTCAAATGCCAGCCTGTCGATCTCCGGCAGCCTCTTCGGGGTTTGCTGAACCACCTGTTTCGCCTTGCCCGGCCTGGCCGATTTTACCACCACCTCCTCCACATAGGTGTTCCATTCGCCGCAACTCGGGCATCTGCCTATCCATTTGGCTGATGAGGCGCCGCAGTTTGAGCAGGAGAAGGTTGTTTTGGTCTGCATCTATAAATTTGTTCTTGATGGAAGGAGACGCATTTATGCGTCTCTACATCGTGTCACGCGTCACGCGTCACGTTTTATACGATCCTGTTGGTAGCGGTGTCCGGAAACACCAGCCACGGCTTAAAGCCCTTTGCTTCCTCGAAGTCCATCGAGGCGTAGGAAATAATGATCACCACGTCGCCCACCTCGGCCTTGCGGGCGGCGGCGCCGTTGAGGCAGATGCTGCCGGAGCCCCGCATGCCCTTGATCACATAGGTTTCCAGGCGCTCCCCGTTATTGAGGTTCACCACCTGTACCTTTTCGTTTTCGATCAGATTGGCCGCATCCATCAGGTCCTCATCGATCGAAATGCTCCCGACATACTGCAGGTTGGCCTCCGTGATGGTCGCCTTGTGAATCTTCGACTTACAGACTTCTATAAACATGTGTCGCCTTTAAAACCGGTGCAAAGTTAAATAAATTACTAACGGAAACCATTTAACGGATTACACGCCCGAATTGTTCCGGATTCCGTGCAGAAGTGTTGCCGTTAACCTGAAATCCTCGTTTTAATTACGGCTGATAAGCTTCCCTGATCCCGAGTCATCCACATCTACTACCGGACGCCCTTTGTAATAAACATTCCCGCTGCCGATGATCCTGACATTGAGCTTTTCGGAGGCCGATACTTCGCAACTGCCGCTGCCGCTGACGTTTACGGTGCATTCCGGTACCACAAGCGGATAACCGTGGAAGGAGGCAGAGGCCGTATTTGTTACCAGAAGCTTTCCAACCCCCGGGCACGCATTTAAAAACGAAATGGAACCGCTTCCGGATATTTTCACGTTGATGACCGAAGCACCGTTAAGCGACCCGATCACCGTTTTTCCCGATCCGGCACTCTCGGCGGAAAAGGATTCCGTTACGGTGGCATCTTTCACCACAATGTCGCCTGATCCGGAGATCTTCGTCTTCGCGAGCAGCGGCAGTGTAATGTAAATCTTCAGGTCGAAATCGGTGAAGCATCCTGTTCCCAGGCTGATGTACCAGGTGCCATCGACAACGGAGGTCTCCAGTTCATCAATGATGTTCTGCTGTCCTTCGGCTACCACTTCCTGAACAGCTCCGTAAACTACTTCCACATCCATGGAGCCCTGAAGGTTTATTGAATTAAAATCAGCCAGGTCAAGCGTAACCTGTTCGATCGACCCTTCTCCGCGCGTGCAGGGGTACTCCCTGAAGCAACCGGTAAGCAGGAGCAAACCGGTAACTGTTAAAATCATGATTGTCTTCATTCTGGTGATTGTTTGGTTTGAGTTGTTGTTGAATGTTAAATAGTTAATTCCCGCTTTCGATGTGGCAGGTGGAAATGATCCGGGTTTCCGGGTTGATCATGGCGAAAACCGGACAGTACTTTTCTTCGGTCAGGGCGAGCACTTTTTCGAAATCGGCCTGAAGGATGTCGGGCGATGTCAGATAAAACCTGAGGTGGATCCGGGTAAGTATGGTTGGGTGCTCCGGGCGCCGGTCAGCTTCCGCCCCGACCCTCAGTCCGGAGACAGTTTTTCCTGATCGCCGCAGGAACGTAACCAGCGACGTGGCCATGCAGGAGGCCAGGCTCAAAAGTAACAGTTCCAGTGAAGTGTACCCGAGGCCTTCACCGAGGGGCGGGATATAATCGATGTGCACCGGTTGCTGCCCTTCGGCGGACCCTTCGAACCGGACCCCCTGATTCACTGATTCAAGGGTTACGTTTAGTTTTTGCGATTTGTCCATTTTGTTGCTATTTATGGGTTGAAAATGGCTGGCAGATTATTTTGCGGCGGTTCTGTCGAAATACTTCATGGTCCGCGGCATGAGCGTCAGGACCACGATGGCAAGCGCCATACTGAGGATCACCGGCTGGAGGATGAAAAATTTGGTAACAAATTGCTGGATAATGATCCAAATGATGGTTCCGATTCCGGAAAAGAGTGAATAGGTCCAGCCCCACGACCGGTTGGGATAAATGTTCAGCCATTCCGGCCATCTCCAGTCCTGTTTAATAGCCATACCGGCGATGGAAAGAGCAGGAAGAATCCCGATGAAGGAGAAAAGAAGGCAACCCGGAATCACATAGGTGCTGAAGGGGCTGCCCGACAACCATTCCGGGTCCATTTTGAGGAGCGAACCGTCGGGGCGGATCAGCATCATGCTTCCGGCAATGAGTCCGTTTACCGAAAGGACGAACAGCAGCAGCCAGAGGATCCAGGTTTCGAAGGGGCGTTTCATGGGCTATTTTTTTTTGTTGTTAATATCGGGCGCAAATGTATAATCACTTGATGTTCATGCTATAATTAAATGGCATGGATGACGGAAACCGGTGTTTAAGCGACGGTTTTCAGGGAATGATCATTCCCCGAACCAGACCTTGAAGGCGGTTACCTTGTCGAGACTCACAAAAATGTCTTCGCCGGGTTTCGGCTGCAGTTCGAGTTTCAGGTGGCTTTTAGGGAAAACGTGCACCTGCCTGATCGCTTTGTGCGAGACCAGGTATTTGCGGTTGATCCGGAAAAATTCGGCCGGGTTGAGTTCGGCAGCCAGATTGTCGAGGGAATACTCCACCGGGTACTCCTGCTGGTCGGCCAGTCTGGCGTAAGTTTCGCCCTCCAGGGAATAGAACCATGCGACCTCCGTGGTAAGGAAGGAGCGGATCTTCTGGCCGAAAGAAACGGAAAACCGTTCGCGGTAGGTGGGATTCCGCTTGTTGATCAGCTCATAGAGTGCTGACATGTCGACCCCGGATTCCTTGCCGTTCCATTCACGGTATTTATCAATCGCCTGGTTGAGCTGCTCCTGCACGATGGGTTTGAGCAGGTAATCAATGCTCTTCAGTTTGAAGGCGCGTATGGCGTATTCGTCGAAGGCCGTGGTAAAGATGATCGGCGAGTTTACCTTAACCTTGTCGAAAATCACAAAGCTCAAGTCATCTTCGAGATGGATGTCGAGGAAGATCAGGTCGGGATGCGCATGATTGCGGAACCAATCCACTGATTCCTCCACCGATTCAAGTTTGCCCAGAACCACGATTGCAGGGTCGTAGGTGCGGATCATGTTTTCGAGCCTGCGTGCGGCAAGCTGTTCGTCTTCGATGATCAGGACTTTCATGGTGCGATAGATTATCTTGTTTTTCCCTGGTCACAAATCAGGGGTATTCGGGCAATAAACTGACTTTCCGTTTTAAAGAATTCGGGTTCCGAATTATTCAGCAGTTTATATCGGTTTTCAATATTCTTTAAACCGATGCCTGTGGAGGTGATCCGGGCCTCGCGCTCCTGTAAGTTATTGATAACATTAAGATTGCATTTGTCATCAACAAAAATGTCGATCACCAGCGGTGATTTTTTCGACATGGAATTATGCTTGATGGCATTCTCGATCAGCAGCTGGACGGCGAGCGGGATTACCTCGGCATGTTTCTGATCGGCGGGAATGTTGATGTTTACCCGGAGTTTATCCGTGAACCGGATGTTGAGCAGGAAGACATAGGATTCAAGAAAATCGAGTTCGGTAGCGAGTGCAACCAGTTCATTGTCTTTGTTTTCAAGAACATATCGATAGACTTTGGCCAGCTGTTCGGTAAACTTTTCGGCCAGGTCGGGTTCAAGTTTGATCAATGAGGTAAGGACGTTGAGGCTGTTGAACAGGAAATGGGGATTCACCTGCTGTTTCAGGACGTCGAACCGGGTCTGGAGGTTTTCCTTTTGCACCTTGAACAGCAAGGTATTGGCCTCGGTAAGGTCGCGCGTGCGCTCTTCCACTTTCTGTTCGAGAAGCTGGTTGATCTCTTCGAGCCGTTTGTGGGTCTTGCGGAGCTCCTCCTCCATGGTTTTCCGGTTGGTGATGTCGCGGATGGAGATGAAGGAGGCGCTGCGACCCTGGTAGGTGATGGAGGTTGCACTCAGTTCCACGATCACTTCCGACCGGTCCTTCCTGACCAGTATGGTGGTATCGAGTGAAGGGGCCAGGAGGCCGTCCATCCTGCGATAGTGCTGCACCATCATCCGGTCCTTCTCGGATTGGGCAAGCAGGTCGATGCCCGGCATTTCTATAAGTTCAGCGGCGGAATAGCCAACCATGTCGCAAAAAGCAGCATTAACATATCTGAAATTCCCGTCCTGCGTGATGGCGAGTCCGTCGCGCGACTGTTCGATCATTTCCCGGTAGAGATTGCCAAGATCGGGCAGCTGGCAGCTGGTAAGGGGATTTTCGTCACTCATCTCCCAATGGTTGTGAATTTTACTTTTTCCCGTTTGCAGATCAGCTGAATGATGTCCCTCGATGTTTTGGCGCCAGTGGGAACGCCTCCCGGGGGCATCACCCACATTCCCGAGAGCCAGAAGTTGCTGAGGCCCGGCAGGGTCTTTTTCACCATCCTGAATTTGTCGGCGTTTTTCCCGGTAAGTATCCAGGTCATATAGGTGCCCCTGTAAACCCCGGTATACCGCGTGTAGGTCATGGGAGTGACCACATCGGCGGTTTCTACTGCTTCGGCAAAACCGGGATAGCGCTGTGCGAAAACCTCCGTTACGGCAGTCAGGATCCGCTCCTTCTCTGCCTTGTAGGCAGCCTTGTCTTTTCGCAGGGTTTCCCAGTAATTAAAATCAGTGGATGGGAAGAGGCTCATGATCACCGATTTGCCTTCTGGTGCCAGGCTGGTGTCGTAATTATAGTTACGTTCGTTTACCTGGTAATGTTTTTCATTACCGATCAGAAGGGGCTGATCAACCTTGAAAACATAGCTGGCCGATTCCACCGGCTGCGTGAACCTGCGGTTCAGGCCGAAATATATCTGGACCGAAGAAGGGGCGAGCGGCACCGTTTTGAACAGTTCCTCGTGCTGCGGTTCCACATACCTGCCGTCCAGCATACCGTAAACGGTCGACCGCAGGTCGGCGGCGGAGATCACATAATCCGCGGGGATTTCGGTGCCATCTGTCAGGCGGATACCGGTAACACGGTCATTCAGATCATCTTTGGCGGTAATAATCCTGTCCACCTTTTTCCCGTAAAGGATTTTCCCTCCCAGGCCGAGGTATTTCCGTTCGATCGATTTTGAAAATTCGAGGGAGCCACCGAGCGGGAACCCGCCTGCCCTGTCATGCAGCAGCGAAAGGGTAACGATCAGGCTGAAAAGCGGGTAGGAAGGTAATCCGAAAATATTCCGCAACGAATCACCAATCAGGGGCTCACTGAACCGGTCGGCAAAATCGCCGATAGTAACCTGGTTCAGTTTTTTCATATCGCCCATGAAGGGAAACATCTTCGGCATCATCTTCAGGTAATCGAAAAAGCCATACAGTTCGAATGCCTTGTCCATCGGCATGCCGAAGCCGGTAAATTTCCTGATCCAGCCGCAGAAGGCGATGGTGAGCTCCCGGTCGGCCGGCGAAAGTTCCAGCATATGTTCCTGCAGCCGGTCGGCATTGGTATACAGGTTGAAGGTCCGCCCCTGGGAATCGGTAAAGCTTTGGAAGATATCGTGATCCACGAATTCCCGGCCCTTGATGGCGCCCAGTTCCTGCCAGAGCTGGTAAAAGGAATTCTTCGGTGAGGACCCGGTGAGCCAGTGGATGCATCCGTCGAAAATGAAGCCTTTGCGTGACCAGGCGGTACAAAGCCCGCCCGGCAGGTTGTGCATCTCATAGATTTCGGTATCGAAGCCGCTCATGCGACCATAGACACCAGCCGACAGGCCGGCGATCCCTGCACCGATGATGACAATTTTCTTTGCCATTGCCTGAGAAGTTACTTTATGTTTGCTAAAATCCATTGTGCCACTTCACCGAGCGCCTTCGGTGACATGGTCTCCTCAATTTCGGCATACTCGGAGGGGGAGCCTGTGGTGCATACCTGGAAGAGGTGATTCATTCCCGGCATTTCGACGACCCTGGCCCGGTGGTTCTTTTTCAGGGCCTTTTCAATGAGGGGAAGGTTCTCTTTTGCAGGCACCTGGAGGTCTTTCTCGCCGATCAGGGCGAATACGGGGCATTTCAGCTTCTTCAGTGCAGGAATGGGATCGTAATTGAGGAAGTAGCGCATCCAGGGGTTTGCGATCTGGTTTACCATGGTCTGGATGAACTCCTCGTCCTTCATGTTTTCCGGTTTCTGGTCCTTCGGAAACTGGCCGATCACCCCCGTCAGATAGGTCTTCAGGTCATCTTGCAGTTCAGCTTCATCCGAAGCTTCTGCAACAATGGAAAATATCCTGGAATTAATCTCCTTCGAACTGGCCAGGTCGGCTTCGGAGGTTCCCGATGCCCTGGCGATCAGGTCGGACTGCAGCGGGAGCAGGTCGAGCCCCTTCATTCCCGGACCGGCAAGCATCACCACAAAAGCAACGTCTTTCGAGCGTGCGGCCACCATCGGGCCGATGAGTCCCCCTTCACTGTGACCGATGATTCCGATGTGCTTTGAGTCGATCTCAGGCCTGGTTTTCAGCCAGGCGACGGCGGCTTCGGCATCCGTGGCGAAATCGGCCGACGTGGCTTTGCTGAAATTGCCGGTGGAGGCCCCGGTTCCGCGGTCGTCGTACCGCAAAACGGCTATCCCGTTGCGCGTCAGGTAGTCGGAGAGAATCAGGAAAGGCTTGTGCCCGAGCAGCTCTTCGTCCCTGTTTTGGGGACCGCTGCCGGAAACGAGAACGGCCACGGGGTACCGGCCGGGTTCAGCCGGCAGGGTAAGGGTTCCGGCAAGTTTAACATCAGCCACGCTGTTTTCTATGGTCACCTCTTCCGAACGATAAGGATAGGGCTTGATCGGATCCTGCGGACGGCGGGTCACCGGTTTGTCGATCGCTTCCCGCTTAAGGTCGAGGTCGGCGGTAAGCCCTGCCTGCCTGAATTTTCCAATGAAAACGCCATCCTTCAGGATGGCCGTGTATTCGATTGTGCCCGCCGGGATTCTCAGCGTCAGGTTCGGGTTTTCAAAGGTTGTCGAGCTCACCGGTATCCCTTTTGCGCCCTGGTCGGGGCTGTCCATGGTGGAGCTGTATCCGGCATCCGTTTTGGTGATGTGGAAAACGAGACGGAGCTTCATGCCCTGGACAGTGAGCAGGCCGTTCCATTGTCCGGTGATGTCCTGGCCGAACAAGCTGACAGATGCGATACAGGCGAAAATGATCAGGCTGATTCGTTTCATTGGGTTTGAAAGTATTGAGTTGTTTGGTTTGAATAGTGCCGCAAAGGTAGTATCCGGTGCAATTGTTGGTAAACAATTGCCGGTGATTGGCGGAAAGGTACCGGTGAATGACCGGCTTTCCACTTCTAACGGGTAAGGGTATCCACCAGCGACCGGGTAGCCAGCTCCCTGGATGGATCAGTCGGCGTAAGTGCCTTGGAAATCCGGATTGTGGGGCTTTTTCCCGGCAGCACATCGAAATAGTTGTCGGAGAAAATGCCTGCCCGGCCTTTCCACGTGACCATCACGTTTTTGGCCAGCTTATCGCTGGTAAGGGTGATGGCCCAGTCGGAGCCGGCATCGGTAACCGTGAGCCTGACCTGTGGTTTGGCGAGCAGCATATCTTTCGGCTTTACAAGATAAAGCAGGGTGGAAGCCGTAACATCGCTGCCGGAGGTAAACTCGGCCCGAATGACCACTTCACCGGCGGGATGGCCTGTGGTTAGGGTGTTCGTCGGATAGGTGGCGGCGACCAGGTTACCGAGGGGGTCAACGGTAGCTGCAACACTCTCCTCATGGAGCACCTTGCCGGCAAATGTCATGGCGGTGATCTTCAGGGTCCCCGCGAGTTTTTCACGGCTGTCGGACACTATACGGAATTCGGATTTATCCTCATTGGATGAGGCGATTACGATGACCGGCTCATAGGCTTTGCGGGCGAAGTAGTGAACGGCCTTGTAGTTCCGGTAGTAGTCGGTGGATGACCAGCTGGCCACCGGCCAGCAGTCGTTGAGCTGCCAGTAGAGGGTGCCCATGCAGTAGGGTTTGTTCTTCCGGTGGGCGAGCATGGCCGAGTTGATCCCTTCGGCCTGCAGCAGGTGACTTACATATAGAAAGTCATCGAATTTTTCCGGCACCTTGTAGTCGGCCGCCATGTATTCACGGATCCGGAGGTTGCCGATGCCGCTTCGCTGATGCGACGACATCACGGGCGATTCGATGTTCTCATCCTCGGGCAGGGTATATTTCTTTACGGCATCGTATTCGGGAAACGACTGGAAGCCGTATTCGCTCATGAAGCGGCTGATGTATTTATTGTAATCGCTGAAGGGGTGTTTCTGGTGCCACACGCCCCAGTAGTGGTTGTCGCCCGATCGGGTTTCATTGGTGGCGAGGATGCCCATGCCGGCACTTGGTGAGGAGTGCCAGTAGGGAGTGGAAGGGGCCAGTGCGCCGACTGCCTTCGGGAGTATTCTGTGGAATACGGTGTCGTAGGCGTGCCAGATCATGTCTTGCTGCGCCCTGGTATACTGGAGTTTCCATCCCCAGCCGGTGCTGTTCTGGTAGGGCCCCCAGGCGGCCTCCATCTCGTTGTTTCCGCACCAGAGCGCCATGGCCGGGTGCCTCCGGAGGCGGGTGACATTCTGATTAGCCTCTTCGGTAATGCTGGCCAGCAATTCCGGTGTGCCGGGATACATGGAACAGGCAAACATGAAGTCGTGCCAGATCAGGATTCCCGCCTCGTCGCAGAGGTCGTAGAAGATGTCGTTTTCGTAGATCCCGCCGCCCCACACCCGGAGCATGTTCATGTTGGCGAAGGCAGCCGACTCCACCACCTTGCGGTAGTCATCGTCCGTCATCCGGGGAACGAACATGTCGCTGGGGATGTAATTGGCCCCTTTGGCAAAAACGGGGACTCCGTTCACCTCGAAATAGAAGCTCTTCCCGTTGCCATCGGGATCGGGATTCTGGATAAGTTTCATTGTCCGGAGGCCGGTGCGGAATGTATATTCAGATGAACCTCCGGCATTATCGGCCACCCGGCAGTTTACCGAATACTGGTTCTGGTCGCCGTACCCTTTTGGCCACCAAAGTTTCGGGTTCATGATCACGAATTCCCGGGAAATCCGGTTTTCCCCCGGTTTAATATCTGCCTTCATCTTTACCCATGCCTCCTTGCCTGCCGTGAGCACCAGGCTGTCCGATCCGGCGCGGTCGGCAATGATGGTTGCCTCGAGGCGGAGCTTGGCCACCTTCCCGGGCAGGGCCATGGTTTCAACATACACATCGCTGATGCGCAGGCTGTTCCATGCTTCGAGCCTCACGGGCCGCCAGATGCCTGAAGTCACAAAGCGGGGCCCCCAGTCCCAGCCGTAATGGTACCCCGCCTTACGGGTGAAGATGCTCACCTGGTTGGGGCCCGCCTGGCCGTTCACCGACTGGTCGTTGATGGCCGGAAGGCGGATGCCGTATGCTTCCTGAAGTTTCAGTCCTTCCGCGATGGGTGAAGCAAAATGTACCCGGAGCAGGTTGCCCTTTTTGCGGAGCAGCCCTTTTACATCGGCCC
>CAYWHP010000039.1:30725-35952 GCA_964457845.1 uncultured Porphyromonadaceae bacterium | reverse complement strand
GATATCAGGGTGTTGATATTGAGAAGATTATACGGGAGTATAACAGGTGGAAGGTGGGGAGTTGACGAGGGAGCCAATGTTAAAGTCGGAAGGCCAAATCGAGTTTTGAATGCTGAAATTGAAGGACCAAGTATCGCTATTGGGTACTTGATCATTATCATTCAAAATTCAAAACTGGATTTGGCCTTCCGACTTGATTGTCAATCCCATCTCCCTTCAAAACTTCCCTGCTCCCCAAACCCCATTATTTCCCACCGGTCATCAAAAATGGCCAATATCCCGAACGTTACCGCCTTCTGCTCAACCATCCCCTTCAGGGTGACGATCCGCACATTGCCAGCGGTATCGTCACCGCCAGAGTGCTTGTGCCCGCAAATGTACAATACCGGTTTTTCGGCTGTTTGGAGGATTTCAAGCAGTTCGGGGGTGTCCCACAGGCTGTGCGCATCGCCGGGCAGTGCGGGGAGGTGGCAGAAGAGCACCAACGACTGGCCTTTTCGGTTGGCCAGGGCAACCTGGCTGCGGATCCAGCGGAGCTGGTGAATGCCCAGCCCGCCGTTCCAGTCCTGCGCATTGGGTGCCCCCTGCGCCTTCAGTTGGTTGTATGTTTTCAGTCCGAATGCATGTTCAGCGGATCCCTCCGGCCAGGCTACGATGCTGTTTTTTAGTGCGTTCAGAAAGAGCAGTCGGACATTGCCGGCGATCCTTACTTCCGGGAAACAGCTCCTTAGCGCCGTTTTGGCCCGATCAGCCTCTTCCCCTTCACCCAATGAAAAGTCGTGGTTACCGGGCACAAATACCAGATTGGACTTTAGCGGCTCCAGCTTGTTCCATACTGCCGTATAACTTTTCAGATCGTGGTCGATGAGGTCGCCGAGCAAAACCGTATAGTCAACCTTTTCTTCCTGCAGAACAGGGATTGCCTTACCGAGTTTTTCGAGGCTCAGCGCGTACTCGCGGGCCCCGGCGGGGGGGCAGTCGCAGTATTGGACGTCGGCCAGGAGGCCGATTTTCAATGGTGTTTGTTGGGCGAATCCGATCCCCTGTAGCTGAAGTAAAAAAAGTAGAATAGTATAGATTCGAATTGAGAATTCCGAATTCCGAGTTTTCAGATCCAGGTGATGGCAAAGTTCGTAAGTGTACTTCATGATTACTTGAATCTCCTAATCGGAATTCGGAATTCTCAATTCGAATCTAAACTATCTTACTTATCTCCTTCCCGCCTTCTTGAGCCGGATATTCTCGGTTTTTGAACCGTACTTAAGTTCGAGCATGTAAATCCCATCGGGATAATTCGACAAATCAATCGTGAAGTTCCCCTCCCGTACGTCGTTCCACTGCATCTCCTGCAGCACCTTGCCGTCGGGCAGGGTAAGCTTCCCCTTTACGGTCTGCGGATCGTTGAAAAACAGCATGAGCGTTGTGTTTTGCGTGGGCCGGTGGGGATAAACCATCACGAAGGCATCCTGGAACGGCGCGAGCGGCCGGCTGCCCCCCACCTCGAAGGAATGCCGGATCGTGCTGCCGAAGTCGCTGCCGAAAGTGCGTATCAGCTTTCCGTCCATGCTCACCAGTTTCACCATCCCCATGCCACCGCGCGGGTTGGCCCAGAACTCGAGGCCGTCGCCCTCGGTGTCAGATACGTGAAATTGGTACTGCCCGGCCGGCAGGGAAACCGTATCGCGGTATTCCGTATTCGGCCTGAACGATCCCGACCTGAGAAAACCCGCTTCGGAATTTTCAAGTGCGTCGATTCCCCATTTATTCTGGACGCTGTCGCGGTTGGTTTTGAATACCACGATGAACTTTTCCGGATAGACAGGAGGTGCCATCATAACCGATGACATTCTGTTATCGCCATCATATTCATCTTTTCTACCATTGGGTTCGCTTATTGTCACGGTAAATAGGTCCGTTTCCTTGTTGACCCCGAGCCTGCCGGGGAGGAGGATCTCCCGGGTTTTCCCGTATTCGAGGCTGTCATTCCAGTTATAGGTAATGATCTTAACGGATGAGTCATTGCTGTCCCCGACGGGTTTTCCAGCGGCTAAGTTGCCTTTCCAGATCAGGCTGTTCTGGATCTGACCGGGCAATCCATATCTGATCTTCAGGGATTTCAAGGTTTTGTAACCATTGTTACGGATGATGATACGCGGATTGGTTCCGATGGGGTTCAACCGCGAATAGTTCTCATCGGTCGATGGCGCGATGATGGCCTCGATGGCGGCGTCGTTGGCCGCCCGGGGCTTTTCGCACATTACGAGGAACGAGGAGAAGACATAATTCGCGGAGGGCTTGCCCTTCACCACTTTGTACGGCTGCATATCGATATTGATCACGTGGGTGGAGCCGGGTTTTACAACGAAGTCAAAAGTTTCGGGTTTCACCATGCAGCCGGGGCACCAGTTGGCGCGGTCGTACACCCAGGTGCCGGCCTGCGGGTAAACGGGATTGGTTCCGCACTCCTTCCAGATATCCCGGTGTTCGGCCAGCCTTTTATCAAAATAGATTTCCCTCCATTTCGAGCAGAACTCCGCGCAGTTGTCCTGGTCGTCCATGCCGTGGCCGGTTTGTATGACGCGAAGGCGCATCAGCCCGGTCTTGTCTGTGGCCGTAACCTTTTTTGCCGTGAGGTATTTTTCGATGTCGTTGGTGGAATCGCCGTAGGGAAAGCTGCCGTTCCACATCGGTACCACCGACAGGATATTGGCAACCGGAGGACCGCTGATAAACTCGAAGGTAACGGTGATCTTCCAGCCGCATGTGACGGCGGATTCGTATCCCGAGTGCACATATTCGATGGTGGCCTTATTCCGGAGCAGCGTGGAGAACTCGCTTATGTCGGCCTTGAAGGTAAAGAACCATTTGGTGCCGAAGAAGCGGCCGTAGGGGGTGATCAGCCGGGCGATCTCGTAACTGGCGGGATTGCCGGTAGCCGGATCGGTTGTTTTCAGGTTGACATAATCGATATAATCCCACTCACCGCACTGCATGTTGTCGGGACACTGGAAGGTGACCAGCATGTTTACCCTGCGGAACTGCAGCCCGGGTTTGGGGAATTCCACGGTTGCCGGGTAGCTGTTTTCGCCTTTGGATTCATCGGTAACCACCTTGATGTGGTCGTGGGAGATGATGCGCGTGGTGTCCTGGGCGGAGATGGCAACGGGCAAAGCGAAAAGGAGAAGTAAGATCAGCGGACAGGCGGGTTTATTTGGGATCATGATCAGTTGGAACTTAATCAATCATAAAGGTAGATGCAAGAATGTAATTATGCCACCCCTACAGGGCTTTAAATTCCCGGATGGCGCATTTCTACAATAATGTCGCCCCTGCGGGGCTTTTTGGAATCAATGATGACATTTCTACAATAATGTCGCCCCTGCGGGGCTTTTTGGAATCAATGATGACATTGCTACAATACTGTCGCCCCTACGGGGCTTTTTGGAATCAAAATGTGGAAATTGTCAATTCGCGGCAATCAGCCCCGTAGGGGCGGAATTATTGTAGCAGGGCGGAACCCACCACCCGTTAAGCCCCGTAGGGGCGACATAATTTTGTGCCGTTTCCCATTGTCTGCACAAGCCAAAAATCCTACCTTCGGAGGGTAAACCGGAACTATAAAATTAACTAGTAAAATATGAAAGACAGACAGACATTCGACCGGAGGAAATTCCTGAAGGCGGGTATCGTAGGTGCTGTAGCCATCACCGTGGTTCCCAGGCATGTGCTTGGCCGTGGCTACGTTGCGCCCAGCGACCAGCTCACCAAGGGGATCATCGGCGTTGGCGGCATGGGCCGCGGGCACATTGATTATGAAGGCAGGCTGCTCGCCGTATGCGATGTCGACCGCAAGCACATGGAAGAGGCTATCAAGCAGGCCGGACAGGGGGTACAGGGGTACCACGATTTCCGTGAACTGCTCGCACGGCCCGATATCGATGTGGTGCACATCGCCACTCCGCCGCACTGGCACGCGCTGATGGCCATTGCCGCCGCCGAGGCAGGCAAGGACATCTGGTGCGAAAAACCCATGACCCGCACCATCGGTGAGGGGATCAAGGTGGTGGAGGCTGTCAACCGCCACGGCCGCATGTTCCGGTTGAATACCTGGTTCCGTTTCAAGGATACCTTCTACGGTTTGGGAACCGATGTAAAACCGCTTAAGAAGCTCATCGACAGCGGGATCCTCGGATGGCCGCTGAAGTTTACCGTGAGCGGGATCACCGGTTACGACTGGAAGTTCTACTGGAGCGGCAAAATGAATTTAAAACCGATGCCGGTACCGGAAGAACTGGATTATGACATGTGGCTCGGACCGGCTCCATACAAGCCCTACAATCCCGAACGGGTTCACTCCGTTTTCCGCGGATACTGGGATTACGACGGCGGCGGTCTTGGCGACATGGGCCAGCACTACCTCGACCCGGTGCAGTACATGCTTGGCAAGGACGATACCAGTCCCGTACTGGTGGAGGTTGATGCCCCGCAGCAGCACCCGGATGCCTGCGGCAGCTGGCGGAGGATTGAATATACCTATGCCGACGGATGCAAGATCATTCTCGACGGCGAAAACCGCGACAAGAACGCTCCGTACATTGAGGGCCCGCTCGGCAAGATCTACAAGGGATTCAAATCGGATATCCCAAATCTCCAGAGTTTCATTGAAACCCTGCCCGATCCTGAACCGCAGATGATGACCTTCAGCGATTCAGTGAAGACACGTACCAAGTTCGCGCTCAACGAGATGAATGGACACCGTTCGTCAACCATCGTGAACATGGGTGTTGTTGCCGTACGACTTGGCCGATCCCTGAAATACGACCCGGTGAAACAGGTTTTCATCGACGACGATGAGGCCAACCGGATGATCAATCAACCGATGAGGGGGCCGTGGGCGATGTAATAATTAACGTGACGCGTAACGCGTGACACGTGACGCGAAAAAACTGAAAAAATGAAAACATTTAAATACAGCATTCTTACAGCAATAGTCGTACTGGTCGCCTCCGCCTCCCTGCATGCGCAGGACGTCCGGCTTCTCAGCACCAAGGTGGCCGACATACTGGCCCAGATGCCGGCGCGCGACCTGGTACAGCGCGACAAGGTCGTGCAGTCGATGATCCAGCTTGGCGAGCCGGGCATTGCCGAATTCACGAAACTGATTGTACCGGCCGGAACAGGTGACGACACCAACGCACGGTTTGCATTGAATGCCCTGGCCATGGTG
>CAYWHP010000039.1:26656-30625 GCA_964457845.1 uncultured Porphyromonadaceae bacterium | reverse complement strand
CTGAAAGGCAAGAGCCAGCTGGTGGTTGTAAAAGGTCTGGGCGATTACGGCGCCTACTGTGCCGATTCGTCGATCCGGTCGCTGGCCGGTACCACCGACCCGCAACTCAAAAAGATGGTGCTTTTTGCCCTGTCGAATATCGGCTCCAAGGAATCTGCCGAGATCCTGGTGGGTGCGGCCAAAAAGGCCGGATTTGCCTATGAGCCCACCGAAGCCGCACGGTCGCTTGTACGTTATGCAGGAACGCTCGCCGACAATGGTGAGGTTGCGATGTCGAAGCGCATTTGCAACATGCTCGTAAAGGAGTGTAAGGATGCGGGCAACAATACTTATGGCCTCGCCGGACTGTCAGTCATGGTGGACCACTTCGGTTACGAGGCGATGGAGCTTCTGCTCGCCGGGGTGGATAATCCGGATAAAAAATACAGGGATGCTGTCCTGGAACAGGCCCTGAAGATCAATGACATTTCAGCCATCCGGAAATGGATGGACAAGGCTAAATCGGCCAATACCGACACGGCTGTCGATATCATCGGCATGTTGGGCAGGATGGGCAACCCGGTGGTGGTGCCGATGCTGTACGAGATGAATCGTAAGGATGATGCTGTCCTGCGCACTGCTGCTTTGCAGTCGCTGGTGGCCATCGAAGGCAAATCCGCGCTGCCGGTTATACTCGGCAATATGAAAAAGGCTTCGGGCGCCGAGCTGGAGGCTTGCGGTACATTGCTGAATACGCTGGTGGGGCCGAAGGAAATTGACGATCTGGCTGCTGCCTTCAAGGATATGCCGGCCTCTGCAAAACCGGTTCTGATCAACCTGCTGGCCGCCCGCAAGGCGGTTAGCCAGTCGGGGCTTGTACGTAACGAACTCTATTCAGCCGATGCGGGTGTTGCCGCTGCAGCTTACAAGGCGCTGCCGGCACTCACGAAGGCAGGCGATGATGTGGTACTCGTTACCGTTCTCGAGAACGCTCCCACCGCTTATGTTCCCAACGTTCAGGATGCCCTGGTGGTTGCCTGTAATGCCAATGACAAACCGGCCGAGCGCACCCGGGTGATCCTCTCTGCCTACTCCACGAAGAAGGCCCTGCGCGAAAAGCTGTTGGGCGTGATCCCGCGCGTGGGCGGCGATGAGGCGCTGAAACTCATCAGCACTGAATTCAATACGAAGAAGGGTAAGGAGAAGGATCAGGCATTTGCCGCCCTCACGGCCTGGAAGGACCAGAGCGCCTGCGACCAGCTCTTTGCCATAGCATCGGCTGGTCCGGATAAGTACAAAGCTGAGGCCTTCAAGGCTTATGTAACCAAAATTTCGAAATCGAAAACCAATGCCGACCAGAAGCTGCTGCTGCTCCGCAAGGTGATGGCTCTCGCCACGACTGTGGAACAGAAGACGATGGTGATCAAGGGGCTCGAGGGCAACCGCACTTTTCTGACGCTGGTTTATGTGGCTAAGTATCTCGACGACAATGATTTGAAAAATACAGCAGCCCGCGTGGCCATGGGGATCGCCCTGCCGCCTTCGGGAAGCCGCGAAGGGATGTATGGACAAACCGTAAAATACATCCTCAATAAGTCCATCTCCGCTATTAGCGGTGAAGAGAGCGACTACGCGAAGGAGAACATGCGCAACTGGCTGGCAGCCATGCCGAAAGATGAGGGATTTGTCCCGATGTTCAACGGGAAGGACCTCACCGGCTGGTGTGGGCTGGTGGAGAACCCTCTCAAACGTGCCAAAATGAGCAAGGAAGAGCTTGCCGCCAAACAGGCGGCTGTCGATGCGAAGATCTATGAAAGCTGGACCGTGAAGGACGGCACGATCGTTTTCAACGGCAAGGGCGACAACCTTTGCTCGGTGAAGGAATATGGCGATTTCGAAATGTGGGTCGACTGGCGCATAACGAAGGATGGGGACAGCGGGATTTATCTCCGCGGCACACCGCAGGTGCAGATCTGGGATACCTGCCGTCACGATGTAGGTGCCCAGGTGGGATCGGGCGGTTTGTACAACAACGCCAAGAACCCTTCGAAGCCGCCGGTGGTGGCCGACAACCTGGTGAACGACTGGAATACCTTCTATATCAAAATGGTGGGTGAAAAGGTCTGGGTAAAACTCAACGGCATTACCGTGGTCGACAATGTAACCCTTGAGAATTACTGGGACCGGAATATTCCGATCTTCCCGACAGGCGCCATTGAACTTCAGGCCCACGGTACCGACCTGGGGTTCAGGGATATCTATGTTCGGGAGATCAAAAGCGAATCCTACGGGCTGACCGTTGCGGAGCAGTCAGACGGGTTTGTATCGCTCTTCAACGGCAAGAACCTCGACGGATGGGTAGGTAACAAAACCGACTACAAGGTTGACAATGGCGAGATCCTGGTGGATCCCACCGGCGGCGGCGGATCGGGCAACCTCTATACTGAAAAGGAGTATGCTGATTTTGCCTACCGCTTTGAATTCCAGCTTACCCCCGGCGCCAACAACGGCATCGGGATACGTGCACCGCTGGAAGGCGATGCTGCTTATGCTGGAATGGAGATTCAGGTGCTCGATAATACGGCGCCGATTTATGCCAATCTGCAGAAGTACCAGTATCACGGCTCGGTGTACGGGGTGATCCCGGCACGCCGCGAGTTCCTGAAACCGGTGGGCGAATGGAACGAGGAGGAGATCTGGATTCAGGGCAGCCGCATCAAGGTGACGCTCAACGGAACGGTTATCGTGGATGGTGACATTGCAGAAGCCAGCAAAGATGGCACCATCGACCACAACCAGCATCCGGGCCTGAAAAATACGAAAGGGCATATCGGGTTCCTGGGCCACGGTTCGGTATTGCGTTTCCGCAACATCCGCATCAAAACATTGTGATTCCGTAGGGTAGGGCCCGCGGGCCCTACCGCATTCCGGGGGCCCATGGGCCCCCGGCCTTCCGGAAAGGTCCCCCGCATGTTAGTATATTGATTATGAAGAAGTTTGTCAGTATATTCATTTTCGGGGGACTTTTTTTGTCCGCCTGCGACGAAAGGATAGACATCCAGGTTGATCCCTTCCTTTCGAAACCCGTGGTCTATTGCATGATCGATCCCAACGATTCGGTTCACTATGTCAGGTTGGAGAGGGTGTTCAGCGGCTTGCAGGCGCCGGCCCTTTCTGCGCGGCAGGAGGATTCGCTCTTGTACCGCCATGTGCGGGTAACTGCGTTGCTTTCCCCGTATTCTTCAGGCGGAAAGACCATTGAAATCGAGGCAGATCCGGTGACCGGGGTTTTTAAGGATTCCGGCTATTTCGCAAACCGGAACCACCGGCTGTATGCGTTCACCAGCAGGCAATTGGGTTCCTATCATTCCGTAACTTTGCGCATTGAGGTTCCTGGTCTGCCGACGGCATTGGCTTCCTGCCGCATCATCGGCTCACCGGTCATCTGGTCACCCAACTCAGCCCAGAAGTTCATCTATATAGTACCCGATAGCCCGCTCAGGATCCAGTGGTCGGGCGGGCCGTGGAACGAAGTCGACATTCAGTTCGGGATACGGGAACAGTACGCCGACAGCCTTGCTACCCGGATCATCCGGATTCAGAAGGTGAACGATGTCATGATCAACGGGAAGTATTATGAAGTGAAGGTCCCCTTTGAACTGCTGGTTCAGCGGATCGGACAGACGATGAAACCCGACAAGCGCATCATCAGGCGCTATTTCGGTCCGGTTAACTTCACCATCCACACGGGCCTCGAGGAGTTTGCGCGCTATATGGAATTTCAGGACGGGATCAATGATTTCAATTCAAATCCGTTTTCGAACATTGTTAACGGGCTGGGGCTGCTGAGCTCGCGGTCGTCGGTGAAGAAGGGGCCGATGGATATCGACCAGGATTCCAGGTTCCAGCTGGCGGCAGATCCGGTGCTGGCGAGGCTGGGATTTCTCGAGTATTGAGGAAGGTTAGGAGGTTAGTGGGTTAGGGGGTTAG
>CAYWHP010000039.1:0-26556 GCA_964457845.1 uncultured Porphyromonadaceae bacterium | reverse complement strand
GGAACTTACCAGAAGCATTGTCATCCCGGCAAAAGCCGGGATCCCTTAAGATGAAGCAGGATGCCGATATAAGAACGTCGCTGACTACCGAAGATATCCATGAGATCGTCCGGTACCATACTGAGTATTATGCGGTGAATTACGGGTTTAACCATGATTTCGGCCGGTATGTAATGGGTCCGCTCACCGAATTTTATGAGCGGCGTTCACCTGCCGAGGGAATCTGGTTGCTGGATGATGGAACCGCCATTCGCGGATGCGTGGCGCTTGTAAGGAACTCAGCCGATGAGTGCCAGCTACGCTGGTTTTATGTGGATGAAACGCTTCGCGGTCAGGGTCACGGTCAAAAGCTGATGGAACTCCTGATCGGATTTGCAGCGGAGCAACAATATAAGCGGATCATCCTCTGGACAGTTAGCCTGCTGAACGATGCCCGCAGGGTATATGAGCGCAACGGTTTCGTTCTTGATGAGCAGAAAACCAGCCATGTCTGGGGAATGGATTTGCTTGAACAGAAATACGTAAAGGAAATGCATCAATGAATGTTTCGTTGTTGGATAAAGGAGACGCATTTATGCGTCTTTACATCGCGTCACGCGTCACGCGTCACGTGTCACGATTCTCACGCATCACGCATCACGCATCACGATTCCCCCGCGTCACGCGTCACGCGTCACGTTTCACGAATCCCCGTCACGTGTCACGAATCCCCTCCGTCACTTGTCACCCGTCACTCGTCACTTATTTAGAATGGAACTGAAAACCTTCATCCTCCGCATCCTCATCGCCATGGCCGCCGGTGTCATCATCGGTCTCGAACGTCAAATCCATCATAAGAGTGCCGGTACCCGAACCAACGCCCTTGTGGCGATGGGATCGGCTATGTTTGTCCTCCTGTCCCTGCAGTTGACAGGGGAAAAAGGAGGTGATGCCACCCGTATCATCGGGCAGATTGTTACCGGGATCGGGTTCCTGGGAGCCGGAGTCATTCTGCACCAGGGAGTCAACATACAGGGGCTCACCACGGCGGCCACTATCTGGTGCAGTTCGGCGATCGGCTGCCTTGCGGCGGCGGGATACTATGCCGAAGTTGCGGTCTGCGTGCTGGGGGTGGTAGTGGTGAACGTGGTTTTCCGAAAGGTGGATGATCTCATTAAGAAGCCTGACAGTCATGATGTGTAGCTGGTCAGGGCGCTCCGCTCTGCCCCCCGGACTCAAAGCTGCGATACCCCCCGGTAAGAAGGCCGGGGTAAGTGATGCATTCATGGTGAGTGTGGTGGTGGTGATGCTGGGGTGGTTCACGGGTGGCGCATGTATAGCACAGGAAAGCCGTTTCAGACCGGTTGACCTGAGTGATTCGGTATACCAGCCCGCCGCGCCGAAGTTGGTCGTTCCGGCAGTGCTGATCGGATTCGGGTTTGCCCAGTTTGCCGTGGAACCATTAACCGGGCTGAACCTTGGCGTACGGAATGCGATCACTTCACGCGTGAGCGACCACTTTAGCATTGACGACTATGCCCAGGTTTTTCCGGCTGCAGCGGTTTATGCACTGAATCTGGCGGGAATCCGTGGGAAGCACAATTTCATCGACCGGTCGCTGATCCTGGGCACCTCGATGGCCGTAATGGGCGCATCCACCCAGGGCATAAAACTGCTGACGCATGTTCAGCGTCCCGACGGATCGAGCTTTAATTCTTTTCCTTCCGGTCATACGGCGATGGCCTTTGCCTGCGCCGAGTTTCTGTATCAGGAATATAAAGATGTTTCAATCTGGTATGGGATAGCGGGTTACACGATTGCAGCCGGAACCGGTTTCATGCGTATGTACAACAACCGCCACTGGTTCACCGATGTGGTGGCGGGCGCCGGTTTCGGGATTCTGAGCACGCGAATGGCCTATTGGGTATTCCCTAAAGTGAGGCAGCTCGTGTACAAAACACTGAAGCTGAATGTCTCCATTGTTCCCCAGATCATCCCGGCATATGGCATGGTCAGGTAAATTTTTCAGCCCTTTCCTTGCGCTCAGGGAGAAGCTTTTCGCCCGGCTATACATTGCGCAGGCAGTGAGCCTGCTCGGTGATGCGGTCACCTGGCTTGGCATCGCCCTTCTTGCCTTCGAGTTTGGTGGTGAAAAGTCGGCAGGGATACTTTCGGTAGCACTTACCCTGCGTGTTACAGCCTACATTCTGGTGGGGCCGTATGCCGGGGTGCTGGCCGACCGGCTCGACCGGAAGAAGATCCTCTATACCACGCATTTCATCAGGATGTTCCTTGTTGCCTTGCTCCCGTTTGTAAGGGAACTGTGGCAGCTTTATACCGTGATATTCCTGCTCAATATATTTCATGCGTTTTTTACACCGGCTTTTAAATCCGCCATTCCGCAGGTGATTTCCGACAGGAAGAACTACAGCAATGCGATAATTCTCTCCAACGGCACCTGGCAGCTGCTGGGCATGCTGGGCCCGGGGCTTGCCGGCGGTCTGGCGGTCTGGCTTGGGGCAAGGCAGATTTTCTTTTTTGATGCCGTTACATTTGTTGTTGCCGGGCTGCTTATTCTGGCGATACCCGGCCGGCTGATTGCCTCGGAGCATAAGGTGGTTGCTTCGCCAACCCGTACCGGTGCATGGAAGAATATCTCAACGGGCACCATCCTGTTGTTCAGGAACCGGCCCCTCCGGTTTGCCGTGATGATCGAGATGATCATTGCCATTGCCGGGGCGCAGGTTTTCGTTAATACGGTAGGACTTGTCAAGGGCGGAATGGGGCTCGACGACCAGCACTACGGCTGGGTGATGATGGCCTTCGGCATCGGGGCCACCCTGGCTGTATTCAGTTCCGGCAGCATCGACCGAAGCCGGAACAAGCGGATGATCCTTATCGTGGCAGCGGTACTTATCATCGCAGCCATCACTGCCGCCAGCTTTGTGCCGTATACCATTCTGTTGGTTATCTGGGTTCTGGCCGGGATGGGGCAGGGGTTCACCTACCTTCCTTCTCAGGTGATGGTTGCAGAAAACATGGCCATCCATGAACAGGGCCGGGTTTACGGGGCCCATTTCGCATGGACACACCTTTTTTGGGGAATCGGTTACATTTTGGCCGGCATAACGGGTACTTATCTGCAGCCCCGGTCGTTTCTGGCCGGCGGGGCAGTCGCTTTATTGCTGCTGATCGCTGTAATGCTGATCCAGGGCGGTGAAAAAGAGAAGCCGGCTGGCGAATGAGGGCTATTTCTTCAGGCTTCCCTTCGAGAATATATAATCAGGGATTTCCACGTTGAACTGGATATCGCTGATGATGAACTCGGTGCCTTCCCCCTCCTTGAGCATGTCCTTGAATTTGATCTTTTTTGGAAACCAGCGGCCCTTTATATTGGCCACATCCGACAGTTCTGTCCGCTTAAGCAGCGTTCCGCTTTTGGCGAAGAGCTCCTCTTTCAGCGGGATGTTCCGCTCCTGGTCGACCCACAGTTTCTTGCCCTGATAAGCTATATCCGGATCGAAGGCTGTGAGTTTAACCACCCAGCATTCCCTGTCGCCGACCTTTTCTTTACCCGTGACTTCGGCATTGTAATGGTTTGCAAGTTTATTGTCCTCCATAAGGTCCTCATACGACATGTCGGAGCCCATGACCGACTGACGAAGCATATGCCCGACAATTTGAATGATCCGGTCGGTGGATGGCGAGAATATCCAGAGCTGGTCTTCGAGTTTCAGCATTTTGGTGCCCACCTCCCTTGCCGGAAACAGGTATTCGGTAAATGATTTCTTTTCTCCGGCGGTCCAGGTTTTTGATTCAACGGTTCGTGAGTTACGCCGGCCGTGGATGATCATCTTTGCTGTGAAAACGCGGTTTTCCGATGACATGTTCATGTCGATTTTCCGAAGGATCTCTTTCCCTTCGGGTACCTGGGCGAAAAGTGATGTACAGCTTGCAAGAATGGCTGCGAGAATGAGTTTTTTCATGATCCGAGTTCTTTAAAGAGTTGAGCAGTTTGCCTTTTGTAGATGCCGATTCCGGAGAGTGCCGTTCCAATCAGTGTGGAAAGCACCCCCGGTATAAAGCCGATATACCAGGTTTCGATGGTTATCCGGCCCCTGAAAACAGTTGGCATCATAATGGTGGCGTTTTTCATCATACCGATATCGATGCCATATTCCTGCAGGTACCAGGCAAACCCCATGCCGATGAAGGTCCCGGCAACCGAACCGATGATTCCGATGCCGAGCGATTCAATGAGCATTGTTTTATAAACGTGATTTTTTTCTTCACCGATGGCCAGCCGCATACCGAATTCACCATAGCGGCGAAGGCCGCCGAGCAATCCTGCGTTCCAAAGCACGATCGACATGGCGAAGATGAATACAAAAATGACAATGGCCATCAGCATTCCTGCAAAATCAACAAAAACGCGCATACTGCCTTGTTGTTTCAGGCTCATCATCATCGGAGAGAACTCATCTGTCGGGGAATTGTATTGCTCGTTAAAGCTGGTAACCAGTGGTTTGGCAAGATCATCATCATAATAGCCGGTGCGGAAATAGCCCATTATTTCGCCTGCCGCGTTATCCATATTGAGTGCCTGTCTCACGTCGCGGATATCGGCAAAGATGGTTCCCCTGTCGAGGGCTGTGGTTCCGAATTCGGCTGTTCCCGCCAGGATAAAGTTATAGATTGCCATTTCGCCGTACATGGTTGTGCTGATCAGGCTCACCGGGTCGCCCGGGCGGATATTCAGCTTTTCGCAGAACGCGTCGCTGATGATGATCTCGCCCGGTTTCTCCGGCATATGCCCTTTTCTGAGCGATCTGGCGATATTCATCCGGTTTACTTCGGAACCGGATTCCGACAGCATATCGATTCCAAACCCGACAGCAGGGCCCTGGTTTGAGGTTTCCCCTTTGGTGTCGGGAACGTCCACAAGTCCTGCAAAGTGTATGCGCTCCACCCATTCAATATCCGGATATCTGGATTTCAGGGAAGAGATCAGTGTATCTGTTCCCACCAGCGCGAGATCGTTGGGCATCTGGTTTATGTTGTCGGCATAGGCTGTGGTCATCACCTTAACATGCCCGGTTGCGAAGCGGGCGTTATACTCGATGCTGTCGCTGATGATCCCAAGGATCCAGCTTTGAAAAACGATGGTCAGCATAACCCCGAGGGCCACAATCACTATCGGAACGATGCTTCTTTGCCGGTCGCGAAGCAATCCGGTCAGCAGAAATTTTATCATTGTATTTTCCCCCTCAGTGCTTCGGTTGGATTCATCCTGGCAATTTTCCTCGATGGCCAGTAGCTGACAACCGTTGTGGTTAAAAGAATGATCAGGACGGTAGCGATGACCAGTCCGACCGAATAAACCGGATAAATGGTGTTGGGCATGGAAATGCCGTAATCATCCCCTTCTATAGGAAATGTAATACCTTTTATCGCCTGCCAGGAGAGCAGCGGGATTCCGTAAACAGCCCCGAGGAGTGCGGCGAGTACCGAATGCATGGCGCCCTCCACAGTGAACAGCGTAACCACCTGCCCCCTGGTCATACCGAGGGCCACGTAGGTGCCAATTTCCTTTTGCCTTCTGAAGATGGACAGGACCTGCGTATCGAACACGGCCAGCATGGCAAGCAGCAGCAGTATGGCCCACAGGACCATTCCCCCGATGGTTTTTGTCTGGATCAGGTTTTTCAGGTCCGACATCAGGCTTTCCTGCGAAGTGAACTTCCACCCTTGCAGCGATTCGCGGGCAGGGTCCTGTTCGTTTTTAACGATAAGGGTTGCCTCATCGGGAAGCAGCATCATCTGCTGGAGCCTTTCAAGCGGAATCCACACCTGACCCACATCAACGGTGGGTACGTTGGTCTGGAATATTCCCGTGACAATGATTTCTGTGGCATCGAAGGCGCCATTCTTATCGCGCCAGCGAAGGTTTACCCGGTCGCCAACCTTGAGACGTGAAGCTTCGGCCATAGAATTACCAAGAATTGCCGGGATGGCGTCGCTGTCGGTGACAAGCGCATTGGTTGGAATTTCCAAAACTTTTTGGCCCGCCGGGATACCTTTGAGGAGGATTGTCTGCATCCGGCCCGAAGGATAAATGGTTCCCTGCGTTATCAGCACCGGTGCTGCCGCTCCGCTTGCAACGGCTCCGGTGAGCTCAGCGGGGATTTTGCCATGACTCTCCTGCAGGGTGAAGGGGTCAAACGGATCGAAATTTTCCTGCCAGTACTGCCCGCCGCCGATCTCCCAGCGGATCATCTCATAAATAGCCTGGTTGTCCCACGCATCCAGCAATCCTTTGTGCCATATAATCACCACGAATGAAAAGGAGAGGACGATGACGTTCAGCCAGGTTCGGAGTCCCGCACCCATCAGGTTGCGGATTGCCAGCCTAAGGGCCATCCTCATGACTCGGATCCTCCTGCCTGTTTGCCGGCGACGATCTCATCCTTCATGACCATTCCGTCGGCCAGATAGATTTTACGACGTATGTAGCCGATGACTTTCTCGTCATGTGTGGCAAATATGAAGGTTGTCTGGAACTCCTTGTTGAGCTTTTCCATGGTCTCCAGAATATGGTGCGAGTTGGCGGCATCCAGATTCGCCGTTGGTTCATCCGCCAGAACGATCATCGGCTTTTTTACCATGGCCCTGGCGATGGCTACCCGCTGGCATTCGCCGCCCGACAGTTGCGAAGGTCTCGATTTAAGTTTGCTGCTCAGTCCAACCCACTCGATGGCGTCGAGCACCTGCTTTTTACGTTGTGCGCTGTCGACTCCGAGGAGCAGCAGCGGGAATTCAACGTTTTCGAAAACGTTGTGTACATTGAAAAGGTTGTATGTCTGAAAGATGAAACCCAATTGCGAACGGCGCAGATGTGCGGCTTCCCTGGGCGTCAGTTCCCCGACCGACTTGCCGAGAACGACAGCATTGCCTTCCGAAGGAGAATCGAGTGATCCGATGATGTTTAACAAGGTGGTTTTGCCGGATCCGCTCGGACCGATAAGGCCCGCGAATTCACCTTTGCGGAAGGCAAGGTTGATTCCATTGAGTGCCGTGAACCGGCCGGTTCCGATTGGAAAATGCTTTTTCAGGCCGTTTATCGTAATAAACTCTTCCGTTTCCTTCATGATGAAAATATCTTAATTAATTTGTTTTCAATTATTTATAACAGCCATGATCTGGATGCCTTTGCCGGCGAACAGGTTGCGGCCGGCTGATGGGCCATACAGGCTGAAGGTGTCCGGATTCCAGAAGGCGATCAGGTAAAAACTCCAGAAGTCGTATTTGCGCTGAATGCTTACCATCCGGTACCACTCCTTTTCGTCCCAGTTATAATAGATCATGGCCGAAACTGTATTCATCAGGTTGATCGGGTAATTGGCCGTTACCACCGAATAGTTGTTGTCAACGGCCTTCTCCTTCCAGTCGGCGCGGTTTTCATACCGGAAATATTCCGTTGCAAGGTTGATCCCGTTTCCAATGGAAAAAGTGTAATCCAGACCGATGTTCATCTGTGTTTCCCACTCCTTTAGGATTCCGTTGTCCGGGTCATTGTGTTTGAGTACGTATTCCAATGAGAGCCCGACTCCCAGATCGAACTTGCCATCAAGGGCGATCTTTTCCTCGGGGAAAAACTGGTCGCCGGGATCAGGAACCGGCGGGTAAAGTGCCTTGAAATCGGCCATCCGGCGGTTGAAACTGATTGCCGCCTCACCGCGCGGAACGGGGAACTGGAACCGGCCGCCGAATTCGGGGGATTTATCTTTTGTGGCGGCAATCTCCCAGCCTTTCGCATTCTCGTTGCCGTAAAGCGCCCATAGCCAAATGTTTGCATTATTCTGAAAGTAATATCTGCCCAGCAGGCTGTAAACCCCGTCGGTGAGCTGCAAGGGGTCGCGGGAATCCATCTTGTCGAACCACATGAGCGGCCGGAGAATGGATGCAGATCCGAAATTGATTTTCTGAAGTCCGGCCCTGATCTCGAGCCGGGGAGTCGAGTAGCGGACCCAGGCCCGGTAGGGTTTGAAACTCTTTTCGAGTCCGTCATACTTGTCACCCTTGAAAAAGAAGCTTGCGAAGGTGTTGGCCGAGAGTTCGGCATCGATTTTCCGGTCCTTTTTGAGGTCGTGTGCGATGCTGAAAGCAGGTATGTACCGGGCTCCGAACTGGAATTGCAGCGGATCACTGAAATTCAGCGAAGTCCATGTGCTTAACTGATTCTCGAACCGCACCGACGTTTTCTGAGCGCTGAGCGGTTGAATCATCATCGTCAGCCAGAAGAGGATAAGCAGGGATAGGTTCAACCTATTCATTTCGACAGGCCTTTTTTAATGAGAACAAAGAGACTGTAGCGGTCGAGAAACCGGCCCAGGCTTTTGCCCATCAGAATAAATTCAGAAACATCCTCTTCGCTGAATTTCAGCCCTTTTTTCTTCTTCAGGTCCTGGAACCGTTTCAGGTCGGTCCGCATCGACATCCAAAACAGGAAATTGGTCGCTATCATATAGGCTGCGGGCCAGGGGCTGTCGAAATAAAACCAGAACCATACGGGCAGCAGAATATGGTAACTCCATCTTATTACCAGTACGCTTCCGGTGATGTACCCAAGAATCAACCCCGCCCCGTTGGCCAGAAAGAAGCTGAACCAGCTGATGACGAACACGGAGCCGATTATCGGTGATTCACCGCGTCCGCCAACAAAGCGGTACCAGACTGGGTAGTTGTGGCCAATCACCCCGAAGAGGGCGATAATCAGGTACCAGGGGTCATCGCGAATCAACAGTTTGATCGCAAGAGCAGGCAATGCCACCTTAAGCATGTCGAGCAACGAAACCGTGAGGCCATAACGGGCTCCGAGTTTCTTTGTTACCAGTGTGGCACTCACCAGGTTCGACTCGAAGGTTTCGTCGGAATGGGGCACCGGCTCGGCGAATGCATCAATGGTGCCGGTGTCCTTGGCGAAATAGTGAATGAGGCGGGCGAAAGATACCGATCCGATCAGGTACCCGACACCAGCCAGCAAGCCGGCAAGCAACCAGGGCTTTTCCAGCAGGGAATCAATTAACTCACTCATATTCAGTTATTGTTAATAATCCATTGGAGCCATCAATAGTCACTTCAATGCCTTCATCGATGGCACAGGCGTTTTCAACAGAAACAAGGGCGGGTATTCCCAGCTCCCTGGCGATGATCGAACAGTGTGACAGCATGCCGCCTGCCTCGGAAACTATTGCGCCGGCTTTAACGAGAACAGGTGTCCAGCTGACATCAGAAAACGGTATGAGAAGGACATCCCCCCGGTTTACCCTGCTGAAATCAGCTGAGCCCCTCACCACTTTCGTACGCCCCCGAAATACTCCGGGTGATGCGCCGACGGCTTTGATATTTCTGGATTGCCCCCTCTCAACCAGTGGTGCGCTTTCGCCATATATTATTGTGGGGAGAAGAAGGTCGCGGGTTTCCGCCATTTCTTTTTTTCTCTCACTGGCCAGAGGTATAAATTCCCGTCCTGCCTCCATTGCCGGCATGGTGAGTATGCGGTCAATTTCTGTTCGGGTAAGGAAAAATATATCCGAAGGCTCAAGGAGGATCCCCCTTTTTGCAAACTCCCTGCCTACGCCGAGAAACAGGGTCCGAAACAGGCCATATCCCATAATGTACAACGAACTCACCTGCTCCCGGTATACTCTGAAACTTCCTGCGCGACGGTAAAGTCTCCGCAGACCCGCCCTTTTTAATGCGGGCAGCTTCAACTCGGAAAACGGAATAAGTTTTTTCTTTTCCAATGACACATCCGATTGAAGGATCATATTCAGGACAAACGGGGGATCCTCTTCCCACTTCGGGACTGAAAAATCATTGCCGCTTTCGCTGAAATGGCCAAATCGCTCAAGAAACAGGTCAAACTCTTTTCGGCATGGGTCCGAATCGGGAAGCAGCCCCAAACGTTCAAAAGAGAAGCTATCTTCTCCGTCGGTATTCTGAAGGTGCTCAAAAGCTTTCCTCACCCGGTCCATTGCCTTCATCGGGGAGAGCTCCTCCAGTACCGGAAAGTCACCTGTGAAATCAATCAGATCGTAATCATAGCCAATTGCTTTAAGCCGGTTCCTTAGCCGCTTGTTGTACATCTGCATCAGCAGCGGAACTACAATGTTGATATAGGTGATTTTTCGTCCTTCCTTAAATAGCTCATCGAACAGTGCGGGGTACTCTTCAATCGTAACGCCCAACTGGATACGTTTACGCAGCTCGACGAAACTTTTCGACAAAATACCGTAGCGCCGGATGAAAGTGGGTTCGAAAAGCAGTTTCGAATGTGCAAAGCGTATCATCCGAAAGGTGTGCCTGAAGGTTTTAATGCCCGGCATCATTTTTGGCATTTTGCCCTGCTCGCTCATGAACATGTATTCAATGCTCTCCACCGGCAACCCGAATTTATTGAACACCTCACCAAGCGCAGCCATATTAAAATAGGTGCGGAAATAAAAGGATTTGGCAAGGTCCTCCGGCTGAATGGCGAGGGGGCCGGTGATCTCGGTAAGCAATTCGATCCAAGTACCGTTGACCAGTGGAATATTAACCGACCAAACCAATGGTTTTATCTGCCCGGGGAGCATTTCCCTGGCCATTCGGTTTGAATAAACGGGAATGCTTTCCAGTGCGGTGATAAAGCGCAACTGAAGGAAATAGAGGTTGTTCCCATCGTGCGCCCATTCAATGTCCACATCATCATGATAGCTTTTCTTCAGTTTTTTGGTGGCTGAAGCAACTGCCCTTACTATGGTAAAGGCTGGTCCGGAGTCGTCTCCTTCCAACAGGAATTCCCCCTTTATTCTCCAGCGCATTGGGGTTACACCCTTCTGCACGAGCTCCTCTCCCAGGCCTTCAACTGCCTCGACCACAATTTCATTCAGGTTGTTCACGGGATTTCTGCTGAAACTGACACCCGAGAGTACGGATTCCACCATTTCCTGAATCACTACGGCACAAGCCGGAATGGTTGCATCGGTAGTTACAATGGAACGGTATTCACTGGTACCCGAGATCCCGGCTGATTCCCATACCTCCAAAATCGCTTCCAGAATTTTCTCCGGTCCTTTGATATTGATAAGGGTTTGAAACTGCCCTGCGAAAGAATGGTCTCTGGAATCTTCAAAGCTGGTTGATGAGCGGATCGCATAATTGAGGTCGGCGAGGCCGGATAGTTCCGATTTGATGCTTTCGAGCAAAGGTTTTCCAATCCGGCGGTAATCTTCAAATGCTTTTGCCGATAGTACGTATGTGAGAGGAATCCGGCAGCCTTGCTTTTTCAGGAAGAGCAATGACCGGGCTTTATTACCCATTTCATCATCCCTGAGTTTGCCGGTGAGCTTTTTAATATATTGGGTATTTTTCATGGCCCGGGCTATTCTGCTGCGGCCATTTTCCTGTCGATCTTCTCTTTTATTGCCTTTATTACCAGGGGATGGTCGTTCCATGCGCCCAGGTTGATGACCTCCATATCCGGAGGGAACGGGTATTCGTTAACAAGTGCGGGTATGTCAGCCTGACTGGGAATAGCATCGGCACTGATGGCTGCTGCAAAATAAAATACCTTTTTCACACCTTTTTTCACAAATTGGTCCATCAGGATGTACGGTTTCGGTTCTTTGAATTCCATCCACGCCTTACCCATAAAATCCTTTCTGTAACCGTCCCTGATTAAAGCCTCCATGATATGGTCCCTGAATTCGATCTCTTGAGAGGTCTCCGTCGGAAATTCAACATCCCACTCAACCGGCTGACCGTGACCGATAAGGGCAATGCCAACCTGATCCTTCGGGGTTGCCCCCACACGGGCATTCACCTTGTCGACAAACGCCATGGCGAGAGTTTCCGAATCCCACATCGGATCGGCAAAGACCAGCTTTACGCCAAATCTTTTTTCGCAGTCGAGCTTCTCCACCAGGTGCTTCCCTTCAGCGGTATGGTTGGATACGGAAACAAAAACCGTTGAAACAATAATCCGGTCGGCGCCGTCATTCAGCGCCCGGATGACTGCCGCATCCGGGCGGGGCTCGTCATCCAGAAACGAGATGTAGAACATGGTGGTGGAATCTCCTTCCTGCCTGTATAGTGCTTCAAGGCTCTTGATCATGTTGAAATGGCCTTGCCGGTGACGACTCTGGCCGACCTCGAGATATTTCTGCCTGAGGGCTTTTATAAAGAATGGCCTGGCCACAAATGGCACAAAGCTTATGCCCTGTTCATCGAATTCGCGGAACTGGTTGAGCCATCCGATCGGACTGAATGTCTCCGGTTCACCATGCGTAAAATAAACCACAGCCGTATGCCCCTTACCGGGTCCGGGCTGGCGGGTGATCTCTGGAACAAGGCGGCTGTCCTCCTCCGAAAGGTAAATTTTTGCATGAATAAGGTACCCGGCCATAAAAAAGACAAAGCCGGAAAGAAGGGACAGGAGCAATTTTTTCTTTCGGGCTGCAACCACGGAAACTGCAATCGCGAGGCACAGTATTACTGTGAAAATAAAGGTCTGCATAAAAATCCCCGTCGGGTGAACGGTTAATGCCCCAAGGAAAAACCATCCGGTCAGAATAAAAACGGGAATGCCGGCAGCGATTATGTAATACTTTTTCATTGCATTTGGGTAAATTAAATTCTCCTGTTCCGGCTTGAAAGTAGGAGAAATAATTTACATACCAAAGCTTCCCCGGCACAAGAAAAATACAAAAAATGAGGTTATTGGCGGATTTTGAACAATTTTCCCGTCGACAGCCGGCTGCCGGCAACCAGCCGGTAAAAATAGATACCCGGCTGAAGCTGTTCCATGGCCAAAGCGGTTTCATGCCGCCCGGCCGGCATTTCGCAGTCAATAAGCTGATTGGAAAGCCTGCCTCGAATATCGTACACGTTCAGTTGCACGCGTGAATTCTCGGGCAGGTTAAACCAGAATGAGGTTTCCCTGCCAAATGGATTAGGGTAACAACCCGATTGCAGGGGAGAAACAGGAACTTCGCCAGTGCCGGTGGGTGTACAAGCCTTGAACTGAACCCCATCCAGCATTACCGTGTAGCCCGAGTCCCATGTGTCGACATGGAATTCAACGTAATTTGACTGCGACAGATCCATCTGGCCAACCATGCTGCGGGCATAGGTGTTGCTGCCCTTGAGGGGGATGCGGTAGCGTTTCCAGGTATTTTTCGCATTATTGAGCAGCGATGTCGACCCGGTGTACTGGTAATAGGCTCCCGTGCTGTTACCCACCCGTACCGAGAAATTCTGGAACCCGTTGCCGGATTTGTTCTGTGTCTTGATCCAAAAAGAAAGCGTATCAGCTGCCGAGAGGTTCCAGATGGCCAGTGAATCGCCTCCCGGACGATAGTTGAGCGCAACGTCGAAGCCCATCGGGGTAAATAACTTTACCGAGGAGGCTCCCACCTTTTTATCGTTGTAATCAAAGTCAAGAACCTCTTTCACAAACTGGCCATAACCAGGATCCCTGTAGGTGGTCCATAAACCGGGACGTTCGGCCATGTCGCAGGGGGGGGTGTAGGAAACCAGCGGTTCCGGTTCCCTGCTGTAGGGGATGTAGGTCACAGGCCCGCTGATCTTGTTGTGTATCAGGCTGTCGATGTTAGGTATGAAAGTATTGTTGATGGCATTAACAGGGTCGCCGGAAGTGTTCTGGATGTACCATATGGTAGGGGATCGAAAAACATTTCCGGTAATGGTATCTGTAAACGATTCCCCCGAAAGGTAAATGTCGTTTTTCTGATTGTGGCGGAACTCATTGTTCCTGACTACCATGTGTTCCGTATTTATGGCACTTATACCCCACATATTGCCTTCCAGTACATTGTTTTCGATAAGATAGTCATGCGAGAACTGGTTGGCATACGGGTTTATGACCCCGCCTTCCCAAAGTTCAAACCCATACGGGTTTCCCTTGATAATGTTGTTTTTAAAGGTGTTGCTGTAACCCCGGTCGACCGCAATGCCCGACTGGAAGTTGCCGATGATCTCATTATCTTCCACCACAGAGTTGAAACTGTATCCGAGCCATAATCCGTAATGGCTGTAGTTGCAGAGGTTGCCCTTATAAATATTGCCATCGGCAAATGTAGCCTCGATGGCATTGTGCGGCGAATAGGAACAATCGTTGTATCCGAAATAGTTATTATTCGGGATATGCGACCATTCATATTGTCCGAGGAATACCCCGTCACCCGAGTAGGTCAGGTTATTGTACTCCACGATGTTGTTATTTGCCACGATCAGCAGTATCGCTGCACAGTCGCTCGGATCCGTTTTCCGGTTTACATGTGAGCAGTCGTTATGGTGGATATAGCAGTTGTCGGTAAAATTCATCCGGATACCAAATCCGCAGTTCCAGTTAAGAATATTGTCATTGATCGTGATATCGGCACATTCGTATAGAGCGATACCGTCGTTCTGCTGGGTCATCAGGTTGCCTCTCAGCTCCGATCCGGTACACTGGTGCATCAGCACACCACCTCCAAGGGCCGCCGTATGGTCGGTCCAGATTGATATCCAGCCAATTGTATCCTTACGGTTGTATGAAAAGTTGTTGTCGATCACCTGTATGCCGGCTGATTGCCTGGCGGTTACCGCATAATAGTAATTCTTAACCGACTTGAAATTTTTAATGGTGATGTTCCGGGAATTCTGAATGTAAATGAGGTACCCTTCAAACCCGGTGCCGGTAACCTCCACGCTGTCGGCATCGATAGTGATGTTTTCCTTATTGATGATTTTAATCACCCCGTCCTTTGCCAGATCTCCAAAACTATAGGTGCCGCTTTGAAGGCGGATAGTTGAGTTGGAAGCAATCTCCATGTTGTCGGTGAGGGGTGTCAGCGTCTGAGCAACTGTTTGGGGACCGACAGAAAGAATCGATAGAATCAGAATAAATGGGAATAATCGGATAATCCGGAGAGCGCAAAATGTTTTCATAGATCCATCGTTAATAATCAAAAGTAATTAATTGCATCAATCTGTAACTCGTCACTCTCCCTTCATTATATTTGCTTAAAAGCGAAGACATGATCAACACAATACATCCCTCAAAAATCTACCAGTTCACCATGATCGGCATCATTATGGTGCTGGGCTGGGTTCTCTGGAAACAACTCAGCTTTCTGTTTCCATCGCTGCTGGGCGCCATCGCTTTGTATATCCTGCTTAAGGAGCCGATGTTTTGGCTGGTGAACAAAAGAGGCCTGAAAGACTGGATGGCAACACTGCTTCTGATACTGGGGACCCTGGTCATCATTGTTATTCCGGTTTGGCTGATCATTAAGCTTATGATTTTTAAGATCCAGCCTATCCTCTCTTCTCCGGAAGTCATAACGGATATCCTGAAAGAGATAAATACCTACCTTGATGATACGCTTGGTCTTAATGTGATTACACAGGAAACCATCATGAAGATGACCGGCAGGATGACCCAATTTGCCCAGACAATCCTGAGCAGCACGGTACTCACCTTGCTTATTCTGCTGTTTATGTATGTATTCCTGTTTTTTATGCTGGTCAACAGCAGGAGGATGGAACTCTTTCTACAGCGAAACCTTCCTTTCAAGACGGAGAACCGCGATAAAATCATGCATGAGGTGACAAGAATGGTTCGAAGCAATGCGATCACCATACCAACCGTTGCCTTCCTGCAGGGGAGTGTGGCATTCGGCGGGTATTGGGTTTTCGGGCTCAATGAACCGGTGCTGCTCGGCGTTCTAACGGCCATGTCCTCCATGATACCTATAATCGGAGCCTCTCTGGTTTATATTCCCGTTGTGATCTATACCCTTGCAACCGGCAGCATGGTCACCGGGGTTGGCCTTGCACTCTGGTGTGTATTGCTTGTAGGTGCGATCGATAATGTAGCCCGTTTTATGCTGCAGAAAAGGCTTGCCAATGTCCATCCGATCATCACCATACTCGGCGTTATCGTGGGGACCAAACTCTTCGGTCTGATCGGCCTGGTTTTCGGGCCTTTGATGATTACCCTCTTTGTGGTAATGGTGCGGATCTATTTTAATGAATTTGGCAGCCTGACCGGTCCGGTGCGGCAACGAATCGAACAATAATAAAGGATTTCGATATGGCCTACGATGAATTCCTGGCGGAACGCATCCAGCGAATTTTCGACGAAAAGCGGGTGCCTTGCTTTGGAAAGAAGATGTTCGGAGGCATCTGCTTCCTTGTTAATGAGAAAATGTGCGTGGGAGTCATCAAAAATCAGCTCATGGTTCGAATTGACCCGGAGATCCACGAGGGAAAGGCTTTGAAGCCCGGGGTGCGGCCGATGGACTTCTCCGGAAAGGAAATGAAGGGCTTTTTTTACGTTGCCCCTGAGTATATTGATATGGATGATGACCTGGAGTCTTGGATCAACCTGGCTCTCGATTTCAACCCGAGGGCAAAAGCTAGCAAAAAATGAAACGCAGTGTAATTTTCATTCTCGTGATGATGACAGTCAATACTGGATTATTATTCAGTCAATCAACTGGTTACCCTTACGAAAGCTTCACCGCCTTCCGCCATGATCTCAGCCTGATCGGGGCCATTGCCGAGCCGGCGGAGCGGAAACGGCAGGCGGATGAGTTTTGGGCAAAACTCAGGACAGCCAACCAGATACCCTTTAAAATGGGTGACTCTGCAGCGATGCTCTATCGGGGCGCAGCAGAAAGTGTTTCCTGGGCAGGTGATTTCAACGGCTGGAAGCCCGGTGCTGACGGTATGGCAGGGGAGCGGGCAGGGCAGTCCGATATCTGGGCAGCGTTCAAGGGGTTCCCTCCGGATGCCCGGCTGGATTACAAAATCATCGTGGACGGCAAGTGGATGCTCGATCCCGATAATCCCTATTCACAGATGAGCGGCATGGGCAACAACTCTGAATTGCAAATGCCAGCATGGAAATTTCCGTATGAAACCCAGCTGGCAGCCGATGTTATCCGCGGCACCCTCACCGACAATATCCTGATTAACAGCCAGAAACTTGGGTATTCCATCAATTATAAGGTTTATACCCCGTTTAATTACGCTCTTCATGAGAGCCTGCCGGTTATCTATGTTACCGACGGCCATGAATATGCTGACTCCGACAAAGGCGCTATGCTGAATATCCTCGATAATCTGATCTACGCAGGAGAGATCAGGCCGGTTATGGCGGTCTTCATCGATCCCCGGGAACCGGGAAAAGACGCCAGCAACAGGCGTATGCGTGAGTATGTCTGCAACCAGCAGTTCGCTGATTTCCTGGGCGACGAGCTGGTGCCCCTGATCGATAAATCGTACAAGACGCATGCCTGTCCCGACGACCGTGTCATCCTCGGCACTTCGCTCGGGGGCATGAACGCAGCCTGGGTTGGAGCCGTAAGGATCAACGATTTTCACCTTCTTGGGATCAATTCGCCCGCCTTCAACACTACAGTAATTGAGACCTTTGGAAAGCTTGATTGGTTTCCGTTCCGGATTTATATGACCACCGGCACCCTCTTCGATACCCGGGAGCAAGCCCTCGGAATGAAGAAAATCCTCGATGCAAACAAGGTCGATTATGAATATGTTGAGGTGAACGAAGGCCACTCATGGGGAAACTGGCGGGCCCTCCTCGATGATATGCTCAGGTATTTCTTCCCTGCCGTAGATTAAGACGGCCAAAAGTTATTGTCGGCCCAGATCCTGTCCCGCAGGTCCTGATCGAGCCTGTAAAGAATGTCATAATGCCCCCGTTCCCACTCAGCCAGCCAGTGATAGAATGCTTTTTCACCGGCATCGGCCGCCTCTTCTGCCTGCCTGGAATAGGCCGCGATGGCGCGGGTTTCCATATCAATGGCGAGAGAAATGGCGGTAGCCTCGTAACTCACCGCCGAAATCCCGGAAGCCACAACATGAGCAAAGGCCTCGTCGGCATTGCCGGAAGCACCTGACTCCTGCGGCAGAACATCGTCGAACCGGCCGTTATCCCTGTAAAAGAGGTACTGGTCGCTCAGGAATTTGATGTGCTGGTCCTCCTCCGATGCCATCATCCGGAAAATCTCCTTTACATCCGGGTCCTTCGAACTATCTGCGGCACTGGCATAAAAAACCTTGCCCCTCTTTTCCAAAAGGATAGCCTGCTTAAGTATCTCCAGTGTCTTATTCTGTTCCATGATTGTTTCCCGGTTATGATGTGTCTGTCAAAAATACTTTTTTGCATCGGAAGTCCTCCCCTCGGGAATTCACTATTTTTATAGTCAAATCTTGAAAACATGAATGATGCCGCCCGTCTGATACCTGAAATCGGGTTTAACATTTTTTACCTGCTATTTATCTGGATCCTGGTGATAAAGATGTACCGCTCTCCGGGGCCATCAGACGCCAGCGACCGCCGGCTCGCAAACCTTCTCCGGCTGGGTTTTCTGCTACTTGCAATCGGGGATACGGGGCATGTCGGATTTCGTGTTCTGGCCTATGCGATGGGATCACTGGATTCCACGGTGTTGTTGCTGGGCGTGAACATTCCGCTTGTTGGCGCCGGTGCACTTTCAACGTCCATCCTGGTAACTGTTCTGTATATGATCTTTGTTGAGGCTGAGCGGCTTCGGTCGGGCCGTTCCCGCGGTATCCTTTACTATTTCCTCCTTTCGATGGGGATAGTACGGTTTATTCTCATGGCGATGCCTGGCAACCAGTGGGGCAACTCCGTCCCTCCTGCCGACTGGTCGCTGTACCGCAACATCCCTCTTACCGTGCTGGGGGTTGGAATCGGCCTGGTCATGCTTAGTAACGGCCTTCGGGCTTCCGATCGCTTTCTCACTTACCTGGCCATCCTTATTTTTATCTCCTTCCTGTTCTATCTGCCCGTTATTCTGTTTGTACAGAAAATCCCGCTTATTGGAATGCTCATGATTCCCAAAACCATTGCCTATCTGTTGATGGCAATTGCCATTAACCGCCAGTTTTTCAAAAAGGCCGCCGTATGAAACCATACCATTTTGTTATTCTGATACTCCTTCTTGTTGCAGGGATGGCACCTGCCCAGACAACCGAAAACCGGTTGCCGGTTCCCACCCCCGCCCAATTGAGATATCAGCGTTATGAGCAAATCATGTTTGTCTGCCTCGATCCCTGCACATGGCAGGGGAGGGAGTATGACAATCATTCCATTCCGCTGAGCCGCATTAACCCGCAGGCCCTTGATACCGATCAGTGGTGCGAAACGGCCAGGCTCTGGGGCGCCGGACTGATCCTCTTCGTAGCCAAGCATACCGGCGGGTTTTGCTGGTGGCAAACCGAAACCTCGGACTATGGAATCCGCAATACTCCCTGGCGGCAGGGGCGCGGCGATGTGCTCGCCGATCTGGCGGCCTCCTGCCGCAAATTCGGGCTTGGTCTTGGGATTTACGTTTATCCGGGTGATGACAACTGGACGGCGGGTATCGGCAGCGGCGGAAAAACAAGCGATCCTTCTAAACAGGAGGAATACAACAGGGTGTTTCGCCGGCAGATGACAGAAGTCCTTACAAAATACGGCCCGGTTCAGGAGGTCTGGTTCGATGGCAGCTGTGTGATCGATGTATCCGATATCCTGCGAGAGCACGCCTCGGATGCAGTTATCCTTCAGGGCCCGCAGGCAAACCTTCGCTGGGTGGGCAATGAGGACGGTATAGCACCGTACCCGAACTGGTATACGGTAAACCGGAGCGATCTGGCTACCGGGGTATCTACTGCTCAGCATTCCAGCCCCGACGGCGATGCCTGGGCACCTGTCGAGATGGATGTTCCCCTGCTGAAGAAGGGCGGCCACAAATGGTTTTGGGCCCCCGGTACCGACACGCTTCTTCCGGATACCGATTACCTTATGGACCTCTATTATCGCTCGGTCGGGCGAGGCGGAGTGCTCCTGCTTAATTCCACTCCGGATACCACCGGCCTTATCCCGGAATCGCACATCAGGGTATACCGTGATTTCGGCAATGAAATCAAAAGAAGATTCGGTAAACCTGTACAGACCGTATCAAGTACCGACGGGATTGCGGAAATCAGGTTCGACAGGGCGATGCGGGTGAATGCGGTCACCTTACAGGAAAATATCGCACTGGGGCAGCTTGTACGCCGTTATAAGATTGAGGGGCTTGTAGCCGGAAAGTGGCAGATCCTTTCCGAAGGAAGTTCGATTGGCCAGAAACGGATTGAAAATATGGAAGTTGGTAAGGTAAATGGCTTGAGGGTGAGCGTGACAGAGAGTGTGGGTAAGGCCGAAATCAATTTTTCCGTTTATTCTTTTTGACACTAAATAAAGAGACCATTGTCGGGCGGCAATGGTCTCCAAGGTGGTCCCACTGTAAGGTTCTTTCATCTGCCCTCAAAAGAAGGGCAGTGTGGGGGACTATATCTTAAGTCATTTAACGGCTTTCTTACCTGTTTTGTGATAGGTCGTTTATCTACTTCCTGCGTGTTGATCCCGAGTAATTTCCAATGGCTAATTTATAAATTGCATTATTAAAGCCGAAATGTTTTTTTAACCGTTGGTCAAATTTTACCGGGATTGGAAAAACATTGCGCTGTACCGCTAATGAATAGTATCCTGAACAAGCTTGCCGGGAAATTGTTATGTTCTTGTACCTAAAATCCAACCTATTATGAAAGCACCACTTTTAAGAGTGCAAATGCAGCGAATATCTCTGGCCCTGTTGATTATGGTGATCCTTGCGCCGTCGGTGTATGCTCGAAAGGACAAGCGTGCAGCAGCCACTGCACCCGTAGCCGCTTTATCGGTTCCCGATAGCCTGTACAACTCCATGTCATGGAGGAATATAGGCCCGTTTCGGGGTGGAAGGTCACTTGCGGTAGCCGGTGTTCCCGGTGAACCTCTCACCTACTATTTTGGAGCAACCGGGGGAGGTATCTGGAAATCAACTGATGGGGGAAACAACTGGGCACCGCTGGCAGACAGCGCCTTTCGTTCCAGCTCTGTCGGAGCCATAGCGGTGGCGCCCTCTGATCCGAACATCGTTTACGCCGGTATGGGAGAGGCGGATATACGTTCCAACATTTCCTTCGGCGACGGAATGTACAAGTCGGTTGATGCCGGAAAAACATGGAAGCATATCGGCTGTGATAAGGCCGATGCCATTGCCAATATCGAGGTGGATCCCAGGGATGCCGACATTGTGTTTATGTCGGCGCTGGGCAATCCGTTTAAGCCGAATCGCGAGCGCGGAGTTTACCGGAGCCGCGACGGCGGGAAGAGCTGGGATCTGGTTCTTTCCCTGAACGACAGTACCGGGGCGGCCTGTGTGAGGCTCGATCCAAATAATCCGCGAATCGTTTATGCGGCACTCTGGCAGGCTTATAGAAATGGCTATTCCATGAGCTCCGGCGGACCGGGATCCGGACTATACAAGTCGGTTGACGGCGGCGACCACTGGCAATGCCTGAACGAGATGCCAGGAATGCCGGTCGGGATTCTGGGAAAAATTGGCATCGCCGTATCTCCCGCCAATTCCAGTCGGGTATATGCACTTATTGAAAATAAAAAGGGCGGATTGTACCGCTCCGATGACGGAGGCGAACACTGGCAGCTCATCAACGAAGACAAAAACCTGTGGCAGCGTCCCTGGTATTACAGCCATGTGGCCGCTGACCCAAAGAGCGAGAACGGGCTGATCGTTCTTAATGTTAATGCGTGGAAATCGTTCGACGGGGGGAAGACCTTCAGGGCCATTGAAGTGCGGCACGGCGATACCCATGACATTTGGATCAATCCCGCGGATCCCGATAATTTTATCATAGGGGATGACGGGGGAGCTGAAGTCACATTTAACGGTGGTGCCACTTTCACTGACATTGATATCCCCACTGCCCAGTTTTATCACGTGTCACTCGATAATGATTTTCCATACAACGTATACGGGGCGCAGCAGGATAACTCCTCTGTGCGGATTGCCTCCAGAACCGGCGGCTACAGTATTGGCCGGGATGCCTGGTATCCTGTGGCAGGTGGTGAAGCCGGTTACATCCAGGCCGACCCGCTCGATTCACAGGTCACCTTCGGTGGTGAGTACGACGGGTTCTTATCCCGTTACGACAAGAAAACGGAGCAGAACCGGGACATATCCGCCTATCCTGAAGCCAATATCGGATCCGCTGCAGGGGCGAAGAAATTCCGGTTCCAGTGGACCTATCCGATCGTATTTTCACCGCACGATCCCGCGAGGCTTTACATTACCTCGCAATTTGTTCATGTAACGCAGGATGCCGGGCAGACATGGGCGATAATCAGTCCGGATCTTACCCGGAATGATCCGAAAACTACCGGCGAAACCGGCGGCCCGATAACCAAAGACATGACCGGCGCAGAAGTTTATGCTACCATTTTCTCTTTTGCGGAATCCCCCGTGGAAAAGGGTGTTCTTTGGGCCGGGTCTGATGACGGTATGGTGCATGTTTCAACAGACAATGGCAAAGCCTGGGCAGATGTTACCGTACCTGAAGCCATTCTGCCGGCCGCAGCATTGATCAGCATTATACATCCTTCGGACCATTCGCCTGGAAAGGCTTTCCTCGCCGCCAACCGCTACATGTTCGGTGACCGCACACCCTATCTGTTTAAAACCAAAGACTATGGGAAAACATGGATCAGGATTACCAGCGGCATCCCTTCAGATGAATACTGCAGGGTAGTGCGCGAAGATCCCAATAAGCAGGGATTGCTCTATGCCGGAACGGAGCGCGGGATCTATGTGTCGTTCGATGAAGGCGGTACCTGGCAAAGCTTGAGGTTAAACCTGCCTCTCACACCGATCCGTGATCTCCAGGTTCAGAAGCGCGAGAAGGATCTGGTTGTCGCAACCCACGGACGCTCATTCTGGATTCTCGATGACGTCACCCCGCTTTATGAGATCAAAGACGGACTGGTGAAAGGTGGCACTCACCTTTTTAAACCCCGTCATGCTTACCGGACGCAGGGAAACCAGTATGCAGGCCTGACGGATGAAGGGACAAATGCGCCGAACGGCGTGCTGGTCCGGTATTATTTCAAGGAACGGCCAGCAGGGGAGGTAAAGCTGCAGTTTTCAAACAGCAGCGGAGATACCATTATCACCTGGTCATCTGTAAAAAGCGTTACAGGAGAGACACTTTCAGTGAACAAGGATTTCCATCAGGATAAAAAAACGAACCGGCCGGGCCTGCTTACGGCAAAACCGGGAATGAACGCTTTTGTCTGGGACATGCGCTACCCCGGTGCGATTCCCGTGCAGGGACCCAACGTAATGTGGGCAGGTTCGGGAGCCGGGGCGAAAGCAGTGCCCGGGCTTTATACGGTTAGCCTTATCGTTGGGAATACCGTTGTTGAGCAGCAGCAGTTCGAAATTCTGAAGGATCCGCGGTTAACGGTTAGTGCGGCCGATTTTAAGGAGCAGTTCGACCTGATTCAAAAAATCAACAGCAAGATAACGGATGCACATACAGCGATCAACAGGATACGCAAGGTGCGAAACCAGTTGAACGGTTACATGGGATCGGTAACGGATACGCTGATAGCGGGAAAATTGAAGGCTATAGCCAAACCGATGCTCGATGATCTCGACCGGCTTGAGGCAACCCTTATGCAGCCGAAGGCCAAAGCCCCGCAGGATGTACTCGCATATCCCATCATGCTGAACGATAAGATGGCCGGGCTCGGATCCAATGTGGCTTCCGCCGAAAGCAGGCCCACTGCCAATGCATGGCTGGTTTACAGCGACCTTGCCGGTAAGATCGACACCGCCGTAGGTGAAGTAAATGCTATTGTCAGTTCGAAGGTCAGGGATTTCAATGAGTTTGTGAAGTTGCAACAGATTCCGGCTATCGTGATCGATCTTCCGGCAGTCAGGTAAAAGGAGCTGGTGCAGTTTGGTTATCTTTGAGGGTGCAAGCCATGCGTCATGAAACGTGTACAATTGCTTATCCTCATTATCGCCTTAATGCAACCGCTCCTTGCGCAGCATTTTGAAGTCGGGCATCTGACCATTACCTTCAATGATCCGCTGCGGAGCGGTGGTTTCGGATCCGGAGGAGGCCCCGGTCGACAGATCCAGTGTGAGGTGTATTATCCGTCCCTTGCCGGCGGTGAAAATTCTACCCCTGCGCCGGGCAGTTACCCCTTTATTGTATTCGGACATGGATTTCTGATGGCATGGGATGCCTACAGAAATCTCACCGATTCAATCGTTGCAAGGGGTTATATTATGGTTTTTCCCCGTACCGAGTCGGGGATGAGCCCCGATCACCAGGCTTTTGCCGATGATCTTACCAGCTGTTCGGCTGGGATGAAGGAGGCAGGCCGGGCAGCCGGTGGCCTGCTCTATGGTGTTGTGGCGGACAGGTTTGCTTTTATGGGCCATTCCATGGGGGGAGGAGCAGCTTTTCTTGCGGCCTCCGGGGCGGCAGGGGCTTCTGCGGTTATCGGGCTGGCCCCAGCAGAAACGAGCCCGCCGGCAAGTCTCGCCGCCGGCTTGGTCGATTGTCCTGCCCTGGTCCTTTCGGGCAGCCGCGATGGGGTAACCACACCGGTTGCGCACCATCTGCCCATCTTTGAGGGCCTCAGTTCCCGCTGTAAATATCTCGTCAGTATTACAGGAGGGGGGCACTGCTATTTTGCAGGCCCCAGCATGCCCTGCGACTTCGGGGAGATGCTGGCCTCATCGGATATCACCCTAACCCGTGAATCACAACAGGCCATAACCATGGATTATGTAGCCAGGTGGATCGACGGTCACCTGAAAGACAGGGCGGATTCCCTCAATGCCTTTAACAAACTGCTCGTTACTGATACAAGGATCACATTCGTCGGGGTATGTTCGGTTTCGGCCCGCCAGGCGCCTGAAAGCGCTTCCGGCCTTCCGGTGGTCTATCCGAATCCGGCCGGCGATTTCATCAGGGTGGACTGGCCATCCTGTGGTGAATCATACGCATGGCGGATTGTCACCGCGACGGGCACCATTGCGGCACAGGGACTGTCTGGCGGAAAGAGTTTTACCATTGACAGCAGCTCAATTGTCGCCGGAAATTATGTGCTGATCCTGAGCAGCAGCAAAGGCGAGGTTTCCTTAAGCCTGATCATTTCGCACTGAGCATCGTAAGTACGCTTCAGCGCCGGCGGATAATCCTGCTTTTCAGCAAGGCCTTTCCCGGCATCAGGAATTGTTGTTATCTTCGGATACACCAATCCAGGCTGTAAAACCATGAAAAAACCGCTGCATCAGAATCGCCCGAAGGGACTCATTCATTGTGCGCTTGCACTTTCCCTACTGCTCCTCGCCGGGGGGTGCGGAAAAAATGGTGACACCATGCCTGATATCCGGATCGGGGTACTGATCGACCTGACAGGTACAGCAAGCTCCGTAGGGGTAAACTCAGCGGCAGCGCTCGAGCTGGCACAATCGGATATTCTTGACTGGCTTGGGTCCATGGATATTCAATCCACACTGGAGCTTGTTGTTGAGGATGTCCGTAGTGATACCGCATATACGCTTGAAAGGATGAAGGCCCTTTATGATGACGGTATCAGGATTTTTATCGGACCATACAGCAGCACCGAACTGGCAGCTGTGAAGGGCTTTGCCGACAGTCATGATGTGCTGTTTATCGGGCCGGCAAGTGTTGCCTCATCACTGTCGGTAGCCGGGGACAATATTTTCCGGCTCATTCCGGATGACCGTGTCCAGTCGCAGGCTACAGCAGCATTAATGATTGATGAAGGAGTGAAATTCCTGGTTCCGTTCATACGCGATGACGCCTGGGGGCGCGGTATCCTTCACTCGACCACCGAAGGGCTGACAGCAGGAGGAGGTGCAGTGGCAGCTCCACACACTTTTGATGCCACCGGCAATGATTTTTCCGGCCAGCTTTCGCTGCTCGACGGGGCCGTTGGCGAAGCCCTGCGCAGCCATTCCGCTGCTGAAACAGCTGTCTATCTGCTCTCCTTTGCTGAAGGTACGGCCATTCTGAATGCTGCTCCCGGGTACCCGAACCTGAACAAAGTGAAATGGTACGGGAGCTCGGCTTACGGGCTCAACCCGGGCCTGCCTGCGAACCATGAGGCTGCGGCTTTTGCCGCCGGCTCGTCCCTTCCCTGCACCATGTATGGTCCCGATGAATCGGCCCGGCACCTGTGGGAACCCCTTCAGTCCAGACTGGCAGCCGTGCTGGGACATCAGCCGGATTCATATGCCCTCACGAGTTATGATGCCTTGTGGCTGCTGGTCCGCACCCTCCGGTCCGCTGGTAGTGATCAGGACTTCGCCCGGCTGAAAACCATCTTTACTGATGAGGCGCAGCACTTTTTCGGTGTATCCGGTAACACCATCCTTAACGAGGCCGGCGACCGCGCCTTCGGCAATTATGATTTCTGGGGCGTCCGTTCTGCGCCCGGCGGCTTTGCATGGCAACGCCTTGCCTGGTACAATTCAGCCACCGGAACCCTGATCAGGCTTCTGCCATGATCCTGCAATCTTTAACGGCACATCCCCTGCACCCAATGCTCTCCGTTGCCACTTTTTTCCGCGT
>CAYWHP010000038.1:0-37206 GCA_964457845.1 uncultured Porphyromonadaceae bacterium | reverse complement strand
GATTGTACGAAGAATCCCGCAGCCAGGTAATCGACAGCCTGGTTTTCAGCCACGTTGTGGAACCGGCACTGCAGGACTCGGTCACCATAACGATGATAGAAAGAGACGAAGGCAATAAGGAAGACTCAGCCTTTTCTCACTCAGCCGGGGGCAGAGCCTACTACACTGCGCGGAATATCGCCGGTTCCATTGCAACCGCGGTAATACCCGATTCGGGCAAAAACAGGATGGCCAGATCAGCGGAAATCTCCTTCAGCTCGGGTAAGCAGGATATCCTTATCCGCAGTGTCAGGCTGATGATCAGCCATAGCAGCGATTCAGCTTCACCGCAGAAAGCACTGGCCGCCATCCTCCCCGGAAAACCGGATACCGCACTGTTCAGGAAAGTATTTATGGAAAAACTCTCCGCAAAGTACGATGGACTCCATGTGGTTTGGACCATGGATCTCCCCGATACAGCCAAACCTGCCGGGAACATCATCATCGTTAAAAATGCAACAAAGGACAAGCTCGACAGCCAGGATGATAAAGGCAGGATCCGCCTGAGCGGCTTCTACCCCGACGACCTGCCCGATGCGGAGATCCGCCATGACTTTCCTTTCCTTCTAAAACAAATCATTCCCCAGATCCTTTTTGGCCTGATATTGCTCATACTCTCGGGTTCGGCTTTCTCGTTCACCAGCCGGAACCTGCGAAGGCAGCTCATGCTCAACAGCCTGCGGAACGATTTTGTAAACAACATCACCCACGAGCTGAGAACTCCGGTTGCAACCGTAAAGGTGGCGCTGGAGGCCCTGAAAACATTCGATAAGGTTCACAATCCCGAAATCACGCAGGAGTACCTCGATATGGCCGCTCACGAAATGAACAGGCTCGAGCAACTCATCGGAACCGTCCTCGACCAGTCGCTGATCGGCGACCGGCAGGATGTTGTCCAGCCTCAGCCATCAGACATCAAACTACTGATCAACAGTTCGTTAAACAGAATTCAACCTCGTATCTCGGCACGGCACGGGCTCATCACGCTCGACGTACCGGAACTGCCCCAGTTGCCCCTCGACCCGCTGCACTTCGAAGGTGTGCTCATCAATCTGGTCGACAACAGTCTGAAATATGGCCCCGAAAAGCCTGAAATAAGGATCCGCGTGGTTAAGGAGGATGCCATGGTGCTGGTTGAAGTGAGCGATAACGGCCCCGGCATTCCCAAAGAATACCTCGGCCGCGTTTTCGACAAATTCTTTCGCGTCCCGGCCGGCGACACCCATACCGTAAAAGGGTATGGTCTGGGCCTTAGCTTTGCCGCCCTGGTGATGAAGCAGCATGGCGGTTCCATCTCGGTGCGGAACCTGAAGGAGGGCGGCTGTGCATTTACCCTCCGGTTCCCGGTATCCAAAGCATGAAAACAAAGATCCTCTACATCGAAGATGAGCTTTTCCTGGGCAAGATCGTCAGGGAAACACTCGAGGACCAGGGGTTTGATGTTGTATGGGAAACCGACGGTGCTTCCGTCATGAACCATTTCAGCACATTCATGCCCGATGTCTGTGTGGTCGATATCATGCTTCCGAATATCGACGGGTATTCCCTCTGCCGGCAGATCCGCGGCCTCTATCCCGCACTGCCGATTATTTTCCTTACAGCCAGAACCAGCACAGCCGATCTTGTCAAGGGCTTCGAGTCGGGCGGTACCGATTACATCCGGAAGCCTTTCAGCATGGAAGAATTGATCATCCGGATAAAAAACCAGCTGACCCTGCGAAACGGTGTCGCCGTTTCACCATCTGGGCGTGAACAGGAGATCCGCCTCGGCAAATACCTCTATTATCCCGGATTGTACGAACTGCACGCCCCATCCGGCCTGATCAGGCTATCGCAGCGTGATCAGCAGGTTTTGAGCATGTTGTGTGGCAACATCAACCGGGTTACCGACCGGCGGGAGCTGTTGCTGTCGGTTTGGGGTGATGATTCCTTTTTCAACTCACGCAACCTGGATGTCTATATCCGAAAGCTGCGAACCAGCCTGGCAGAAGATACTTCCATCGAAATCCAGACCATCAAGGGTAAGGGCTACCTCTTCCTCGTTGGCGCGGGGGTGGGACAAAACCCCCACACTAAAGTGCGGGGTTACTGATCTCCTTGTGTCGAAGCTTTTATGTCATTGATATACTGGGTTATAATCGAAGACATCATTAACCCCAGACTTCAGTCTGGGGGTTTTGTCCCAGCCCAGTTTTGTCCCATCCCCCGCCCCCTGCGCATTTATACCTTGCGGCGAAACAAAATACCCGTGTAAATAGTTACCTTAAAGAATTTTTACCGGGTTTCATGTTCAAAATCACAAGCAAAGTCGATGCGGAATCGGTGGAGTACCGCAGCAATGCGGATAACACCGCGCAATTGAATGCGGAGTACAAGGCCCGCCTGCGGGCTGTCATGTTCCGCGAGAATGACAGTTATGTCAGGAGGCACATCGAACGCGGCCGGCTGCTTGCCCGGGAGCGCATAGATCTGCTGCTCGACAGCGGCTCTCCTTTCCTCGAATTCTCAACCTTGGCCGCAAATAACCAGTACGACAACAACTTTCCTTCGGCAGGCATTGTCACCGGCATCGGGAAGATCCGCGGGCGGCTGGCGGTGATTATCGCCAACGATGCTACTGTTAAAGGCGGCACCTATGTTAAGGAGACCATAAAAAAGCACCTGCGGGCGCTCGAAATCGCACTCGAGAACCGACTTCCGGCAGTCTACCTTGTGGATTCGGGAGGCATTTACCTTCCCGAGCAGGCCAATCTGTTTGCCGACCGCGACCATTTCGGCCGGATCTTTTATCTGCAGGCCCGGCTCTCTTCAGCCGGTATCCCCCAGATAGCCGCTGTGATGGGCCCCTGCACGGCAGGCGGCGCCTATATCCCGGCCATGAGCGACGAAACGGTGATGGTGAAGAACCAGGGAACCATATTCCTGGCAGGGCCGCCGCTGGTTAAGGCGGCAACGGGTGAGGAGATTACGGCCGAAGAACTCGGCGGTACACGGGTGCATACCACCATCTCCGGTGTGGCCGACCATGCCGCCGACGATGACCGCCATGCACTGGAGATCATCCGAAATATCTTTGAATCCTGTCCGGAGAAAAATTACGGCGCTCCGGCTGGCCGGTATGACGAACCCGATTATCCGGCAGAGGAGATTTACGGGCTCATTCAATCGAACGGCCGGACGGTGATCAACCCGTACGAACTGATTGCACGAATCGCCGATGGCAGCCGGTTTCATGAATTCAAGGCCGGCTATGCCACAACGCTGGTAACCGGGTTTGCATCCATCATGGGCTATCCCGTTGGGATCATCGCCAACAACGGCATCCTCTTTTCCGAATCGGCGCTCAAGGGAACGCATTTTATCGAAATCTGCAACCAGCGCAAGATACCGGTCCTTTTCCTGCAGAACATCACCGGCTTCATGGTGGGCAGGGAATATGAACATGGAGGCATCGCAAAGGACGGCGCCAAAATGGTGAATGCGGTTGCCAACAGCACGGTGCCCCGAATCACCCTCATCATCGGAGGATCCTATGGCGCCGGCAACTACGCCATGTCGGGCCGCGCCTACTCGCCCCGCTTTCTCTATTGCTGGCCCAATGCGAAGATCTCCGTGATGGGCGGACAGCAGGCCTCCTCGGTGCTTCAAACCGTGAGCAGCAAGGAAGGTGACCGCAGCGGCACTTCCCTGCTCGACCAGTACGAACAGGAAAGCTCGGTTTATTACGGAACATCCCGCCTCTGGGACGACGGGATCATCGACCCTGCCGATACCCGCACCGTATTGGGCCTCAGCCTTGCGGCCGTGGCCGGCAACGATATCCCGGAATTCAAACCCGGCATATATCGAATGTAGGTAGGGGCGGCCCAGTGTGGCCGCCCGTTACATGATAAATAAAAGAATATGGCCTGTTCACATATACAAATAGATAAAGCCCCATCCACAGCCACCCTGTGGTTGAACCGGCCGGAGGTTCGGAATGCCATGAACCCTGATATGATCAGGGAGCTGGCAGATGCCCTTTCCGGATTATCGGAAAACAGGGATCTGAGAGTCATTATTATACGGGGAAAAGGCGGGGTCTTCAGTTCCGGGGCCGACCTGAAATGGATGCAGGAGAGCGGATTAAAGTCGCCCGATGAAAACCGTGCGGAGAACAGGTTCATCTCCGACCTCATGAAGGTTCTCCTGAACGTGCCGGTACCACTCATCTCGGTGGCGGAAGGGGCCGCATTCGGCGGTGCCCTGGGCATCCTTGCCTGCAGCGACCATGTGCTGGCAGCAGCCGATACACGTTTCGGGTTCTCCGAAGTAAGGCTTGGGCTCGCACCGGCGATCATCATGCCGTATGTAATGCGAAGAACAACCATGCCACAGGTGAAAGGCTTCATGCTCACCGGCAGGCCGTTCAGCGCCCTGCAGGCGCAGGGATGCGGACTTGCTGATACCGTGGCTGAGCCGGTATCCCTGGAAACTGTTTTGAATGAGATCATTGAAACCTTCATCCGGTTGCCGGGGCCGGCACTCCGGGAAATCAAGCGGCTGTGGAACCTTTCGCTGCCTGTGATCGCTGAAGATATTTCCGAAACAACCATTGGCAGCCTCACTGCTCTCAAGCAGACCGCTGAGGCACAGGAGCTACTGAAACGGTTCTTTACCAAACACTGATGTTCAGGAAAATACTCATTGCCAACCGGGGGGAGATCGTAAACCGGATCATACGGGCCTGCGAAAAGCTGGGGGTGACCCCTGTCGTCATCCATTCGAAAGCCGATTCCGGTTTGGATTACCTTGCAAGCCACGTTGAGAAGCACCTGCTGCAAGGCCCCACACTCGCCTCCACGTACCTCAACGGGGAACAGATTATAGCCATCGCCCTGGCCTGCGGCGCCGATGCCATACATCCGGGATACGGATTCCTGGCCGAAAACAGCGCCTTTGCCCAATCCTGCATCGATAACAGCCTCGGCTGGATCGGCCCGTCACCGGCGGTGATGCGGATCATGTCGGGCAAAGAGACATCACGGAAGCAGGCCATTCTGGCCGGAGTGCCGGTAACGGATGCCGTGAGCGGCACGCCCGGTGAACTCAGCCACCTCGCGGGCACGCTGCAGTATCCGCTGCTGGTGAAGGCTGTAAGTGGCGGAGGCGGCCGCGGAATGCGGATCATTAACTCTCCCGGGGAGTTTACCGTCGAGGTGGAAACAGCATCGCGGGAAGCTCACCAGTATTTCGGGGATCCGCGGATATTCGCGGAACAATTTATCCGTGAGGCCAAACACATCGAGGTACAGGTGCTTGGTGACCGCCATGGCAACCTGGTGCACCTCTTCGAACGGGAATGTTCCGTTCAGCGTCGCTACCAGAAGATCATCGAGGAGAGCCCTTCACCGTCGCTGTCGGCAGACCAGCGCCAAGCCATACTGAATGATGCCGTGAAACTTGCCGGATCGGCCGGTTATGACAATGCCGGCACGCTTGAATTCCTGCTGGCCCCCGACGGGCAGCACTATTTTATGGAAATGAATACCCGCATACAGGTAGAACACCCTGTGAGCGAAATGGTTACCGGAATCGATCTTGTCGAAGCCCAGATCCGGTCAGCAGCCGGCTATCCGCTCAATATTAAACAGGAAGAGATATTCGCGACCGGGCATGCCATCGAATGCCGGATCTGTGCCGAGGACCCCTTCTCGGGTTTCGATCCGCGGCCGGGTGAGGTTTCGCTGTTCCGCGCCCCGCAAGGGGATGGGGTGCGGACCGAACATGCCATTGGCAGCGGATTTGAAGTATCTCCGCTTTTCGATTCCATGGTGGCCAAGGTTATTGCCTGGGCGCCGGATCGGGCCGCTGCCCTCGGCAGGATGGAATCCGCGCTCAAAAACATGGTCCTTCACGGAATCGATACCACAACAGCCTTCCTGCGCCGTCTGCTGGAGCATCCGGTGTTTACCGGGTCGGCGTTCACCACCGGCTTCATCGCAGCCTGTTCAGCCGAAATTCTCAATTCCGTTTCCATTCATAAAGCGGAACCTTCAGAAGAGGTCATCGCTGCTGCCGGCCGGCTCCTGGCCGGCGCGTGGCATCCGGGTTCGGCACTCAACAGTGATAAAACCCTATCTCCATGGACGTCAATCGGTTACTGGCGGATAGCTTACGGACAACCGGTTGAATATCAGAATAAAATACTTCCGGCATTATCAGGATCGCAAAAGGGAGAACCAAATGACGGAATTGTTTGTTCCATACACCCCGACCGGTCGGTCTGGATCAGCCTCGACGGGCACACCTGGCAGTTTACAAACCCGTCGCTGACCCGGCAGCCCGTCAGAAGGGAAGCAGGTGCTGAGGAATTCAGCAGCCCTAAAACCAGAGGGCCGAAGGATGACTCGCAGGTGGTGGCTCCGTTGCCGGGACTCCTCACCCGACTGCTTGTCGGCGAGGGCGATCGGGTTTTAGAAGGAGACACCCTGGCGGTGATTGAATCGATGAAGACCGAGAACCGGGTACTTGCGGGATGTTCCGGCCGGATAGCCCGTTTGTTGGTTACGGCGGGCAAGCCGGTGAAGTTAAATGAACTGATACTTGAGATGGATCAAATTAATAAGTAAGAGATGGATTACACACACATCAATCCCCTGGTTACCGCGAAGCACGAACTGTTCAGGCTGCAGGTAAGGGAATTTGCCGAAACGGTGATTGCGCCGGTAGCGGCACAGCTTGATGAGGCCGGTGCTTTCTCGGAAACCGTAACCCGGGAGATGGGAAAAGCCGGTTTGCTGGGGATGACTGTTCCCCGGGAATATGGCGGATCGGAGCACGATACCCTATCCTATATCATTGCTGTTGAAGAACTTGCAAGGATTGATGGATCACAGGCTGCCACGGTGGCTGCTCAGAATTCTCTAGGGCTTGCACCCATCGTAAAATACGGCACTCCGGAGCAGAAACGCCGCCTGCTGCCGCGGATCCTTGAAAGCCATGGCCTTTGGGCGTTTGGTCTAACCGAACCCAATGCAGGTTCGGATGCCAATAATACCGAAACGGAGGCACGCACGGAAGGGGACGCCGTGGTGATCAACGGACACAAGATATTTATCACCAATTCGGCGTCTGTTCTGGCCTTCGGCGCTACCATACAGGTGGTTACCGGCGAGAAGGATGGCCGCAAGGAGCTTACCGTAATCATGGTTGAACGGGATACGGAAGGATACAGCAGCGAACCGATCCTGAACAAGATGGTTTGGCGGGCGGCTGATACCGGAAAGCTCTTTTTCAGCAACTGCCGGGTGCCGTTGGAAAATATCCTGGGCGAAAAGGGCCAGGGACCGCATATCATGCTCGAAACGCTCGACTCCGGGAGGTTGTCGATTGCCGCCATGGGCCTCGGCCTGGCGCAGGGCGCTTACGAAATGGCCATGAAGTATGCCGGCAAACGCGTACAGTTCGGCAAACCGATCGCAAAATTTCAGGCCGTTTCCTTCAAGCTCGCCGATATGGCGCTTAAGCTGGAACTCGCCCGCAACCTGCTGTACAAAGCATGCTGGCAGAAAGACCAAAAGCTTCCTTTCGGCAAGGAGGCGGCCATGGCAAAGCTCTACTGTTCCGAAATTGCACGGGAAATCGCAGATGAATCGCTTCAGATTCATGGCGCGTATGGCCTGATAAAAGATTCACCGATCGAACGTTTTTACCGCGATCAACGTATACTGCAGATAGGAGAAGGAACCAGCGAGATACTCAGACTGGTCATTTCCAGGCACATCGGACTAAAATAAATGACAAAAATGTCAGCAGAAAAGAAAAAAGCGCACATCGATCTGGCCCTGCATTCCCAAACACCCCGGGAAACCCTCGACAGACGATTCAATTATGAGCCCTTGCTGAGTGCGCATCCACAGGATATACGTAAACCATTCCCCTTTTTGGGTAAAACCATGCGCGCGCCGATCTGGGTCTCCAGCATGACCGGCGGAACAGAGGCCGCTATGCTGATCAACCGCAACCTCGCCCGGGCCTGCAGGGAATTTGGTTTGGGCATGGGACTGGGATCCTGCAGGATACTGCTGGAGGACAACCAGTTCCCCGAACACTTCTTCCTGCGCAAGTACATCGGTGACGAAGTGCCCTTCTATGCCAATCTGGGAATTGTACAGATTGAAAAGGCACTCGAAAACGGTACCGTCGGCCGGATTGCTGAAATGGTTCACAATCTCGAAGCCGACGGGCTCTTCATTCATGTGAATCCGCTTCAGGAGTGGCTCCAGCCGGAAGGCGAAATACTTCATCACAAGCCCATCGACCTGATCCGGGAATTTGTCGGTCAGGTGGATTTCCGCGTTGTGGTAAAAGAAGTTGGCCAGGGCATGGGCCCCGGGAGCCTCCGGCAACTGATGAATCTTCCGATCGAGGCAATTGAGTTTGCCGCCTTTGGCGGGACCAATTTCGCCAAACTCGAATTGCATCGCAGCAACTCGTCAATCCAGCAACTTCTTGAGCCGATTTCATTTATCGGCAATGACGTCAACGATATGATGGACTCCGTAAATGCCATTTACGCCGAAAACCCCAAACCTGCTGTGAACCAGCTCATCATATCAGGCGGAATCAGGAACTTTCTCGATGGGTACTATTTCCTCCGGAAAAGCCGCATCCCGGCAGTTTACGGCCAGGCCTCGATGTTCCTGCGGTTTGCACGCGAAGATTATGATACGCTTCGCGATTACACCATGCATCAGCTCCGCGGGCTGGAAATTGCGAGCGCCTACCTTACACTGAAAGAAGAGTAGGATGGCCCTGTTTAACGGCTTCTCGAAACTCAGGCCCGACGAAAAGAGGCGCCTGCTTGCCGCGGAAGGCTACCTCTCCGCCGCCGACCTCTTGCTTCTGGAATCCATGATACCATCGGATCCCCTGATGGCTTCGGCATTCGAAAAAATGACCGAGAACGTTATTTCCGAATTTCCATTGCCTTACAGCATTGCACCCGGATTCGTGATCAATGGACGGGAATATGCCATTCCGATGGTCACGGAGGAGAGCTCCGTTGTTGCGGCAGCATCGTGGAGCGCCCGCTATTGGGCCGATCGCGGAGGTTTCAGCGCCGAGGTCATTTCAGAAAACAAAATCGGGCAGATCCACTTCCTGTGGAGCGGTAACCCCGATGGCCTCACCAGCGCATGGCACACGCTGTCCGATCGCCTGAAATCGGCCGCAGCCGCCCTGTTGACGAACATGGAAGCACGGGGAGGCGGCATCAACGGGATGGAACTTATCAACCTCACCGATCGGCTCAACTCGCTTTTTCAGATACGGATATCCTTCTTAACGGCCGACGCCATGGGCGCCAATTTCATCAATTCATGCCTCGAAGCCATGGCTGCAGAACTTCCTGCCGCAATAGCGGAACTGGAACCTTTCGGCGCTCCGGCAGAAGTTATCATGGCCATCCTTTCGAACCACACGCCGGATTGCCGGGTTAAATGCACGGTGGAGTGTCCGGTTGATTCCCTCACCAACATCAGGGGGGCCGCCAATCCATCGGAATTTGGCCGGCGCTTTGAAACGGCCGTGCGGATCGCACAGATAGATCCCTACCGGGCCGTGACCCATAACAAGGGAATCTATAACGGCATCGATGCGGTGATCCTCGCAACGGGCAATGACTTCAGGGCGACTGAGGCTGCCGGGCACGCATTTGCCTCATTAACTGGTCATTACAAGAGCCTGACAGACATTTCATTAAATGGCGGAATATTCCGATATTCACTCGACATTCCAATGGCGGTTGGCACAGTTGGGGGACTTACCACCAGCCACCCTGTTGCCGCCGCCTCGCTGCGGATTCTTGGCAGTCCGGGTGCAGCCGATCTGATGAAGATCGCTGCTTCAGTCGGGTTGGCAACTAATTTTGCAGCCGTTAAAACACTGATCACAACCGGCATACAAGCCGGCCACATGCCACTTCACCACCGGAAAGAAACCAAATAGAGGAGGAACCTTACCATCGAAAAGAAAAACCAGAGATTTCACTCAAACGGGAAACTGCTGATTAGCGGCGAATACGTTGTTCTTTACGGGGCGAGAGCACTGGCGGTACCTTTGCGGAAGGGCCAGGTAACGGAGGTGACCTTCACCCCTGGCGAGGCGCCAAAAATGGAGTGGATCGCAACCGACTCTGAAGGGGTATGGTTCAGGGCTGATCTGGTCCGATCCGCAGGATGGTCGGTATTTAAAACCACCGACAAGGTAATTGCCGGCAAGCTTATTCGTCTTTTGGGCGCCGCGCGGTTTCTCAATCCCGCCTTTCTTTCGGCCGATGGTTCATGGATCGTCAACAACAAACTGGAGTTCAACCGAAACTGGGGATGGGGATCGAGCTCCACGCTGACCTCCAATATTGCCGCCTGGGCAGGTGTTGATCCGCTGGCGCTGAACGCGATGGTTTCTGAAGGCTCCGGCTATGACATCGTCTGCGCACGATCGGATTCGCCGCTCTATTATCAGATCAGGGCAGGGAGGCCGGTGGTCCAGGAAATTCTTTTTCATCCCGGTTTTTCTGAGCACCTGGGATTTGTCTATCTGGGTAAAAAGCAGGATACTGCGCGTGAAATCGCACGCTTCGACCCTTCAAGGATCAACATTAAGGAATTGACCGACAAGATCAGCGATATATCGGAACAGATGGCATTCGTACCAACTATCCGCCAGTTCAATACGCTGATTGAAAAACACGAAGACCTGATAGGAAACGCCCTGAACCGTTCCCCGATTAAAAAACTTCTTTTTCCCGGTTTCCCGGGTTCGGTAAAATCACTCGGTGCCTGGGGCGGCGATTTCGTAATGTTTGCGTCGGAAGAGAGTTATCACACATCCGTTCAGTACTTTAACGACCGGGGCTACCGGGTGGCATTTGCCTGGAAGGAGATCCTCCGTTAACGATGAGCAGCGGAAAATCAGTAACATGGTCAGCTCCGGCCAATATTGCCCTGATTAAATACTGGGGAAAACATGGCGATCAGCTCCCGGGCAACCCATCGGTGAGCATGACCCTCTCGGAATCAGTAACTACCACCACGGTAAACTGGAAAAAATCCGGCCGTTCTCTTTTGGCAGGTTTCCGGTTTGATGGCCTGCAAGCGCCATCCTTTGCCAAACGCGTTGAAGAGTACCTGGGCAGGGTTGAAGTCCTGTTGCCCGGCCTGGCCGGCCATTCGCTGGACATCGAAAGCAGCAACAATTTCCCGCACTCGTCGGGTATTTCCTCATCGGCTTCCTTCATGTCGTCACTTGCCCTCTGTCTCACATCGGCCGAAGAGGCCATTCTTGGTGTTTACCTGCCGCAACCGGATTTTCTTCGCAAAGCATCCGGCCTGGCCCGGCTCGGTTCAGGAAGTGCAGCCCGTTCCGTTTACCCTGCATTTGCCCTTTGGGGTGAAACGGCTGCCGTTCCGGAATCATCCGACACCATTGCACTGCCTGTCGGGCATCTGGTGCATCCCAAGTTTTGCGGATACCGTGATGCCATCCTGGTGGTCAGTTCGGCCGCCAAATCGGTTTCCAGCTCAGCCGGTCATAAACTGATGGAATCCAATCCGTTTGCCCCCATCCGCTTCCGGCAGGCGGGTGAGAACATCAACACAATGATGAAAATCCTGAGCTCGGGAAACCAGGAGCAGTTTGTCACACTGGTTGAGGAGGAGGCAATGACCCTCCACGGCCTTATTCAGGCTTCCGCCGGAGGCCCCGTGCTGATTGAGCCGGGCACTCTGTCGATCATCCGGAAACTGCGCCAATACCGCAAAGATACCGGCAGCCAAGCCTGCTTTACCCTTGATGCCGGTCCTAATGTTCACCTCCTGTACCCCGAAGAGGAAACTTCAGGCATCCACGATTTCATCCGGTCGCACCTGCTCCCGCACTGCGAAAACGGAAGGTGGATCGACGACCGTATCGGCACGGGCCCAAAGTGTCTGTCGCTTTGAGCACAATCAGATCCTATTCTGCAAAACTCCTCCTTTTTGGGGAGTACTCCGTTCTTGCCGGATCGGATGCCTTCGCGTTCCCCTGGCCGGCTTTCTCGGGTTCGCTCCAACGTATTGACCTGAAAAGCCATACTGATCCGATCCTCGGTGACTCCAATTCAAGCCTGAGATCCCTGCTGGCTTACCTGGAATCCGCTGATCATTGCGAAACAGCCGGAGAGATTCTGGATATGGACCGGCTGAGCAGGGATATAATCGCCGGACTCACTTTCAAGTCGGATATCCCCGTAAATTATGGTCTCGGCAGCTCGGGGGCATTGGTCGCTGCCCTGTACGACAGCTACAGGAACCCGGAAAACGCCAAAGAACTGACAGTCATCCGGGATCACCTGGCCTTTATTGAATCCGCCTTTCATGCAAGGAGTTCCGGAACCGACCCGCTGGTAAGTTTTTTAGGCCGGCCGGTTTTCATCCGGAACGGCCGGGTCGAATGTCCGGCGGCAAATCCTGAGCAGCTTAGCGAACACCTCCATATAAGCCTGATCGACAGCGGCATGCAGGGCACCACCAGGGCCGGGGTAACATCGTTTGATCCCGGCTCCGCAACAGCACTCTTTACATCAGAATATATTCCGTTGGTTAACAGCCTGGTTAACCACATTTACCGTGGCCGGTTCGAAAATCTGTTTGAACAGGTCCTCCGCTTAAGCAGCCTTCAGTTACAGCTGATGCCGCAGCTCTTCACTCCCGGCATCCGTGCCGAAGCCGGGTTGGGCCTCCTTACCGGCGCCTTCGCCATTAAGCTGTGCGGCTCCGGCGGGGGTGGTTTCTACCTGAAGATGGAGCCGGCAGAGGCGTAAAAAAGAGAGGCGATTTTTCCATTTCATTACGGTTGGTGCATCTATACTCTCTGGGACAGGGTCCCGGTCACAAAACATTTTTTAACCACGGAGAAACGGAGATCACGGAGATACACGGAGATAAACCATTAATATCCAAATAGTATGATTACTCAAAAAAGCATCAATCAAGTTTCAAGTAAAATTATCGGTTGTGCCATTGAAGTGCACAGGCAGCTGGGACCCGGGCTGCTCGAATCCGTCTATGAGCGCTGCCTGATAACAGAAATGAGGGAAATTGGACTGGAAGTTCAGTCGCAGGTCTTTGTACCCATTATTTATAAAGGGAAGGACCTCGGTTGCAAATTCAAGCTCGACCTGCTGGTCAATGACATCATTATTGTCGAAGAAAAGGCAGTTGAGGCAATGCTTCCGCTTTTTGAAGCTCAGCTCTTGACCTATCTCAAAATGACAAATAAACCCAAAGGACTGCTAATCAATTTCAATTGCAGAAATGTGAGCAAGGACCTGATCTCGCTGGTTACCCATACTTTTAAGGAATACCCGATTAATTAACCTCCGTGTTTCTCCGTGTTCTCCGTTTCTCCGTGGTAAAAAAAACTGTTCACATCGGGAAGTCCGCACGCTAGGAGAGCAGCCCGATGATCTCCTCCGGATCAATCAGATTAAGCGCATTCCGGTTAACAAACACGTCAGCCAGGTTCTGCTTCCGCTCCTGCATCTGCAAAATCTTCTCCTCTACAGTGCCGGAGGTGATAAACCGATAGGCGAACACCCGGTTTTCACGGCCAATGCGGTGTGCGCGGCTGATGGCCTGGTTCTCCACTGCCGGGTTCCACCACGGATCCGCAAGAAAAACATAATCGGCGCGGGTAAGGTTAAGCCCTACCCCTCCGGCCTTGAGACTCACCAGGAATACCGGAAGCGTATCGTCATTCTGAAACTGCCTGATCATCACCTCGCGACGGGCTGTTGAGTCCTGGCCTGTCATCATGATATACGGGATCCCCAGCCGCTGCAGCTCTGCGGCAATCAGCTTGAGGTGCTTTACAAACTGGGAAAATACAAGTGCCTTATGGCTCTCCGACACCACCTCTGCAATCATCCCTGTCAATTCGGCCAGCTTGCCCGACCCGCCGGTGTACAGCGGATCCGCCATCACCGGATGGTTGGCGATCAGCCGGAGGCGCATCAGGCTCTGGAGAACCAGCATTCGTGTTGTACCATCCACAGGCTCACGGAATCGGCTGATAAGAAAGTTGCGGATATCCGATTTCCGGGCCTCGTAAACCGACCACTGCTCCTCGGTAGGTTCGCAATAACGGATCTCCTGCGTCAGCTGGGGCAGTTCCGGCGCCACGGCCTCCTTCGTCCGGCGCAGGATGAAAGGCCTCACCATATCGCGGAGCAGCTTCGATGATTCTTCTGGCATATCCCTTGAGGCCATAAACTGCTCCCGGAACCAGTTCCGTGGCCCCAGCAGCCCCTTGTTAACCAGCGTCATCTGCGACCACAGGTCGTCGAGTGAATTCTCCACCGGCGTGCCGGTCATGGCAACCCTGTTGGCGGCATTTATCTTCATCACCGACCGGAAGGTTATGGATCCGGCGTTTTTTGCGTGCTGGCTTTCGTCGAGAACCAGATAGGCAAACTCCCCCTTCTCCAGCAGTTCGATATCGTTCCGGAGGGTCCCGTAGGTGGTGAGCACAATATCAAAGCCTTTAAGCCATGACGGATGCGAATTCCGCAGGGGACCCGCCAGCCGGTAATGCCGCATGGCCGGGGTAAACTTGCGGATCTCCTGTTCCCAGTTGTGGAGCAGGCTCACGGGCATAACAACCAGTGAGGTTCCGGAATTCCCGGCAGCCGACGAGCGGAGGTGGTCGAGGAGTGCCAGCACCTGGATCGTTTTCCCGAGTCCCATATCATCCGCCAGGCAGCCTCCGAAACCTTCCCGGTTAAGACCGAGGAGCCAGTTTACCCCGGTCTCCTGGTACGGACGCAGCCTTGCGGATGCATCGCCCTGTAAAGGAATCCTCTCCTCGAAAAGCTTGCGTATCATTGTCTCCGGCGATCCGCCCTCTTTCATTGCCGGCAAACCGACTGAATCATCCAGGCTGCCGATATGCAGCTTATTGATTCGCAACCCCTTGCCTTCCGCCTTGCCAAACAGGAATAATCCGCGAAACCGGCTGAACCATTCAACGGGTATCAGGAAGACGGCACCCTCCTGCGTGACAAATTCACGCTTCCCGCTCAGGATATTGTCCTTCAGGGCCCGGAAAGGGATCCGCAGGCTACCAACAGCAATCTCGATCTCAAGATCAAACCAGTCGCGCTCAACACTTACGCTGGTTAGAATTTCAGGTTGCTGGAGCAGGTAGTTTGAGTCGGGCTGACCGATGCGGATGCCCCTCTCCTCGAAAAGTAAAAACCGCGCCCGCACGAAATCAACCAGGCTGCCCATCGGATCAGTCGCCAGGTTTGCCGCTCCGGCAAGCATCATCCCATTGCCTCCTTTTGCCACCATTCCCAGGGAACTCAGAAAATCAATCACGGCAGCCTCCTCCTCAAGGTCACGAACCCACACATCAAAAGATGGCGGATGCACATCATCATGCATCATCACCAGTCGCGGGTCCGGATAATCCATTGGTATCACCCGGTCGCCATAACGAAAACTGACCAGAAATACCGGATCATTGTGCCAGTCGACACAAAGGCTTGCCTCCGGTTCCGGTATCCCCCGGTACTCGTCCACGCGGAAACCATCATGCCGAATGGGGGTCTGTTTCAGCAGACCCTGGATGAAGGTTGCAAAGTATTTGTGTTCGGTCTGCTGCGGGACCACCAGATTTGGCCGTATCAGGAAGGGCTTGATCTTGTTGCCGTTAACCCCTTCCATCGTGAAAAGCATTCCCCGGTAGGCAAACCAGGCCGGTTGATCGGTGATCAGCATCAGGGAACTGTCAGTGAGCAGCACGGCCTGTTTTCCTGCCGATATGCTGATGGTATAGGTGAGCGCTTCCGGGGTCCAACGGAAAAGATATCCTGCCATGGCCGCCTCGGCAGAAAAAACAAAAGGCTTGTCGCTGATGGCTCCGCTGGCCGGCAGCAGGTATACGGGTATGGCATGGTCGCGGCAATAGGCGATCAGCAAGGCCAGCCTGCGCTCTATATAGGGCCGGAATGTCTTTTTAAAAAAAACCTCGCCTTTCACCTGAAGCAGGTCGGGCAGATCGGAACGGATCTTCGAGAAATTTGTAACGAGCTTATCGTACGTGATCTCGCGGAGGATCTTGAGAAGTGCCTTGTCGTTCTCCCCCACCTCGATGTCGAAATTCCGGTAACTGAAAGGATCAATCCGGATATGGCTCATGCCGTATGATCCGTCGTCAAGCGTCTCCACCAGCCTGGCTTCGAACTTGACTCCGATCAGCGGATCCTGTGTAAGAACATATACGAGTTTGCGTCCGATCATCGCAAATCGCGGGTATACTCATTTTCAACATGATCGGCAAAGATTCCCTGAAACTGGCCGGGCTTAAGCCCGGCGGGCAGCGTCACTTTTATCCGGTGGGCAACATCGGGTTCCCACGAGGAGATATCCACATAGAACCCGAGGTTTGAGCGCTCTATATAGGGGTACACCCCGTTATAGGCCTCTTTAAGCGCTACCGGCTTCCCGTCGATCTCGAGTTTCAGCTCAACCGCCCGTATGGGCGTTTTGCCCTTCTTGTCGGTTCCCGGCCGTTCAAGGTACGGTTCCGCAATCTGAACGTAGAGCAGGAGCCGTGATGCATCAAGCCAGGGGGCTACCCGGTCGTCGTCGGTGTAAGTTACAGGCCATGCGCTCCGCCTAGCGGCAAGCTGGCTGAATATGCGCGCCGGAACGGTAAAATCCCGTTCCACAACCGTGCCGGTGAACGACGGATCATAAGCCCCTGCCTGCTGAGCCTGACGGAAATCGGTGCCGGCAAATGCCAGCTTCACCGCAATAACCTGTCCGTCTGCGGTAAAGGGCTGTTCACGACCGTTAACAACAACCTTGCTCACCTTCCGGCCTTCCGGCAGGCAGACGAGGGCATCCACCGATTCCCCCGCACGGGCGCCGGCCTCTTTCACCGCAAGTGTCTCCCCTTCGAGTGCGGCCTTTCCCGTGCAGTTGAACAGAACCGGATCAGCACCCGAAGTTCCGGCCGGTTCAATCCGCAGCACCATCGCTGTAACACCATCCATTTCAATGCTCACGGCGTCGCCCTTCGTGTAATACCCGGCCCCGGGCTTGCCCGGATGAAGGCCTTCAACAGGGAAGATACCGGTTAACAGGTACCGGCCTGCGCCGTTGATCCCGATCGACTCATCGAGACTGAATACCGCACTCATCCTTCGATAATTGGGATTGAACAGAAAAATATAACCACGGTCATCAACGATGGCGCTGGTTCCGTCGCACCGGCCAACCATCGGCTGGCCGATGATCGGACGGATATTCCTGAGGTACTCCGCATTTTCATCGGTGAAGTCCATCCACTGCTTAAGAAACAGCTTATCAGCCTCACCGAAGGCATTGAACTCCTCCAGGTCCCTCGCCGGCAAATAGTTGACCACCTTATTAAAAGGCGCCGTGGCGATGGTCGACATCAGGTTGAACTTCCAGCCCAGGTAGTCCCAGTCGCGCGTGCGGAAACGGTCGCGCCGCATAACCTGCTCTGCATCGTTGCGTTGAGTCTGGTGCGTGATAAATCCCGGCCTTACTTCTACCGGAGTGAAATCCCTGGTCATCAGGCGCCAGGCCGTCCATCGCTGCCGCCCGGCCGTCACCCGGTCGGTGCTCAGGTCGGGTATAGCATTGAAACTGCCCGGCTGCTCATCGGTCATCAGCGGGTGCGGATACGTGCCTGCCAGCCATGTCCAGGTGCCGAACCCGTGGTACTGCTGCCGGCCGTCGACAATCATCTCCGGCTTGCGCCTGCGCAGCTCCTCCAGGATGCGCCGTGTACCAAACCACTGCTGGTACTTGCTCGATACCAGCCCCGCATCATCGGTGTAGGCCATCCACCAGTGGTCGAATGAATAACCGCCGATCCCGGTGTATTCATAAAATTCAACAAGCAGGTTCACCCACCAGTCCTGGTAGCTCCTCAGCCCGGTATCCACCGTAAGGTACCCCTCCGGTTTCTGACCGATCTTTGTCCGCCAGGCGGTCCACTCGGGGTTCTGCATAAAGGGCAGCGAGGGATAGGCATAGGCCAGCAGCTTGATATTCTTCCCTTTGGCATAGTCCAGTATCTCCTGTACATCGGCCGGAATGGGATCCCTTTTCGGCATCCACTCCCCTTTCCGGATCTTCTGGCCAAGATTCAGAAACAACAGGCTCTCCCATCCCCATGCATCCGCATTCTGGTCGAGACTGCTGAGCCCGCTGTGATCGGGTGTGAAAAGAACATACTTGCAACCTGTGGCCGCCGCCTGATCAATCATGCGCTTATACTCGATCCGCCCTTCCGGCTTCGCCATATCAATCTGGTAATCATTTTCGCACCATCCCACATGCACCCGTACATCCTTCTGCGGCTGTCCAATAAGGAATGCGCGGGCACATTCTGTAATCGCCTCTACCTCAGCTATGTCGATCTGTATACCTGCTGCGAGGAACCCTTCCGGATCGGGTTCATACACCCATTCGCCTGCCATGTCCTGGCGCCAGCTGTGCCCCGTCATCCGGTAGGTTCCGAGACAAAAACGGTCCGACGGAAATTCACCGTCGGCAGGGTTCCAGTTCATCTCCGCATCGTATGCAAGCTTCACGCGCTGCCCTTCGGCCTCGTATTTACTGTATGGATTCTGTATCAGCATAAAGCAGCCGTAAGCGGCGGCTCCTTCTGCCTCCGGCCTGAGCCGCAAGGCAAGGCCATACTTCCCGGCAGTCACCTGCATGGCCTCCAGCACCGGGTTCTTAACCACTCCGCGGAACATTTCGATCCTGTTTATTTTAAACGGATCAGGCTTCGCGGTGGTGATAAAAAGCTGCCTCGATACGAAGTGCCACTCCGGCAAAAGCTCCGTAACCATCCGCAGCGTGAATCCGTCAACTTCATAGCTGTCGGTGACTCCGGTCGCACTCTTCACCGACCCGCTGAGGGTAAGCGTCTCCGACCGGTACTCCTTTCCGTTGATGGTCACCGCAAAACCGGCGCTGTCGATCTGCAGGCTGCCGGGCCAGTCCACGTCGGTTACCGTTACGGTACCCGCCGGATCGAATCCTGCACGGAGGTGGCTGTTCTTCAACGGTGGCTGCGCACAGGCGGCCATAAGCAGAATAATTGTGAGCGCTGAGAGGGACCGAATGGTTGTTTTCACGGTGGATGTTTAGTTGACACGAAAAATAATCAATTTCCGGAGACCCGGCCATTTGAACAAACAATCGTTCCGGGTGTTTTCACCTATCTAAACTAGTTAATCTGATTATGGCACTGAATATTGCTTTCTGGGGCAAGGCCCTGCAAACCATTCCGCGGGTAAGCCGCGAGGAGTGGGACAATCTCGATATCATTTCGCGCTGGCTGGTGGCCACCCGGTCGGGTGTCATCATCATGACAGCCATCTCGGCCATGCTCGGCGGATTGCTCGCCCTGGCATCCGGACCGGTGAACTGGCTCAATTTTGCCGTGGCGCTGGTTGGCCTTATCCTGGCACACGCCTCCAACAACCTGCTGAACGACTGGACCGACCACCGGCGCGGGGTGGATAAGGACAACTATTTCCGCGCCCAGTATGGCCCGCATATCCTTGAGCACGGTTACATCACACCGGCACGGTTCCGTGTTTACATCTTCACCACCTTGCTCCTGGCCATGGCCTGCGGTGCTTACCTGGCCATTACCGGTCCGATAACGGTGCTGTATCTCGGTCTGGCCGGTCTCTTCTTCCTGCTGTTCTACACCTGGCCGCTCAAGTATATCGGCCTCGGTGAACCCACGGTGGTCCTGGTTTGGGGACCGCTCATGATCGGCGGAACGTTTTTCATTTCATCGGGCTACCAGTGGAGCTGGGATGTCGTCTGGATCTCCGTTCTCTATGCCATCGGGCCAACATCGGTTATCTTTGGCAAGCACATCGATAAGCTGAAGCAGGACCGGGCCAAAAAGATATTCACACTGCCGGTTATCCTCGGTGAAAATGTTTCGCGCTACACCACCCTGCTCATGTGGGTGATCCAGTATGCTGGTTTCGCCTGGCTCGTAATTGCAGGGAAGCTCACCTGGCCGATTCTGGTCATCGTTCTGGCCATTCCCTATTTATATAAGAAAGGGAAGCCCTTCCTGAAGAAAAGGCCTGAAACCAAACCCGATGAATACGAGGCCGAAGCCTGGCCGCTCTACTTCGTGCGCTATGCGTTCGAATACAACAAGCGGTTTAGCCTGCTGTTCCTTTTAGGGATAATAATTCACGTTGTTCTGACAAAGCTCACGTAGAATTCGACCTTTTCGGGATCTTTACGTATTGTATCTAAAGATCCGGCATGGAACACGAACGCACAGACAAACTTGCACAACGGGCCCGACAGGGAGACCACTCCGCATTTGCGGAACTGGTCGACCTGACGGGCTCGTTTGCTTTTGCCTCCGTTTACCGGATGACCGGCCATGCAGAGGATTCCAGGGACATCGTTCAGGACGCATACATCCGCGTTTGGGCAAATATCGGCCGTTACAAGGGTACTGTTCCTTTCAGGGCCTGGTTCTTTTCAATACTCAGAAACCTTTCCCTCGACTGGCTCCGGCGGGAAAAAGTGAGGCGCGATGCCGTCATCAGCGGTATGCCTGCTGCAGATCACCGCACCCCCGGCACGCAGCTCGAAAACGAGGAACTTGCAGCCATCATCCGGGTTTGGATGCTGGCGCTGCCGGAAACCCAGCAGCTTGTTTTCATGCTGCGTGACATGGAAGACCTTCCGATCCGGGAGGTTCAGGAACAGACAGGCCTTTCCGAATCCAGCATCAAGTCGAATTTGTACATCGCCCGCAAAAAGCTGGCGGCTCACCTTAAACGAAAAGGCTACTCAATACCATGAAAACGGATATCACCTGCCGCGAAACGGAACGCCTGGCCCGGTTCACCGAAGACGAACTCAGTGCACAGGAATCAAAAAAACTGAATGCACACCTTAAATCCTGTGCTTCCTGCAGCGCCATGGTGCGCGAATCCGCACGAATGCGCGCCGCTGTGCTCGAAGTGGGCATAGTGCCCCGGTCGCCCGGTTTCAGCGGGGTTGCTGAAACAATAACCGCCCGGCATCCTTCACCGGCAGCAAACCGGCTTTCGACGGGGCGGGGACAACAGGTATTTACCATCCTCCGCTATGCTTCCGGAATAGCTGCCATCTTCTTTCTTAGCCTGTTTTCCTGGGAGCAGGCCATTGCCGTTAAAAAACTTTCTGATCTGCAAACCAGAATCCAGGGAACGGTGAGCCCCGCTGAGCCTGGCATCATCGACAGGCTCACCATCGCCCGTGCTGCACTGGTGGAAGCCGGCTGGGCCGACCTGGCAGGTAAACTTCCTCCGGCCGGCACCGCGGTAACCCGGAGCGAACTGGCACAGGCAAGGGCCATGATTCAGGGACGGATCCGGTTTATCCGGGAAGAAAGCAGCCATTCGATGAGGGCCATGTCGTTTATTTCACTGAACAGAAATGCACTAAACATCAAGGAGATCGTAAAATGAAAAACTCAACATTGAAAATCAGTCTGTTGCTCGTAATCATGGCACTCGTCATGCCGGGGTGCCTCGATATATGGATCACGACCCAGGTAAACAGCGACGGATCGCTGGTGAAAACGCTGGCTTTTCAGGGCGATTCGGCGGAAATTGCCGAGGTGCGTTTTGCGTGCTTAAAGGAGGAAGGGTGGAAGCAGGAGTGGAGCAAACCGGAAAAGGATAAGCACAAACTTCAGATATCCAAAGAGTTCAAATCCGTTAAGGAATTGAACGAAAGCATGAACCCGGCCGATACCACCCGGTTGGTTATCCGCACCAACTCCGTGCTGCATCAGAAATTCAGATGGTTCTTTACCCGTTATGTTTATGAAGAGACCGTTTTACAGGCAAATCCTTTCCGTAGTCTCGACTACCACAAATTCCTGTCCGACGACGAACTTCGGCTGATAGGCTTGCAGGAGGAATCCCGGGAGGCTGATCCCGAGTATGATAGCCTTAAATACAAGGAAACGGAGAAACGTTTCGAGGATTTCCTCCTCCGCAGCATGTATGAAGACTTTCACCAAACCCTGCTCTCGGTTCTGAACGACGACCATTCGCTGAAGCTCACCGCGGAGGAGGTGAACAGCCGGAAGGAGGAGATCTTTCATTTTCTTGTTGACAGTGTAAAAGGGGATTCTCCGGAGGAAATTCTGACGGGAATAGGGAAAAAACTTAACACCACTGACATTGAACTAATTAAGAACAACCACCTCAACCGTTTCGACGGCTTCCGGCAGCGTATGGAATTTTTCAATGTCACCAATGACGACAACTACAAATTTGCCACCAGGCTGCCCGGTATCCTGTTGGAAACCAACAGCACAAAGATTGAAGGTGCCCAGGCAGGATGGGACCTGTCATATTATGATTTCTTTTTTCGCGATTACCGGATGACAGCAGAAAGCAGAATGGTAAACTCATGGGCATTTATTGTTGCCGGGATGGTTGTTCTGGCAGCCCTCGGCGGGATGGCGGTTTCGCTCCGAAACAGGCGGCGCCGGTAGATTCTCCGGAACGAAGATACAATCTGCCTGTTGGTTGTAACATTTTTGAATGTGGTCTGTCTTACTCACATTAAAAAATTCAACCACATGAAAAAAAGCTCCGTTATTTTTGCCTCCCTGATGCTCCTGTCGGGTACGTTCCTTAATGCACAAGAACTTGATGAGGTGCTGAAGAACCACTTTGCCGCAATTGGCCAGGAGAAGCTTGTAAAGGTCACCTCCCTGAAGACGACCGGGAAACTGGTACAGCAGGGGCTTGAAATTCCGTTTCTGCAATATGCAAAACGGCCGGGTTCGGTTCGTATTGAAGGCACCTTTCAGGGTCTCACCTTCCTTCAGACTTACAACGGCAAGGAAGGCTGGAACCTTAATCCGTTTGCCGGGATAACCGATCCGCAGCCGATGGGTGAAGATGAATTGAAACAGATGAAGTACTCGGCCGATCTCGACGGAATGCTCTGGAACTGGAAAGAGAAAGAATACACGGTAACGCTGGACGGCAAGGAAGACGTTGAAGGTACCTCCTGCTTCAAAGTAAAACTGGTGACAAAAGAAGGTGATACATTCTCGTATTATATTGATGCGGATGCCTATGTATTGATCCGTTCGAACACCAAGATGAAAGTGCAGGGCAATGAAGTCGAAAGCGACACATTCTACAGCAATTATTCACAGTATGAAGGACTTGCCTTACCCGGAAAGATTGAAACTAAAGTTGGTGGCAATGTTGTTATGACGATCATTACCGACAAGGTTGAGGTGAACCCGGAACTTGCCCAGTCGATGTTCGAAAAACCGGCCAAGTAGGTTCGTGACACGTGACGCGTGACATGAATATCGTGACGCGTGACGCGTGACACGTGACGCGAAAATCGTGACGCGTGACGCGTGACACGTGACGCGGAACACTTGAATCGTGACGCGTGAAACGTGGCCATTAACCTTCTAACCTCCTAACCTCTAACCTTCTATAAATATGCATGTACATATAAAATACATAGCCGCCGGCCTTCTCCTCTTAGCGGGAGGAAGCCTCTCTGCGCAGGTCACCGATGCAACATTCGGTGACATACAGGGCCGACACATAGGTCCCGCCAAGATGAGCGGCAGGATTTCCTGCATCGATGCTGAGAACCGGGAGCCGAATATAGTTTGGGTGGGTAGCGCCGGCGGCGGTGTATGGAAATCACTCAACCAGGGAACAACCTTCAAGCCGGTGTTCGATGATTATACACAGTCGATCGGAACGATCGCCATCGACCAGAACCATCCCGATACAGTATGGGTGGGCACGGGCGAGGTGTGGGTTCGGAACAGCGTTTCCGTTGGAACCGGAATTTTCCGCACCACCAATGGCGGCGATAAATGGGAATTCAAGGGCCTGGAAAAGAGCGAGCGCATCGGCAAGATCCTGATCGACCCTAAAAACCCGGATATTGTTTACGTGGCCGTTATGGGCGCCCTCTGGGGCGACAGCGAAGACCGGGGTGTTTACAAAACAGCCGACGGTGGCAAAAGCTGGTCGAAACTGCTCTATGTTAACCCCTCCACAGGTTGCGCCGACATGGTCATGGATCCGCTCAACCCTGCCGTTATTTATGCTGCCATGTGGGATTTCCGGCGGGAGGCACACACCTTCCGTTCCGGCGGTCCGGGCAGCGGACTCTACAAATCCACCGACGCCGGGGCAACCTGGAACAAGATTCAGCAGGGTTTTCCTGATGGCACTCTCGGCAGGATAGCTCTTGCCGTTTCACCCGTGGCTCCCCATTATCTATACGCTACGGTTGAATCAAAAAAATCCGCCCTCTACCGGTCGTCCGACCAGGGTGCAAGCTGGACACGCTTCAGCGAGCAGCCGGTCATGGGCGAAAGACCATTCTATTTTTCGCTGCTGGTGGCCGATCCGGTTGAACCGGAACGGATATACAAACCCGGTTTCAATCTGAACGTCAGTTCAAACGGCGGTAAAAATTTCCAGAGCCCGTCGGTCAACGGCGGAAACTATCACAGTGATACACATGCACTTTGGATCAGCCCGCTCGATAATAAGCTGATGTACCTCGGTACCGACGGCGGCGTCTACATCTCGGCCGACAAGGGTAACACCTGGAGGTTTGCGGCAAATCTGCCGGTGTCGCAGTTTTACCACGTCAGTGTCGACCGCAAGGATCCGTATAACGTGTACGGCGGTCTGCAGGACAACGGTTCCTGGATGGCCCCTTCGCGCCAGTCGGGCGGAATAAGGAATTCCAGCTGGAAAAACATCGGCTTCGGCGATGGTTTCTATGCTTACGGTGACCCAACCGATCCCGATGTGACCTATTCGCAATACCAGGGTGGCCGGATCTACCGGACCAACCACCGGACAGGCGAAATGAAATATCTGAAACCGTTCCCCGAAGAAAGCACGGGTGCCCTTCGCTTTAACTGGAACACACCGGTTGTGTTCGGCGACAAGTCGGGATGGCTCTATGTGGGTTCGCAGTATCTTTTCCGTTCAAAGGACCGGGGAGACTCTTTCGAACGCATTTCGCCCGATCTCACCACCAATGACCCGAAACGGCAGGAGCAGGAGAAGTCGGGGGGGCTCACCATCGACAACAGCACGGCCGAAAACAATACAACCCTGTTTTCCGTAGAGGAATCCCCACTCGATGAGAACATCATCTGGGCAGGAACCGATGACGGCAATATCCACCTCACAACCGACGGCGGCAAAAACTGGAAGAAACTGAACGATGCCATCCCCGGGCTTCCCCCGCAGGCATTTATCTCGCACATCGATGCCGATCACTTCAACCGGCAGGCTGCCTGGATCACTGTGGACGCTCACCGGAATGGTGACATGAAACCCTACGTTTACTACACCGAGGACTTCGGCTCTTCCTGGAAATCACAGGTCACACCGGCAATCGAAGGCTTTTGCCACGTAATAGCGCAGGATCCGACAAACAGCGACCTGCTCTTCCTGGGCACGGAATTGGGACTCTTTGTGAGCCTGAACCACGGCAAGGAATGGGTACGCTTCAAGAACAAGGTTCCCCGCACCGGTGTATTTGACATGGCTTTCCAGCCCGACAAAAACGATTTGGTACTCGCAACGCACGGACGCGGTGTGATCATCCTCGATGACCTCACTCCGCTGCGCAGCCTCACTTCGCAGGTGGCTGAAAAGGAATTCGCCTTTCTGCCGGTCAGGCCTTTCTATTTTACTTCCGAAACCGGCCTGCAGGATTTCAGCAGCGACGCGGAATTTGTGGGAGCCAATGCTTCTTCATCGGCCAGCGTCTGCTATTACCTGAAAAAACGGCACGTGTTCGGGGATATGTACCTCGAGATCTATGATCCGGCGGGCAAGTTCCTGAAGAAACTGCCGGCAGGCGCAAGAAAAGGTATCAATATCGTCCAGATCCCCACGGCCATGGATCCGCCAAAAGTGCCTAAGTCTCCCAATATTCTGGCCGAAGCGGCTTTCGGCCCCGAATATGCACCGGGTACCTATTCGATCAAAGTGGTAAAAGGAAACGAAACCTTTACAACACCGCTTGTCCTCAACGACATGCAGAAATCAACAAGCAGCCCTGAAGAACGGAAAATCCAGCGTGCCACGCTGATGCAGGCATATGCAATGCTCGAGGAGCTGGCTGCCATTGATGATCGCATCCTGGGTACTATTGACACGCTAAAGGGTAAAGCCTCCGGTGCAAAAGGTGCCGGCCTGAAAAAAATCAATTCACTGATTGCGTCCTGTGAGCAGATGCATGAACAGATCTCGGCCACGCAGCCCGGAGAGGGCGGCATCGCAGGTCAGGTGCGGCTCCGTGAAAATATCGGCGAAGTATATATGGCAGTCGGAAATTTCAGGGGCAGGCCAACCAACCTGCAGATTAAGGCACTGGAATTGTACCAGAAGCAGGTAACTGCATTCGGAAAGCAGATCGACAGCATAATTGCCGTTGACCTGCCGAAAATAAAATAAGAACGGAAACGGAGCTCCGGAGCTCAACGAAGGGGAGCCGCGGCATACATTGCCACGGCTCCCTTTGCTTTTTCCGGCATAGCGGAAATCAGGAGATAATTAAGTTGCCTTTGTTATTTTAGGCAGTTATATTTTAACTCCCGCTACATGAAAAAAACGTTTCTGCTTATCATGGGCATTTTCGCCGCCCTTGCCGCATTTGCGCAATCTTCCGGCACAGGCCGGCAGGCTCAGGGGTTTCGCCCTCCATCGGTTCCGCTGGTCGCGCATGATCCCTATTTCAGCATCTGGTCGCCGGCCAACCGGCTTTACGATGCCGAAACCGTTCACTGGACTGGCAAAAGGCAGGCACTCCACAGCATCGTAAGGATTGACGGCAAAGCCTTCCGGCTCATGGGCAGCAAGCCTTCCAATATCGAACCCTTAACACAGACATCCCTCCGGGTTAATCCGACGCAGACACTTTACGAATTCGGGAACCACCAGGTGAAGATCACGATTACCTTCACCACCCCTGCCCTGCCGCAGGATCTCGACCTCCTCTCGCGGCCTGTTACGTACATCACCTGGGACATCACATCAGCCGATGGCAAGGCCCATACGGCTGAGCTGTACTTCGACTGCTCCGGTGAGGTGGCCGTCAACCAGGCTGACCAGGAAGTCAGGTGGGAAATGCCGGTTCTGCCCGGCCTGGCAGCCATCCGCGCCGGTTCCGTTGAGCAGCCCGTACTCCAGAAAAAAGGTGACGACCTTCGGATCGACTGGGGTTACGCCTGGCTGACCTCTCCTGAAAACCAGCAGCCGGTCCGCTCTGTCGGGCCCGGTGAACAGGTTCGCAAGGCATTTGCAGGAACGGGTAAAACCGATGTTTTTGAGCTGCCTGAACCCAAGCCGGTTAAGGATGGATTTACATGCATGGCACTTTCCTGGAATCTTGGTACTGTCGATAAGCAAGGCGTCAGCCGGTGGGCCATGCTGGCGTACGATGATGTGTTCAGCATCCGCTATTTCGATGATTACCTCCGTCCCTACTGGCGCCGCAACGGCATGACGATGGAGAAGATCCTTCCGGTTGCCGCTGCAGCGTACGAAAAAAACAGCACCATGTGCAGGGATTTCGACGCCAGCCTCATGAAGGATCTGGCCAGGGCCGGCGGGGAGCCGTATGCACTGGTTACAGCACTCGCCTACAGGGAATGCATCGCCGCACATAAGGTGGCTGCAGGTTCCGACGGGCAGCCCCTGCTTTTTGCCAAGGAGAACTTCAGCAACGGTTGCATTGCCACTGTCGACGTGCTCTATCCCGCTTCCCCTTTCTTCCTCCTGTTAAGTCCGGCGCTGACCCGTGCCATGCTCAAACCCGTAATGGACTATTCTGCTTCGGCACGGTGGAAATTTCCTTTCGCACCACACGACCTCGGCACCTATCCTTTCGCTACCGGCCAGGCTTACGGCGGCGGCGAATTAACCGAAGAGAACCAGATGCCGGTGGAGGAAACCGGCAATATGCTGATCATCATTGCCGCCCTGGCAAAGATGGAAGGCAACGCTTCGTTTGCAGCACCGTATTGGCCGGTGCTTGATCGCTGGGCACAGTACCTCCTCAGCAAAGGTTTCGATCCCGAAAACCAGCTTTGTACCGACGATTTCGCCGGCCACCTCGCGCACAACATCAACCTGTCGGCAAAGGCAATTGTGGCCCTGGCCTGCTACGGAGAACTTTGCCGCATGAACGGTAAAACCGGCGAAGCAGAAAAGTATCGCAAAGTGGCAGAAGAATTCGCCGGCAAATGGGTCAGTCAGGCCACCGAGGGAGACCATACCCGGCTGGCTTTCGATCAACCAGGAACCTGGAGCCAGAAATACAACCTGGTATGGGACAAACTCCTCAGCCTGAACCTCTTTCCCAAGCAGGTGATTCAAAAAGAAATCGACTTTTACAAACAGGTGCAGGGCCCATATGGCCTGCCTCTCGACAATCGCGAAAGATGGACCAAAACCGACTGGATCGTATGGACAGCCACCATGGCCGAAAAACAATCGGATTTCGAAAGTCTTTTCCTGCCGGTGTATGACTTCGTCAATGCAACACCCCAGCGGGTACCGCTCACCGATTGGTACGTCACAGATAATGCCTGGCAGGTTGGTTTCCAGGCCAGGCCGGTCATCGGGGGCCTATTCATCAAGGCGCTGGCCTATCCCGATATCTGGTCGAAATGGTTTAAACACGGGGAACCGGGCAAATCCGGCAAACAGGATTAATTTATACATTTGGAACAATAACTTAAAACTGATCTTATGCCAAATCTTCTTGCACTCGGATGGATCGATTATGTAATAATAATCATCTACTTCCTGTTCGTCATAGGTATCGGATGGGCCCTCAAGCGCTACATGAGCTCGTCGAAGGCGTTTCTGGAAGCCGGTCGTTCCCTGCCTGCCTGGGTAACCGGCCTGGCATTCATATCTGCCAACCTCGGCGCGCTGGAGGTTATCGGCATGTCCGCTTCGGGAGCCCAGTATGGGATGGCCACCACCCACTTCTACTGGATCGGGGCCATTCCGGCCATGATCTTTCTGGCTCTTTTCATGATGCCATTTTATTACGGATCCAAGGCCCGGTCGGTTCCTGAATACCTGAAGCTCCGGTTCGATGAAAAGACCAGGGGCCTTAATGCCATCGCGTTTGCCCTTATGACGGTTCTTGCGTCGGGCATCTCGATGTATGCACTGGCATTTCTGATGGAAAAGCTCCTGCACTGGCCATTCGACGTTTCGATCCTTGTTTCTGCAGGCATCGTGCTGGTGTACACCTATCTTGGCGGTCTCTCATCGGCCATATACAACGAGGTGCTCCAGTTCTTCATCATCGTGATCGGCCTCTTCCCGCTCGTATTCCTGAGCCTGAAAGATGCCGGCGGCTGGGGTGCAATGACTGACACGCTGTCGGAAGTAGCTGTCGGGAAAGGCTTTCAGCCGGGTGCATGGACACAGATGTGGGCCCATACCGGCTCTTCCGGTGCCAACCCCATGGGCGTTGAATGGTTTGGCATTCTGATGGGCCTCGGATTTGTTCTCTCTTTCGGGTACTGGTGTACCAACTTTTTGGTGGTGCAGCGGGCGATGGCAGCCGATTCAATGAGCTCGGCACGGAAAACCCCGCTTATCGGAGCCCTTCCCAAAATATTCATCCCCTTCCTGGTTATCGTTCCCGGGATGGCAGCCATGGCACTCGCCTCCAAAGGCACACTTACACTGGAACTCATGCCTGATGGCAGTCCTAACTACAACTCAGTAATCACCTCCATGCTCGGCCACTACTATCCGTCGGGAATACTGGGCCTCGGACTTACAGCGCTGCTCGCCTCCTTCATGTCGGGCATGGCCGGAAACGTTTCCGCTTTCAACACCGTTTGGACGTATGATATCTATCAGAGCTACATCAAGCCCGGTCAGAATGACAATCATTACCTGAAGGTGGGGAAAATCGCCACGATTGTCGGCGTGCTCCTCAGTATCGGCGCCGCATACCTTGCCAAGCAGTTCGGTAATATCATGGATTTTCTGCAGATGATTTTCTCAATGGTGAATGCTCCGCTCTTTGCCGTAATGTTCCTCGGAATGTTCTGGAAAAGAGCTACCGGTCACGCTGCCTTCTGGGGATTGCTTATCGGTATCGGATGCGCGTTGGTCCATCACGGGCTCACCCTGCCCGTAGGTGCTGATCCAAGTGATATTATTAAAGGAGGCTGGATCAGCGATATGCACAGGTATCCAAGCGGAATGGCCCAGAGCTTCTGGACAGCAATCATCGCCTGGACCTCGGCAACCTTCTTTACTGTCGGGCTTACGTTCCTGACAAAACAGCAAAAATCAAACGAGGAACTGAAAGGACTCGTTTATTCACTCACCCCGCGTTTGGTTGATAAGAATACCGAATGGTACAATCGTCCGGTATTCCTTGCTATCATCGTCGGGGCTATTACCCTGGTTTTATCAATCATTTTCTGGTAGGAGACAAAACTATGAACTTAGATATAAAAATTCCGATCGGCCTTATGTTTAGCATCTTAGGGTTGATTCTTTCGATTTACGGTTGGGTGACAGGCGGAGATACGGAAATGTATGCCCGTTCGCTCGGACTTAACATTAACGTCGGCATCGGGCTGGTGATGTTGGTTTTCGGCATCTTCATGCTCCTGGCCGCCCGTTCAACCGGCAAAAAAGCCAGGTAGCCGCATCACAAAAAAAAAGCCGCCAGCGAAATCGCCGGCGGCTTTTTTTTTATGCTTAAACGCTATTTTTTAACAGGTTTCCGCTTTCCGGTAAAAGGAAGATCTCCCTCGGAATAAGAAGCTGTGCCCTTCAGATCATCGGCGGCGATCGTGGCCTTGACACTGATATACTCGCCTTCAATAAAAACCTTGAAAGTGAGGACATCCTTCTCGAATTTAACCCCTGTGCCCTTGATCTCGTAATCTCCGAATTTCAGCGAAGCTGTGTAGGTCTCCTTGTCCTTGGCAATAACAATATCACCCGAGCCGTAACCGTCCGGAGCCGTTGGAGCCTTGTACGTCCAGGTTCCAACCGGATCAGAAACCGGAATAACTACCGCAAATGACTGTAAACCAAAGCCAAAAAGCAAAACCATCGTTGCCAGTACAAAACTCTTTCTCATGGGGGTAAGGATTTAAATTTTTTCAAAAATAATCAACCGGAAAAATAAATGATAAAAAAATCACACAAACTTCATTACCAATTATACAAGTACCGTCAAATAACGTACATTTGGTTAGAAATCAACCTGCGCATAATATGGACTGGAGCAACAAAACCATTCTGATTGCCGAAGACGAAGATTCCAACTACCTTTATCTTGAGGCAGTACTGCAGAAAACCGGCGCCACACTCCTTTGGGCACGTAGCGGTGAAGAAGCGATAGACGCATGCAGGCAGCATCCGAAAATCGACCTGATCCTGATGGACCTGCAAATGCCCAATATTAACGGATACGAGGCACGGCAGCAAATAAAAGCGATTTGTCCGGGCGTCCCCCAGATTGCCCAAACAGCTTTCGCGATGGCCGATGATGAGAAGCGAGCAATGGATGCCGGTTTTGACGCCTATATTTCCAAGCCAATCCGAAAAGGCAACCTGCTTTCCGTCGTTGGACGGTTTCTTGGGTCCCTAGAATAAATTCCCCGATGTTACGGGTAATCACGTGTTTCTGCACCCTTCTGGTTCTGCAGTTCCGGTTATTGCCCGCCCAGGATTACCGGATCGAGAACATCACATCCGAATACATCCGGATAGAAAAGGGATTATCACAAAATACGGTTAACTGCCTTCTGCAAGACAGGGAGGGTTATATCTGGGCCGGAACCTGGAGCGGTCTCAACCGGTTTGATGGATATACCTTCAGATCCATCGCAACCAATATGGTAAACCCCAAACTGGGTCTCACCAATGCAACAATTGTGAGCATCGCCGAAGACAGTCTGGGATATATATGGGCCGGCTGCGTAAAGGGATTAAACCGCATTTCCAAAAGCGACCTCTCCATAACCCAATTCACTACCGAGTCATCCGGAAAGGCGGGTATGGTCAGCGACAGCATCAATGCACTTTACAAATCCAGGCAAGGACTCATTTGGATCGGTACAAATCAGGGAATAATCATCCTAAATCCCGAAACACTTTCGTTCCGGCATATTGAGCACAATCCCCGGGATTTTACCACTATCAGTTCCAATCAGATTACCTGCTTTGCAGAGGACACTGCAGGATCAATGTGGGTCGGAACCCGCCAGGGGCTTAACAAAATGAACCCGGAAACCGGTCAGACAATCCGGTTTTATGCAGGTGGAGAAGGCGAACTGCGGTCGGCCGTCATAACTGCCCTTCACGTAGATTCCAAGGGACACCTCTGGATTGGAACCGATAACGGCCTGCAGGGCTATAAACCCCTGTCACGATCCTTTTCCTGGCATACGCCGTCACCCGCGTCAAACAAAACCACCACTTCCGGCAACAGAATCAATTGCCTTTACAGCGACAAAGATGATAACCTCTGGATCGGAACCTTGGAAAAAGGCCTTTACGTTTTCGATCCCATTCGGTTAAAATTCAATAACATGCAGGAGATTATACCCGAAACAGGGTATATAAATTCCACCACCTTCTCCTCAATTATCCAGGACAGGAACGGCCTCTTCTGGCTGGGCACGGCCCACCGCGGACTCATCAAAATGGTGCCAGACCCTCACGCTTTTTATGAGATCGTAAAATCCTATTCCACGTTCGGTATTGTTGAACCAAATCCGGGCACCCTTTGGTTCGGAACACAGGAAGGGGTAATGGTCTGGAACCGGGAAAATAAAACAAGCCGTTTCATCAGCCATGATGACAACGTCCTAAATTCCATTAGCAACAACCAAATAAGCGACCTCTTCAGCGATCCTCCCTACGTATGGATCGGCACACGCTTTGGATTAAACAGATTCAATACCGAAACCAATGGAAATAAGGCATTTATGCCCGATAACACACGCAATTCCATTGCCGGTGCGATAATATGGGACATAATAAAAGATTCACGCGGGTATTATTGGTTTGCAACCAATCAGGGACTCAGCCGATACGACAACAACACGGGTACTTTTACCAATTATTTTCATGACCCGGAAAACCCAAACACCCTCAGCAACAATTATTGCCTGGGAATTTTCGAGGTAAACCCGGGCAACTTCCTTGTTGCCACACAATACGGCCTGAATGAATTCAACGAGGAAACCGGCATGTGGAAAAACCACCTGCCTGTACCCGGAAATGCAACAACTGTGAGCATCAGTTACATTTTTGGCATTTTTCGGGATTCTCAGGGAGTAATATGGGTGAGCACCAATGGCGGAGGCTTCTGCAGTTTCGATCCCGCATCGGGCACATTTGAACGATACACCACCGCGGACGGACTTTGTGATGATGTTGTTTATGGAATATACGAGGATCATGATGGTATCTTCTGGATTACCACCAATAACGGTCTTTCAAGGTTCGATCACCGCAATGACGAATTCACCAATTTCGACGTCCAGGATGGCCTGCTCAGCAATGAATTCAACAAAAACTCGATTTGCGAAGGCGCCGACGGAGAAGTATTTCTTGGAGGCGTAAACGGGGTAATAGCCTTCTTCCCCCAAACCACCCTGCGGACTTCAAAAGTCCCCGAAACCCGGATTACAGGAATAACCGTGCACGGAGCCAGGGCTACCTATCAGATTCCGGTTTCAGATACCATCAGGATACCTTCAACAGACAATACCTTCAGCGTTACTTTTTCCGTGATGGATTACCTGAATCCATTTAAAAATCAGTTTTCCTGTTTTCTCGAAAACTCAGATAAGAGCAAAATTCAACTGCCTCCCGGACAGCACCAGGTGGATTACAGGAATGTGGTTCCCGGACACTACAATCTTAAAATAACCGGAACCAACAGCCTTGGCGTGCGCAGTCCCGAACTGGTAGCTACCATCATCATTGTTCCGGCATGGTACCAAACCAGCCTTTTCCAGATTCTCACCGCACTAACCGCGATTCTTATCCTCGCAACAATCATCTTTTTAAGAATCAATAGTCTCAGGAACAAACATGAAATGGAAAAAAGGCTGCTCACCACAACCAACGAGCTGATCCGGTCACAGAAATTTGCCCTGCGATCGCAGATGAACCCCCATTTTATTTTCAACTCACTTAACTCCATCCAGAATTTTGTCCTGAAAAATGATGTCGATTCGGCCAATTATTACCTGTCCAACTTCTCTTCCCTGATGCGTAAAGTTCTTGAATACTCGCAGTATAACTATATTACCCTTTATGAGGAGCTTGAAATGATCAGGCTTTACCTTAAAATGGAACATATGCGCTTCAGTAAAAAATTCGATCTGGATATCCGGGTCGATAATTCAATCGACCAGAATATGGTGCGGATTCCCCCGATGCTCCTGCAGCCCTATCTCGAAAATGCTATCCTTCATGGGTTGCAGCTTACAAAACACAAGGGGTTGCTCGAAGTCATCATAACCGATCATACCGATTATATGCAAATTCGGATTGCCGATAACGGCATCGGCAGAGAACGGGCCAGAGCCATACGGGAACGTTCCGGGCACAAATCCAGAGGTCTGGCAAACATCGAGAAACGGATTCGACTTTATAACTCCATTACCAACAAGCCATTAGCAGTCAACATCACCGATATCTTCGACGAAAAAGGGGATGCGGCCGGAACCCGTGTGGATATAACCGTGCCCTACGAAATGGAAGAGCATGCTCAAGAAATCCTTTGATGAGAAAATTCCTCTTCACTTTATGGGTCCTGTTTCTGGCCGTTCCCGGCCAAACCCAGCCGCTTCAGACCAGCAAGGAGCAGTACCGTGCCAGCATGAATACCGTAAAAGGTCTGACAGCTGCATGCAGTCCGGGTAAAACTTCAACCGAAATCAATCTGAACAACGTTTCCACGATTATCCATACCGGAGGTGACATGTGGTGGGACTTCAAAGTGTCGAGATACGAGGTCCCAAAGGGTTCCGGGAAAACGGCTCTGTGGAATGGAGGAATCTGGGTTGGCGGCACCGACGTCAACGGCCAGCTCAAGCTTTGTGCGGTCCGATACCGGAGCGGCGGGGTTGACTATTTCCCCGGGCCATTGGTTACAACCGGGAATGCAAGGGGTACGACTGACGTTGAGGTGTGCTACCAGTACGACCGGCACTGGGAGATCTCCCGTTTCATGGTAGAAAAATTCCGTACCTGGTACCGTGCAGATGCGGAGGCACGTGACAAAGAATTCAAGGGCTATTCAATCCCTCAGGTGATCACCGACTGGCCGGCACATGCCGATGCGGCAGCAGGATATGATTTTTACCTGGCCCCCTTCTGGGACAATAACGACGACGGCCTGTATAATCCGGCCGACGGCGATTATCCTTTTTACGACCTGGATGGGATCCTCCCCTGCGGTACCTCCCGTGAACAGCGACGCCCCAGAGTTTTCGGTGACGGAACCCTCTGGTGGGTTTATAACGACCGTGGGAACATTCACCACGAAAGCAACGGCGAAGCAATCGGAATGGAGATCCGTGCACAGGCATTCGAATTTTCAACCAACGATGCCGTCAACGACATGAGCTTCTACAACTATGCACTCATCAACCGTTCGACATATACCCTGATTGATACCTATTTCGGCGTTTATGCCGACGGCGCCCTGGGCTGGGCATACGACGATTATACCGGTTGCCATGTTACCAAGGGCATTGGGTACTACTACAACGGACAGGATGTCGATGGCCAGGGTGAAGCCTGGGCATATGGCGCCAGCCCACCTTCAATCGGCATCGACTTTTTCGAAGGCCCTTATCAGGATTCGAACGGAAAAGACGACTGCACTAGTTATGACGACCAGAGGAACCTCATCTGCAACGATTGTATCCTGAACGGCAACATCAACGGTCTGAATTTTGGCGACGGCATTGTCGACAATGAGCGCTGGGGCATGCGGCGCTTCGTATATTACATCAACACGGCTGCTGTAACAGGCGACCCCAATACAGCACCGGAGTATTACAATTTCCTCAGGGGATACTGGAAAGATAACGAACGCATGCGCTATTTCGGGAATGCCCATCCGTCGGGAGGCGGGATCGGACCCATTACCGATTTCATGTTTCCCGCCGATTCCGACCCGTGTGGCTGGGGTCAGGGTGGCATTCCGATGCCCTTCTGGACCGAAGAAACGGCAGGAAACGAACCGGGCGACAGGCGGTTTGTTGAATCTTCAGGTCCGTTCGTTCTGGAACCTGGTGCAATAAACGATATCACCACAGGCGTCACCTGGGCCCGTTCCTACGACGGAACTCCTTGGGCCTCTGTTGTTTTACTGCTTCAGGAAGACGAAAAAGCGCAGCGTCTCTTCGAAAACTGCTTCAAGGTGATCGACGGTCCGGATGCTCCGGAGCTGACCATTGTGGAACAGGACCAGAAACTCATCTTTCATATCTGGAACAAGCCCTCCTCAAACAACTTCATGGAGGTGTACCAGGAACGCGATCCCTTCATCGTTTGCCCGCTCGACAAACCGGATTGCGATGTCAACTATAATTTTCAGGGATATCAGGTCTGGCAGTTCAAAACAAGCTCCGTCTCCATTAATGATGCGACCACGCATAACACCAATCTAGCCAGAATCGTCTACCAATGTGATGTGCGCGACGGGGTCGGAAGAATTATAAATTACCACTGGAATCCGGATATAGAAGCCAATATGCCTGTCGTCGAGGTTCAGGGCGCCGATGAAGGAATTGGCCACACTTTTGTTCTGGAAGAGGATCTGTTCGCCGAAGGCATCCGCACGCTGGTAAACTTCAAAAAGTACTATTTCCTTGTTATCGCATACGCCTACAACAATTACCTGAAGTACGACCAGAACAACCCCGAAACTTTCGATGGCCAGCGCAAACCGTACCTCGCAGGCCGCAAGGGTGCCGGTGGTCCGATCAAGGTTTACGAGGCCA